>JAQCIK010000011.1:0-64437 GCA_027592035.1 Actinomycetota bacterium | reverse complement strand
TCACACCGACAACTTCTCCCCTGCCCAGAAGGTGGCGGTCCGGACATCCGGGCCGCCACCTTCGCGTCCGTCCACATCCCCTCGTCGTTCTGGGAGAAAAATACGCGCAAAAACGACGAATTATTCACCCAGAACACCAAGGGTGAGGAGGGTTAGGAAAGAGCTGATTTGACGGCGGCGGCGATCGCCGCGCCGTCCGCACTCTCACCCACGCGTTCTTTCACCGCCTTGATCACCACACCCATCGCCTTCGGACCCGTCTGACCCGCGGCCGCCGCCGTGGCGACTTCCTCGTCGACGATGGCTCGTAGAGCCGACTCGTCCATGGCCGCCGGCAAGTACTTCTCGATCACCGACAACTCGGCCTTCTCCTTGTCGGCCAACTCGTTGCGTCCGGCCTGCTCGTAGACCTCAGCCGATTCGATTCGCTTCTTCGCCTCGGAACGCAACACCGCGATCACCTGAGCATCGTTCAACGTGACAGCCTCCTTGCCGGCCACCTCGGCGTTCATCACAGCGGCGAGCAACATGCGCAGAGTCGACTTGGTGAGATCGTCACTCGCTTTCATGGCGAGTGTGAGGTCGTCCTGCAGGCGGTTCTTCATCGAATCGGTCATGGCGACATTCTGTCGTCACCGACGACTGCGTCCACGTGCATTTGCACGGCTAGCCTTCACCAACTGTGAACCAGGTCAAGACCCGTCTCGTCGCTCTCTCACTCCTCGATCGCGCTTTGCGTAGTCTCGAAGACACCGAGATCGTCCGCCGCTACCAGGCCCTCGACGAGGAGGGCCAAGACGCAGTCCAGCACATCGCGGGCGTGAAGGGATCCGAGCTCGACGATGCCGGTCTGGTGAGCGCCATTCGTGAGACCGCCAACAAAGGACGGATCAACGGTGATCTCGAGCGACTCTCGTTGCTCCTCACCGACGACTGTCTGAACGACTGCATCGAATTGCTCGGCGACGATTCCGACGACCCCAGCGAAGAGCAGCTGCTCGACGTTCTGCCCGAAGTGTCGAAGAAGCACGGTCTGGCGGCGACGCAGATGATGCTGGCCACCGTCGTGTGCGGCGAGGCCGTCGCATCACCTCACATCATTCGCATCCTGAAGACCAACGACGACTACAAATTGCCGCCGGCCGAAGTCACCACCACCGCACCGGTCGTTCTCGAGAAAGAAGAGACGGCCGAGCGCGCTGCACTGCGCGAACAGCGCAAGGCTCGAAAGGCCGCCGAGCAAGAAGCGGCGCGCAAACGGCGCGAGCAATCGGCCAACGCGAAGCGTCGCTGAGCGTCGTCGTCACGGCCAAGCGTCGCTGACCGGCGAGTCGACGACCCACCAATTCAGCGGCGGCCCACTTCGGGATCGTCGGGAACACCGGCGTCGAGCGGCACTCCGGTGCTGTTCAAGAACATGGCGACGAGGTGATAATTGCCCACCGTTGCGATCACATCGAGTACTTGCTCGGTGGAGTAGGTGGCCGTCAGGCCGTTCCACGCGTGATCACTCAGTGTCTGGTGCTGATGCAGCTCGTCAGCCGCAACAAGAAGCATGCGATCATGACTCGACCACGACGACGCCGACGGACCCTCTTTCACCGATTCGATCTCGTGGTCACTGATCCCGCAGTCGCGCGCGATCACCACGTGCTGACCCCACTCGTACTTCGATCCGCAGTTCCAACCCGTCCGCAGGATGAGTAGCTCGCGGTCACGAGGAGAGAGCGTGTTCTTCGACAGCACATGGGTCGCGAACACGAGCCACCGCTTCAACATGTCGGGATGATTCCCGAGCACTCCGAAGATGTTCAGTGGGTCACCTTCGGGACCCGTGAGACCCTTGGCGAACAATTCGGAAAGTCGAGGATCGTCTCCGGAACCTCTCACCGGGAGACGCACGACGCCACCTCCTGTTCGAGTCGCAACAGACTCTCCTTGATGGAGATCCCTCCGCCGAATCCGGTGAGCGCACCGGATGCGCCGATCACGCGATGGCACGGAACGACGATCGACAGAGGATTCTTGCCATTGGCGCCCCCGACGGCACGCGCCTTGTTGGCATCGCCCAGACGACGGGCCTGCTCGCCGTACGAGATGGTCTGACCGTATGGAATGGTGCGCAGCACCTGCCAGACCGACAACTGGAACGCCGTGCCCTCGGGTTCGAGGGGCAGATCGAAGTCCTGACGGTCACCGGCGAAGTACTCGGCCAGTTGTTGTTCGGCTCGGTCGAGCACGTCCGACGGTCCTTCGTCGATCGAGAGGCGTTCGGGTCGGACGCCGAAGTCGACCGCCACCAGACCCGAGGCCGAGGCAACCAGGACCAATGGGCCGACCGGCGAATCGATGGTGCGCCGGACGAGAGGGGAATCGGCAGTGGTTGGCATGTCACATCTTGGCCCATCTCCGAACTGCGGCGTTCGGCGGCTTTCGTTGTACCGTACAACTACCGGAGAATGCCATGACCGACGTCGCCCCCATCCCCCAACTGTCGAAGAGGCAGATCTACACCATTTTCGGTGGCGTCATGGCCGGCATGTTCCTGTCGGCCCTCGAAGGCACGATCATCAACACGGCACTGGCCACCATCGTCGGTGATCTCGGCGGCGTGAAGAGTTACGCGTGGGTCGGTACCGCATATCTCCTGACCCAGACGGCATCCACTCCGCTGTTCGGCAAACTCTCCGATCTCTACGGTCGGCGACGACTCTTCCAGATCGCGATCATCACCTTCGTCGTCGGATCACTGCTCTGCGGAATCTCGCAGAGCATGTTGCAATTGATCCTGTCGCGCGGTGTGCAAGGAATCGGTGGAGGCGGACTCTTCTCGTTGTCGTTCGCCATCATCGGTGACGTCGTCGCTCCACGCGAACGTGGCCGCTACGTCGGATTCATCACGAGTGTGTTCACCGTGACGAGTGTGATCGGTCCGCTCATCGGTGGCTTCATCGTCGACAACACGAGTTGGCGCTGGATCTTCCTTCTCAATCTTCCACTCGGCCTCATCGCCCTCGCCATCACCGACCGAGCCCTTCGCCTTCCGTTCACCAAGGTCGAACGCAAGGTCGACTACCGAGGTGCGTTCCTTCTGGTCGTCTCGGTTTCGTCGCTCATCGTGGCTCTCGCCTGGTCGAGTGACGAGAACGGATGGACCCATCCGTCGACCCTCGGACTTCTTCTGACGGCCGCCACCGGCGCCATCACCTTCGTCAGGTGGGAGCTGAGAGCACCGGAACCGATCATTCCGATGTCGATGTTCTCGATCGACGTCGTTCGCACCGTGATCCCGATGATGTTCCTTGTCGGAACGGTGTTCTACGGGACCAACGCCTTCTTGCCCCTCTATCTCCAAGGTGTCACCGGCGTGTCACCCACCAATTCAGGACTCCTGCTCACACCGCTGGCCGTCGCAGTGGCGTTTTCGGCCACTCTCATCGGACGCCGGACGTCGAAGACCGGTTCGTACAAGGTGTGGCCGCCGTTCGGAACGATCGTGACCCTCGTTGCATTGTTGGTTCTCACCACTCTCGGACCGAGTGACGGTTACATCGTGGTCGCCATGATCGGTTCGGCTCTGATCGGAATCGGTCTGGGGGCCCTCATGCCCACCGGAACCCTCGCAGTGCAGAACGCGGTTCAACCCCACGAGATGGGAACGGCTTCCTCACTGGTGCTCTTCATGCGCTCTCTCGGAGGGGTGATCGGACTCGCGGTGTACGGGGCTCTGTTCAACTCCCGGATCTCGGGACGAATCGACGAGGCCTTGATCCGCCGTCCACGCGCCATCGCCGACTTGCCCCCTGAGCAGAAGACCTTGGCTCTCGGTGTGATGGCCGACGCGATCACGATCGTGTTCTGGGCGGCGGTACCGATCATCATTGCGGCCACGATCATCGCGTTCCGTGTGCCGGCTCGTCCGTTGCGGTCGAACTCGGCCATGCAACCCGGAGACTCGTCAGCCAGCAGTCACTGAGAGCTCACGCTTCTCGATCGGTGGACGCGTCTTCATGACCACGTACATGCCGTAAGCCGCGAACATGGCCCCACCCACGAAGATCGCACGCTTGCCCAACATTTCGCCCACGCCGCCGAGAATCAGCCCACTCGCCGTGGCTCCGATCTCGAAGAACATCGTGAAGCTCGACACGACGGCGACTCGCTTGGCATCGCTCACGTTCTTCACACTCATGGCGAGAAGTGACGGATAGAGGAACGACATCCCGAGTCCCATGAGAGCGGTCGACACCCAGATCCCTGATTCGTTACCGAAGAACGAGACGACCACCATGCCGAGGAAGATGATCGAGACGGCACCGAACACCGTGCGTCGAAGTCCGAATCGCTCGGGCCACTTCGCACCGAACAATCGGACGACGATGCAGATCATGCTGTACAGAAAGAAGAACGGGGCCGACCCACCGATTCCCTGATCCTTGGCGAAAGTCGGTAGGAACGTGCTGAACCCGGTCCATGCCGCAATTCCACTCGCTAGCACCAGACCCGGAAACACGGCGTCGCGTTCGAGCCACCGGAAGGGTTCGGGTGTGATCTTCTCCCCCACCCAATGCGGAGCGGCGAACGATGCAAGAGCTGCGACGAGAGCTGCCAGTCCGACGAGAACGAACACGGCATCGAAGTTCCCGACCCCGAGGCCACGAGCCGACGACGCCACGTCACCGAGTACCGCCTCACCGATGATCGGCCCGATCGACAGCCCGCCGAATACCGACAACGAGAGATAACTCGCCGCCTCGGCGCGACGATGTTGTGGTGTGGATTCGACCACGATCGTCGATGCGCCGACGAACAGAGCTGCCTCACCGGCACCCATGAGCGCGCGCAACGGAAGCACTTGCCAGGGTTCGGTCACCAACACCAGGCCGATCCCGCCGATCGCACCGATGAAGCCACCACCCACCATCAAGATGCGTCGACCCGAATGCACCCCGATCAACGTGATCAGCGGCCGTGACAGGACGGCGGCCAGACTGAAGGCCACGGCCGACGCACCGACCATCGCCTCGCCCGATCCCATGCCGTTCTCGACGAACACCGGCAGGACCGGAATCAGAATTCCGACGCACACGTACTACGCGAGCGTCGCCCCCATCACCATCAGGAGACGGGGTGTCAATATGGGTTCGGTCAACTAGGTGACGGCTCCTTCGGCAGACCGAGGACGCGCTCACTCACGATGTTGCGCTGGATCTGACTCGTTCCACCCCAGATGGTTTCGGAGCGACTGAAGAAGAAGGCCGACATCATCGGGCTGACGGGGTACCCCTCACGTCGCCTTTCACGTGCGACACCCGGCCACGACGCCGACGCACCGGCGTCGACGAGCATCGACTCGGCACCGAAGATGTCGAGGGCCAGTTCCATGGCCTCCTTGTGCATCTCGGACCAGAACATCTTGTTGGTGGCACCGAGAGCCATGACACCGAGATCCTTCGAGCCGTTGAGCGTGGCGGTGAGCGAACGCAAACCGTTGATGCGCAGGATCTGGATCTTGGTGTAGTAGCGCATCAGGCGCTGCCGAACACCGTCGTGTTCGATCGAACCGTTCTCGGTGGCGGCCTGCTTCATCAGGCGGTACTCCTCTTCGAAGCGGCGGTACCCAGTGGTGGCGCTCATACCGCGCTCGAAGGCGAGTGTGGAGTTGGCGACCTTCCAACCGTTGTTGACACCACCCACCACGTTGTCCTTCGGGCAGCGGGCATCGGTGAAGAACACTTCGCAGAACTCCGCGGTTCCGTCGGGCTGTACGATGCCGCGCACTTCCACGCCTTCTTGACGCATCGGAACGAGGAGGTACGAGATGCCCTTGTGCTTGGTCGCATCGGGATCGGTGCGAGTGAGCAAGAAGCAGTAGTCGGCATGATGACCACCGGTCGTCCAGACCTTCTGGCCGTTGATGACCCACTCGTCACCGTCGAGAACGGCCGTGGTCTTCAACGACGCCAGGTCGGAGCCCGAGTTCGGTTCGCTGAAGCCCTGACACCAACGCGTCTGACCGTTCAAGATGTTGGGGAGGAATTCCTTCTTCTGTTCTTCGGTTCCCCACTGCAGCAACGTCGGACCGACCAAGGTGTCGCCGAAGAAGTCGGCCCGCAGCGGCGCCTTCAGTCGTGCGAATTCCTCGGCCAACACCACACCCTGCATGGTGGACAGGCCCTTGCCGCCGTACTCGGTCGGCCACGTGGCGCAGATCCAGCCACCTTCGAACAACTTCGACGGCCAGGTCTCGTTGAACGCCTTGCGGTCCTCGGCCGACATCTCGAAGCCGGGCTGACCCCAACCCTTCGGGAGGTTCTTCTCGAGCCAGGTGCGGATCTCCTGACGGAATTCTTCGGCGTCGGCGGGGTAGCTGAGTTCCATTCGGTCATTCTCACCGACACATGTCGGGACGGGACAATTCGGCGACTCACGATCCTGCGTCGTCGTTCACACAGCGTTCACACGGTGCCAACAGACCCGTCACGGCCGATTCCTACGGTCAGGAGCCATGGACGCCTGCCCCGACGCCCTGCTCACCTCCGACACCCCCCTCACCGCCCAGGAAACAGCCGTCTTACAGGTGTTTCTGGACTGCCAGGGACGGGTGGTCAGCCGAGCCGAACTGGCTCGACGAGCCGGGCTGACCGGCCTCAACAGCCGCCGATGCGACTCGCTCCTGGTATCCATTCGCCGGGTTCTCGGCCCCGAGGCCATTCGGACCGTGCGCAGTCGCGGCTGGATGCTCCAGCCCTCGGCCGTCGACGACGCCCGGCGACTCCTCGCCGCCTGAACCCGGCGATCGCGCCGAACCGAACATCGGACGAAGCGGTCACAGAGACGAAACATTCTCCAGACGATCGGGAAACACAGCCCTCGTACTTTCACTCGTGTCGTGGTGACGAGACAACGAGGTCCGTTCCACACATCCCGTCAGCGTGGACGGACCTCCCCATCACCCGAGTCCCCTCACAAGGAGAACCTCATGCGAAAGAAAGCATTACGTCTCTCGCTGAGCATTGCGGGCGCCACTGCTGCGGCATTGGCGATTCCCGGAATCGCTCTGGCGGAAGAAGCCGACCCCATGGCGGCCGTGGACGGTGTCCAGGCCGCTCTCGACAATCTCTGGCTGATCCTGGCCGGATGTCTCGTGTTCTTCATGCAAGCCGGCTTCGCACTGCTCGAAGCCGGTCTCACGCGTGCCAAGAACGTCGTGAACATCTTCGCCAAGAACTTCGCCGACGCCATGATCGGTGTGATCATGTTCCTCGCCGTTGGCTACGCCTTCGCCTTCGGTGGTGACGGCGGTTGGTTCATCGGTCTCGGTGGTTGGTTCCTCAGCGGCTCGAACCCCTTCGAATGGGGATCGAGTGGCATCGGTACTCTCACCACGCCGACGTTCTTCTTCTTCCAGGTGGTGTTCGCCGCTACGGCTGTGACCATTGCTTCGGGAGCCATGGCCGAGCGCACGAAGTTCAAGGCCTACCTCGTCTTCAGCGCCGTCATGACCGCGTTCATCTATCCGGTGGTCGTTCACTGGACGTGGGGTGGCGGTCTCATCTCGAAGATCAACATCGGTGACGCCGTCTACTCCGACTTCGCCGGATCCTCGATCGTGCACATGACCGGTGGTGTCGCGGCCCTCATGGGTGCGATGTTCCTCGGACCCCGTATCGGCAAGTACGGCCCCGACGGCAAGCCGCGAGCCATTCCCGGCCACAGCATTCCGCTCGCCATGCTCGGTGTCTTCATCCTGTGGCTCGGTTGGTTCGGGTTCAACCCCGGCTCCGAACTCGCCGCCGACAACTACGTGGCATGGATCGCTGTCAACACTCTCGTCGCTGCGGCGGCTGGTGGAGCGGTCACGCTGGCCACGGTCTGGTTCAAGACCGGCAAGGTCGACATGGCCATGGTCGGTAACGGTGTGCTCGCCGGACTCGTCGGTATCACCGCCGGCTGCGGAACCATGAACGTTCTCGGTGCGCTCATCACGGGTGGAATCGCCGGCTTCATCGTGGTCTTCTCGGTCGTGTTCTTCGACAAGCGCCGAATCGACGACCCGGTGGGTGCCATCAGCGTGCACGGCGTGTGTGGTGCGTGGGGAACCATCGCCGTCGGACTCTTCGCCCGCTACGACGATGCCTTCCTCGGTCGCGAGAAGGCCGGTCTCTTCTACGGCGGTGGCATCGACCAGCTCATCGTGCAGATCCTCATGGTTCTGATCATCGCCGCTTGGGTCGCTGTGACCACCGGAATCCTCTTCGCTCTCATCAAGAAGACCATCGGTCTCCGAGTGAGCGAGCAGGAGGAGATCGAAGGTCTCGACACTCACGAACACGGTATGCCCGGCTACGTCGGCGACGACATGGTGCTCCGCTGAGCATCGGAAGGACTGAGAAACATGAAACTCATCACAGCCATCATCAAGCCGTTCAAACTCGACGACGTGAAAGAGGCCTTGAAGGCTTCCGGCATCCAGGGAATGACGGTCAGCGAAGTCCGCGGCTTCGGTCGCCAGGGCGGTCACAGCGAGACGTATCGCGGTGCGGAGTACAAGATCGACTTCGTTCCCAAGGTTCGTTTCGAAGTGGTCGTCGACGACACGTCGGTCGATTCGGTGATCTCGGCGATCAGCGCCGCAGCGTCCACCGGCAAGATCGGCGACGGAAAGATCTGGGTGACCTCGGTGGATCGCCTGGTTCGCATCCGCACCGGTGAGGAAGGCGCCAGCGCCATCTGATCCTGCGGATCACAAGAGCTGTCCGGCATCGTTGCCGGCTGGCACGGAGGGTTCTCCTCTCCGGTAGGGGCAGTCCCCGGATCGACGACATCGGCGGCACGAGTCGAGTCGGCGGTCCGGGGACGTTCCGCGTGTACGGAACGAGTCAGCGAGTGGTCGTGATGGCCGCCCACACCCGGTGCGGTGTGCACGGCAAGTCGACGTGGTCGACACCGAACGGTGCCAAGGCATCGACGACTGCGTTCTGAACCGCCGGTGTGGCGCCGATGGTGCCGCTCTCGCCGATCCCCTTGGCTCCCAAGTCGTTGAGCGGTGACGGTGACGCCAGGTGCACTGTCACGAAACTGGGCACTTCGGCCGAGGAAGGAAACCCGTAGTCGGCGAAGTTGCCGGTGAGCGGATTGCCGTCGGCGTCGTAGATCACTTCTTCGAAGAGTGCCTGCCCGATTCCCTGAACGAGGCCACCATGGATCTGGCCTTCGGCGAGCAACGGGTTGACGATGCGCCCGGCGTCGTCGGCGGCGAACACGTCGCGCAACTTCACCTTGCCGGTCTCGGTATCGACTTCGACCACCGCGACGTGCGCACCACTCGGGAACGTGCCTCCGGCCTGCGCGAAGTCGCCTTCGCCATCGATCGATTCGTCACGGCGGGCCGCCTCGGCGAGCACGTCCGACCACTGCTTCGACACCGCCGGTGAACCCACCACGAAGAACTTGCCGTTCTCGAGGACCACGTCGGACACATCGGCTTCGAGCAATTGAGCGGCGACCGTACGTGCCTTGTCGGCGGCCTCTCCAGCCGCGCGCCACACGTTGGTACCGCCCAGCTGCACCGACCGCGACCCCCCGGTGATCTCACCCGATCGCACGAGATCCGTGTCACCGTGAACGACCGTGATGTTCTCGAACGGAATGCCGAGTCGGTCGGCGGCCAGCATCGCCCACGTGGTGCGGTGACCCTGGCCGTACGGCGTGGTTCCGGTGACGATGCGCGCGCACGGGCGTCCGTCGGCGTCGGCCGTCACGTCGATCGTGCCGAGTTCGGATCCACCCGACATGGCAGTGATCTCGACGTACACGGCGATACCGATACCCAACTGAACGGGATCGTCGTTCGCTCGTCGGCGCTCTTGCTCGGCGCGCAGCGCCGGATAGTCGGCAGCTTGCAGCGCGAGTTCGAGAGCACCGGGATAGTCACCGCTGTCGTAGGTGGTGCCCATGGCCGTGGTGTACGGGAAACGGTCGGGGGCCACGAGATTGCGTCGGCGAACCTCGGCCGGGTCGAGTCCGATCTCACGCGCGAACATGTCGACGGCTCGTTCGATCGCCGCTGCAGCCTCGGGTCGTCCCGCCCCGCGATAGGCGACGGTGGGAACCGTGTTGGTGAGAACGCCGTACGCCGTCATGGCAGCGCGAGGAATGTCGTAGGTGCCGGTGAGCATGCGTCCGGTCATGAACGGCAGGAAGGCTCCGAATCGCGGGTAGGCGCCGGCGTCCTGCACCACGCGAACCTCGTAGGCCAGGATCCGACCGTCACGAGTACCCCCGATCTTCACGTCCTGGATCTGACCGCGGCCATGGCCGAGACCGTTCATGCTCTCGGTACGCGACTCGGTGTAGCGAACCGGACGGTCGACCCGACGGGCGAGCCAAGGCACGAGAAGATCTTCGGGATAGAAGAAGGCCTTGGCCCCGAAGCCACCACCGACGTCGGGAGTGATCACTCGAACCTGCTCGGCCGGCAGGCCGTAGAAGTCACAGATCTGGTTCCGGATCGGGTGGGCTCCTTGCGTGGCCTGCCAGTGAGTGAGACGGCGCACACCCGACTCGTCGGGTTCTTCCCATCGACTGACGGCAACGCGCATCTCGAGTGGGCTGGGCGCCAGGCGCTGATTGACGATGCGCTTCTCGAGCACGACGTCGCAGTCGGAGAAATCGATCGGTCCGAGAGCCGGCAACGTGACGACCACGTTGGACCCGTGCTCGGGGAACAAAAGGGTCGACGACTCCATGGCCGCCACTGGATCGATCACCACATCGAGGGGTTCGTAGTCGACGAGCACCGCTTCGGCCGCGTCGATCGCTTCGGCGCGAGCTTCGGCCACCACGGCGGCGACGAGTTCGCCGACGAACCGAACCGTTCCATCGGCGAGGGCCGTGCGTCGAACATCGGCCGGAAGGAGAGGCATGTCGATCGGCAACGGACCGATGCCGTCGGCCACCAGATCGGCATGAGTGAACACTCCGATGACGCCGGGCATCGATCGCGCGTCAGAGGTGTCGATCGAGACGAGGCGAGCATGAGCGACGGTCGATCTCACGTACACCACGTGCACGGCTCCCTCGACCACCAGATTGTCGACGTAGGTGGCTCGTCCCGTCACGAGTGCCGGATCCTCGGTACGTACGACTCGCTCACCGATCATTCCCATGTGCGGACCCCCGATTCCCGGCCCGGCTGTTCGGGCCACGATGCTCACGACCTAGATTGGTCGCATGACGATGACCGAGCCTACGACTCCGAAAGCCGAACGCTGGACGGCCCAGTGGAAAGAACTCTACGAAGAGGTCGTGACCACCGGCTTGTGCACCGGATGTGCAGGTTGTGTCGTCACGTGCCCACACGACGTCATCGGATACGAACACGAAGAAGGCAAGTACAAGCCCTTCCATCTCGAAGAAGAACTCGGGCCGTCCAACTGTCTGCACGGTGAGAAGGGATGCACTACGTGCACGCGAGCGTGTCCGCGCTTTCGCAAGTGGGAGGAATCGGCCGACCTTCATCTGTTCGGTCGAGTTCGCGAACCCGACGAGATGGCAGGTATCTGGCGCCAGTTGCTCCTCACGAGGGCGAGTGACAAGGTCGCCCACGACAAGGGTCAGGACGGCGGCTTCGTGTCGGCCATGCTCATCTGGCTCCTCGAGAACGATTACATCGAGGCCGCCTTGGTGAGCGGTGTCGAGCCCGACGACGCATGGAAGGCCAAGCCGGCGCTCGCCCGCAACAAAGAAGAGGTGCTCGCCACCGCCGGTTCGCGCTACACCTACTGCGCCAATCCGCTCGCGTTGCGCGACGCGAAGGAACAGGGTTTCTCGAAACTCGCACTCGTCGGAATGGGCTGTCAGACGTCGTCGCCGCCGGTCATGTGGGACCGCAAGGCCGGCAAGGTGAGCAAGCCGTTCCTCTTCAACATCGGCCTGTTGTGCTCGAAGACCTTCGACGATGCCATCTTCCCCGAACTCTTCGAGGCCAAGTACGGCCTGAAGAAGCAGGACATGGTCAAGATGAACATCAAGGGCGTGTTCCAGATCTGGATGAAGGACGGCTCGTACCACGAGATCGACCTGAAGGAATGTCACCAGTGGACACGCGAAGGATGCAAGAACTGTCCTGACTTCTCGGCCGAACACAGCGACATCGCCACTGGCGGCATCGGTAAGGACAACGACTGGACGCTCACCATCGTGCGCACCGAACTCGGCGAGGAAGTCATCAATCGCATGATCGCCGACGGAGTGATCGAAGCCCGTCCCGCCCAAGAGGACGAGGTGGCCATGAAGTTGCTGCGCACTCTGTCGATCGTGAGCCGTCGCCGCTGGCCCGAATGGGCCGACAAGGCACCGACGGTCGGTGTTCCTCCGCCGAAGAAGAAGGCGGCCCCGGCTCCGGCCGCACCCTGACACTCGGGCTCGACATGACTCTGCATCCACAAACGGCGACGTTGCTCGATGCGCTCGCACAACTCGGTGCGCCGGCCCTCGACACACAGGATCCGGTCACGGCCCGTCGTGGCTTCGACGCCATGATCGCTCCGTCGGATCATCCGATCCATCAGACTCGCGACCTCGATGCCGATGGAGTTCCCGTCCGTCTGTACCGGCCGAACGACCGCACCGATCTCGGACTCCTCGTCTACTACCACGGAGGCGGATGGGTTCTCGGTGGCCTCGACAGCCACGACGACGTGTGCCGACGACTCACCAACGCTCTCGGTCACGCCGTGTTGAGTGTCGACTATCGACTGGCGCCCGAGCATCCGTTCCCCGCACCTCTCACCGATTCACTGAATGCGTTGCGATGGGCCCATTCTCACGCCGACGAACTCGGTGTCGATCCGACACGCATCGCAGTCGGTGGTGATTCGGCGGGCGGAAACCTGGCCGCGGTCGTGGCTCAGCTGCAACCAGTTCCGCTTCGCTACCAGATGCTCGTGTATCCGGTGACCGACGCCCGTCGGGGATCGCAGAGCTACCGCGACAACGCCGAGGGATATCGCCTCACTGCGTCGTCGATGAAGTGGTTCTGCGATCACTACCTGAGCGGAGATCACGGCGCCGAAGACGATCCGCGGGTGTCTCCGCTGTGTGCGCCCGATGCGGCTCTCGCTTCGTCACCACCCGCTCTCGTCATCACTGCCGAATACGACCCGCTGCGCGACGAGGGCGAGGAATACGCCCGTCGTCTGATCGCCGCTGGTGTGCCCTGCACACTCACGCGGTACTACGGCCAGATACACGGGTTCTTCTCGATGAGTGCCTTCGTCGACGATGCCGGTCAGGCGATCGCTCAAGCCGCGGCGGCCGTCAAACAGGCTCTCGAGCGCTAAGCGCTCACCAACTGCGTCACCCGCTCGAAGATCGCATCGAACATGGGCTCGGTCAGACGACCGGTGAAAGTGTTCTGTTGACTCGGATGAAACGAACACACCAACACGAGTCCGGTTGACGTCTGCGCCTCCACACCGTGACCGAATTTCGGCCGAGGCTTCACGGCGAACTCGCGGCACGCCGCCTCGTAAGCGAATGATCCGAGACACACCACCACTCGCAACCGAGACAGGGCCTCGATCTCCCGCCGCAGGAACGGCACGCATGCATCACGTTCGTCGGTGGACGGCTTGTTGTCGGGCGGTGCGCACTTCACCGCCGACGTGACCCACGCACCCGTGAGGAGCAGGCCGTCGTCACGATGCGTCGACGTCTCCTGATTGGCCAAGCCGGCCCGGAACATGGCGCGGTACAACCAGTCACCGCTTCGATCGCCGGTGAAGATCCGTCCGGTGCGATTGGCTCCGTGCGCAGCCGGCGCCAGACCGAGAACGAGAACCTCGGCCGCCGGATCACCGAATCCGGGGACACCACGACCCCAGTACTCGTCGTCACGATACGCGGCTCGCTTCTCGACGGCCGCGGCCTCGCGCCACTCGACCAGACGATCACATCGACGACATTGCACGACCTCGTCGTGAAGTTCGACGAGAACTCGAGACTGACGAGACGGCTTCGGCATGACACCACTAGGTTGGCACCCGTCATGGGCACTCGGAAATCCCCCCGTACCGCTCCCCCGTCCTCGACGTTGGTGCTCTTCGTTCGTCACGGCCAGACCCCGACGACCGGAAAGTCACTCCCGGGTCGAGCACCCGGTCTGCATCTCGCCGAGAAGGGTGTCGAACAAGCCGAAGAGGCCGCCCGACGATTGTCGGCCATCGCCAAGATCGACGCCGTGTACGCATCACCCCTCGAACGGGCGCGCGAAACAGCGGCCCCGATCACCAAACTCCTCGGTCAACGCACGCGCATCGACAAGGGTCTTCTCGAATGCGATTTCGGTGACTGGACCGGATCCGAACTGAAGAAGTTGATGAAGTTGCCCGAGTGGAACACTGTGCAACGAGCCCCGTCGACCTTTCGATTCCCCAACGGCGAGAGTTTCACCGAGATGCAGACTCGCATGGTGTCGGCCGTCGACCGTCTCTGCGCCCAACACCGAGGCGGAACGATCGTGTGCGTCTCGCACGCCGATCCGATCAAGGCGGCCATGGCCCACGCCATGGGAACGCATCTCGATCTCTTCCAACGCATCGTGATCAGCACGTGTTCGATCTCGGCCGTGGCCTACACCATGGGAGGACCGATCGTCCTCACCGTGAATTCGACCGGAGGATCGCTCGGCGATCTGCGTCCGAGCTGACTCATGGGTGAGATCGTCTTCGACTCGGTCGACGTGTTCACCGCCGGCACCGTCGGCCGGCCCGGTCAACGGACCTTCTTCCTGCAGGCCCGTGACGACGACCGAGTGGCCACGGTCCGATGCGAGAAACAGCAGGCGGCTGCGATCGCCCAATACCTTCGTCGTGCTCTCGCCCATCTTCCGATCGTCGAAGGCACGATCTTCCGACGTCCGATGTCGCTCGTCGAACCGATCGACGAGGAGTTCGTGCTCGGCTCGGTCGGACTCGAATTCGACAAGAACTCCGACCGATTCACCTTGGTTCTTCGTGACATCGACTCGTCGATGGACGACGATCAGGACGACGATGTCGACGAGAGCGACGACGACGAGGGTGATTCGATTCGCGTGACGATGACGCGCGCCCAGGCACTCGCGTTCTGCGACCAGACCGACCGGGTGGTGGCCGCCGGACGACCCGACTGCGAATTCTGTGGTCGACCCGTCGATGCCGAGGGTCACTTCTGCGTCCGGATGAACTGATCGTGAGCGTCTCCCCTCTCGAGATCCTGAGCACCGGCGACATCGACGTCGAAGGTCGAATGCCCGACAGCAGCAACGGCACGTTCCTCGTGACCGTCACTCTCGGTGACGTGTCGCTACGAGCCATCTACAAACCACTTCGTGGTGAACGTCCGCTGTGGGATTTCCCGTCCGGTCTGTACAAGCGGGAGATCGCGGCCCACCGACTCTCGGAGGCGATGGGGTTCCGACTGGTACCGCTCACGATCGAACGCGACGGACCGGCCGGAGTCGGATCCTTGCAGCAGTTCGTGGAAGCCGACTTCCGAGAGCACTACTTCACCTTGTTCGAGAGTCGGTCTCATCTGCACGATCAGTTCCGACGGCTGGCGGCCTTCGACATCGTGGCCAACAACACCGACCGCAAGAGTGGTCATTGTCTCGTCGACGCCGACGAACGAGTGTGGGCCATCGACAACGGTCTCTGCTTCTCGGCCGACTTCAAGTTGCGAACGGTCATCTGGGAATTCGGTGGTGAGCCACTTTCGACCGAGATTCTCGACGCCGTGCGCCGAGTGGCGAGCTCACCTCCGGTCGAGGTGATGGCACTTCTCGATGACGACGAAGCGATGGCCATGGTCGAACGAGCCGAGATGCTCGCCGAGGGAGGAATGTTTCCGATCGACCCGACCGGACGTCGCTACCCCTGGCCGATCGTGTAAAGAAGAGACGTGACGATCGACGAAGGCATCGACGAAGAACTCGACCTTCTCGTCTCACGGGCCGATCTCGACGGACTCATTCGCCTCATCGACGCGCGCAGTGAGTCTCGGGATTGGCCCGGACTGTGGAGAGTTCGTCAACGATCACGAGCCGCCCTCGAGACCGGACGTCAAGTGTGGCCGGCCGCCACTCTCGCCGAACATCGTCTGGCCCTACTCGCCGACGCGGAACACGCGAGTCGAGTGGTCGACGAAGATGCCGGACGATTCTCCATCGGTCCGCTCACCGAAGTGATCGCCCAACACCACACGTGGCGAGACGTACGAGATCTGCTTCCCGTCGGACCGCGTCGATCGTTCGTGGCCTACGAGCGGGCCCTGCGCGGCGACTCGATCGACGACGACGTGTTCCCGGTGCTCGACGTTCCGATGGCCATCAGCGACTGGGAACCCGAATACACACTTCCCCGCTACCACGACGTGGGTGTGGAGTGTCCGTCACCGATCGACGGTTGGAGTCACGACTGGGACACCGTCACGACCGTCGGCGGCGCCGATGAAATCGACGATCCCTGGATCGAGCAGGCCTTCCGATCGCTCGTCGAGACGTGGACGTCGTCGTCGAACGGACGCACCGACATCGCTGTCGTCGACGGTGATCCGCGAGCGGCTCTCGGAGCTCTCGGCCTCTCCACGGCCCGCCTCACACCGATCGCCGTGGGTGATGCTCTCGACTGGATCACCTGGTGCGGTGCATCAGGTGGTGCACACGGACGGCGACGCGGAACGGCAACCGGACGGTTCTCGACCTGGTGGTTGCTCGCCGCACTCGGTGGACTCACCGACGACTGGGACGAACTGCGCGAGGCCGGCGAACTCGACGCTTTGATCGGTGCCGTGGCGCTCGGCGCCACGTGGTGGCGCTTCGACGACGGATCACGTCCACACGCACACGAACTGTGCCTGGTCGTGGAAGTCCCCGAGAACGACGAGAGCGCAACGCCGATCAGCGTTGCGCTCGTCGCTCGCGATCACCCGGGGTGATCGAACGTTTCGTCGGTGATTCGACTCAGCGGCCCTGCAGAGCCTCGATGAGCTTCGGCAACACCTTGTGCACGTCGCCCACGATGCCGAGATCGGCCACACCGAAGATCGGTGCTTCTTTGTCCTTGTTGATGGCGATGATGTTCTTCGAACCCTTCATACCCACCATGTGCTGAGTGGCGCCCGAGATGCCGGCGGCGATGTAGACGCTCGGCTTCACGACCTTGCCGGTCTGACCAACCTGGTACGAGTAGGGCACCCATCCGGCGTCGACGATGGCTCGTGACGCTCCGGGCGCACCCTTCAACAACTTGGCGAGGGTCTCGATCATTTCGTACTTCTCGCTCTCGCCGAGACCACGACCACCCGACACGACCACATCGGCCTCGTCGAGCTTGGGACCCGATGTCTCTTCGACATGAACGGCCGTGACCGAGGCACCACCCGTGGCGCCGAGATCAGGCAGAGCGACGGCAACCACCGACGCCGCACCGCCACCGGCCGACTCGGGGTTGAAGCTCTTCGGACGGAACGCCGCGAGATACGGGGCCGATCCGGTGAACGTGGACGTGACGAGTGTGTTACCACCGAAGATGGGCGTGGTGACCGACACCGAGTCGCCCGATGCGGCGATGTCGACGTTGTTGGTGAGCACCGTGCGATCGAGCTTGACCGACAGGCGAGCCATCACGTCGCGACCCTCGTACGACTGCGGGAACATCACGAGATCGGGCGAGTCGCCGCCGTCGATCGTGCTCTTCATCGCCGAGGCGACAGCGGCTCCGGCGAGGTTGCTGCCGTAGTCGACGCCGTAGACCTTGCTCGCGCCGTATTCGCCGAGAGCGGCGGCCACGGCATTGCCGTCACCGGCGACCCACACGCTGATCGATCCACCGAGACCACGGGCCTTGGTGACGAGTTCGAGTGATGCCGATGTGGGAGCTCCGTTCGCGACCTGCGCGAACACCCAGATGTTGTTGATTGCCATGATCTTCGTCCTCGCTCTCTCAGATGACCTTCAAGCCTTCGAGGAAGGCCACGATCTTGCCGAACGTCTCGCCGTCGTCCTCGATGATCTCGCCGGCCTGGCGAGCTTCGGCTTCGGCGACATTGCTGATGCTCTGGTTGGCACCGGCCCAACCGACCGGTGTGACACCGAGATCGGAAGCGGTCACTTCCTCGACCGGCTTCGACTTGGCGGCCATGATGCCTTTGAAACTCGGGTAGCGAGGCTCGACCACACCGGCCGTCACCGACACGAGTGCCGGAAGCGGACAGGTGACCTCGTCGTAACCGGCTTCGGTCTGACGATCGGCCTTCAGCGTGCCGCCGTCGACTGCGACCTTCTTGGCGAAGGTGACCGAGGGCAGACCGAGAACTTCGGCCATCTGCTCGGGAACGGTGCCCGTGTAGCCGTCGCTCGACTCGGTGGCGGCGATCACCAGATCGGCACCGCCGAGGCGCTGCACCGCAGCCGCGAGGATCTTGGCCGTCGTGAGAGCGTCAGAACCCTGCAGTGCCGGATCGGAGACGAGGACGGCCTTGGCCGCACCCATCGCCAGAGCCGTCCGCAGGCCGGCCGTCTCACCGTTGGGGGCCATCGAGACCAGGCTCACCTCTCCGCCGCCGGCCGCATCGACCAGCTGAAGAGCCATCTCGACGCCGTAGGCGTCGGAGTCGTCGAGAATCAACTTGCCGTCCCGTTTCAACGTGTTGTCGGAATCGAGGGCTCCGGGCAGGGCCGGATCGGGGATCTGCTTCACACAGACGATGACGTTCATGACCGGCATTCTGGTCGCTTGTGCGCAGGTTCACACAACCGACGGCGCACCGATCCGCCAGGCGTGACGCACGACCCACGACGGGGCCCGCTGGTACCGTCGGCCCGTGCGGATCCTCCTGGTCGTGAATTCGTTCGCCTCCTCGGTGACGGCCCGCAACATGGTGATCGTGCACCGGGCCCTGTCCCGTGACCACGACGTTCAGCTCGTCGAGACCAACCGCCGGGGACACGCCACCCGCTACGCCCAGGACGCCGCCCACCGGGGCCTCGACCTCGTGATCTCCTTCGGTGGTGACGGGACCCTGAACGAGGTGGCCACCGGAGTGGCCGGCAGCGAGACCGCTCTCGGCGTGTTGCCCGGAGGCAGCACCAACGTCTTCGCCCGCACGATCGGGCTCCCGAACGATCCGGTGGCGGCGGTCGATCTGTTGGTCGCCGCCCTGCGCGATTCGTCGCGGTCGGTGCGGCCGATCGGACTCGGCCGCGTCGACGGCCGCTTCTTCTGCTTCCACACCGGAGTCGGGTACGACGCGGCGGTCGTTCGTACCGTCGAACAACGCGCCTACTTGAAGCGGTGGGCCGGGCATCCCCTCTTTATCTACGCCGCCCTGCACACCTGGCTCGCCCGATACGACCGCAAACATCCGCACTTCACCGTGGCCGCCGACGCGTCGATCGGTGGACAAGGCGCTGATGGCACGCCGAGTTCGGGAACCAAGTTCGTTCACGACGGATATTTCACGATCGTGATGAACACCAATCCCTACACGTTTCTCGGCAATCGACCACTCGATCTGTCACCCAACGCCACTCTCGATCGTCCGTTGGTGGCTATCACGTTCCGCACGATGTCGGCGCGCGCGATCTTCGCGTCGCTCGGTGGTGCCCTGCGTGGCGGTGGCATCACGCCGAACGAGAACGTCGCCGTGTTCGACGCCGTCGACGAACTCATGATCGAAGGAACGTCGACATTTCCGTACCAAGTGGACGGCGACTATCTCGGAGAAACCAATCGTCTTCACTTCCGACACGTGCCCGAAGCCGTGCGGCTCGTGTTCCCGAACTGACGCGACTCAGCGCAGTGGTACGGCCACGTCGGGAACGTTCGTGCAGATGCCGTCGATACCCCACTCGACCAATTCACGCATCCGATCGGGGTCGTCACACGTCCAGGTGTTCACGTGCAGGCCGACTTCGTGGAATGCCTCGATCATCTCGCGAGTGACGATTCCGAACCACGGGTGAACGGCACTGTGACCGGACGCCGCGAGGTCGGAGGGCGTCTCGGACGTGACCGTCATCGTGAGCCACGCGGTTCGGATGGTGGGCCGGAGTTCGTGACAACGATCGATGGTCTCGCGACGGAACGACGAGATCAACCAACGGTCGTCACCTTCGGATCGTCGTGACAGTTCCTCGATCGTCGCATCGGCGATGTGATCGGACGGATCGAAGTCAGGTTCGTTCGGATCGTTCTTGATCTCGACGTTCACCCACATCGGGCGGCAAGCGTCGAGAGCGGCGCCGAGTGTGGGAACGTGCGGTGGTAGATCGGCGTGATCGGTGTGGGCGATCACTCGGCCGTCGGGAAGGAGCGCGTCGTGGTGGACGACGAGCACGTGATCTCGGGTGCGCCGCACGTCGAGTTCGACGGCGTCGGAGCGGAGCTGGTGGGCCCGCTCGCAGGCGGCGACGGTGTTCTCGGCTTCCGCCCTCGACGCCCCCCGATGCGCAATCACCTGCACCCCCCAAACATACGAAATCGCCCACTCTGTTGCGTTCGCACCCGTATACGGGTGCGAACGCAACAGAGTGGGCGAATGTGCACCAATTTGTGCGTTCGTGAATATGGGGGAGAATCACGGAAAATTGGGCCGACCTCTTGATCCTGTCCAGACGGTTTGACACGCTTGACCCTCGGAGGACATCCGTCCCCGCACCCCACCCCTCGATCCCCTGGAGTACACCGTGTCGATTCTCGCCTCGTCCTTGGCCCTCGGTTCCGCTGACTACACCTGGCGAGTCGACGCAGTCTGCAAGGACACCGACCCGGAGCTCTTCTTCCCCGTCGGAACCACCGGACAGGCGTTGCTCCAGATCGATCGAGCCAAGCAAGTGTGCGACGAATGTCCGGTGAAGATCGAGTGCCTCGACTTCGCGATCGAGACCAACCAGGACTCGGGTATCTGGGGCGGCACCTCCGAGGAGGAGCGTCGAGACATCCGCCGTCGTATCGCCGCTCGCAACAAGGCGCTGAAGGCCGCTCAGATCAACAACGCCGGCGCCGCCGCCAGCTGACGCCTCACTAGCTCAGCGCGGGAGTCGCAACTCGACGACCGTTCCGTCGCCCTTGCGCACACCGGCGATCCCGACCTCTTCGAAATCCTCGGGTCGTCCGGCTCGCATTTCGATCGTTCCGTCGAGTTCGGTCGTCACGAGTGTGCGCACGATCGACAGGCCGAGGCCGGTGGCCGCATCGAGATCGAAACCAGGGTCGAGCCCTCGTCCGTCGTTGACCACCTTGATGTGGATCGTGTCGTCGTCGCCTCCGAGCAGAACGACCACCGTCCCGCCCGCACTGCCTTCCGGGAAACCGTGATCGATGGCGTTCTGAAGCAGCTCGGTCACCACCACCGACAACGGAGTGGCGATATTGGCGGGCAGCCGTCCGCCATCGCCCTTCATGAGGAACCGAACCGGGCGATCGGGTGACTGAAGGCTCTCTTCGGCCAGACGCATCAGCGGACGCACGATTTCGACGAAAGCGAAGTCCTCGCCCGGTTCACGCGACAAGGTCTCGTGCACGAGAGCGATCGTCCGGATCCGTCGAACACTGTCCTGTACCGCCGCCTTGGCTTCGGGAGCCTGCAACCGACGGGCCTGCAGACGCAGCAGCGACGAAATGGTCTGCAGGTTGTTCTTCACGCGATGGTGGATCTCACGAATGGTCGCGTCCTTCGACAGCAACATGCGATCACGGCGTCGAACCTCGGTCACGTCACGAATGAACAACACTCCACCGGTCACCACACCTTCCGACACGATCGGAATACAGCGCACCAGGAGAGTGACGTCGGGGGTCTGATCGAATTCCTCGATCACCGGCCGCAAGGTCTCGAAGGCCTGACGGGCCGGACTGTCGGCGAATCCCAACTCCGACAGGGTCTGACCGACGGCGTTGGTGGGGATACCGACTCGGTGCAAGGTGGAGTTGGCATTGGGTGACGCGTACTGAACACGAGTGTTCTCGTCGAACACGATCGCGCCGTCCCCCACTCGTGGTGCGGCACTGAGGTCGGCCGCCCGACCCGGGAACGGGAACGTCCCGTCCGACACCATCTGAGCGAATCGCTGGAAGATCGCCAAGTACGTTCTCTCGAGCTCACCCGGTTGACGACTGAACAACGACGACCAGTTGCGAGTGAGAACGGCGATCGAACCGCGCACACTGCGCACCGGGATGGCGAGCACATGAACCGGATCGTCGATGTCGTCCATCTGGATCTCGGCATCACCGACTTCACCGTCGTGAAAGGTGCGATCGACCAGTGTCGTGGTGGCTTCGTTCGCCCATCCTCCGACGAGATCATCGGGGTAGATCGTGCGACCCGTGGCCGGCCTCACCTGAGCACCCACGATCCAGTTGCCGTTGCGATCGCGCAGGTAGAGAACGAGGTCGGCGAAACTCAGATCAGCGAGCATCCCCCACTCGCCGATCAGCTGCTGCAGATGTGCCGCGTCCTCACGGGGAAGATCGGTGTGCTGGCGGACGAAATCGGCAAGAGTCGCCATGACTCAAGTCTGCCCGACCGCTCCGTGTCTTCTCGGGATTCGGTTACGACCCGAACCCGTCTCTCGGGATTCGGTTACGACCCGAACCCGTCTCTCGGGATTCGGTTACGACCCGAACCCCATCTTCCGGTCCTTGTCGGTGGACCCGATCTCGACGTACGCGATCTTGGATGCCGACACGCCCACCTGTCGTCCACGCTTGTCGGTGAGCCACAGAACGTCGACCGCACCCGACAGCGCCGTCTCGACCAGCTTTCGCGTGGCATCGAGTTGGTCATCGGCCTGCTCGATCATGACTTCCCGCCCGACATTGCTGACCACGATGCGAACTTCCACGATGTCCTCCTTCGACCGACTCGCTCGACGCTACCGGCTAGACCACGGTGGCACAGAAGGTGTCACCCTGCGGCAACGAAGCACTCGTCGACACGTCGGCGTCCCCGTACAGCGCCTTCAACATGCCCTTCACCATTCCCCGATCGACCGCACACACCACCGGGTGCTCGAGCGCCACGTCACCGAAGGGACAATGGTTGTTGATGATGCGCAACTGGTCGTTGCGTTTCTCGGCATGTGACGCGAAACCATGAGCCGTGAGTGCATCGGCCACGGCCTGCATCGCCGAACGCAGACTGCGCTGACCGACCGCCAGATCGTCACCGGTGAGAGCGGCAGCCATGGCCCGGCCGTACTCCTGGCCCACTTCTTCGGCGATGGCCTCGGCTCGATCGTGCGGTAACAGCGCCAAGGTCTTGCCGAGCAGACTGAGCACGAGGTCATCACTGCGAATCGGTAGTTCACCGTCGACACGATCGGCGACCGCCACGTATTTCTTGGACGGACGACCGGCACCACCACCGGCCGAACGAGCCACCGAGACCTCCACGTATCCACCCGCCGCCAATTTGTCGAGATGGTGACGGGCCACGTTCGGATGGATGTCGACTTCGCGGGCCACCTCGGCCGCCGTGGAGCCCTCGACGTGATCTCGCAGGAACATGTAGATGGCACGACGGGTGGGATCACCGAATGCGTTGGTGATGGCGGCCACCGTGGCCGTGAAGGCGCCTGCTTGTGAACGAGAACCGCTCGCAGGGGTGGGGGTGCTCGTCGACACGCCGGTATTCTACCTATCGCCATAGTGCAAATTCGGCGTGAGCAATCACGCCAGCATCACGAATCGGGAGCCCCCACCCATGACACTCACCCGTGAGCAGGTCGTCGACGCCCTCCGGCCCGTCGAAGACCCCGAACTTCACCGCTCCATCGTCGACATCGGCATGCTCCGTGACGTCACGATCGACCCCGACGGCACGGTCGGCATCCTCGTCGCCCTCACCGTGGCCGGCTGTCCGTTGCGCAACGAGATCTCCAACCGTGTGAACGGCGCCGTCACTCCCCTTCCCGGGGTGACTCGTGTGAATCTCGATTTCACCGTCATGACCGACGACGAGCGCGCGACGCTGCGCGAGAAGCTCCACGGTGATCCGTCGGCCACCGCCGGCCAGGGTCAGGCCCACGGACATGCCGAAGGTCGAGTCATTCCCTTCGCCCAGCCCGGCTCGAAGACCCGTCCGCTCCTCATTTCGTCGGGCAAGGGCGGCGTCGGCAAGTCGAGTGTCACCACCAACCTGGCCGTTGCCCTCGCCGCGCAAGGTCACTCGGTGGGTGTGGTCGATGCCGACATCTACGGCTTCTCGATCCCTCGCATGCTCGGCGCCGACCGGGACCCGGTCGTGATCGACCGCATGCTTCTTCCACCCGAGTCGTACGGCGTACGTTGTATCTCGATCGGCTACTTCGTTCCTGACGGTCAAGCCGTCGTGTGGCGTGGGCCCATGCTCCACAAGGCCCTCGAGCAGTTCCTGACCGACGTCTACTGGGACGAGCCCGACTTCTTGTTGATCGACATGCCCCCCGGTACCGGAGACATCGCTCTGTCACTCAGTCAGTACCTGCCTCGTGGTGAGGTGTACGTGGTCACCACACCGCAGCAAGCGGCACAGAAGGTCGCTCGCCTCTCGGCTGCCATGGCCGCCAAGGTGAATCTGCCCGTCAAGGGCGTGATCGAGAACATGTCGTGGTTCGTCGGTGACGACGGAAAGCGCTACGAGTTGTTCGGCAGCGGTGGCGGAAAGGAACTCGCCGACGAACTCGGCGTTCCG
The DNA here is from genome assembly GCA_027592035.1 of Actinomycetota bacterium. Lineage (GTDB taxonomy): Bacteria > Actinomycetota > Acidimicrobiia > Acidimicrobiales > Ilumatobacteraceae > Casp-actino8. Next base: position 39,717 of record JAQCIK010000011.1, on the reverse strand, counting down.
CTTCTCGGCCAATTGCCGCTCGTTCCGCAACTTCGCGAAGGTGGTGACGACGGGCGACCGATCACCGCAGTGCACCCCGACAGTGAAGCCGCGCGCACTTTCCATTCGATCGCCGAGAAGATCGCGAAGGACATGAAGCCGAAGAAGATCTTCAGCAAGTTCCTGAAGGTGAACGGCTGATCAGTCGTTCCAGAAACGCTGTTCCCTGAACGGGTCGGCGTACATGTGATAACCGTTGCGTTCCCAGAAGCCGGGCGCGTCGGACGGTCGTAGTTCGAGCCCACGCACCCACTTCGCGCTCTTCCAGAAATAGAGATGCGGAATCACGATGCGAACGGGTCCGCCGTGATCGGGCTCGATCTCCTCGCCGTCGTAGGCGTACGCCACGAGTGCCTCATCGGTCGTGATGTCGGGCAACGGAACGTTGGTCGTGTAACCGAACTCGGCATGTTCCATCACGTGAGTGGCCTCGGACTGAACACCGGCCATGTCGAACAGATCGCGTACACGAACACCCGTCCAGGTGGTGTCGAACTTGCTCCACTTCGTCACGCAATGGATGTCGAACGTGAGAGTGGTGGACGGAAGGGCCTTCAACTCGTCGAGCGTCAAGGTGAACGGGCGATGAACGAGACCGAAGATCGAGAGATTCCATTCACCGGACTCGTACGTGGGCACGTCGCCAACGTGCAACACCGGAAAGCGATCGGTGAGGTACTGACCAGGCGGAAGCCGCGATGCGTCGTAACCCTTCTCGATCGTCTCCTGACGGTTGCGCTCGAAGAATCCCATGCCCGAAATTCTGACGCAACGGCGTTTGAATCGCGTCGTCGGACCCCTGATATCTTTCGCCCGTGCCCGAGTCGCTCTTCCTGGTTCGTCACGCCAAAGCGGGCGATCGCTCGAAGTGGGATGGAGACGATCGCTACCGACCGCTGACCAAGAAGGGATGGCGACAAGCCGAGCGAGTCTGCGACCGAATCGCCGATCTCGTCGCGCCCGATTTCGGTCTTCGACTCGTGTCGAGCCCGTACGTTCGCTGTCGTCAGACGATCGAACCGCTCTCGGCGCGCCTCGATCTCACCATCGAGGACGACGATCGTCTGGCCGAAGGATTTCGACTCGACGGCGCCCTCGAATTGGTGACATCACTTCCCCACGGCTCGGTCCTCTGCAGCCACGGTGACGTGATTCTCGAAGTGATCACCGCTCTGCAGCGACGAGGAGCCGAGATGCTCACTGATCCCGACTGGCGCAAAGCATCGGTGTGGGTGCTCGATCGGCACGGCACCGACGTGATCGCCGCGTCGTGCTGGCCCCCACCGCACGACGACGACTGATCGAACCGACGATCAGGGTTCGCGGTCGGCGATGTCGGCCGCCAGACCCTCGACGAGTGAAGCCACCTCGGCCGGAGGATTCGAGTCGAGACACTTCTGCACCTCGGGCTCGGCCGCTTCGGCATCGTCGATGAATCGGAAGAACGTGATTCCGAGGAAACAATGAGCGTCGGGGTAGGTGTCGTCGACGACGGTGGCCTGACGCAGAAGGAGAAGACCCGACTGGAATCGCTCGCGAACCACGTCGATCTCGGAGGTCTGATCCTGGGTGGCCGACAACACCGTGAGCCATCCGATGTAGGTGAGCGCTTCCACGTTGTCGGGTTCGACCGCAAGCACCTGAGAGTAGAGATCGACCGCGCGGGGAATGTCGGCCATTCCGGTGGCTCGTGCCTCGACCAGAAGTGACGTGACACTGCCGTCTCCGATCGAGCCGGTCATGGTCTGACCCGGTAGTCGTTCACCTGCGCTGTTGGCGACCACGATGCCGGCGATCACGGCCAGAGCGATGACGGTCACTCCGATTCCGATCGCCTTCCATGGGCGAGTCCGACTCGGCGATATGTCAGCCCGTGAATCGGACTCCGAGGAGCCGTTGTTGCGCTCGTCGAGTTCACGAAGCACCGAGGCCGCGCGCGCCGTGTACGACTCCTTTAAGGCGAGATAGTCGTCATCGGTGACGTCACCGGCCAGTCGTTCACGTTCGAGATCATCGAGTGACGACAACAAGAAGTCACGTTCTTCTTCGCGTATGGCCCGCTCTTCGGGCGTCACGACTCACTCCGCTGACGACGCGCCGACGCGACCAGCACCTCGTCGTCGTCAGTCGCGACCAGACTGCGGTTCTCTCGTCGCCAACGACGGAAAACGAATGCCATGCCGACGACCGCGACCACCGCCACCGCCACCGGTAGCGCCCACACGAGACCCTCGAGGCCTGACGAACGCGGAACCAGCAACACGTCGCTTCCGAAACTCGCTTCGATCGTTCGCACGATTTCGCCGTCGGTCAGCTGTCCTTCGCCGACCAAACGGGCCACTTCACGTTTGATCGCGATCGAAGCACTACCTCTCGACTCGTAGACGCTCTCACCGTCGCAGGTGGGACAGGCGAGCCTCTGCGACACGGAGTCGATCCGTTCCTGGGGCGTGGACGGGCCCGAGTCGCGTTGAATGCCGACGGCGAGGAACACCACCGAGGCGAACAGGATCACCAGCCAGCCGACGGGACCTTTCATCGTCTTCAATGCTCGGCTCATGCGCCACCTCGATCGAAGATCTCGAGTGCAGAGCTCAACAGTTCGGCCGTGACTTCACCGGCGAAACGCTCGACCACCAGGCCGGTCGGACTGACGATCCAGGTCTCGGGGACCTTGGCCACCCCGAACGCCACGGCGATTTCACTGTTGTCGTCGCGAACGGTCGGCCAACCGCCGCCGTTGTCGGCGAAGAATTCACGGACGGCGTCCTCGTCGTCGTCGTTCACGATCGTGAAGAGTTCGGCATCCACGCCACCACCGCTGCGCTGAGCTTCGTTGAACTTCACCAATTCGGGGTGCTCACGCTTGCACGGCACACAGGTGGAATTGAAGAAGTTCAGCACGACCCACGACCCACGACGGCGAGAGAGATCGAAGGTGGTGTCGTCGTACGTGGTACTCGTGACGGCCGGGGCGGGACGACCGAGAAGTGGCGAATCAGCGGTCTCGGTCGATCGTCCGGCCGCCACGGCGAAGATCGTCACCATGAACACGATCACCACGGCGACGGCTCCGGCAACCAACGGTCCGATGCGACGGCGTTCAGACACGCGAACTCTCCTCGTCACGTGACGAGATACCTTCCGACACCGGCGCCTCCGGGCGTCGACGACGACCGGGGAAGGCCGACAGAACCGTGCCGAGGGCGAGCAGGCCACCGCCGATCCAGAGCCACAGGATCATCGGCTTCACGAACACCTTGATACGAGCTTCGGTGTCGTCGGGGCGTACATCGCCTTCGAGAGTCAGGTACAGGTCGTGTCGGAATCCGGTGCGAACACTCGGAGTTCCGATGTCCATGCCCTGTTGCAGATATTTGCTGCGCGCCGGTTCATAGACGGGGCCACCATCGATTCGCACCGCGGCCTTCAGTGACGACTTCACCGAATCGGTCTCGAGAGCAAGACCTTCGAACGTGAAGGTGTGGCCCGAGAATTCGACGGTGTCGCCCACCTCCATCACGAATTCCTGACTTCTGGTGTAGGCGCCCGAAGCGGCAAGGGCCACCGACATGACGATCACACCGAGGTGAACGATCATTCCACCGTTGGCCCGGCCCACGAAGCCGCGCCATCCGTGCCGACGGGTGGCCAGACCCAGCTGGCGCAATGCCGAACCGGCGGCGAATCCACCGAGACCGAAAGCCAGTAGCGGCGCCCACCCGGCATTGCCGATCACGACGGCGAAAGCCAAGGACACCACACCGCACACCGCCGGCCAGAACAGACGATCGCGTAACACCTCGCCGGTCGTCTTGCGCCAGGGCAGCACTGGGGCCACCGCCATCAGGAACAACATGGTGAGTCCGATCGGCTTCGTCATGCGATCGAAAAAGGGAGCACCCACCACCAGACGCCGATCCTGCAGCGATTCGACGATCAAGGGGAACACCGTGCCGAGTAGAACCACGAAGGCGAACACACTGAAGAGAACGTTGTTGGCGAGGAACGCGCCCTCGCGGCTGAGCGGTGAGTCGATCGTGCCCGGCGACCGAAGACGGTCACCTCGCAAACCGATGAGCACGACCGACACGGTGACGACGATCGTGAAGAAAACGAGGAGCCACGGACCCACACTTCCTTCGGCGAAGGCGTGGACACTGTTGATCACACCCGATCGCGTGAGGAACGTGCCGAGAATCGTGAGGCTGAACGTGGAGATCACGAGACTCAGGTTCCAGACCCGCAACATGCCCCGCCGCTCCTGAACGATCACCGAATGCAAGAACGCGGTACCGGTCAGCCACGGCAGGAAGCTGGCGTTCTCGACCGGATCCCATGCCCACACGCCACTCCAGCCGAGTACCTCGTAACTCCACCAACCACCGAGAACGATGCCGACAGTGAGAAAGCCCCACGAGTACAACGTCCAGCGTCGCGTCTCGAGCAACCATCCCTCACCGACTCGTCCGGTGATCAACGCGGCGATCGCAAAGGCGAACGGCACGGTGAAACCCACGTAGCCGAGATAGAGAATCGGCGGGTGGAACACCACGAGTACATGGTTCTGCAGCAAGGGATTGGGGCCGGGTCCGTCGGTGACACCGGACGGACCGAGAGCGAACGGGTCGGCCGGACCGAAGGCCAACAGGAAGAAGAAAAGACTGACGACGAGCATGACCACCATGGCCCAGGCCAACAAGACGTCATCACGTCGTTTGCGGAACTTGACCGCCACTGCCACCGTGAAGCCGGTGAGGATCAGGATCCACATGAGGATCGACCCCTCGAGCGCGCTCCAAAGCGCCGTCACGTTGTAGAGAGCTGGCGTACTACGTGAACCCACCTGCTGTACGTACGCAAGACTGAAGTCGCGCGTGATGAGCGCTCGTTCCATGACCAGGAACGCCACGACGGCAGCGGCGAAAGCAACGTACGAGTAACGGGCCGTCGCGCGCAGCACTCGGGTGTTGCCCTGGCGAATGCCGGCCACGGTGACGACGATGCCGAAGGCACAGACGAGAACACCGAGAAGGATGGCCCCGCGTCCGGCGGCGGCGTTCAGACCGACGGCGAGCACGCCGTGTCCTCCGGCGCATCGTAAGCGTCCTCGTCGACTCGATCAGGGTTGTCGGCGACGTACTCGTTCGAGTGCTTCACCTCGATGCGATCACCGAGGAACACACCGTTCTGAACGACCCCGTGCACCACGACCGGAATGCATTCCTTGAAGATTCCTCCGGGTTCACCGTCGTAGCGCACCGGTAACTGCGCACCGTTGAACGACACCGAGAAGGAGGTGACGACACCGTCGTTCAGAACCGAACCCTCGTCGACCACACCCTGGATGCGCAGACGCCGACCGGGATCACAGCCGTCCTTCACACCCACCTCGTCGACATTGCAGTAGTAGTCGATCGCCGAAGTGAGGAACTGAGTGACGATCACGGCGCCGGCTCCGATCACCAGCACGAGCACGAGAGAGGGCACGATCTTTCGACGACGCCGAGACGGCTGAGTCTCGGGTGCCGGACGAGGGGTCAGGTCCACGGGCGATCCTCCGGAGGAATCTGGCGACTCACACGACGAGCACGACTCACGACGAGTGAGACGAACAGGCCGATCGACCCGAAGGTGACCACATAACTCGCCACGATGAAGCCGGCGTCCTTCACGATGCACCCGCCTCGGCGCGCCGAGCGGCCAGCGCCACGTCGAGGCCGATGTCGTCGACCATGTCCTGCAACGTGAGAGAACGTTGACGATGCATGAGCATCCAGACGTACATCAGCGTGAACACGATCACTCCGAGGAACAACGTGAACAGCATGAGACCGTCCATCGTCACGTCGGTGTTGCCCACCACGCTCGCTTCCTGATGAAGGGAGTTCCAAAGTTCGACCGAGAAATGAACGAGCGGAATCTCGAGGACGGCGAGCAGGGCCAGCACTGCACTTCGTCGTGCCCGCTGATGGTGCGTGCCACCGAGGTTACGAACGGCCAGATACCCGACATAGGTGACGAAGAGAAAAGCGGTGGTGGTGAGTCGGGCGTCCCACGTCCAGAAGGTCCCCCACGTGATACGACCCCACAGGCTTCCGGTGACGAGCGAGATCCCCATGAAGAGCACACCGATCTCGGCCGAGGCACCAGCGATCCGATCCCAGACGAGTGAACGGGTACGGCGGAAGAGGTACATGGCCGACGAAATGGCCGTGACGACGAAGGCGAGATAAGCGAGCCACGCGCCCGGAACGTGTGCGTACATGATGCGCACCGACTCGCCCTGATTGATGTCGGCCGGGGTGACGAACAGACCGAACAGCACGAGCCAAGCGATACCGACGAGGGTGACGACTCCGAGCGCCCGGGTGAACGGGGTGCCGGTGACGCGCTCTCGCCGCTTCGGATCGGCGGCTGTTGCAGTCATCGAATCTCCTCGTCTCGGCTCACTCGTCGATCAGCGACCCGAAGGCGACTGCTCCGACGACACTGAAGATCGCGGCGAACACAGCGAGCAGGCCCAACCAGGGCCAGCCCTCGCTCACTGCGATGCCGTTGGTCCGGAAGGCTGACTCGGTGGCCCGAGTGGCGCCGATCAGGACCGGTGCCACCACCGGTAACAACAGGAGTGGGAGAAGAGTTTCCCGTCCCTTGACACCGGCGGCGAGACCTCCGTACAGGGTAGCGACGCTCGCCAATCCGACGGTCGCGACCAGGGCCGTCGTGACCAAGAGCACGATGCCCGATGCCGTCGGATCGGCCCGGTAGAGCACGATCGCCGCCGACACCAAAAGGGCTTCCAGAACGAGGAGCTGCACGGCCAGGGCGGCCGCCTTGCCGAGGAAGATCCCCATCGGCTCGACCCCCGCCGATCGCAGGGCGTCGAGGGCTCCGTCGGCGGTCTCGACGGCATAGGTCCGGGCCACGAGGAAGAGGACGCTGAAGATGGTGGCCAACCACACGAGACCCGGAGCCACTCGTTCGAGGACGGCATCACTGTCGAGCGCGAACGCGAACAGGATCATCACCAGAACTGCGAAGGGCAGAACCTGATTCGACACGACACGACTGCGCCATTCGACGCGCAGATCCTTGGCGGCGACGAGACGAGCCACTCGGAGGGTCGACGATGCACTCATGATCGATCGTCCACGGAACGGGCCTGTCCGGCGACCACTTCGATCTGTCGGGTCGAGAGGGATCCGGCACGTTCGAGCTCATGACTGGCGACGACGATCGTGGCTCCGGACGATGCGGCAACTCGCAGTACCGAGTCGAGTTCGTCGCGACCGTCGGCATCGAGACCGGCGTGCGGTTCGTCGAGCAACCACAACTCGGCTCGTCGCGCGATCAACGAGGCGAGTGCAGTGCGACGCTGCTGACCGGCCGACAAACGAGACACCGGAACGTCGGCGAGCCGTCCGTCGATCTTCATTCGTTGCATCGCCGATGCGACTTCGTCGTCGGTGGCGCCGATCGTGCGCCCCCAGAAACGCACGTTCTCGGTGACGGTGAGATCGGGGTACGAACCGTTGGTGTGACCGATGAGCCCGACGCGTCGACGTACGGCTTCGCGATCGACGGTGAGGTCGAGTCCGAGTACACGGGCCGAACCACGCTCGATCGGGAGCAATCCGGCGCACAGGCGTAGAAGTGTCGTCTTTCCGGCACCGTTCGGACCGCGCAACAACACGATCTCACCGCAGTCGACCGTCATCGTGACACCGGCGAGAGCCGGAAACGATCCGACGAGTGCCACCACGTCGACCAGTTCGACCGCTGCCGAGGGGGTGGACGACCCGTCGATGGACATACGTCGCCGACGCTATCTGCGAGGTTTCGACCACTAGCGTTCGATGCTCGTGGAGCCCGATGTGACTCATCCCCGACCTCGACGTCGGCGGGACTGGTACTGGTTCCTCGGCCGTCTCGGTCAATCGCTCATCGTGCTCGGCCTCCTCATGTTCCTCTTCGTCGGTTATCAACTGTGGGGAACTGGAATCGAGGAATCACAGGCTCAGAACCGCCTCGAGAACACGTTCTTCGACTACTCGACACCGACCGTCCCCGCCGACGACGTCGCTGTCGGTGAGCTCGAAAGTTCGTCCGACGACACCCCGGACACGATCGCGCAACCCGATCCGTTCCGTCCGGTGATCGTCGACGAAGGAGATCCGGTTGCCATCATCGAGATCCCCGATCTCGGTGTGAGCAAATTCGTGGTGGCCGGTGTCGCGGCATCCGATCTGAAGAAGGGTCCGGGTCACTACCCGATGACTCCACAACCCGGTCATCTCGGCAACGTCGCCATCGCCGGACACCGAACCACCTATGGCGAACCGTTCCGACAACTCGATGAACTCGAGGAGGGTGACGACATCGTCGTGACCGACGTCCGTGGTCGCGAGTTCGTGTACCGAGTGACACAGGCGTTCATCGTCGAGCCCGAGGACTCATGGGTCGTCGCCACCGCCGACCCGACCCGTGCTCTTCTCACGCTCACCACCTGCCATCCGGAATTCTCGGCCAAACAACGATTGATCGTGACCGCCGAACTCGACACGGCGCGCTCACCAGTCGTCGACGACCGACCTTTCCGTTACGCGACCGAACCACTTGCCGCTGAAGTGACCGAGTCGACGGTGGCCATCGCAACGTCGAACCCTGTCGAGACCACGGTTCCGAGTGACACGACCGTTGCGGCGGTGATCGACGAACCCCTCCCCTCGTCGACCCTCGACCTCGAGGTCGAGACCTTCGGAGAAGGTTGGTTCTCCGATCCGGCGGCCTGGCCACACGTCCTCGGATGGATCGCCGTCCTACTCGGCATCGTGGCCGGAGGCTGGTGGGTGTACCGACGCTGGACGAGTCGTCTGTTGGCGTACACGCTGGCGGTGGCACCGTTCTTCGTCGTTCTCTACTTCGTGTTCCAGAACGTGAACCGCCTCCTTCCCCCCAACCTCTGACCACTCGGTCATCCTTGGTGGTTCTGGTGGCAAATTCGTCATGGATTTCGCCGATTTCCGCCACCGGTTCCAGAAATCGCGGTTCAGGAGCCCACCGTCCACATTCTGAACCGGTGGCAGAAACACGCGAAAAAGGAGACGAATTTGCCACCAGAACCACCAAAGGGGGTCGGTCAGTGGTTGCGGAAGATGGGTGGGCGCTTTTCCTTGAACGCTCGACGTCCCTCGTCGGCGTCCTGACTAGCCCACGCCGCCATACGAGCCGACTCGATGAGGTCGTCACTCGCGACACCTTCGAGGGCCAACTTGTGAGCTCGAATCGTGAGCGGGGCGAGATCACACAACGAGCGCGCCCACCCGAATGCCTCGTCCACCGTTCCGAGTCGGTGCACGAAACCTCCGAGCAATTCGGAGCCAGTCACCGACTCGCCGGTGAGCAACATGCGTCGCGCCACACTCGCTCCGGCCTCCTGCACGAGTCGATCGACCGTCCAACGATCGACGGCCAGTCCCAACTTCGCCGCCGGCACACCGAAGCGACTCTCGGGTGTCGACATTCGCAGGTCACACGCTGCCGCCAACTGTGAACCAGCACCGAGCGCCGGGCCGTCGACGGCCGCCATCGTGATCACCGGTGCAGCTCCGAACGACGCCAGGACCCGTTGCAACGTGTCGGTGAACTCGCCCAGTTCGACTCCGGTCAGGTCGGCGCCGCTGCAGAAGGCCGGCGGAGCGCCCGACAGCACGACGACTCGTGCATCGGCAAGATCACCCATGATCGCCTCGATCGAGCGCAACGTCTCGAGGTCGACGGCATTTCGCGTCTCGGGACGATCGATCGTGACCGACAGCACGTGTCCACGTCGTTCCTGTCGCACGGTCACGAACGAACCGTAGTCGCTAGGGTGCGCGTGTGCCTGAAGCCGAACACGACCCCGTCCGCATTCGGCGAGCCAAGATCGCCCGCTGGACTCTCGTCGCCAACCGAGTCGGTTATCTGCTGTTCGCCGTCGCCATCGCCCTCTTCGTCATGGCTTTCGCCTTCGGCTTCAAGGGGCCGATCGTCACGGCGATCACGGTGTGCATGGTGATCGGATCGATTCTTCTGGCACCGGCCATCGTTCTCGGGTACGCCGTGAAAGCTGCCGAAAGAGACGACCGCGAACGCGGACTCTGATCAAAGTCGCATTACGATCGTCTTCGTATGGCCATGCGAATGCCCGCCGCCGAACGACGAGAGCAACTCCTCGCCGTGGCCCTCGATGCCTTCGCAACACACGGTTTCCACCAGACGTCGATGAACGATGTCGCCGAAGCAGCCGGAATCACGAAGCCGGTGTTGTACCAACACTTCGATTCCAAACGCGAGCTCTACGTCGCTGTGATCGAAGAGGCCGGCCGACGCATGATCGAAGCCATCGCCTACCAAGCACTCGCCGACATCGACGAACGTGAACGTACACGTCTCGGCTTCTCGGCCTTCTTCCGCTGGGTGGACGACGACCACGACGCCTTTCGCGTGTTGTTCGCCGGTGGCTCGCGACGTGACCCCGAATTCAACGAGATCGTTCGATCGTTCACCGCTCAGGTCGCCGATCTCATCGAGCCGCTCATCACCGCCGACATCGACGCCGATCATCGACGCACACTCGCCTACGCCATCGTCGGAATGACCGAGGGAGTGTCGCGTCGTCTCATCGAGAGTGGTGATGATTTCGATCCTGATGCGATCGCTCGCCAAGTGAGCGATCTGGCGTGGGCCGGACTTCGAGCCGCCCAGCGTTCGACTCCGGCCAGTCTCAACTGATCCGGCTCAACTGATCCGGTTCAACTGGTCCGGCGCAAAACTCGCAGACTGCCGGTCGCCGACACTTCCGTGAAGAGTCCACTCGCCAACGCCGGTACGTAGATCTGCTCGTACGGTGGACGGCCACCATCGGCCGGATCGGGGAACACGTCGTGAATCGCCAGTGTTCCTCCGGGAGCCACGAGCGGTGTCCAGAGTTCGTAATCGAGCCGGGCCGGTTCGATTCCGTGCCCACCGTCGATGAACAGGAAAGCCAGTGGCGTCTTCCACCACCGAGCCACCACCGGAGACTCCCCGACCACGGCGATCACCACGTCGTCGAGTCCGGCGCGCGAAATCGTGCGGCGAAAGTGCGGAAGGGTGTCGAGGCGTCCGGTCTCGGGATCGACGAGCGACGTGTCGTGCCACTCCCAACCGGGCTGGTTCTCCTCCGACCCACGGTGATGATCGACGGCGAAGACGACGGTGCCCGATTGCCGAGCCGCCGCGCCGAGCCACACCGTCGATCGGCCGCAGTATGAACCCACCTCGAGGAACGGAGCACCCGGAACGTCGTTCCCGGCCGCGCAGGCCGCGTCGAACAGGGCATCTCCCTCGTCGGTCGGCATGAAACCGGTCGCCGATTCGGCGACGGCGCGAAGTTCAGCGTCGATGATCGATCACCACGTGTCCCAGTGGATGATCGAGTCGGCCGCCGGACGCTTGGCCGGCTTGAAATCGGTGCCCTTCGTGAACGCCAACGGCGACAGACAGACCTGCTGCACCGAATCGAAAGGAATGCCGAGAACATCGGCCACCTGCTGCTCCATCATGAGGTGAACGGTGGTCCAGGCCGTGCCGAGACCTCGGGCGCGCGCCGCCAGCATGAAACTCCACATCGCCGGCAGAACATTGCCCATGACCGACGAAACCATCATCCCGGGCATTCCGTCGGCCCGTGCACCCTGCGTGCATCCGATCACGAGAACCGGCGCGTCACCCATGTGCTCACCGAGGAAGTCGGCCGAATCGGCCGATCGCTGTTGCTGAGCATTGGCCGAGTCGTCACCCTTGTCGATCGAACGGATGTACACACCGTCCATCGACTGGTAGATCGAATAGCACTGCCGGTAGATGTCTCCGATCGCCTTGCGCTTGGCCTCATCGCGAACCACGACGAACTGCATGGTCATGTTGTTCGAACCCGATGGCGACTGCATGGCGAGCTCGACGCACTCGCGCACCAGGTCGTCGGGAACCGGGCACTCGAAATCGAGGCGCTTGCGCACGGCCCGGGTGGTGGACAACAACTGGTCGGGATCGAGAGGGAGCAAAGCCATGGGGCGACCCTAGTCCGCGCTCGGTGGGGCGATTCCGCCTCGCAACCGGTTCGCACCCGTGCGAGAATGCGCAGGTGTCCGACACCCTTCAAGGTCTGATCGACCTGCTCGATCTCGAGCCCATCGAAGTCAACATCTTCCGAGGTCGCTCCCCCCAGGAGAACCGCCAGCGTGTCTTCGGTGGCCAAGTGGCCGGCCAGGCACTGGTGGCGGCGTCTCGAACGGTCGACGACCGCGACCGTCGTGTGCACTCGATCCACGCCTACTTCCTGCGTCCGGGCGATCCCACCTCTCCGATCCTCTACGACGTCGACCGCATTCGAGACGGTCGAAGCTTCAGCACCCGACGAGTCGTCGCCATCCAGCACGGTCAGGCCATCTTCAATCTGCAGGCGAGTTTTCACGCTCCGGAAGAGGGCATGTCGTATCAGACCGAGATGCCAGCTGTCGTCCCACCCGAGTCGCTCCCCGATTTCAAGACGCGCATGGCTCCGCACAAGGACATGCTCGGTGAGTGGTACGACCGGCCTCGTCCGATCGACGTTCGCTACGTGGGCGGTGATCCCATGTCGCGTTCGCGCGAGCCTTCCGATCGTCAGCAAGTGTGGCTCCGCGCCGACGGAAGGCTGCCGAACGATCCCACGCTGCACGCATGCATCGTCACGTATGCGAGCGACATGACACTTCTCGACACCACACTTCTGCCGCACGGCCTCAACTGGACCGACGACGTGCAGATGGCGAGCCTCGACCATGCCATGTGGTTCCATCGGCCGTTCCGCGCCGACGAGTGGCTGCTCTACGACCAGAGCACACCCACCACGTCGCATGCCCGAGGTCTGGCGACCGGTTCCATCTACACGCGCGAGGGTCACCTGGCGATCAGCGTGGTTCAGGAGGGCCTGATCCGCCGCGAGCGGTCGTGATCGCTCGACGCACGCCACGAGTCGTCTCGGTACTCGCCGGCCTCGTTTCATCGGCAATCCTCCTTGGCTGCGGTTCCTCCGATGGAGTGGTGGTGGCTCCTTCGGTTCTCGAATCCGTCTCCACCGACACCGCCCCGGTCCTTCCCGATGACACATCGGCCCCGATCGTGGTCTCACCCTCTCTCGAGGTCACACTCGGGCGAGCGATCGAGGGCTGGAATCAACCCGTCGATCTGGCTTCGTGGGCCGGCCGCGAAACGCACGTCGTCGAGAGAGTCGGTGTCGTGCGACGTATGGCGGACGACGGTTCACCCGGTGACGTTGTTCTCGACATCAGCGACCAGACACGGGCCGAGGGAGAACGAGGACTGCTCGGCCTCGCCTACACCCCCGACGGGAGCCGGGCCTTCGTCGACTTCACCGATCTGAACGGTGACACCGTCGTCGCGCGTTTCGATGTCGACGACGACGGCACGTTCGACGACGCAACGCGCGTCGATCTGCTGGTGATCGACCAGCCGTACGCCAATCACAACGGAGGTGCCCTCGCCGTCACCGCCGACGGCGCCCATCTCTTCGTCTTCACCGGCGACGGAGGATCGGCTGGCGATCCCGACCGAGACGCCCTCGACCCGCAGTCACTTCTCGGCAAGGTGCTCCGGCTCGACCCGACTCTCGACGATCCCGAACCCGAGATCTGGGCCGTCGGCTTGCGTAATCCGTGGCGTGTCTCGATCGATCCCCACACCAACGACATCTGGATCGCCGATGTCGGACAGGGTGAACGTGAAGAGGTCAACCTCGTCGACGTCGGCGACCTGAAGGGATCCTCGTTCGGATGGAGCGCCTGGGAGGGAACACGGCCGTTCAACGCCGACCAGAACGAGCGACATCTCGCCTACCGTGACGTCGCACCAATGTTCGAGTACGAGCACGTCGACGGCGACTGTTCGATCTCGGGTGGTTCGGTCATTCGTGACTCGAACATCGACGTCATCGGTGATTGGTATCTCTTCTCCGACTTCTGCAGTGGTCTCGTGCGCGCTCTCTGTGTCGAACCGGGCGGCCTCGACACGTGCGGACTTCTCTCACTCGGAAAGGTTCCGGCGTCGGTCGGCGTCCTCTCCGACCATCTCGACCGGATGTGGGTGCTGTCCCTCGACGGCTATCTGGTTCCGATCACTGCCCGGTGAATTTCGGCGGGCGCTTCTCGAGGAACGCTCGCACTCCCTCTCGGTGATCATCGGTCGCGAACAACTCCCCGAGGGTCGACGACACCCAAGCGCCGAGCTCTCGCCAATTCGGATCGAGGGTGTCTCGCAGCCCCGCCTTCAGTCGCTGAACGGCGAGAGGAGGATTGGCCGCGATGCGCTCACCCAGGTGGAGCGCTGTCGACATGAGTTCGTCGTGGGCCACCACACGCGACACCAGGCCGAATTCTCGGGCGGTCGGCGCGTCGATCACCTCGCCGGTGAAGAGCAGTTCGGCCGCCCGTTCGCGACCCACCAGTTGGGCCAGTCGCCCGAGACCGGCCACATCGGAAACGAGACCCCGAAGCACGAACAACTCTCCGAATCGGGCCCGTTCACTCGCGACGCGAATGTCGGTCATGAGGGCCAATTCCATCCCCCATCCGACCGCCGCACCGTTCACCGCCGCGATCACGGGTAGATCGGTGTGCAGGAGTGCATCAGCCGCTGGGGTCAGCCGGGGTGTGCGTTCACTGGTGACCGGCGCCCGGTCGGCCTCACCACCACCCATCACCTGACGAACGTCATCGCCACTGCAGAAAGCCGGGTCACTTCCGGTGATCACGAGACAACGTACGTCTCGACGAGGTGCATCGCGAACCAGTCGCTCGAGCTCGGCGTACATCCCGAACGTGAGTGCGTTACGTGCCTCGGGTCGATCGAGGGTGATCACACCGATGTGCTGGCGGACGACGTCGAAGCGGACCTCGGACGACGCCTCGGGCATCAGCGTCGCTGCCCCATGAACATGCGCTTCAGAGCGTCGTAGTTCTCGATGCAGTGTCCGGCGCCGAGTACCACGGCCTCGAGGGGCATGTTCGACATGCGAACCGGAACCTGGGTCTCACGCTCGATCCGATCGGCGAGACCACGAAGCAGACCACCACCACCCACGAGGTACATACCGCGCACCAAGAAGTCCTGTGCGAGTTCGGGCGGTGCCTTGGCGAGACAACGCACCACCGACTGCACGATCTGGGTGACCACGTCGTCGATCGCGTAACGAATCTCTTCGGGTGTGAGGATCACGGTCTTCGGCAACCCCATCATCAGGTCGCGTCCGCTCACCTCCGCTTCGACTTCGTCGGGAGTGGCCGCCGCCGAACCGATCGCCAACTTGATCTCCTCGGCCGTTCGCTCACCGATGGCGATGCCGTGCTCACGTCGGACGTAGTTCTGGATCGCGTTGTCGATGTCGAAACTGCCCACGCGCACGGCTTCGAGAGCGACGATGCCACCGAGGCTGATCACGGCGGTCTCACTCGTTCCACCACCGATGTCGATCACCATGTTGCCGACCGGTTCGTCGATCGGGAGGTTGGCACCGATTGCAGCGGCCATCGGCTGCTCGATCAACTGGGCGTCGGCGGCACCGGCTCGTCGGGCGGCGTCGGTCACCGCCCGTCGTTCGACCTCGGTGATGGCCGACGGCACGCAAATGACCACCTTGGGGCGGGTGAAACGACTCACACCCACTCGCTGCAGGAGCAGGCGAATCATGCGCTCGGTCACGTCGAAGTCGGTGATGGCTCCCCCGCGCAAGGGGCGAACCGCCACGATGTATCCGGGCGTCCGGCCGATCATGTTCCAGGCGTCGTGGCCGGTGGCCAACACCTCACCGGTCTGGCGATTGAGCGCGATCACCGACGGCTCGTTCAGCACGATGCCGCGACCCTTCATGTACACGAGGGTGTTCGCCGTTCCGAGGTCGATCGCGAGGTCACGTGCCATGGCTGATTCCCGGATCGTCGGGGTCGCTCGGACCGTTCGGCTTTTGAGTTTCGTTCATTCGATCGATCACTTGACGACGCGCTTCAGGCGACAGCGCGTCGAGATGTTTGCGGAACGAAGCAACTCCGTCGTCACTCGATGGTGTACGTCGAGCGATCGCCAGGGCGAGGAAGATGGCGAGGCACACCGCCACCACGCCGACGAGAACGACGGTCATCGTGACGAGGCCTCATCGACCGATTCGACACGTGACGCTTCGGTGATCGACGTCGCGCCGGTTCCCCAGTCTCGACCGTCGGACCACTCCTCGAGTTTCCAGATCGGTGCCGACGACTTCACGGCATCGATCGCGAATCGTGCCGCGGCGAACGCATCGGGGCGATGGGGTGAGGACACCGCCACGACCACCGATGATTCCTCGAGTTCGAGACGACCCACTCGATGCCACACGACCACCCGACCCAGATCGGACCAACGAGCTCTCATCTCGTCGACGATCGTCGCGAATCGCGGGAGCACCTGCTCGTCGTACGCCTCGTACACCAGATGAGTGACTCCGTCGCGGCGTACTCCAGCCTCTTCGGCATGATCACGCACGGTGCCGGAGAAGACCACCACGGCACCACAGCGAGGCTGCACCGCCCATTCGTAGGCCTCGGGGATCGACAACGGGTCGGGAGTCAGAGCGAACCAGTGATCGTTCGTCCGTTCCGAGAGCACACGCCGATGGTAGCGGGCATCTCGGGTGGCCAGAGGTTGCCGGCCCGCGAACACACGCGGGCGAACGATCACTAGTCTCACGTGTTCGTGGGAGAGCACACTTCGCCATCGGGATCCGAACCCGACGACTTCCCGGCCGCGCCGCTCCCACCACACGAGCGCACCTGGCGCCACCCGTCCGAGATGGCGGCCACCGCCTATCTCGGCCTGTCCGATGCGACGTCTCTGCGGTCAGTGGGTCGCGGTGTCACCACCTTTTCCATCTCCGCCGGAGTTCTGGTGGTGGTGGGTCTGGCTCTCCTGGCCCGACCGGTCTCGGGACGCACCGACACGTCGGATGCCATCCGACTGTCGGGAGCCGACATCGAACTGGTGAGCCTCGACGATTCACGCTCCGATGCACCGATCGCCGTGATGGTCGAACGGGGGCCTCTCCTCGTGACCACTCTGGCCGCAGTCGGCGATCGCTCTCAGCTCCGAGTACGTCTCACCGACGGCAGCACGCACGTCGTCGAGGTGGTGCACGTCGACGAGGCGACGTCCATTGCGATCCTCGCTCTTCCACTCGACGGACCGACTCCCGACGTGAGCCTGCCCAATGTCCCGATCACGCGCGATCAAGACGTGGTCGTCATCTCCGAACGCGCTCATCGCATGAGCGTGATGTCGCTCGCCGACGACCAACGCGCGATCATCGGAACCCGCAGTACGACCTTCGATCCGTTCTCGGTCGCCGAGGGTGCACCCGTCATCGATCGCGCCGGACGACTGATCGGACTCTGCACCCACGAAGGCAACGACGTGGTGCTCATCCACACCAACACGATCCAGTCGGTCCTGACGAGTCTGCTCTCCGGACTCGGCTCGGCCGACTAACGCCGACGCAGAGCGCGGATCAGAGCGATCAACCCACCCACGATCACCGCGGTCATCGCACCGAGAGCGATCTCTTGTTTGCGCTTCGGTGTGATCATCGTCCACCACTTCGTCTCGGTTCCTTCGACGAAGGTCTGCTCGTTGGTGACGGTGGGCGACCATCCCTCGGCGCGTAGCTTGCCGTTCGAGACGAGCCATGGTGAGCGCACATAGGGACGTAGACCCGGGGGAATCGGACCCCGCTGGAATCGCCACCGCAGGTCGGCGACCACCTCTCCCACCCGATCGGGAAGCCGCAACCGGGGAGCCATTCCCCACAACGAACGAACTCGCGAACCCGGGACGTGACCGTCGGGGGCCACGTTGTAGATGCCCGACAGACGGCGATCGACGGCCAGCACCACCGCCGACGCGAGATCGTCGAGATGGAGGAACTGAGCCGGAACGTCGTCTTCACCGAGGCGACCACCCATCCCGGCTGCCAGAGCTCGAACGAGTGACGACGTTCCATCGGCGGCCATCGCCGGCACCGGTCGCAGAACCGTGACCGAGCGACCGGGCGATGCGAGTCGCCAGTCGTCGACCATCTGTTCGACGGTTGCGAGTTGTCGCGCGAAGGCGAAACCGAAATCGGGGCGAAGTGCGATGTCCTCGGTGAGTGGCACCGGATTGTCGGGCCACGCGCCGTACACCATCGCCGACGACAGCACCACGAGGTGGGTCGTGTGACGGCGAGTGGCCTCGGCCAGGAGTTCGGGTGTCCCGACCGCCGCACTGCGGCCACGAGCAGCGAGTGTGTCGTGATCACCGGGCGCCAAGTGAACGACCACGTCGATGCGCGGCAGATCGGCACGATCGACATCGATGGCCGGGACGTCGGATCGAACACCACGCTCGATCTCGACCACGGAGAAGCGATCATCGGCTCGGAGACGTTCGACCACCCGACGACCGAGTGGCCACAACGCACCGGTCACCAGAACCGTGACGAGGTCGTTCGACGATCGGTTCAGCGTCTGGTCGTGTCGCGTTTCACTGATCGTCACTCTCGTGACGCTAGTCGTCGAGCCGCACTCGAATCGGGCGACGTAGGCTCGGACCATGGCTGACGGCTCACCGTTTCCGTTCGGGGACTCCGATGACGACAGCCCGAATCCTTTCGCCGGACTCCCTTTCTTCGGCGAGATGATGAAGATGTTCGCCGACCAGGGACCGGTCCAATGGGACACCGCTCGACAGGTGGCCCTACTCACCGCCACCGGCGGCCAGACCGAATCCAATCCCGATCCGACGGCGCGTATGTCGTTCGTCGATCTCGGACGCATCGTCGTCGATCAGCTCGAGGCGGTCACCGAGCGGGCGCTTCCGGTACTGGCCGTCGAACCGGCCGTCGTCACGCGCACCGCCTGGGTCGACACCACACTCGAGGACTACCGACCGTTCTTCACCGATCTGGCCACCGCACTGGCCCAGAAACCCACTGACACCGACGATGATCCGATGGCGGCCATGCTCGGTCAGTTCTCTGGTCTGCTCGCACCCACCATGATGGGAATGACCGTCGGATCGATGGTCGGGTTGCTCGCCAAGCGCTCACTCGGCCAATACGACCTGCCACTCCCCCGTCGCGCCGGACGAGCACCCATGTTCGTGCTCACCAACATCGACGAATTCGCCACCGAGTGGAACCTGTCGACCGATGACGCCCGTATGTGGACGCTGATCAGTGAACTCACATTGCACACGATCATCTCGATCCCCCATGTCGCGTCCGAGGTCGAACGACTCGTCTGCTCGCACGTGGCGGCTTTCCGACCCGACCCCAACGCGATCATGGACAAGCTGTCCTCGATCGAGTCCTCCGATCCGATGCAGATCATGCAGTCACTGCAGAACGTGCTCGGTGACCCCGAAGTTCTTCTGGGTGCGATGCGGTCACCCGAACAGGATCGACTGCAGCCCCACATCGACACCGTGCTCTCACTCGTCGTCGGTTGGGCCGACCACATCGCCGACCAAGTCGGAGCGCGCATCCTCGGTAATCCGGCTCGCATCGCCGAGGCGGCCCGCCGTCGTCGAATCGAATCGGGTGAAGAGACGACCTTCGTCGAACGACTGCTCGGACTCCGACTCGACCGCTCTCGGGTCGAGCAAGGGAAGTCGTTCGTGGCCGGTGTGGTCGAACGAGCCGGAGCACGAGGACTCGATCCCTTGTTCGATCGGACCACGGCTATTCCGACTCCGGCCGAACTCGACGCACCGGGGCTGTGGCTCGCCCGACTCGAGATCAGCGACGCCGACTGATTCGAGAACCGATGTACGACCGCAGGGTCAAAGGATCGGTCGCACCGCGCCGCACTTGGGTCAGTCCGAACCAGTAGGCACCCGCACCCGACAAACCCAGACCGGCGACGATCGCGAAACCCACCGAACCCGGCAGATGGAACAGCACGGGAACCAATCCGGCCGCCACCCACATCAATTGGAATCGGGTCTGGAAGTTGGCGATGGCACGGCCACGATTCACATCGGGTGCGTCACGCTGAACGATGGTCTCGAACGCCATGTTGGCGATGGCGGCCGCGAAGTTGACAGTGGCGGCCATCAACAAGGCCACGACCGTGGTCACCGCCACCGCCGTCACGATTCCGGCCGCACCGATCAGGATCAATCCGATCACCAGAAGGGTCTCCACGTACTTGAAGCGACCCAGTTTCTTCGCGCTGAGGTTGCCGAGCAAGGTTCCGATGGCGGCCAGACTCACGGCGGCACCGAACCAGAAGATTCCGAACTGCGGCCCGAAGTGGTACTCGACCTGCTTCCACCGTCCGTTGCTCGCCACACCGACCACTTGTGATCGTTGCGGATCGGCAAACCAGAAGGCCAGATGGAAGAAGAGGAATCCGACACTCGCCCGGACGAGTCCCATCGCCGAGGCGGCGATCACGACACCGGCCTGACGGAGTTCTCGGATCTCGAGCTCGCCGGCCTCCGAGCGAGCCACTTGCATCCGCGGCAGTCTCAGGGCGGCCAGTCCACCGAGGCCGAACAAGATCGCACCGAACACGAGGGTGGCTTTCGGGGAGATCAGGCTCAACAAACCCGCTGGCACCGCCCCAGCGAATCCGATGATTCCCGACGTCACGCCCAATTTCGCATTGGCTTCCACCAGGTCGGCCTCGCTCTTGGTGAGCGACGGGAGCATCGCCGACTTCGACACCCCGTAGGTCTTGTTGAGCACCATGGCGAGGAAGGCGAGGGGAAAGAGCAACAGCGATTCGAGCTGGGAGACCATCGCGATCATCACTGCGACTCGCAACGTCGCGATGAGGACGACGAGGAGTCGTCGACCACCGGGCATCTGGTCGATGACCGGGCCGATGAAACGACCCAGAACGATGAACGGTGCGAAGCTGATGGCGAGGAACAACACCACGCGACTACGCGCCTCACCAGGGGTGATCGACAAGAAGAGTGAATCGGCCAGGGCAACGGCCATCGATGCCTCACCGGCCGCGAACAGTGCGTGCACCCGAACGAGGCGAGTGAAGGGCGACGCCCTGAACTGATGCTGGTACTTCGGTTCGGGGTGAGACGAACGTCGACGCCGACCCGAAGGTTCTGAATTCTCGGCGTCGCTCACATCGTCATGTTAGGTGTCGTGTCATCACGACACCGGGCACGTTCAGCGAGATCGTTCGAACTTGTAGCCGAGACCACGGATCGTCACGATGCGTTTCGGATCGGAAGGCTCATCCTCGATCTTGGCGCGCAATCTCTTGACGTGAACGTCGAGGGTCTTGGTGTCACCGACATAATCGATACCCCACACTCGATCGATGAGTGTCTCCCGTGCGAGGACTCGACCGGCATTGGCGAGGAGAAGGTGGAGCAACTCGAACTCCTTCAGCGGCATCTGAACCTGTTCGCCACGAACGCGCACGACGTGCTCGTCGGGATCGAGGGTCACGTCACCAACTTCGAGGATCGAACCGTCGATCTCGGCCGGCGTGGAACCACGCTCGGTCGAGACTCGCCGCATCACCGCACGCATACGAGCGACGAGTTCGCGCATGCGATAGGGCTTCGTGATGTAGTCGTCGGCCCCCACCTCGAGCCCAACCACGGTGTCGATCTCGGCGCCCTTAGCCGTGACCATGATGATCGGAACCTGGGTGCGCTTGCGCAGTTGTCGACAGACGTCGATTCCGGACATCTTCGGCAACATCACGTCGAGCAACACCACATCGGGCTGAACCAGATCGAATCGGCTGAGGGCCTCCAGACCGTCGCGCGCCACTTCGACCCGGAATCCTTCGCGCTTCAGGCCGACGGTCAGCGCGTCGACGAAACTCTCCTCATCTTCCACCAAGAGAACCGTCTGAGAGGGCATGGGGTCGTTTCTCCTCGTCGTTCCGTCAACCGGCGTCGCGCATCGACGCCGACACCAGACCCGGCGCCGCCGGGACTCGAAGGGTGAATGTCGAACCCTCACCCTCCACACTCGTCACCTGGACGTCTCCACCGTGGTTGGTGGCGACATGACGAACGATGGCGAGACCGAGGCCGGTCCCACCCGTCTCCCGAGAACGGGCTCGATCGACTCGGTAGAAGCGCTCGAAGATTCGGTCGAGATCCTTCTGCGGGATACCGACACCGAAATCACGTACCGACAACTCGACCCATCGCCCATCGGAGCGAGCCGAGACTTCGACTCGTGAGTCGGGATCGGAATACTTGACGGCGTTCTCGACGAGATTTCCGAGCGCCGAAACCAGCTGTCGACGATCACCCAACATTCGAATTCGATCGCTGGACGGCTCGACGTGCAGTTCGATTCCAGCCCGTTCGGCCAACGATCGAGCACGGCTCACCGACTCGTCCACAACCATCGATCCGAGCACCACGTCCTTCACGGCCTCGCCGCCCAGCTCGATACGCGACAACTCGAGGAGATCGTCGATCGTCCGACCCGCCCGTATGGCCTCGCGCACCATCTTGTCGGCAAGTCGCTGAACGACCTCGGGTTGATCCTCGTCGACCAAGGCCTCGGCGAGTACGGAGAGCGCGCCAACGGGTGTCTTCAACTCGTGACTGATGTTGGCGACGAAGTCGGTGCGCACTGCATCGAGGCGTGATCGCTCGGTCACGTCCTCGACGATGGCCACTGCTCCTCCATCGGCCAGAGGAACCGCCGACACCGACACCACCCGACGAGGTGGTCCGAACAACTCGATGGTCTGCCGACGGGTCTGACCTTCCAGAGCGGCTCGAACATGGATCTCGATGGCCTCTTCGACGAGGACGTCGGAATGCAGCGCTCCCGTCGGCCCACCGGCGATCGCGTTCTCGAACACGATTTCTCCATCGGCCGAGGCGACCACCACACCGATACCGAGCGCGTCGATCGCTTGCTCGAGCAGGACGTCGTCGGAATCGACGACCGATGCATCGGCGACCATCGACGTACCCGACTCCTTGCGACGACGCTCGACGACGATTCCGGCGGCAACACCGATCACCGAAGCGATGACGACGAGCAGAACTGTCATGAGTTGCTCGGGGGCCGATCGATGCCGATGGGAGTGAGATCTCCTCGGCCGTCACGGTGATGATCACCCGCGGGAGGAAGCACACCCGTCACGAGAAATTCGACCAGACGGGCGATATTGACCGCATGATCGCCGACCCTCTCGTAGAACCGAGCGGTCTTGGCCATCTGGATTCCGACCGCGAGGTCGACCTTGCCGTCACTGTGAGCTTCGAAGATCGCCTGAATGAACTGCTTGTGCAGCGTGTCGAGGTACAGATCCATGTCGCACACCGACTTGGCGATGGCCAGATCCTTGTCGGCGTACGCCATCATGGCTTGCTTCATGAGTAGGTGCGCCTGCTCGCTCATGCCAGCGATGAGCCGAGCGAGTCGATCGTCGAGGGGATGGCCATTGATTCGACGAGCAACCTTGCAGAGTTTCGTCACGAGGTCGGCGGAGCGTTCGAGTTCACCCGACATCTTCATGACGACCACCGCATGTCGAAGTTCGCTCGCCACTGGAGCATGAAGGGCCATGAGCGAAATGCTCGCCTCTTCCAGCGAAATGGTGCGAGCGTCGTATTCGTCGTCGGCGAGGATTTGATATTCGGCGCCTTCCATGTCCTGGTCGAGCAGAACATTGGTCGAGCGCGGGATCGAATCGACGAGCATCGCTCCGAGAGCCAGGGTCTCTTCGCGAAGATCGTCGAGCTTCTCCTGAGCGGTACGATTCATGAGCCTTCACCTTCCGTGGCCGCACCGATCTGGCGCGACCGGAAGCGTTCGGCTCCCGAATGCTCCGGTAGCCATCCCGATACTTCGAACCGCACCTTCTCGCCGATGTTCACGGCATGATCGCCGATGCGCTCGTAGAAGCGAGCGACGACGGCGAGCTGAATGGCCACCTGGAGATCGATGCGACCGGCTGCATGCGATTCGAAGATCGCCTGGATGAATTGACGCTGAAGATCGTCGAGGAACGAATCCATGTCGTCGATCGCCGCCGCCCGCGCCGCATCACCCGATGCATAGGCCCCGGTGGCCTCGCTGAACAACTGTCGAGCCTGATCGGACATCTTGACGATCAGTCCGCGCAGGCGCGGATCGAACTCGTGGCCGTAGATGCGGCGGGCCGCCTTGCAGATATTGACGACCAAGTCGCCCGATCGTTCGAGTTCACCACAGATCTTCAGGGCTGCCACCACCTGGCGAAGTTCACCAGCCACGGGCGCCTGCAGGGCAAGAATCTCGATGCACCGTGACTCGATCTCGACCGTCCGAGTGTCGATGTCGTCGTCGGCGGCGATCATCCGCTCGGCCTCGGAAAGATCCTGTTCGATGAGAACGTGGGTGCCGCGCGGAATACTCTCGACAATCGACGCTGAAACCCTCACGAGGCCCTGACGGATTTCAGCCAGGTCCTTGTGAAAACTTTTCCTGGCCTCGTCCATGACCATGACGATCAGCCGAATCGACCAGTGACGTAGGCCTCGGTGCGCTCGTCACTCGGATTGGAGAAGATCTTCGGGGTCATGTCGTATTCGACGAGACGGCCGGTACGACGGTCGCTTTCAGGGTTGACCTCGGTCGTGAAGAACGCCGTGCGATCACTCACTCGAGCAGCCTGTTGCATGTTGTGGGTCACGATCACGATCGTGAAGTCTCGCTTGATCTCCTGCATCAGGTCTTCGATACGTGCAGTGGCGATCGGGTCGAGAGCCGAGCATGGTTCGTCCATCAGGATCACGTCCGGTTCGACGGCAATACAGCGCGCGATGCAGAGACGCTGCTGCTGACCGCCGGAGAGACCCATGGCCGATGCCTTCAAACGGTCCTTGACTTCGTCCCACAACGCAGCGCGCTTCAGCGACGACTCGACGACGTCGTCGAGTTCATTCTTCTTCTTGACGCCATTGAGGCGCGGGCCGAAGGCCAGATTGTCGTAGATGCTCTTGGGGAACGGGTTCGGTTTCTGAAAAACCATGCCGATTCGCCGTCTGACCTCGGTGGCGTTGACACTGGCCGAGTAGAGGTCGATTCCTCGATACTGAAGGTCACCCTCCACCCGAGCTGTTTCGATGAGGTCGTTCATACGGTTGAAGCAGCGCAACACGGTGGTCTTGCCGCAGCCTGATGGTCCGATGAAGGCCGTGATCTCACGTTCGTGAATGTCGACGTCGACGTTCCGAACGGCGAGGAACGGGCCGTAGTAGACATTGAGGTCACGGACCGAGAAGACCGCCGTGGAAGAACTCGGCGAAGCGCCGACCGTGTCCTGTTGAGATGTCGTCACTCTCGTTCCTCCGATGGTCTCGACGTTCGGATCTACGTCCATCTTGTCATCTCTTCTTCTCGTAGCGATTCCGGAGCAAAATGGCACCGGCATTGGCCACCAACACGATGACCAGCATCACGACGATGGCAGCGGACGTCGACGATCGCCAGTCGTCGCCCGGCCGGCCGGACCAGGTCGAGATCACGATCGGTAGGGCCGTGAACCGCTCCTGCAGGCTCGAGGGAAGATACGACTCGCCCGTCGTCAAGAACCCCGTGGTGGCTCCCACCAGAATCAGTGGTGCGGCCTCACCCAGGGCTCGAGCCACCGACAGAACGGTACCGGTGAGAATGCCCGGAGCTGCGTACGGGAGCACATGGCTGCGAACGACCTCCCAACGGGTGGCACCCACTCCGTAGCCCGCCTCGCGGATTCCGTTCGGCACCGCACGAATGGCTTCGGCACTGGTGATGATGATGATCGGAAGGACCAATACCGACAAGGTGAGTCCGGCGGAGATCACCGACCGGCCGTTGGAATCAGGTCCCGTGATCGAACCCAGCGTCTTCACGAAGATCGTCAAGCCGAGAATTCCGTAGACGACCGACGGCACGCCGGCCAAGTTTCGAATGTTGATGTTGACGAACTGCGCGAGTCGTCCGTGGGATGCGTATTCCTCGAGATAAATGGCTGCGGCCACCCCCAATGGAACGGCCACGATGATGACGAACACCGCGATGTAGAACGATCCGCGAATGGCCTGAGACAACCCAGACGTCTCGGGCTTCGACCCGAGCGTGCCCGTGAGAAGGTCGCCCAAGCTCGACGACAGGACCGACCATCCACCGGTCACGACGTCGACGATCAAGACGACCAGGACGAGGAGCGACAAAACGAGGGCTCCCAACAAAACGGCGCGAAAAACGCCACCCGCCACATCACGTTCTCGCCGGGTGATGTCGGAGACGACCCCGGCCCCGCGTCGTGCAGCATCGGCAGGCTTCGAAAGTGCCATGTGTGCCCTCCGATCAGTAGGTCTGACGCACGCGCCGCACGAAGCGATCGGCGATCAGATTGAGAACGAGAGTGATGACGAACAACAGCATGGCAACGAAGAACAGACTCTGGAACGTGAGCCCTTCTCCCACGACCTGGTCGGTTCCAGCCGCTTGCGACGCAATGGCGGCCGTCATGGTCTGACCGGGGCCCAGCACGTCGAGTGAGAACAACGAGCCACCCGTGGCACCAGCGGCAACGAACACGACCATCGTTTCACCGATGGCTCGTGATACGGCGATGATCAAAGCCGCCACAAGGCCGGACACCGCAGCCGGGATCACGATTCGAACCGTCGTCGAGATCTTTCGAGCGCCGAGGCCGTACGACGCTTCGCGCAACGCATCGGGGACCGATCGCATGGCGTCCTCCGACACCGATGCCACGAGCGGGATCACCAGAATGCCCACGGCGATGCCGGCTGCCAACATGTTGAACTGATCCGCGTCGGAGAAACGCTGGACGATCTCCGGGGAGATGAACGTCAGAGCGAAGAATCCGAGCACCACGCTCGGGATACCGGCCAGGATCTCCAGCACGGGCTTCAGGATTCGACGAACTCGCGGGCTGGCGTACTCGGACAGGTAAATCGCGGCCGACAGACCGACGGGCACGGCCACGAGAATGGCGATGCCGGTGATCAGGAACGATCCCGTGACGACGGTCCGAATGTCGTACATGCCACGACGAGGGAACCACCCATCGGTCCACAGCGCCGCCACCTCGACCTGCGACACGAAAGTCCAGGTTTCGCGGGCCAGGGACCACAGGATCAGTCCCGACACGAGGACGGAGGTGAGCCCCGCAAGCAGGAAAAGAACACGAGCGAGGCGCTCGGAGCGGGCTCGACGGCCGCTCAATTGCAAGTTCAGACGAACAGGGGAATCGATCACAGACATACCGTCACCCTCCGTTCGACGTCATGCAAAAAGATCTTGCCATACGGCGGACCAGACTTTGCTGGCCCGAGAGGGGGGCGAGCGTCTCCGCTCGCCCCCCAAGGGACATCACTTGGCGAAAACCGTGCGGGAATCCCAGGTGTCACGCAGCGACTGCAGGTCGGCGTCCGAGAGGGACACGTAGCCCACCCCGGAGACGTTGGCGATTCCAGCGTCGGAGAGGTAGTAGTCGACGAATGCCGTCAGCGCCGGATTCGACTCGGCCTTGGCCTTGTTCACGTAGATGAACAGCGGACGCGAGACGGGATAGCTGTTGTCAGCGATGGTCTCGTCGGTGGGGGTCACGCACTCTCCACCTACTTCTTCGGCGACCTGGAGGATCTTGACCTCGGCGGCTTCCTTCGCAAAGGCGAATCCGACCCAACCGAAACTGGTGTCCGAACCCTGGATGCCCTGGATGATGATGTTGTCATCGGCCGAGGCCTGGTAGTCGGGACGGGTGGTCGCGTCCGCACCACGGTCTTCGTTGAACTCTTCGATCACGAGCTCGACGAACGAAGCAAAGGTTCCCGACTCTTCACCAGGGCCCACGATGCTGAGTGGAGCATCCGGCAGGGTATTCGTGTCACCCAATTCGGCAGCCAGAGCATTCGCATCGGCCCACGAGTCGAAGCCCTGCGACTCCGGACCGGTGAGGGCGTAGATCTGAGCGAACGACACACAGTCGACCGCCGAGTTGTTGACGTTCGTCATCATGGTGAGGCCATCGTTACCGATACGCAGTTCGATCATTTCGATGCCATTGGCAGCGCACTCTTCGAGCTGACTGTCCTTCACCTTCGACGACGCATCGTTGATGTCGGTCTCACCAGCACAGAACAACTTGAATCCGTCGCCGGTTCCGGGTCCGTCCACCGAAATGTCGACGTTCCGGTTGGCGGCCGCGAATTGTTCGGCCACAGCGATCGAGATCGGCTCGACAGTCGATGAGCCCGACACCACGATCGTGCCCGACAGTTCGGGGGCGGGAGCGTCGGTCTCGGCCGGAGCCGAGGTCTCGGTAGGAGCGGCAGTCGTGGCCGGAGCCTCGGTCGTCGACTCTCCGTCGTCACCGCCACAGGCGGCGAGGGTGACCGCCGCTGCTGCGACGAGGGCGGCCAGGTGCTTGCTCTTCATTCATCTCTCCTTTGTCGGGGGCACGGGTTCACGTCCGTGCGCTGGAGAAACTAAGCAGGGCACCTTGACGCCACCTGTTCACCAGTTGAACGGCAGGTGAACAACTAAGGTCGCTTCGGCGAACGACGCGTCGTCCCTGGTCAGACCGGACGAGAGGTCTTCTGGGTCTGGCGCTTCGACGCCCAGTCGTACATCTCGCGTTGCGGATGCGGTTCGAACATCGTGGGCCCGATTCGCTCCCACGAGGCATCGGGACGCATTTCGAACGAGGGTGCTCCATCGGCCAACAACACATCGAAGGTGTGATCGAGCCACTCCTGGTGTCGGGGACTCACGAGCGGAGTGAGAACCTCTACTCGTTTGTCGAGATTACGAGCCATGAGGTCGGCCGACCCGATCAAGTGCAGTGGCTGACCCTCAGCCTGTCCGTTTGCGAATCGATAGATACGTGAATGCTCGAGGAATCGTCCGAGGACCGATCGCACTCGAATGTTCTCGGACAATCCCGGAACACCGGCTCGCAGACAACAAATGCCGCGCACCACGAGATCGACTCGGGCACCCTTCTGGCTGGCGGCGTACAACTCGTCGATCATGTCGGGGTCGGCGATGGAGTTGACCTTGATCGAGATGTGTCCGCGCTCACCCTTTTCGCCCTCGTTGCGGATGAGTTCGGTGAGTTGTTCACGTAGATGATGAGGAGCGACGAGCAATCGTCGATACTCGACGTCACGCGAGTATCCGGTGAGATGGTTGAACAACTGAGCGGCATCGGATGTGATGTCGGGCTCGCAACTGAGGTAACCGAGATCTTCGTACAAACGAGCCGTTCGCGAGTTGTAGTTGCCGGTTCCGAGGTGGACGTAGCGACGCAAACCGTCACCGTCTTCACGGACCACCAGAACGCATTTGGCATGGGTTTTCAATCCGACCACGCCGTAGACCACGTGTACACCTGCTCGCTCGAAAGCCTTGGCCCACGTGACGTTGACCGCTTCGTCGAACCGAGCCTTCAGCTCGACCAGCACCGCTACCTGCACCCCGCGCTCGGCGGCCCGGATGAGGTGACGGGCGATCGGACTGTCTCCGCTCGTGCGATACAGGGTCATCTTGATGCTCTGCACCTTCGGGTCGTCGGCGGCCTGCGAGAGGAACTCCTCGACGGAACTGGCGAAACTCTCGTACGGATGGTGCACGAGCAAAGCACGCTCGCGGATCACGGAGAAGATCGACCGATCGGCCTCTTCGGCGGCCGCCAGGCGTCCGGCCGTGACCGGTAACCATTGATCGTCCTTCAGATCGGGGCGATCCATCGCGTGCAGTTGCATCAGACAGCCGAGATCGAGCAGCCCTTCCACCGAGAACACGTCGTGAGATTGCAGATCGAGTTCCTCCATGAGGAGTTCGACCATCTCCTGCGGAGCTCCGGCTTCGACTTCGAGTCGAACTGCTCGACCGAACCGACGTCGACGTAGTTCGAGTTCGACCGCCTGCAACAAATCGTCGGCGTCCTCGTCCTCGAGATCGAGATCGGTGTTGCGCGTGATACGGAATGCCGCCACGTCACCGATCGTCATACCCGGGAACAACGTGTGCAGATGGGCCTCGATCACCTCTTCGACCGGAACGAATCGATCGCCATCGGGCAACGAGACGAGACGCGGGAAAACGGTCGGCACCTTGATGCGAGCGAAGCGCTCCTCACTCGTGACCGGATCGATCACGTTGACAGCGAGACTGAGAGCCAGATTCGACAGGTACGGGAACGGATGAGCCGGATCGACGGCCAGTGGTGTGAGGACGGGGAACACCCGCTTGTCGTAGAACTCGGAACAAAAAGCTCGTTCGTCGGGACTGAGATCGATCCAACGGCACAGGCCGATTCCTTCCCGCTCGAGTTGCGGAATCAAGACGTCGAGCAAGATGCGCTGCTGACGCGTGGTGAGTTCACTGACACGTCGGAGCGCTTCGGCTTGCTGCTGGGACGGAGACAGACCGTCGAACAAGGGCGCCGTGACTCCGGCCGCTTCCTGATCCTTCATGGCGGCCACCCGCACCTGGAAGAACTCGTCGAGGTTCGACGAGAAGATCGCACAGAACTTCACTCGCTCGAGGAGAGGGATCCCCGGCTCGGTCGCGAGGCGCAGCACGCGCTCGTCGAATTCGAGCCAACTCAGTTCGCGATTCAGGAATCGAGAATCCATGACGGAAGAGTTCACTGGATTCATCGACCCCTCCCCTCGGGGTTCACCGCGAATTCATCGAGAAATCAGACGGCTTCCTCGTCGAAGCCCAGATCCCATTCGAGAGAGATGTTCTCGCGCTCGGCATCACGCATGATCCGTTCACGATTGCGCTTGAACTGCGGATCGTTGTACGGGAGCAACACGAGTCGGGCCAAGGCTCGGCTGCGGAATTCCTCGACCAACGTGCGGTCGCCGTAATCGCCGACCACGTCCCAATGCGGTGACACCGGGCCGAGAAACACGATGCGCACGTGTGCACGAGGCGGTTCGTTGGGTGCATAGACGTCGGTCATGGGTACTCCTTCGCCGGAATCGGGTGGATTCCGGACTTCCGTACCGGCGGGAAACCGCTGGTCACGGGCACGCTATCGGCGAAACGGCTGGCTCGGAACCCGGCATGGTTCTTCGTCACCTGAACCTGACTGGATACCGGACTTGACGAATGCTTGACTGGATCCAGCCGGGAACTCCGACAAGGTGAGTGACGTCAAAGTCATTGACCTGGAAGATCCGGCTTCCAGCGGGCGAAGCGGGCGGAAACCAACTTCGCACAAGGAGATGTCATGAACGAAGAGATCACCCCTCTGGTCGACGAGGATTCGGAGACCGGCTGGATGGCCCTCGGCAACTGCCGTGCGCACCCACCGGCCATGTTCTTCCCCTCGGACGGGGTCGGCGTCGACCGGGCTCGCAAGATCTGCGCCACGTGTTCCGTCGTCAGCCAATGTCTCGAGTACGCACTCGAACATCACATCGACCACGGCGTCTGGGGAGGGTGCTCCGAGCGGGAGCGACGCCGGATCGCCAAACGACGCCGTCTCAACGTGCAATCGGTCTGATCGTCACCGCTCGACGGTGACGTATCGGTGCGACTGATCAGTCGGACGACTTGGAGTCGGCGTCGTCCTTGGCGCCCTCGTTCAGGCCCTTCTTGAATTCCTTCTGGGCCTGACCCAGGTTGCGCGCCAGCTTCGGGATCTGAGATCCACCGAAGAGGACCAGGATCACGACGAGAACGACGATCACTTCCGGACCGTCAAAGAGGCCTGCGAACATGACGTCAGGCTACCACCGCCACTGGCAGAGTGGGATCGTGCTCGAGTGCGTGGTCAACGTGAGCGAAGGATGCGATGCCAGAGGTCTGGCCCTCCTCGACCAGGTCTGCGGGCGAGATCTGCTCGACCGACATTCCGACTGTCACCACCATCGCAGTGTTTTCACACTCGTGGGTGAGACCGCCGTTCGAGATCTCGCGGTGCGATGCGTCGACACTCTCGACATCGGTGATCACCGAGGGGTGCATCCGCGTCTCGGTGTGGTGGACGTCGTGCCGTTCGTTCCATGGGCCGATGGCTCGATGAGCGATGCTCGAGCCGCCCGAGACGATTTCGCCCATTGGGCGAGCAGCGAACTCGACGTACCCGTCTTCGTGTACGGACCGGCTGGGAGCGACGAACGTCAACTGCCCGACATCCGTCGTGACGCGTGGACTCGACTCGCACCCGACTTCGGACCACGTCGTCCGCATCCGTCGGCGGGTGCGATGTGTGTCGGAGTTCGTCAGGTACTGGTGGCCTACAACGTGTGGCTCGAACACACCTCGGTCGACGTCGCGCGAGCGATCGCACGCGACGTGCGAGGAGACGGTGTGCGATCCCTCGGTCTCACCGTCGGTTCGCGTGTGCAGGTGAGCATGAACTTGATCGAGCCGCGACGGATCGGTCCCCTCGACGCTCTCGAACGTGTGATGACGTCGGCGCGATCACACGGTGCAGTTGTCGGCGACTGCGAACTCGTCGGACTGATCCCCGCCGACGTACTCGAAAGAGTGCCTCGGAGTCAGTGGGAGCGACTCGACCTGAGTGAGGATCGAACGATCGAAGCGCGCCTCGATGCGCGCCGCTGAATCAGGCGGTGGCGGTACGACGGCCGGCCTGGGCACGCTGGCGACGCAAGCGACGGCGCTCACGTTCGGAGAGGCCACCCCAGATACCGAACTTCTCGCCGTTCACCAAGGCGTATTCGAGGCATTCGAGCCGGACGGTGCATCCACGACACACTTCCTTGGCTTCACGGGTGGAGGCTCCGCGCTCGGGGAAGAAGAGGTCGGGGTCGACTCCGAGACAGTTCGCGTCGTCCTGCCAATTTTGTTCGTTCTCGCTCACGGCTGTCTGCCCATCCCGGCCCGGTGGCCGCATCGCTTCGCCGGCTTCCCCGGGGTGCCGGAACTACATCGCTGTCATTCTGACTCATGGAGCCCCTCCGACGCAAGAGGAAAATCGACAAAAGCCCAGCCTGTGGCCTCGCGCGATCCGCGCGTCGAGGAACACGACGGACTAAGGACCCGATGGGGTCGGTCCGAAACCTCGATATTTCCTAGGTTTTTTCACATTTTCCCTGGTCACAGGCCCAAAATTAGGGTGCAAAGTGAAGGCCGACACCCCGAATTCTTGGTCGGTCGGACCTACTCTTGACCCATGCCCATTCACCTACGCGCCGAACCCGGCGACTACGCCCCCGCCGTTCTGTGTCCGGGTGATCCCCGTCGAGCCACCTACATCGCCGAGACATTCTTCGATCCCGGCGCACGCCTCGTGAACGAGGAACGCGGCATGCTCGGCTACACCGGCACGTTCGAGGGTCGTCCGATCAGCGTGCAGTCGACCGGTATGGGTACACCCAGTGCCGGAATCGTGTTCGAAGAACTCGTCATGCTCGGCGCCACGCGACTCGTTCGGGTGGGCACGACAGGTGGCTTGCAGTCGTTTCTCCAGATGGCCGACACGGTGATAGCCGTCAGTGCTTCGAGTGACGACCGCACGCCGATGCGCTACGCCGGTATGGACGGATTGGCTCCGACCGCCACCTACTCACTCGTCGAGACAGCGGTTCGCATGAGTCGCGAAGTGAGCGACCGGGTGTTCGTCGGTCCGATCGTCACGAGTGGCCTCTTCTACGATCCCGATCCCGACACGTTCACTCGCTGGCGTCGTCTGAAGCATCTCGGGGTCGAGATGGAAGCGTCGATGCTCTACACCATTGCTGCGGTGAAAGGTGTGGAGGCACTGGCGATGATGACGGTGAGTGACGTCATCGCACCCGAGGGCGAACCGGTTCGCATCAGCGACGACGACCTGAAGAAGGGCGTCGATCAGATGATGCGCATCGCCTGTCGCGTCGCCGTCTCCTGACCCCGTGTCCGTGGGAGTTCTGGTGCGGATCAGATGAGGCCGAGGTCGCGGACGGCCTGGCGCTCTTCGGCCAATTCACCCGTGGACGCATCGATCTTGCCGCGGCTGTAGTCGTCGATGTCGAGACCCTGCACGATCGAATAGTTTCCGTCGGCGCAGGTGCACGGGAAACTCGAGATGAGCCCCTCGGGAACCCCGTAACTGCCATCGCTCGGAATCGCCATCGACACCCAGTCACCAGCTGGCGTGCCGAGAACCCAGTTGCGCACGTGATCGATCGCCGCGTTGGCAGCCGAAGCGGCTGACGACGCACCGCGAGCGTCGATGATCGCCGCTCCGCGCTTGGCGACCGTCGGGATGAACGTGCCATCGACCCATGCGTGGTCGTCGACGGCCTTGTATGCGTTCTTGCCACCCACCTCGCAATGGAACAAGTCGGGGTACTGCGTCGTCGAGTGATTTCCCCAGATGGTCATCTTCTTCACGGCCGACACCGGTTGATTCAACTTCTGCGCGATCTGCGTCACCGCTCGGTTGTGATCGAGACGCGTCATCGCCGTGAAACAGCCGGGGTCGAGCGACTTGGCGTTCTGCTGAGCGATCAGAGCGTTGGTGTTCGCCGGATTACCGACGACCAATACCTTCACGTCGCGCTTCGCACTGCGGCCCAACGCTTCGCCTTGGGGCTTGAAGATCCCACCGTTGGCGTTCAAGAGATCGGCGCGCTCCATGCCGGCCTTGCGCGGCATCGCGCCGACCAGAAGAGCCACGTCGGCATCCCCGAAGGCGACGTCGGCGTCATCGGTGCCCACCACGTCGGCGAGCAGAGGGAATGCGCAGTCGTCGAGTTCCATCTTCACGCCCTCCAGCGCCTTCAGCGCCGGAGTGATCTCGAGCAATTGCAGGATCACCGGAGTGTCGGGGCCGAGCATGGCTCCAGAAGCGATACGGAACAGGAGGCTGTAGCCGATCTGGCCGGCGGCGCCGGTCACGGCCACTTTCACAGGGGAAGTCACGGCGACAGCGTAGGTCCACGACTCCCGGACGACGAAGTCCGGTCGGGGTTCGAGGCAGGCTCAGTCAGCGGCCAGAGCCTGCACGATCTGATCGGCGTAGAAGGAGCGCCCGTCACGATCGAGATGGATGCCGTCACCGGCGAAACACTTGCCCGAACAGAGCTCCGACACGAGTTGCCAGTCGAGCACGACGACGTTCGGATATCGCTCGGGGAGAGCACGAATACGGAAGTTGTTCGGATCGATCCAGTCACGATTCCCGCGCCCCGTGAGCACGATCACGCGCGGTACGTCCTGCAGAGCGGTCATCATGAGATCGAGGGTCTCGTCGCTCATTGGACCGTTGGTTCCCACGTGAACGACCGCCACGTTCATACGCACGCCCAGATCACGAAGTTGCACGAAGATCTCAGCGGCCAACTTGCCCTGTCGACTCTCCTCGGCATCGACCACGATCCCGCGCTCGGCGAGAACCGGCGCTGCACCCTTCATGACCGAATCGCCGAGTGCGAACACTTCGTACAACGGTGGAGGAACGGTGGTCGTGGTGGACGTGGTCGTGGTGGTCTCGGGAGCCGCCGACGAATCGACTGTCGGAGCCGCGGTCGTGGTGGGTGCCGACGGCGTCGTGGGGGCGACCGATGTGACTTCGTCGAGGACGTCGATAACGACACCCTCCGCTTCGTCGAGTGTGGCCTGAACGAGATTCGGCTTGAGTTCGGCCGACGCCAGGCTCACCACCGAGAAAGCCGGAACGGCGACGATGGTGGTCGACAACACACCGAACGCGCCACGTCGTCGCAATGCTCCCGGACCGCTGCGCAACAGCGACCCCATCGACTCGCGAAAACGTCGTTCTCGGATGGGGAGCTCGACGTAGCGGTACGAGATCTCGGTGATGACGAGCGTGACGATCATGGCCCCGACGAACTCGTGGATCCGAAGAGCGATGCCGGCTTCGTGACGCAAGGCCTGGAACACGGGCCAGTGGAAGAGATACAAGCCGTACGAACGTTCACCGATGACACGCAGGATGGGTGTGCCGAGAACGCGCCCGCTGAACGCCTTCTGGTGAGCCACGGTGGCGATCAGAAGAAGAGTGAGCAGCCCGGTCAGGAAGAGTCCGCCTCGAAACAGGAGAGGATCGGCATGAAGGCCTTCCTCACCCTTCAGTTTCAGGATCTTGGTGTTCCAGGCGAGAAACGCCAGACCGAGCAGTCCGACGACGGCCAGAGGGTCGAGCATCGGACCTTTCGTTCGCATGGGACCGCGCATGAGAGCGAAGGGACGCCACACCAGTGCGAGGGCGGCACCGAGGAGGAGTCCAGTCGCACGAATGGGCGTGGAGAGATACAGCAGATCGACCTTGCTGATGCATCGATCTCCGATCGTCCAGTAGGAGCCGGGAGTCTCGACGCACGTGCCGATCGGCCCGGAAGGCATCAACAGGGCGACAGCGACGGCGATCGCGAATGCGATTCCGGCAAACCACATGGCAACACGTGGCAACCGATGTCGACCGGCTCGCAGAATCAACAACATCACGACTGGCCAGATCACGTAGAACTGCTCTTCGACCGCCAACGACCAGAGGTGACGAAGTGGCGCGAAGTCGTTGACCGCCGTGTAACCCGCGCCGATCCAGACCTGGAACCAGTTCGAGCCGTAGAGCGCACCTGCCACCACGTCTCCACGAAGTGCGCCGAGAGCGTCCCGCTCGAAGAAGGCCGACCACACGACGAGCAGACCCATCATCACGAAGAGCGCCGGAAGAAGGCGACGCGCCCGTCGACCCCAGAAGGCACGTAGGTCGACGCTGTCGTCACGTTCGTGCTCGGCGACGAGCAACAGCGTGATGAGATATCCGCTGATCACGAAGAAGACTTCGACGCCGAGGAAACCACCCGGAAGCCACGCCGGGTTGGCGTGGTACACGATCACCGCAAGTACAGCCAGAGCGCGCAAGCCATCGAGACCCGGAAGGTACGGGACTCGGCTGATCTGTCGGGTGCGTGATCCAGTCGACGGCATGAGTGCGTTCAGTCTGCCGGTTCGGAACCGATGATCGGTGGCGGTCAGCCCGCCACGGGTAGGCCGAGATTGGCGTAGATCTCGCGCGTGGCCGTGCTGCGGTTGAGTGTGTAGAAGTGGAGTCCGGGAACCCCGTGCGCGAGGAGTTCGCTGCACAATTCGGTCGCCGCCTCCACTCCGACTCGCCGCACGTCGTCGGCCGAGTCGACACGGTCGAGACGTTCGGCGAGCCAATTCGGAAAAGCCGCTCCTGACAACTGGGCCATGCGCACGATCTGTGACTTGTTCGTGACCGGCATGATTCCGGGAATCACGGGTTTGTCGATGCCGAGTTCACTCAACTCGTCGATCATGCGAAGGTAGACGTCGGCTTCGAAGAAGAATTGAGTGACCGCGAAGTCGGCCCGTTGCAACTTGTGGGCGAGATACCGGCGATCGGTCTCACGGTCGGGTGAGCGCGGGTGCACTTCGGGGTGGGCTGCAACTCCCACCGAGAATCTTCCTGACGCCAGAACGTCGTCGAGCAGTTCACTCGCGTACGTGTAGTCACTCGGTGCCGACGAGCCATCGGCCGGTGCATCGCCACCGAGGGCGAGGATGTTCTCGACCTCGGATCCGGCGTAGGTGTCGAGGATCTCGGCGATCTCGGCCTTGGTGTGTCCTTGGCAGGTGAGATGGGCCATGGGGTTGATGCGCGTCTCCTTGCGGATCCACTGCACCAACTCCTGAGTACGTTGCCGCGTGCTGCCTCCGGCGCCGTAGGTGATGCTCACGAAACTCGGATCGAGTGCCTCGAGTTCGGCGATCGTGCGACCCAACGTCAGCTGAGCCATGTCGGTCTTGGGTGGGAAGAACTCGAACGAAAAGGTGCGGCCGGAAGCGATCAGATCGGAGATTCGAGCCACGGGCAAATTCTAGGGATCAGTGACGGAAGTGCCGTTCACCGGTGAAGATCATGGCGATTCCGTGTTCATCGGCGGCCGTGATGACTTCGTCGTCGCGCACGCTCCCGCCCGGCTGAACGACTGCTGTGACACCCGCCGCTACTGCAGCATCGAGTCCGTCGCGGAACGGGAAGAACGCATCACTGGCCGCCACACCTCCCGAGGCTCGACCAGCCGATCTCTCGGCCGCTATCCGCGCCGAGTCGAGACGGTTCTGCTGTCCGGCACCGATTCCGAAGGCCTGCCGGTCCTTCACGTAAACGATGGCATTGGAACTCACGGCCGCGCACACCTGCCATGCGAATTCGATGTCGAGCCACTGTTGATCGGTGGGCTTCGCCTTGGTGACGACGTTCCACGTCGAGCGATCGAGTGAGACGACGTCGGCCGTCTGGACGAGCAGACCTCCATCGACCGGTCGAAGATCGCGCCCGAGCGGTGACGGTCGGGCCGCCGACAGGATTCGCAGATTCTTCTTGGCCGTGAGGACAGCGAGAGCTTCGGGTTCGTAACCAGGAGCCACGACGACTTCGGTGAAGACGTCGGCGAGTGCCGTGGCCAGTTCGAGTGTCACCGGGGCGTTCAAGGCCACGATTCCACCGAACGCGCTCACGGGATCACACGCGTTGGCCCGTCGGTACGCCTCGGCCACGGCGTCATCGCATTCAGACTCGGCCACCGAGGCGACACCGCATGGATTCGCGTGCTTCACGATCACACACGACGGATCGGTGAAGGTGTTGACCAGACGCCAGGCGGCTTCCGTGTCGTACACGTTCAGATAACTCATCTCCTTGCCACCGTGTTGCAACGCCGAGTCCCACCAACTGGTGGCGCCGATGAAGCGGTAGCGCGCGCCGATCTGATGAGGGTTCTCTCCGTAACGAAGAGTCTGGACCTTGGTGGCATCGAGGACGAGTCGCTCGGGAAGCGCGTCGGACGACTCGGCGAGCCAGTCGACGATCGCGGCGTCGTAGTCGCGAGTCACGGCGAACGCGATCGAGGCCAGCTCGCGTCGGAACTCGGCTGACAACTGGCCGTCGGCACGGATCGCTTCGGCCACACGTCGGTAGTCGTCGGGACGCACCACCACACCGACGTGCGCGTGGTTCTTGGCCGCACCGCGCACCATTGCCGGACCACCCACATCGATCAGGTCGACCGACGGATTCGAGGTGAACGGATAGAGATTGACCACCACGAGAGAGATGGGTTCGATACCGAGACGCTCGAGATCGGCCACGTGATCGGGATCGGACAGATCGGCGAGGATGCCACCGTGCACGGCCGGATGCAGTGTGACCACTCGATGCCCGAGGATCGCCCCTGATCCGGTGAGGTCGGCCACGTCGGTCACCGGAAGGCCCGCATCACGCAGTGCACCAGCAGTTCCACCACTCGACAAGACTCGCCATCCGCACTCGACCAAGGTGCGGGCCAGATCGACCACGCCCGACTTGTCGAAAACGCTGATCAGAGCGGTGGGCACGACGTCACCTTATTCAGACCGAACCTTGACACCACCTAGATCGACGGGTCTGCTGGGAGAGCTACGTTTCGTGGCATCGGAGCCGAAGATTTCGGCACGAAGGAGGGGTGATGGATTTCAAATCGTTCAAGCCATCGACGTGGCTCATGATGGTGGGTGCACTCGTCATGATCATCTCGGGCCTGTTCATCGACTGGGCCAAGATCGAGATGTTCGGATTCTCG
>JAQCIK010000035.1:0-15248 GCA_027592035.1 Actinomycetota bacterium | reverse complement strand
AGGGTTTGCGTTTCGCGATTCGTGAGGGTGGTCGTACCGTGGGTGCGGGCCGCGTCACCAAGATCCTGAAGTGATCCTTCAGTCTTCATTCTGAACAGGAGAGGGCCATGCCCAAGAACGACAAGCGCATCAAGATCACACTCGAGTGCACCGAGTGCAAGCGTCGCAACTACATCACGATGAAGTCGAAGATCAACGATCGCGAGCGCATCGAGATGAAGAAGTACTGCAGTCACGATCGCAAGCACACGATGCACAAGGAGACGCGCTAGTTCCGGCTGGCGCCAGAGGGCAGTAGCTCAGTTGGTAGAGCATCGGTCTCCAAAACCGACGGTCGGGGGTTCGAGTCCCTCCTGCCCTGCACAGATCACCCACTGAGCGAACGAGAAGCGAGCGGTACGACATGTCGATGGATCTGAATCGAGAGCAGAAGAGGTCCCTGAAGAAGATGGGCCAGCTCGACGAGAAGGGGAATCCCACTCGTCAGGCTCCGACGCGCCGCACCAAAGACGAGCGCACCTCGCCCGCTCAGTACCTGCGGGAAGTCAAAGAGGAGATGAACAAGGTGGCCTGGCCGAAGTGGCCGGAGATCCGCAAGTACTCCCTGGTCGTCCTGGTGACGGTGGTCCTCTTCACCGCAGTCATCGGTGGCGCCGATACCCTCTTCGGTTTCCTGACCGACTGGCTCTACGAGAACTGATCATGACCGATTCGCTGAACCACGACCTGACATCCAATGACGCGACCACTGATGAAGTGGCCGTGTTCGATCTCACGTCCGATGTCGAGTCGTCCGGTTCCGTCACCGGCGTGGCGGTCGATGCGGCCGACGATCAGGACGACGACTTCGACGAGGACGTCGAAGCCCCGATTCACCCGTGGAACCTTCCCGGGCAGTGGTTCGTCGTGCACACTCAGGCCGGTTACGAAAAGAAGGTCGTCGCCAATCTGAACGCTCGTGTTCAGTCCATGAACATGGAAGACCGCATCTTCGACGTCGTCGTCCCGATGGAAGAGGTCGTCGAGTTCAAGGGTGGACGCAAGCAGACCGTTCAGAAGAAGGTCTTCCCGGGTTACATCCTCGTTCGTTGCGTCATGGACGACGAGAGCTGGTACTGCATCCGCAACACTCCGGGTATCACCGGTTTCGTGGGTCAGAGTCAGAAGGGCCAGAAGCCCACCCCTCTGTCACGACGCGAAGTCGACACCTTCTTGTCGGCCAAGGGAGACGGCCAGGAGCAGGCCGCTCGTCGCAAGCCCAAGCTCGAATACGAAGTCGGTGAGAGCGTGCGGGTCAAGGAAGGTCCGTTCGCCGATTTCTCCGGTCAAGTGGCCGAAATCAATGCTGACCACATGAAGCTCAAGGTGCTGGTGAACATCTTCGGTCGCGAGACCATGGTGGAGATGGACTTCAGCCAGGTCGCCAAACTCTGATCGGTACCGTCAACGAAAGGCACGCCCCATGGCGAAGAAGAAAGTCACCGCGATCGTCAAGATCCAGATCCCTGCTGGCAAGGCCACTCCGGCTCCGCCGGTCGGTACCGCGCTCGGACCTCACGGCGTGGCCATCATGGATTTCGTCAAGGCGTACAACGCCGCGACCGAGAGCCAGGTCGGCACCATCATTCCGGTCGAGATCAGCATCTTCGAAGATCGTTCGTTCACCTTCATTCTGAAGACCCCGCCGACTCCGGTGTTGCTGCGTCAAAAGGCCGGATTGGAGAAGGCCAGTCAGACACCGGGTAAGGCCGTAGCCGGCTCGGTGACCGAAGCCGACATCGAAGAAGTCGCCAAGATCAAGATGCCCGACCTC
Organism: Actinomycetota bacterium; assembly: GCA_027592035.1. Lineage (GTDB taxonomy): Bacteria > Actinomycetota > Acidimicrobiia > Acidimicrobiales > Ilumatobacteraceae > Casp-actino8. The sequence continues at coordinate 13,435 of JAQCIK010000035.1, read as the reverse complement.
AACGCGTACGACCTCGAAGCGGCCAAGCAGCAGGTTCGCGGCACGGCGCGGTCCATGGGTCTCGTCGTCAAGTAAACGGTTCTCATATCAACACGTCTGGACCGGGAAGACCTCGCCCGGCCGACACGAACACCCGATCGAGGAGATCGGAGAGGGAGACAACATGTCCGGTAAGAAGTACGCCGACGCGATCAAGCGTTACGACCGCGATGCGCAGTTCGCGCCCACCGAGGCCCTGTCACTCGTGAAGTCGATGGCTTCGGCCAAGTTCGACGAGACGGTCGAAGTGGCCATTCGTCTGGGTGTCGACCCGCGCAAGGCCGAGCAGGCCGTTCGTGGCACCGTCGCCCTGCCATCGGGTACGGGTAAGAACCTGCGGATCGCCGTGTTCGCAGCGGGTGACGCGGCCGAAGAGGCCCGTCAGGCCGGTGCCGATCTCGTGGGTGCCGACGATCTGGCCGCCGAGATCGAGAAGGGCAACTTCGCCTTCGATCTCGCCATCGCCACGCCCGACATGATGCCGCTCGTCGGTCGCCTCGGTCGAGTGCTCGGTCCGCGTGGTCTCATGCCCAACCCCAAGACCGGCACGGTCACCCAGGACGTGGGGCGCGCCGTGGGCGAGTTCAAGGGCGGCAAGGTCGAGTACCGCACCGACCGCTACGGAAACGTCCATGTCCAGCTGGGCAAGGTGAGCTTCTCGATCGAGCAGATCGAAGCCAACTTCCGCGCCGTGATCGACGAGATCCAGCGAGCCAAGCCGGCCTCGGCCAAGGGCAAGTATCTGAAGAAGATCTCGGTGTCGTCGACCATGGGTCCCGGCGTCAAGGTCGACCTCAATCGTTTGCGCCCCGAAACGGTCTGAGTTCGTTCACATCGCGCCCGGTGGGAGTTCGTTCTCCCACCGCTAGCGTTCCCGTCACAATTCATCGCTTGCCAGAGACAGTCGGTCCACATTCGTGGTGAAAGAACCTTCGGGTTCGCCAACCGAGGCGGAAACTGCACGGAGCTCCATCGCTCCTCGTGGTGCCCGCATCTGCGAGCGCCCGAGTCGAAGCGAAAGGAGGAAACACGTGGAGAATCCCCGTCCCGAGAAGGTGGCCACCGTCAGCGAGATCGCTGGCAAGTTGTCGGCCGTCAGCACGGTGTTCGTGTCGGAGTACCGCGGTCTGACCGTGGGCAACCTGGCCGAGCTGCGTCGTGCACTGCGCGACGCCGGTGGCGAGTACAAGGTGTACAAGAACACCCTCGCTCGTCTGGCCGCCGAGCAGACCGGCAACGAGGCTCTCGTCGACATGTTGGTCGGCCCGAGCGCCCTCACCTTCGTGAACGGAGACGCAGCAGCAGTTGCCAAGGTCATGCGCGAGTTCGCCAAGACGAATTCGTTGCTCGTGGTCAAGGGCGGCGCCATGAGTGGCGCGGCTCTGAGCGCGAAAGACGTCGAAGCCCTGGCCGAATTGCCGCCGCGCGAGGTTCTGTTGGCCCAGCTCGCTGGCGCCATGCAGGCCCCGCTCGTCAAGACCGCTGGTCTCTTGCAGGCACTGCCTCGCAACATGGCCTACGGCTTGAAGGCTCTCGTCGATCAGAAGGCTGCCGCCTGAGTCCGTTCCGCCGGTGATCCGTCACCGGCATCATCCCAACATTCGTACACACACAATCTTCAAGGAGAAAAACCCATGTCACTCACCAAGGATCAGATCCTGGACGGCATTGCCGCCCTCACCGTCATCGAGTTGAAGGAACTGCTCGATGCATTCGAAGAGAAGTTCGGCGTGACCGCCGCTGCCCCGGTGGCCGTGGCCGCCGTGGCCGGTGGCGGTGGAGCCGCTCCGGCCGCCGCTGCCGAGGAAAAGGACGAATTCGACGTCATCCTGACCGACGCCGGCGCCCAGAAGATCCAGGTCATCAAGGTCGTGCGCGAGCTCACCAACCTCGGTCTGAAGGAAGCCAAGGACCTGGTCGACGGAGCTCCGAAGCCCCTTCTCGAGAAGGTCAGCAAGGACGATGCCGACAAGGCCAAGGCCAAGTTGGAAGAGTCCGGCGCCTCCGTCGAAATCAAGTGATCATCTCCCCAGCAGGGGAAACGTGATGGCTGGGCCCGGGGGAAACCCCGGGCCCAGACGCGTCATGGTGACGGTGACGGTGGTGCTTGACCCAGGTGACTGCGGCACCTACCGTGTCGCCCCAACGGGAGACCGCCCAGGACAAAAGTGCTGGTGGCGGTTGGAGTCCTGCGCCCCCGAGGGGTAGTCTCGTCCGTTGCCGTGCGCCGCCTCTCTGCTTCGTCGTCCCCTCGAACCTCTTTGGCGCGCCAGCTTCTCGACCAGTCCGCTGACCCCATTTCCCGCTGAGCAAGGAGAGCATCGTGGCTACACGATCGACATCACGCGAGCGTTACTCGTTCGCCAACCTCGACGAGCGACTGGAGATGCCCGATCTCCTCGACATCCAGCGCCAGAGTTTCCAGCACTTCTTGAAGGTGGGTCTCGCCGAGACGTTCCGTGACATCTCGCCGATCGAGGACTTCTCGGGCAATCTTCGTCTCGAACTCGAATACGACCCCGAGGACGAGATGCTGTGCCCGCCACCGAAGTTCACGGTGGAGGAGTGTCGCGAGAAGGGCCACACCTATCAGTCGTCGATCCTCGTGCGAGCTCGATTCAGCAATCGCGCCACTGGTGAGATCCGCGAGCAGCTCGTCTTCATGGGTGACTTCCCGATGATGACCGAGAAGGGCACCTTCATCGTCAACGGGACCGAGCGCGTCGTCGTGTCGCAGCTCGTTCGTAGCCCCGGCGTGATCTTCGAACCCGGTGAGCGGTACCGACTCCGCAATCTGTCGAAGCATCAGCTCGTGAAGGGAACCATTCACCCGCAGCGAGGCGAGTGGCTCGAATTCGACGTCGAGCAGAAGCCGGGCAAGGACGTCACCGCCGGTACCCGCGTGGCTCGTAAGCGTCGCATGAGTGTCTTCACACTGTTGCGAGCGCTCGGTTACGACGAGGAACACGTTCCGGGGTTCCTCGACCGTTTCGTTCAGCACTTCGACTTCCTCGAAGGTCAGTGGGACAAGGAGCGTCCGCTCGCTCCCACGCAGAACGAAGCCTTGGTCGAGATCTACAAGCGAGCCCGTCCGGGAGAGCCGCCGTCACTCGAGTCGGCACGCGGCTACTTCAAGAACGCCTTCTTCGATCCGAAGCGTTACGACCTCTCGCGAGTCGGCCGTTACAAGATCGACCGCAAGTTGGGCGACGAGCTGGCCAAGCTCGACGCGAATTTCGGCAAGGGAACCCGTGTCGCCGGCGAGTTCTTCAAGGCCGACATCGACGACCCCAACAAGCGTCCGGTCGAGAGTGATCCGAACGAGACCAACGTGTTGCGTCCGAACGAAGTTCTGGCCGCCATCTCGTACATGCTCCACCTCGTCAAGCAGGAGCCGGGCTATCGCCTCGACGACCAGGACCATTTCGCCAACCGTCGTATTCGTTCGGTGGGCGAGTTGATCCAGAACCAGGTGCGTATCGGTCTGTCCCGTATGGAGCGCGTCGTTCGTGAGCGCATGAGTACCCAGGACGTCGAATCGATCACGCCCCAGTCGCTCATCAACATTCGCCCGGTGTCGGCGGCCATCAAGGAGTTCTTCGGAACGAGCCAGTTGTCGCAGCTCATGGACCAGGTCAATCCGCTGTCGGGTCTCACGCACCGTCGTCGTCTGTCGGCTCTCGGCCCCGGTGGTCTCTCGCGTGAGCGCGCCGGATTCGAAGTCCGTGACGTGCACTTCTCGCACTACGGCCGTATGTGCCCGATCGAGACGCCGGAAGGTCCGAACATCGGTCTGATCGGCGCCTTGTCCACCTACGCCAAGGTCAACGAATACGGATTCATCGAGACGCCGTACCGCGTGGTGAAGAACGGCAAGGTGTCGAACGAAGTTCGCTACATGCCCGCCGACGAGGAAGAGAAGTACGTGGTGGCGCAGGCCAACACACCGATCAACCCCGACGGAACTTTCGTTCAGGACAAGATCCTCGTCCGCCGCGCTCCGCAGGCCGCCAGCCTCGAACAGTTGAAGGGAATGCTCGAAGCCGAGAACTTCTTCGGAGCGACCACCGACATTCTCCTCGTCGAACCCGACAAGGTCGACCTCATCGACGTGTCACCGAAGCAGATCGTCTCGGTCGCCACGGCTCTGATCCCGTTCCTCGAGCACGACGACGCCAACCGAGCGCTCATGGGCGCCAACATGCAGCGTCAGGCGGTCCCGCTGGTCCGTACCGAGGCGCCGTACGTCGGCACCGGTATCGAGCGCAAAGTCGCATCCGACGGTGCCGATCTCATCTTGGCCACCGATGACGGTGAAGTCACCGAGGTCTCGGGTTCGCAGATCACGGTCATGTACTCGTCGCTCGGAAAGCGGGTGTATCACCTGCACAAGTTCCGCCGTTCCAACCACAACACCTGCGTCAACCAGGTTCCGCGAGTGGTGCAGGGACAGAAGGTCAAAAAGGGTGATCTCATCGCCGACGGTCCGAGCACCGATCACGGTGAACTGGCTCTCGGCAAGAACCTCCTCGTGGCCTTCATGCCCTGGGAGGGTTACAACTTCGAGGACGCCATCATCTTGTCCGACCGTCTCGTGAAGGACGACGTGCTCACGTCGATCCACATCCACGAGTACGTGATCGATGCTCGAGACACCAAGTTGGGTCCCGAAGAGATCACGCGCGATATCCCGAACCTCTCCGACGACATCCTGCGCGATCTCGACGACCGTGGCGTGATTCGCGTCGGCGCCGAGGTCAGCCCGGGTGACGTGTTGGTGGGCAAGGTCACGCCGAAGGGTGAGACCGAACTCACTCCTGAAGAGCGACTGCTGCGCGCCATCTTCGGTGAGAAAGCTCGTGAGGTTCGCGACACGTCGCTCAAGGTCCCGCACGGTGAGAGTGGCAAGGTCATTCACGTCAGCGTCATCGACCGCGACGAAGGTGGAGAACTCAATCCTGGTGTGAACCAGATGGTGAAGGTACTGGTCGCCCAGAAGCGCAAGATCAGCGTGGGTGACAAGCTCGCCGGCCGTCACGGCAACAAGGGCGTCATCTCCAAGATCCTGCCCCAGGAAGACATGCCGTACCTCGCCGACGGAACGCCGGTCGACGTCATCTTGAACCCGCTCGGTGTTCCGAGCCGAATGAACGTCGGTCAGGTCCTGGAGGCGCACCTCGGTTACGCCGCTCGTTGGGGTTGGACCGATGGTGAGCGCGCCATCGGTGAAGCACCCGTGCGCGGTACCGAGTCGAAGACTCGTCCGAGCACCAGCCCGGCCACGTTCATTTCCACGCCGGTGTTCGACGGTGCCAACTGGGACGAGATCGAGAAGTCGGGTAAGCACCCGACGATCGTCGACGTGTTCGCCAACCTGAATCCGGAGGCGACCGATGGTCGTCGTCTGATCCAGTCCGACGGCAAGACCACGCTGTACAACGGTCGCACCGGCGAGGCGTACGACAACCCGATCATGGTCGGCTTCATGTACATCCTGAAGCTGTCCCACTTGGTCGACGACAAGATCCACGCCCGTTCGACCGGTCCGTACAGCATGATCACTCAGCAGCCGCTCGGTGGAAAGGCTCAATTCGGCGGCCAGCGCTTCGGCGAGATGGAAGTGTGGGCCCTCGAGGCGTACGGAGCGGCCTACTGCTTGCAGGAGTTGCTCACCATCAAGTCCGACGACGTTCTCGGTCGAGTGAAGGTGTACGAGGCCATCGTCCAGGGCAAGAACATTCCCGAACCAGGCATCCCCGAGAGCTTCAAGGTTCTCATGAAGGAAATGCAGGCACTCTGCCTGAACGTCGAAGTGTTGGCCAAGGACGGCTCCGAGATCGAGATGAAGGAAATCGACGAGGAGTTGTTCGCGACGACCGAGTCGCTCGGTATCGACATCAGCCGACCCGAACGTGGGAGCGATCAGGACGATCGCGAGCGCGCGAGTTTCCGACGCTGAACCGACAGCTGACTGAGCCCAACCACTGAGTACGTGACGAAACGAAGAGAGAGCGAGACGCCGAAATGCTCGATGTGAACATGTTCGACCAACTCCGGATCGGTCTGGCAACAGCCGACCACATCCGTAACTGGTCGAGTGGCGAAGTGAAGAAGCCCGAGACCATCAACTACCGAACGCTGCGCCCCGAGCGCGACGGTCTGTTCTGCGAGAAGATCTTCGGACCAACCCGTGACTGGGAGTGCGCGTGTGGCAAGTACAAGCGCGTGCGCTTCAAGGGCATCATCTGCGAGAAGTGTGGTGTCGAGGTCACTCGCTCGAAGGTTCGTCGTGAGCGGATGGGCCACATCGAATTGGCCGCTCCGGTCGTGCACATCTGGTACTTGCGTGGCACCCGTTCGTGGTTGGCCTATCTCCTCGCCGGTCTCGAACCGCGTGAAGAGTTGAAGGCCAAGCAACTCGAGAAGGTCATCTACTTCGCTGCCCATCTCGTCACGTGGGTCGACGAAGAGCGCCGCCACGACGAGCTCAACAGTCTCGAGAACGAGTACATCGGTGAGATCGAGGCGATCGAGAAGGAGCTCAATCTCGAGATCGATCGTCGCTTGAAGGAAGCCGAGAAAGAAGCGGCCCGCCTCGAGTCGGACGGAGCCAAGGACACCGAGATCAAGGCCGTTCAGAAAATGGCCGACCGCGATCTGGCCGCAATTCGTGAGCGATACGACGCCGAACTCGATCTCGTGAAGCGCTCGTGGGACGAGTTCAAGGGACTCCACGCCCGCCAGATCATCGAGGACGAGGGTCTGTGGCGAGAGCTACGCGATCGTTACAGCGATTACTTCGAAGGCGGAACGGGTGCCGACGCGATCAAGGCGCTCATCGACCGCATCGACTTTGACGAAGAGGAGCGCAAGCTTCGCGACGCGATCGACCCGAAGGACGGCCGCAAGCCGCTCAGCGCACAGCGCAAGCAGAAGGCGATCAAGCGTCTCAAGATCGTGGCGTCGTTCAACCAGCGTGACGAGAGCGGACGTCGGGTCAACGATCCGAAGGCCATGATCCTCGACGTCGTTCCGGTGATTCCGCCGGAACTGCGTCCGATGGTTCAGCTCGACGGCGGCCGTTTCGCCACCTCCGACCTGAACGACCTGTATCGCCGCGTGATCAACCGCAACAACCGACTCGAGCGTCTGCTCGGTCTCGGTGCTCCCGAGATCATCGTCAACAACGAGAAGCGCATGCTTCAGGAGGCCGTCGACGCGCTGTTCGACAACGGACGTCGTGGTCGCCCGGTCACCGGTCCTGGTAACCGTCCGCTGAAGTCGCTCTCCGACATGTTGAAGGGCAAGCAAGGACGTTTCCGTCAGAACCTGCTCGGTAAACGTGTCGACTACTCGGGCCGTTCGGTCATCGTGGCCGGCCCGACTCTGAAGCTGCATCAGTGCGGTCTGCCCAAGCTCATGGCTCTCGAGCTCTTCAAGCCCTTCGTGATGAAGCGTCTCGTGCAGATCGAGTACGCCCAGAACATCAAGAGCGCGAAACGTATGGTCGAGCGGCGTAACCCGCGTGTGTGGGACGTCCTCGAAGAGGTCATTCGTGAGCATCCGGTGCTTCTGAACCGTGCTCCCACGTTGCACCGCCTCGGCATCCAGGCCTTCGAGCCGGTGTTGGTGGAAGGTAAGGCCATTCAGATTCATCCGCTCGTCTGCGTGGCGTTCAACGCCGACTTCGACGGTGACCAGATGGCCGTCCACGTGCCGTTGTCGTCGGAGGCTCAGGCCGAGGCGCGAGTTCTCATGCTCAGCGCGAACAACATCTTGTCGCCGGCGTCGGGTCGTCCCATCGTCACTCCGACCCAGGACATGATCATCGGTGCCTTCTACCTGACGGCCGAAGAATCGGGTGTGGTGGGTGAAGGTCGCGTGTTCCGTCACATCTGGGAAGTGTTGAAGGCTCTCGAAGAGAAGTCCGTCCACATCCACGCTCACATCAAGGTCCGCCAGGGATCGGGTGACGATCGACGTGAGGTCGAGACCACTCCCGGCCGTCTTCTCTTCGAGGAGGCTCTGCCGGCGACGTACGTGGAGACCTTCGGCAACATTTCACAGCCGATCAAGAAGGCCGAGATGGGCGTGGTCGTCGAGCGTCTGTCCGACCATTACACCAACGCCGAGGTGGCCGAGTCCCTCGACCGCATCAAGGACATCTGCTACCGCTACGCGTCGCAGTCCGGACTCACCGTCTCGATCGACGACGTTCGTACTCCGGCCGAGAAGAAGGAGATCCTCGATCGCGCCGAAGAGCAGGCCTCCAAGGTCGAGACTCAGTTCACTCGTGGTGTGATCACCGACGGTGAGCGTCGTCAGCAAGAGGTTCGTATCTGGACCGACGCGACCAACGACGTTCAGCGCGTGATGGTCGAGGCGTTCCGCGCCCAGAAGTTCAACCCGATCGACATGATGGTCGGCTCGGGTGCTCGAGGAAACATGACCCAGATGCGTCAGATCGCCGGTATGCGCGGTCTGGTGGCCAACCCCCGTGGTGACATGATTCCTCGCCCGATCAAGAGCAACTTCCGTGAGGGACTCGAGACTCTCGAGTACTTCATTGCGACCCCCGGTGCCCGAAAGGGTCTGGTCGACACCGCTCTGCGAACCGCCGACTCGGGTTACCTGACCCGTCGTCTCGTCGACGTGGCTCAGGAACTCATCATTCGCCAGGAGGATTGCGGAACCAATCTCGGTGTCTGGATCGAGGACGTCCAGGCCGACACGGCCAATCGACGCGCCTATCTCGAGACCAAGTTGTACGGACGAGCACTCGCCGTCGACGTGACGTTCGCCGACGGTTCGGTTGCGGCTCGCAACACGATCGTCGACGACGGCCTCATGGAGAAACTGCGCGATGACGCGTCGATCTCTCGTGTGCGTGTGCGTTCCGTCCTCACCTGTGACGCCGAGCTCGGTGTCTGCGCGATGTGCTACGGCCGTTCGCTCGCCACCGGAGCTCCGATCGAACTCGGCGAAGCCGTGGGTGTGATCGCGGCTCAGTCGATCGGTGAGCCCGGAACCCAGTTGACGATGCGTACCTTCCACACCGGTGGTGTGGCCGGTAAGGACATCGCCGGTGGTCTGCCGCGAGTCGTCGAATTGTTCGAAGCTCGCACACCGAAGGGCTCGGCTCGACTCGCCCGTGCGAGCGGTGTCGTTCGTATCGGTGAAGACGAAGGCAAGGGCCTCCCCGTCACCGTGGTCGACGATGCCGGCGAAGAGCACCAGATCGTGTTGCCGACCGGTAGCCGTATCTCGGTTCGCGACGGTCAAGAAGTGCAGGCCGGCGAGCCGATCACCGACGGACCATTCGACCCGAAGGAACTTCTCGAGATCAAGGGTGTGCGTGAGACGCAGCTCTACATCGTGGAAGAAGTCCAGAAGGTCTACCGCGACCAGGGTGTGTCGATTCACGACAAGCACATCGAACTCATCGTTCGTCAGATGACCCGCCGAGTGAGCATCCAGGCTCAGGGCGACACCGGCTTTTTGCCCGGCGATCGCAAGGATCTGAAGACCTTCACCGACACCAACCGCCGGATGGTCGAAGAGGGCAAGCAGCCCGCCGAAGGACGCCCCGAACTCATGGGTATCACGAAGGCCTCGCTGGCCACCGACTCCTGGTTGTCGGCGGCCTCGTTCCAGGAGACCACTCGAGTTCTCACCGAGAACGCCATCGAGGGCCGCCAGGACGGGCTCATGGGCCTGAAGGAGAACATCATCATCGGAAAGCTCATTCCGGCTGGTACCGGCATGATGCGGTACCGGGACTTCGGAATCGATGCTCCCGACTACATCCCGATGGAGACCTACCACAGCGGATACGACGACGATCTGCCGGCAGCGCTGGCCGAACGTCTCGATTCCGACGACGCCTTCTCGTCCGACGTCTTCTCGTCGGGCTCGGCGGACGCCTGATCGTTCCCCGTACGTCGGCCTTTTCGCAGGTTGTCGTCGTTCGGGGGGCGCTCGTAACATTCCAGGGTTCCCGATCCGGCTGGATCGGGGCCCGGGAGCCGTTTCGACGGTCACCCACTCCGACACCACGAAGAGGTTCCAGTGCCCACCATTCAGCAGTTGGTCCGTCAGGGCCGTAGCACCAAGTTCACGAAGTCGAAGACGCCGGCGCTCAAGGGTTCGCCGCAGCGTCGTGGGGTGTGCACCCGCGTCTACACCAACACTCCGAAGAAGCCGAACTCGGCTCTGCGCAAGGTGGCTCGTGTCCGTCTCTCGAGTGGTGTCGAGATCACGGCCTACATCCCGGGTGAGGGCCACAACCTTCAGGAGCACTCGATCGTTCTCGTGCGCGGTGGCCGTGTGCGCGACCTTCCCGGTGTTCGTTACAAGATCATTCGCGGCGCGCTCGACGCAGCTGGAGTGAAGAACCGCAAGCAAGCGCGAAGCCGTTACGGCGCGAAGCGCGTCAAGTGATCACGATCGTCGACAAGGAACAGGTGAACCGACATGCCGCGTAAGGGCCCCGCACCCCGCCGAGAACTCCACCCCGATCCGGTGTACCGCTCGCTGCTCGTCACGCAGCTCATGAACAAAGTGATGCTTCGCGGCAAGAAGAGCGTCGCCGAGAAGATCGTGTACGACGCGTTGAAGATGGTCGAGACCAAGACCGGCGCCGAGCCGATCGCCACCTTGAAGCGCGCGATCGACAACGTTCGCCCGCCGCTCGAGGTGCGCAGCCGCCGAGTCGGTGGCGCCACCTATCAGGTGCCGGTCGAAGTCAAGCCCCGGCGCGCCAACACTCTGGCCATCCGTTGGGTGGTCGAGTACGCCCGTGCCCGTCGCGAGAAGACCATGGCCGAGTGCCTCGCCAACGAGTTGTTCGACGCCGCCAACGGTCTCGGCGCTTCGGTCAAGAAGCGTGACGACATGCAGAAGATGGCCGAGTCCAACAAGGCCTTCGCTCACTATCGCTGGTGATCACGACGATCACGGCACACAACCGACTCCTGGCACCCCGGTTCAGCGCCGGGGTGCGATCATGTCGGGCCCACGATTCTCGACTCCACAACCCCCACAACAAACGAACGGACACAGAAGGTAACGACGATGGCAAAGCGTGAGTTCCCCCTCGAGCGCACCCGCAACATCGGCATCATGGCTCACATCGATGCCGGCAAGACGACCACGACCGAGCGCATCCTCTACTACACCGGCAAGACCTACAAGATCGGTGAAGTGCACGAAGGTGCGGCGACCATGGACCACATGGCGCAGGAGCAGGAGCGCGGCATCACCATCACGTCGGCGGCCACCACGTGTGTCTGGAACAACCACCGCATCAACATCATCGACACGCCGGGCCACGTCGACTTCACCATCGAAGTCGAGCGTTCGCTCCGAGTTCTCGACGGTGCCGTGACGGTGTTCGACTCGGTCGCCGGTGTCGAGCCCCAGACCGAAACCGTTTGGCGCCAGGCCAACAAGTACAAGGTCCCGCGCATGTGCTTCGTCAACAAGATGGACCGCATCGGCGCCGACTTCTACCGCACGGTGCAGATGGTGAAGGATCGTCTCGAAGCCACGGCAGCGGTCTTGCACCTTCCGGTCGGAGCCGGTGGTCCTGAGAGCAACAAGCCCTTCGCCGGTCTGGTCGACCTCGTGAAGATGAAGGCTCTCATCTGGCGCGACGAAGAACTTGGCGCCAAGTGGGACGAAGTCGACATCCCGGCCGACATGGTCGATCAGGCGAACGAGTACCGCGAGCAGTTGCTCGAGACCATCGCCACCAGTGACGACGAATTCATGGAGAAGTATCTCGGTGGCGAAGAAGTGACCGAAGCCGAGATCAAGCGGGCCATTCGTAAGGGCACTCTCTCTTTCGACTTCGTGCCGATCCTGTGCGGCTCGGCCTTTAAGAACAAGGGCGTCCAGCCCATGCTCGACGCCGTCGTCGACTACCTCCCGAGCCCGCTCGACATCCCACCGGCCGAAGGTGTGAAGCCCGGCGAGGCCGAGGAGCCCGTGACGCGCGGTGCCGACGAGTCGGCGCCTTTCGCCGCCCTCGCTTTCAAGATCGTGTCCGATCCGTTCGGCAAGCTCACTTACTTCCGTGTCTACTCGGGATCGGTCAACAAGGGTGACGAGATCTACAACTCGACCAAGGAGCGCAAGGAGCGCCTCGGTCGCATCCTGTTGATGCACGCCAACCAGCGCGAAGACCTCGACATCGCAATGGCCGGTGACATCGTGGCCGGACTCGGTTTCAAGGAGACCACCACTGGCGACACCCTGTGTGATCGCAGTGATCCGGTGATTCTGGAGCGCATGGAATTCCCCGAGCCCGTGATCCACGTGGCGATCGAGCCGAAGACCAAGGACGATCAGGACAAGCTGGGCAAGGCGCTCAAGTCACTGTCGGACGAAGACCCCACGTTCCGCGTGCGTTCCGACGAAGAGACCGGCCAGACCGTGATCTCCGGAATGGGCGAGTTGCACCTCGAGATCCTGGTCGATCGCATGCAGCGTGAGTTCAACGTCGACGCCACGGTCGGTAAGCCGCAGGTGGCCTATCGCGAGACCGTGACCAAGACCGTCGAGCAGGTCGAGTACCGCCACATCAAGCAGTCGGGTGGTTCGGGACAGTTCGCCGTGGTCAAGATCAACATGGAGCCGAACCCGGGCAAGGGTTACGAGTTCGTCGACAAGATCTCGGGCGGCCGTATTCCTCGTGAGTACATCCAGCCGACCAACCAGGGTCTGCAGAGCGCTCTCGACAACGGTGTGCTCGCCGGTTACCCGACGGTCGACGTCAAGGTCACTCTCGTCGACGGTCAGTACCACGACGTGGACTCGTCGGAAATGGCCTTCAAGATCGCCGGTCAGCAGGCCTTCCGCAAGGCGGCCGAGAGTGCCAAGCCGGTTCTGCTCGAGCCGATCATGGCCGTGGAAGTCGTGACACCCGAGGAATACATGGGTGACGTCATGGGTGACCTCTCCAGCCGTCGCGGTCGTATCGAGGGAATGGAGGCCCGAGGCAACACCCAGGTCGTCCGGGCCCAGATTCCTCTGTCGGAAATGTTCGGGTACTCGACCGACCTGCGGTCACGTACCCAGGGTCGTGCCACCTACACGATGCAGTTCCACAGTTATCAGCAGGTTCCCGAGGCCATTGCCACCGACATCGTGAAGCGGTCGCGCGGCGAATGATCCCCTCGGGTGGTGGTGCCGATCGGCACTGCTAGCCTGCACAACCCGGTCGTCCGCTTCGGCGGTCCGCACCGTCCGAACCTTGACACCACGTGCCGAGCGCCAGCGAGGTACTCCACAGAAAGAAGAGATTCAGCCATGTCGAAGGCGAAGTTCGAGCGTACGAAGCCTCATGTGAATATTGGAACGATGGGTCATATTGACCATGGAAAGACGACGTTGA
>JAQCIK010000067.1:0-2511 GCA_027592035.1 Actinomycetota bacterium | reverse complement strand
AAGCCGCTCATGCGCCTCCTCGGCGTGAACGCCACCTCACGCGCCAGCGTGTATCTGTACAACGACACCACCGACATCGACGCGCTGGCCGACGCGCTCGATGGTGCGAGCGACATCTTCGGGCTGTAGAACGAGGAACGGAGACGACGATGCCGGGCTTGGAAGACCTCTACCGAGAAATCATTCTCGACCATTACCGCACCCCGCGTAACCGCGGCGAGCTCGCCACACCCCCGGCCGCCCGCGCCGACGGCCACAACCCGTTGTGCGGCGACGAGATCACCGTGTTCGTGCAGGTCGACGGCGGCGTGGTGTCCGACATCAAGGTGTCCGGGCAGGGTTGCAGCATCTCGCAGAGTTCGGCCTCGATGATGACGCAGGCCGTGAAGGGAAAATCCCTCGACGAGGTTCGCGCTCTCGTGCGTCGCTTCAAGGGGATGATGTCGATCGAGACCGACGACGAGTCGCCGATGCCCGAGGTCTCGCTCGGCGACCTCGAAGCCCTGCAGGGTGTGGTGAAGTTCCCGGTGCGCATCAAGTGCGCGACCTTGGCCTGGAACACCCTGGTCGAAGCCCTCGCCGAGGCCTGATCCACGGCCCCTCAGTTTGTGGCAGACTCACTGTCACATCTCGGGAGGTCATGTGAAAGTCACGCTGCTCGGAACCGGAAGCCCCATCCCCGACGCCTTGCGCGCCGGCCCGTGCACGCTCGTGCAGGCGGGTGGCGAGAACGTGATGGTCGACTGCGGACGCGGCGCGCTCATGCGTCTCATGGCGGCCGGCGTGTTCCCCGGCATGGTGAGCACGTGCCTCGTGACGCATCTGCACTCCGATCACATCACCGACCTCAACGACCTCGTGACCTCACGTTGGGTGATGATGCCGGTGAACGTGCCCTTGCGCGTGATCGGCCCTCCCGGCACTCGAGCCGTCGTCGATGCGATGTTGCAGATGCTGGCTCTCGATCAGCAATACCGGCACGACCATCACGACGATCTGCGCGCCAACGGACCGCTCACGGTGAACGTCGAGGAAGTGGAGCCGGGTGACTCGTTCACGATCAGCTCCGTCGCAGGCACCGTTCACGAGACCGATCACCGACCGGTGAAGCCATCGATTGGTTTCCGCCTCGAGCACGATGGTCGCGTGGTGGCGTTGGCCGGTGACACGGTGCCGTGTGCGGGGGTCGACGAGATGTGCCGAAACGCGGACGTGTACGTGCAAACAGTGATCCGCAACGATCTGGTGTCGGCTCTCGCTGATGCGCTGCCGAACGGTGGGCGGATGCGCGACATCCTCGACTACCACTCGACACCCGAGCAGGCCGCACAGACCGCCGCTCGGGCCGGGGTGAAGAACCTCGTGCTCACCCACTACGTGCCACCCATGGCGCCCGGGCAAGAAGACGACTGGCGAGCCAAGGCTTCGCAGTTCTTCGACGGGCCCGTGATTCTCGGCCCCGACCTCACGTCGATCGAGGTCTGAGCAGACTTCGATTCAGGGTCGGCGGGAGTTGATCGCGTCGGCGAGGAACACGATGTCGGCATCGTCGACGTATATCTGCGAACTGACTCGACACCCGAGTACGCCACGATGCCAATAGATCGGAATCTCGATGCGGTCGTCACGCCAGATTTCGGCGCGCAACGCGACTTCATCGGTTGATTCGTTCTGGAACTCGTCGGGCAACGCCACGAACACCATCGGAGCCATCATTCTCGCCGACTTCCAGACGCGTCCACACGTGACGGTGAGACCGTCCACCACCGAACTCATTCAACACGTGCTCCGCAACGTGAGCGGGCCCACTCGGCCGTCCTCGTGACGGCAACTCACACGGTGAGTGATCTCACGCCGTGATGGAGTGTTCGGTCACGAACATGCGCACTCGGCTCGACACGTTGGCCATCGAATCAGCCACGACCTCGTTGCCGATCTCACTCGCGTAGGCGGCCTCGAAATCGGCCTGCGAGTCGAACCACAATTCCGACACACCGTCGGGTTCACCGTCGGCCGGGTCGTGAACCACGTTGAACACGCCACGACGCAACTTGGGCAACTGACGCGCCAACGGTTGATGGTGTCCGAGCCACCACTCGACGAACTCGTCGTGTGTTGCGTCGGAGCGCCGATACAACAAGATGATCGCCTTGAAGTTCATGACGGCTTCTTCGTGCGCGCGAAAGGACGACCACCAACAGCGAGCGCCACACTCACGACGATCTCGTCGGCCTGAGGAGCATCGGGAATACACACGTCGATCGCATCCATTTCGTCGAACGACCAGATGTCGTCCTTGTTGGTGATGGGCAGCGTGATCTGCGCGCCCGGGCCGGCCACCTTCTTGGTGGACGGGATGATGTCGTCGCCTTTGATCACGACTTTGCGGATCGGGGCGCCGAAGCGGGGATGAATGAGCGCCGCCGCCTGCTCGATCTCACCGTTGGTGCCGACGATGCACCCCTTGCCGTAGGCCGTGACCTCGTCGGGCTTCACGCCGAGAGCAGCGAG
>JAQCIK010000034.1:0-15622 GCA_027592035.1 Actinomycetota bacterium | reverse complement strand
GTTTGCGTTTCGCGATTCGTGAGGGTGGTCGTACCGTGGGTGCGGGCCGCGTCACCAAGATCCTGAAGTGAGTCGGTGACCACATGTCTCAAATCATCAGAATTCGCCTGAAGGCGTTCGACCACGAGATCATCGATCAGTCGACTCGCAAGATCGTCGAAACGGTGGCTCGTACCAACGCCACGGTGCGCGGTCCCATTCCGTTGCCGACCGACAAGCACCGCTACACGGTGATTCGTGGACCGCACATCGACAAGGACTCACGTGAGCACTTCGAGATGCGTATTCACAAGCGGCTCATCGACATCATCGATCCGAAGCAGCAGACGATCGACAGCCTTCAGCGCATCGATCTGCCGGCTGGTGTCGAGGTCGAGATCAAGGTGCAGGCTGGCTGATCGCCGTTCACGCCGAATGATTCGTACGAAGGGGCCTGTGGGCCCCTTCGTCGCGTCCGGCCTCCGGACACGCGAGTGAATTCTCACCGACTTCTCACCGTCTCCGCGTCCTGTCGGAGAGCGACTCGCGGTAGACATTTCAGGTGATGGAAGAGCTCCCCCCGCCCCCCGCTGGTGAGCCGTTCCCGGCTCCCGTTCCCGAAGAGTCCGCGTCACACGAGGCCACGTCGAGTGAGATTCGTCGGCGTCGCCGATGGCCCAAGGTTCTCGTCGTTCTGGTCGTGGCGGCAACCCTGGGTGGTTTCGCCGGAGCTCAGATCGCGACCGAGATGAATCGTTCCTCGGATGACGAGGCGGTGGCGGAGGTGGCCGACACGATGCGTCCATCGTCCCAGCCCGTGCTGACAGCCGTGCCCGGTCTCGACGTTCCGCCGGTCGTCGACGTGGCGGGAGTCGTGGAGCGCATCAGTCCGAGCGTCGTCACGGTCGTGGCATCGAGCGGTGGAAACTTCGGTGCCGGACGTTCGACCGGAACCGGTGTGGTCATCACATCCGATGGCGAGATCCTGACCAACTCTCATGTCGTGGAGGGATCCGACGACGTGCGCGTGTTGTTCGGTGACACCATCGACCCGATTCCGGCCGTGGTCCTGGCCGCCGATCCGGGCAACGATCTGGCTCTTTTGAAGATCGACCTCGACGGTCTGGCACCGGCCGTGTTCGCCGATCCGGCCTCCATCGCCATCGGTGACGAGGTGGTGGCAGTCGGGTTCGCTCTCGATCTGGACGGTGGCCCCACGGTGACTCGGGGAATCGTGTCGGCACTCAATCGAACGATCGCCAACTCCGACGGCGCTCTCGACGGTCTGATCCAGACCGACGCAGCGATCTCGTCGGGCAACTCGGGTGGTCCGCTCCTCAATGCCAATGGTGAAGTCATGGGAATCAACACCGCGGTGTTCCAGAGTTCGTTCAACACGGCGGCCAACAACGTCGGTTTCGCGATCTCGGTCGGTGAAGCTCTGCCGGTCATCGACACCTTGCGGAGCCTCGCCGAAGGCGAGACGCGAGTCGAGGGATATCTCGGCGTCGGACTCGAGGATCGCAACGATGGCGGTCGCGGTGCCGTGATCACCGATGTGGGGCCGGGGTCGCCGGCCTCGCGTGCTGGGATCGAAGCCGGCGACATCGTGGTCGACGTCGACGGAACACCCATCGATGGGCAAGGAGCACTCATCGCCGCGATTCGTGATCGGTCGCCCGGGGACACGGTCGCGATCGACGTCTTGCGTGGCGGATCCCGTGTCACCCTCACCGCCACCCTCGTCGAACGCCCCGCCAACTGACCTTGGTGATTCTGGTGGCAGAAGTGTCGCCTGTTTTGCACGAATCGGCCACCGGAACGAGTCACTGATCGACGTTCACTAGGGTTCGCCCATGAGTGGGACACCCTTTCTCGATGCGCATCTGGGCGGTCGACGACCTTTCGGCTTGAACTACTGGCCACTGCCCGACGACGATCCAGGTGTCGAGATCCCACGGGAGTCGATTCGTCTCGTGTCGCCGGATGGCGCGCTGGTGCGTGGAATTCTTTGGACCCCACCGAACGGCAAGCCGTGGAAGACGGCCGTGATTCTGTCTCACCCGCGCGGTGATTTCAGCGTGCACTATGCGTGTCCGTTGTTGGCCGCCGCGGGGTACGCCGTTCTCGGATTCGGAACGCGTTACATGAACAACGACACCGACTGTCTGCACGAGGCGTGCACCGTCGACGTGGAGACCGTGTACCACGAGATGAAGCGACGCGGAGCCGAGGCCGTCGTACTGCTCGGAAACTCGGGTGGCGGATCGCTCATGGCCCTCGCACACACCGAGCGCGGTATCGGTGACGGGTGGGTCGGTATGGCCGCACACCCGGGTGAGGGTGTGTTCATGTTGCAGGTGATCGATCCGAGTGTCGCTGACGAGAACGATCCTTTCTCGACGGTTCCCGAACTCGACATGTACGACCCCGACAACGGCTGGCGTCCGTGGCCTGAACCGTGTGTGTACGACAAGGAGTGGTTGGCGCGCTATCGCGCGGCGCAAGTGGAGCGTGTGGCGCGTATCGACGCCATCGCCAAGGCGAGTATCGCCGAGTCCACCGACGCTCTCGGGCGACTGAAAGCTGTCGATGCATCGGTCGATCCTCGACACTGGCGCGAATTACGGCGACGCGGAGTGTTCACCAGGTATCTGACGATCTATCGCACACTTGCCGATCCGGCCTATCTCGATCTGTCGATCGATCCCGACGAACGACCGATGGGATCGTTGTTCGCGTTTCCTGATCCGTTCGATGCCAACTATGGACGCGGCGGTCTCGCGCGCACGATGACGGCGCGGGGATGGCTCAGCACGTGGAGCGGATTGTCGAGTCACGCGAAGTTGGCCGACACGATGCCCAAGGTCACGGTGCCGACGTTGTTGATCCATCCGACCGCCGACACCGAGATCCGGGTGTGGCAGGCGAAGGAGATCGTCGACAACAGCGGTGCAGAAGATTCGACCTATGTGGAGATGAAGGGAGCGCCGCACTATCTGGAGGGGCACCGCCAGGAAGCGCTCGCCCACGTGACCGATTGGCTTGCGAAGCGCTTCCCCTGAGTCCGATCTCGGTCAGGGGAGTCCGAGGATGCGGGAGGTCTCGGCCGATGTCGCCACCCCTCGGCCACTAGCCCGGGCGAGTTCGGCGACCTCGGCGACGAGCTCGGCGTTGGAGGGTTGACGGCCCGACGGGTCGTGAAAATCCTCGAGGCCAACCCGCACGTGGCCTCCCCGCTCGATCGCCCAGCGAGCCATACCCGATCCGACCACGTCACCGGCGAGGACCGCCACGGCCCACGGGAGTCCGGTCTCGGCCAGAAGATCGAGGTAGAGGTCGAGGGCCGCTTCGGAGGGCGGTAGGCCAAAGACCGGGGGTCCGGCACAGAAATAGAACTTCACGAACGACCCCGGCGGGACTCGTCCGGCGGTGTAAAAGTCCAGGAAAACCCGTATGTAGCCGGGTTCGAAGCACGCCACGGAGGGTCCGAGACCGAGCTCTCGGCACAGGTCGAGCTTGTAGCCCACCTCGTCTCGGGTGAACCCGTAGACGAAGTTCCCCAGCGTGACGGTTCCCGGGTCGACGAGTCCCATCCGAAGCGGTCCGAGCCCGGACGCCGGCATGTGGGAGGCGAGATAGCGATGGTGATCCCAGCGCTCGGCGATCGTGCGACCGTCGAAACGGGCCGTTGGATACACGATCGTCCCGGGTCGCTGCGACAAAAGACCAGCGTACGAGGCCAATCCCAACGACCCCATGGCCTCGGGTCCGGATCCGGCCGTGCGGTAGTCCCGAGGGTCGTCGTGCTGGTGGACGATGGAGGCTCCGGCGTCGACACAGGACACCGCGTCGTCGGCGATCTCGGCCGGGGTGTTCGGGACGTGACTCTGTTGCTCTCGGCGGGTCGCCCCGTTCACGGCGGCCTCGATGATCACCGGATCCACGGCCGAAGTCTGACAGCAGAACTACCCAAGGACCAGGTTGGGGAGGGGAAGGGGCAGCGGTAGCGTTTGCAACTCGTGTCTTTCGGGCATCCGCCCGGAAACAAGAACTGACGTCCGTGTGAGCCCGGCCCGCCGGGGACCACATGGCAACAACCGAACTCGGTGCTCCGCTGGTCCACGACCTGCGGAGCATCTGCGTGAATGGCAACCGCTACTCACCACAGTCAACTCAGCGCCAGGGAGACCTGGTCACAGATGAAGAGGCTGCCTCATGGCAAAAACAGCGATCGTCGGCGAAAAGGTCGGCATGACACAAGTGTGGGCCGATGACAATCGGATCGTTCCCGTCACGGTGTTGCGCGTCGAACCCGCTCGCATCGTTCAAGTGAAGACGTCCGACAGCGACGGTTATGTCGCGCTGCAGGTCACCTACGGGCGCAAGGACGCGAAGAAGTTGACCAAGGCCGAAGCCGGTCACTTCGAGAAGGCCGGTGTCGACGCCGGTCGTCGTCTCGTCGAGTTGCGTCTCGACTCGGTCGACGGTTTCGAAGTCGGCCAGGAGATCGCGGTCGACGTTCTCGAAAAGGGACAGAAGGTCGATGTGACGGCCGTGAGTCGCGGTAAGGGTTTCGCCGGCGGCATGAAGCGCCACAACTTCGGTGGACAGGGTGCGAGTCACGGTAACCACAAGCATCACCGTGCACCCGGCTCGATCGGCTCGTGCTCGTTCCCGGGACGCGTCTTCAAAGGCTTGCGCATGGCCGGACACATGGGTCACGAGCAGGTCACCACGCTCAACCTCGAAGTCGTCGAGGCCGATGCCGAGCGCGGTTTGTTGTTGGTGAAGGGCTCGGTACCGGGTCCGAACGGTGGCGTCGTGATCGTCCGTAACGCCGTGAAGGGAAAGTGAAGCCATGCCCTCGGTGACACTCAAGAATCAGACCGGCAAGGACGTCGGCAATCTCTCGCTGAGTGACGACGACTTCGGTCGTCAGCCCAACGTGCCGGTCATGCACCAGGTCGTCACGGCTCAGCTCGCTCATCGTCGTGCCGGAACGCAGAGCACCAAGACTCGCGCCGAAGTCTCGGGCGGTGGCAAGAAGCCGTTCAAGCAGAAGGGCACCGGTAACGCCCGTCAGGGTTCGATTCGTGCGCCGCACTTCTCGGGTGGTGGCGTGGCCCTCGGCCCGAAGCCCCGCTCGTACTCGCAGAAGACACCGAAGCGCATGGTGAAGTTGGCGCTCCAGTCCGCTCTTTCCGATCGGGCCAACGAGGGCAAGGTCATCGTGGTCGACGCCTGGAGCTTCGACACGCCGAAGACCGCCGATGCCAAGTCGGCCCTCGCCGCACTCGGTGTGTCGGGCAAGGTCCTCATCGTCGTGAAGCGCAGCGAGATCAACACGATCCGCAGCTTCCGCAATCTCGAAGACGTGCAGTTGATCGAAGTCGGCGAACTCAACGCCTACGACGTTCTCTGCAACGACTTCATCGTGTTCAGCCAGGCATCACTGCCCGGCGCCGAGTCAGCCAAGGACGGTCAGTGATGAAGGACCCCCGCGACATCATCATCGCCCCCGTGGTCTCCGAGAAGAGCTACGGACTCATCGAGCAGGGCGTCTACACGTTCTTCGTGCACCCTGACGCGAGCAAGCCCGAGATCCACGATGCCGTCGAGGCGATCTGGGGTGTCAAGGTCGAGCGCGTCAACACTCTCAATCGTCGTGGCAAGCAGCAGCGCACGCGTGGATCGAACCGAGTCGGTCGTCGTCCCGCCACCAAGCGCGCGATCGTCACCCTGGCCGCGGGCAGCGAGATTCCGCTGTTCGAGAACAACTGAGGCAGCAACCATGGCTATTCGCAAGCGCAAGCCCACATCGGCTGGTCGTCGTTTCCAGACCAGCCACGACTTCTCCGAGATCACGAAGAAGTCGCCCGAGAAGACCCTTCTCGCCAAGAAGTCCAAGACCGGTGGTCGCAACGCCTACGGACGCAAGACGGCACGGCATCGCGGTGGCGGCCACAAGCAGCAGTACCGCATGGTCGATTTCAAGCGCAACAAGGACGGTGTGTCCGCCAAGGTCGTCGCCATCGAATACGACCCGAATCGCACCTGCCGTATCGCTCTGTTGCACTACGCCGACGGCGAGAAGGCGTACATCCTCGCCCCGAAGGGTCTCAACGTGGGCGACCACGTGTCGAGTGGATCGAAGGCCGACATCAAGCCCGGCTGCGCACTCCCCATGCGATACATCCCGGTCGGAACCGTGATCCACAACGTCGAGTTGCGCCCGGGTCAGGGAGGCAAGATGGGTCGCTCGGCCGGTATCGGCGTGCAGCTCGTGGCCAAGGAAGGCGAGTACGCCACCCTGCGTCTGCCCTCCACCGAAATGCGCCGTGTTCTCATCGACTGCCGCGCCACTGTCGGCGAAGTCGGTAACTCCGAACACGAACTCGTGAAGATCGGTAAGGCCGGTCGTAATCGTTGGAAGGGTGTGCGCCCGCAGACCCGTGGTGTGGCCATGAACCCGGTCGATCACCCGCTCGGTGGTGGTGAAGGCAAGACCTCCGGTGGACGTCCGGCGGTGTCGCCGTGGGGCAAGCCCGAGAGCCGCACCCGAAACACCAACAAGTCGTCGCAGAAGTTGATCGTTCGTCGTCGTCGTACGGCCAAGGGCCGTCGGTAGGAGTAGAAGATGTCACGCAGTCTCAAGAAGGGCCCCTTCATCGACGATCACCTTCTGAAGAAGGTCGATGTCCTCAATCAGGCCAACGAGAAGAAGGTCATCAAGACCTGGAGCCGTCGATCGACGATCATCCCCGACATGGTCGGCCACACGATCGCCGTCCACGACGGACGCAAGCACGTTCCGGTGTACATCACCGAATCGATGGTCGGACACAAGCTCGGTGAGTTCTCGCCGACCCGCACCTTCAAGTACCACGCCGGACAAGAGAAGAACGCGAAGGGTAAGAAGTAATGACCGGTCCCAAGTTGAACGAACGCGACTTCGTGCGCGGTGAGCGCACGGGAACGCGTGCGAGTGCCCGTGCGATTCGCATGTCGGCCTCCAAGGCTCGCGTGGTCCTCGATCTCATTCGCGGTCTCGACGTCGTGAGCGCCGATCAGGTCCTCCAGTTCACCGAACGCGAAGCCGCTCGTGTGATCCGCAAGGTCCTGGCCTCGGCGGTTGCCAATGCGGTGAAAAACGACAATGCCGATGCTGAATCGCTCTTCGTGCGGGCGTGCTTCGCCGACGAAGGTCCGACCATGCGTCGTTTCAAGCCTCGTGCCCGTGGTCGTGCCACGCGTATCAACAAGCGCACGTGTCACATCACGATCGTGGTCGACACTCTCGACGACGACACCTTGAAGATCGTCCAGGCTCGCCGTGAGCGTGCCGTGGCCGGCCGCCGCGCTGCCCGCGGTGGTGCGGGTGTGGCCGATCGTCGAGCTCGTGTGGCCAAGAGCCGCCAGAAGTTCGCCGACAAGAAGGGTGACGACACGTCGACAGAGGAAACCTCGGCCGACGACACGATCACCGACGACACGGTTAACGACGAGACGGTGACCGACGTCGACACGACCGAAGTGGTCGAGGACGCAGCGGTGGAAGCAACCGAGGAGAAGAACTGATGGGCCAGAAGATCAATCCCTACGGCTTCCGCCTGGGTGTCACCACCGATTGGAAGAGCCGCTGGTTCAGCGAGCGCCAGTACAAGGAGTACCTCACCGAGGACTGGAAGATCCGCGACTACATCATGTCGACTCTCGGTGATGCGGCCATCAGTCGTATCGAAGTCGAGCGCAAGCGCGGCGAGACCTTGAAGGTCGACATTCACACCGCTCGTCCGGGCATCGTGATCGGTCGTAAGGGTGCCAAGGCCGACGAGATCCGCGCCGGCCTCACCAAGCTCACTGGCAACAACAAAGTGCAGCTCAACATCGTCGAGATCAAGTCCCCCGAGCTCGATGCGGCTCTCATCGCTCAGGGAGTCGCCGACCAGTTGGTCGGACGAATCGCTTTCCGTCGTGCCATGAAGCGAGCGGTGCAGAACGCCCAGAAGGCCGGTGCCCTCGGCATCCGCGTTCAGTGTTCGGGCCGACTCGGTGGGGCTGAAATGAGCCGTACCGAGTGGTACCGCGAAGGTCGCGTCCCGTTGCACACGCTGCGTGCCGACATCGACTACGGCTTCCGTGAGGCTCGTACCTCGAGTGGTCGCGTCGGTGTGAAGGTGTGGATCTACCGCGGCGACATCCTTCCCTACAAGCCCCAGACCGACGACAAGATCGCCCGTGAAGCGGCCATGGCCGTCGGTGAGACCTCGGGCGCAGTCGGCAAGCGTGTCGTGTCGTCGGGTGGTCGTCGCAAGAGTGACGAGGCCGAGGTGACCGCAGCCCCGCTCGTCAAGGAAGCCGATCCCGAACTCGAGAAGCTCCTCGACGAGGAGGAGGAAATCGCCCGTCGCACCCACGAGGGTCACGAGACCCCTCACTTCCGTGGAGAGGACTGAATCATGTTGATGCCTCGCAAAGTTGCGCATCGCAAGCATCATCGCGGTCGTATGAAGGGTGCTACCAAGGGTGGTAGCGCCTTGGCTTTTGGCCAATACGGCATCCAGGCTCTCGAACCGGCGTGGCTCACCGCCCGTCAGATCGAAGCGGCTCGTATCGCGATGACCCGTCACATCAAGCGTGGTGGCAAGGTCTGGATCAACGTTTTTCCCGACAAGCCGGTCACCAAGAAGCCGGCCGAGACCCGCATGGGTTCGGGTAAGGGCAACCCTGAGTTCTGGGTGGCCGTCGTGAAGCCGGGTCGCGTTCTGTTCGAACTGTCGTTCCCGAACGAAGAGCAGGCTCGAGAGGCTCTCGCCAAGGCCGTGCAGAAGCTTCCGATCAAGGCTCGCATCATCAGCCGAGAGGAGACGATCTGACATGGCCGGCAAGTTGAAGAAAGAACGAGCCGATCTCGCCGAGCTCGACCTTGCGTCACTCGTGTCGCAGCTGAAGGCCGCCAAGCAGGAGGCCCTCAATCTTCGGTTCCGCAACGCGACCGGACAGCTCGAGGACCACAGCGAATTGCGCGACGTTCGTCGTCGCATCGCCCGCATCAACACCCAGATCCGCAAGCGAGAGATCGCGGCGGCCGAGGCCGGAGAGTGAACATGGCCGACAACGTCGAAACGACCGAAGGTTCCGAGCGCAAGGTGCGCAAGGTTCGTGACGGCATCGTGATCTCCTCGAAGATGGATCGCACCCTCGTGGTCGCCGTCGTCGAGCGAGTTCGCCACCCCAAGTACAACAAGTTCGTGATGCGTACCAAGAAGTTGTACGCGCACGACGAAGCCAATGACGCTCGTGAGGGCGACAAGGTGCGTGTCATGGAGACCCGTCCGTTGTCGAAGACCAAGCGCTGGCGTCTCGTCGAAGTCGTCGAGCGGGCCAAGTGATCGGCCGAGGAACGAACGAGGATTCACCATGATTCAGCAGGAGAGCCGACTCCGGGTCGCCGACAACAGCGGCGCCAAGGAAGTGTTGGTCATCAAGGTGTTGGGCGGCACTCGCCGTCGCTACGCCTCGATCGGCGACATCTTCGTGGCGACCGTGAAGGACGCCATCCCGGGTGCAGGTGTGAAGAAGGGCGAGGTCGTCAAGTGCGTCGTCGTCCGCACCAAGAAGGAGCGCCGTCGCCCCGACGGCAGTTACATCCGTTTCGACGAGAACGCGGCCGTCGTCATCAAAGACGACATGACACCCCGTGGCACTCGAATCTTCGGACCGGTCGGACGTGAGCTCCGCGACAAGAAGTTCATGCGCATCGTGTCGCTGGCCCCGGAGGTGTTGTGACATGAAGATTCAAAAGGGCGACACCGTCATCGTGATCTCGGGTAAGGACCGCGGCAAGGAAGGCGTGGTCTCACGCGTCATGCCGTCGCGCAACCGGGTGATCGTGGAAGGTGTCAACACTGCCAAGAAGCACCAGAAGCCGCGCAAGGCCAATGAGCAAGGTGGCATCATCGACCGCGACATGCCGGTCCACGTCTCGAACGTGATGCTCGTCCACCGCGGCGAGCCCACACGCGTGGGCTTCAAGGTGAACGCCGACGGAACCAAGGTGCGGATCGCCAAGCGCACCGGTGAGGAAATCTGATGTCGACCACCACTGCTCCGCGTCTCAAGGTCAAGTACGACAGCGCCGTACGGGATCAGCTGAAGGCCGAACTCGGCTTGTCGAACATCATGGAAGTGCCCCGTCTCGACAAGATCGTGATCAACATGGGTGTCGGCAAGGCCACTCAGCAGCCGTCGCTGCTCGAAGGCGCCGTGGCCGATCTCACCAAGATCTCCGGTCAGAAGCCCGTTGTCACCAAGGCTCGTGACTCCATCGCCAACTTCAAGTTGCGTGAAGGTCAGTCGATCGGCTGCAAGGTCACTCTGCGTGGTGACCGGATGTGGGAGTTCTTTGATCGCGTTCTGGCCGTGGCCATTCCGCGAATTCGTGACTTCCGCGGTCTCAACCCGTACTCGTGGGACGGGCGAGGCAACTACACCTTCGGTCTCGCCGACCAGACGGTGTTCCCCGAGATCGATTACGACAGGATCGACGCGCCGCGTGGCATGGACATCACCATCGTCACCACAGCCACGAATGACGTGGCCGGTAAGGCGTTGCTCGACGCCTTCGGATTCCCCTTCAAGAAGGGTGCCGAAGCGGCGGCCATTCCGAAGAAGAAGAAGTCCACTCGTCGCGGCCCGGTCACGGGCAAGAAGAAGAAGTAGTAGAGGTCCGAGAACATGGCCAAGAAGTCATTGATCAACAAGGCGGCTGGAAAGCCGAAGTTCAAGGTCCGCGGCTACACGCGTTGCCGCAAGTGCGGACGCGCCCGTTCCGTGTATCGCAAGTTCGGACTCTGCCGTGTGTGTCTGCGCGACATGGCACACGCCGGCGAGATCCCTGGTCTGACGAAGTCGAGCTGGTGAGGTACCGATGCTGACAGATCCCATTGCCGACATGCTCACCCGCATCCGCAACGCCAATGTTGCGATGCATGACGAGGTGAAGATGCCGTCGTCCAAGCAAAAGGTCGCCCTGGCCAAGGTGCTGGAGCAGGAGGGTTACATCTCCGGTTTCCAGGTCGCCCCGAACCCGAAGGGTCCGGGTCAGGTTCTGACCATCGCCATGAAGTACTCCGAGGAGCGTCGTCGCACCATCGCGGGTATCAAGCGAATTTCGACACCGGGTCTGCGGGTCTACCGCAAGTCCAACACCGTGCCGCGCGTGCTCGGTGGTCTCGGTGTCGCCGTCCTGTCCACCAGTCAGGGACTCATGACCGACCGCGAAGCGCGCAAGCGCAAGGTCGGCGGCGAAGTCCTCTGTTACGTGTGGTGACGAGAGGAGCTCGACATGTCACGTATCGGTAAGTCACCCATCACGGTCCCCTCGGGAGTCGAGGTCACGATCAGCAGCAATTCGGTCACCGTGAAGGGTCCGAAAGGAACGCTCACTCGTCCGCTCATCGGTGGAATCACGGTTCGTCAGGAGGACAACACCCTCCTCGTCGAGCGCCCGGACGATCTCCGTGAGTCGCGCAGCCTGCACGGTCTGACCCGCGCGCTCGTCAACAACATGATCGTCGGAGTCACCGACGGTTTCCAGAAGGAACTCGAGATCATCGGCGTGGGTTACCGTGCCGAAGCCAAGGGACCGAGCGCTCTGCGACTCAACCTCGGCTTCTCGCATCCGGTCGATTTCCCGGGTCCCGATGGAGTCACCTTCGAGGTGTCGGCTCAGACCCGCATCATCGTGAAGGGAATCGACAAGGAACTGGTCGGTCAGGTGGCCGCCAACATCCGTTCGATCCGTAAGCCCGAGCCGTACAAGGGCAAGGGCGTCCGTTATCTCGACGAGCGCGTCCTGCGCAAGGCCGGCAAAGCCGGCAAGAAGTGATGGTCGGTAGGGAGACGTCATGACCAAGATCAGCAATCAACGTCGTACCGGCCGTCTGCGCCGACACACGCGAGTCCGCAAGAAGATTCACGGCACCGCCGAGCGTCCGCGCTTGTCGCTCTACCGTTCCAACAAGCACCTCATCCTGCAGGTCATCGACGACGATCGTGGTGTCACGATTGCGTCGGCCACGTCGGTCGAGGCCGACGTGCGCAAGGCCGGTGGTGGTTCCACGGTCGCCGCGGCCACGCAACTCGGCCGTCTCGTGGCCGAACGGGCCAAGGCCGCAGGTGTGAACAAGGTCGTGTTCGATCGTGGTGGCTATCTCTACCAAGGTCGTGTCGCTGCTGTTGCCGAAGCGGCTCGTGAAGCCGGACTGGAGTTCTGATGTCGAACGCACCTGCGAACAACCCCCGCCAGCCCGGTGGTCCCCAGGACGGCCGCGAGTCGCGAGTCATCCACATCAACCGTGTCGCCAAGGTCGTCAAGGGCGGTCGTCGCTTCTCGTTCACCGCTCTCGTGGTGGTCGGTGACGGCAACGGTCGCGTCGGCCTCGGGTACGGCAAGGCCAAGGAAGTGCCGTTGGCCATCCAGAAGGGCACCGAGGACGCCAAGCGCAACATGTTCGCCGTGGCTCTCGCCGGTAGCACCATCACCCATCCGGTGATCGGTGTGCTCGGCGCCGGCCGCGTCATGCTGAAGCCGGCTGCACCCGGTACCGGAGTCATCGCCGGTGGTGCCGCTCGCATCATCCTCGAAGAAGCCGGAATTCACGACGTGCTGTGCAAGTCGCTCGGTTCGTCCAATGCCATCAACGTGGCCCGCGCCACGATCGAGGGTCTGAAGTCGTTGCAGCGTCCCGACGAAGTCGCGGCGCGTCGCGGCCTACCGGCCGATTCGTTCGTGCCGAAGGGACTTCTGAAGGCCTACACCGAGCGCGAGCGCGCCGTCGCCGCAGGGGAGGTGCACTGATCGTGTCCGACATCATCGTGAAGCAGATCAAGTCGAGTGCGCACGTGAAGCCGAAGACCCGCGGAACTCTGCGTGCTCTCGGCCTCGGTCGCATCGGCAAGACGAACACCTTGCCCGACCGCCCCGAGATCAGGGGCATGCTCGCCCGTGTTCCGCACCTCATCGAGGTGACGGAAGCTCACAAGGAGAACTGACCATGCGCGTCGACGAACTCTCACCAGCACCCGGTGCCAAGCACCGCAAGAAGCGAGTCGGTCGCGGTATCGGCGGCAAGGGCGGCAAGACAGCCGGTCGCGGTACCAAGGGTCAGCACTCACGCGGTCGCGGCAAGGTCGCTCGCGGCTTCGAAGGTGGTCAGATGCCCTTGAAGCAGCGAGTGCCGAAGTTGAAGGGATTCAACAACCCCTTCCGCGTCGAGTACCAAGCCGTCAATCTCGACACCATCAACGAACTCGAGGATTCTTCCGTCGATCCGGACGTTCTCTTGAAGCGTGGTGTCCTCCACAAGGGTTCCTTCGTGAAGGTTCTCGCCCGCGGCGAGATCACTCGCAAGGTCGACGTGTCGGCCCACGCCGTCTCGAAGTCCGCTCAGGCGGCGATCGAAGCGGCCGGTGGTTCGGTCACGATCATCCCGCTGCCCTACAAGGTCCGTCCGGCCGCCAAGGGCAATCAGTTCACCAACCGCTGATCGCGAGGAGCATTCGTGCTGTCGAATCTGGCCAACATGTTCAAGGTCACCGACCTGCGGAACAAGATCTTGTTCACCGTGGGAATGGTGATGCTGTATCGACTCGGAACGTTCATTCGCGTCCCGGGCATCGACGACCAGGCCGTTCGACAGCTGCGTGAGTCGGCTCGTCAGCAGGGTGCCCTCGGATTCCTCAACCTGTTCTCGGGTGGTGCGTTCTCGAGCTTCGCGATCTTCGCGCTCGGGATCATGCCCTACATCACGGCCAGCATCATCATGCAGGTGCTCACCGTGGTGATCCCGAAACTCGAACAGTGGCAGCAGGAAGGTGCCGTCGGTCAGCGCAAGATCACGCAGTGGACGCGCTACGTGACCATGTCGATCGCGTTGTTGCAGGCCGCCGGTCTGACCTTCATCTTCGGTCAGGGTCGTGGTTCGGCGTTCTTCACGGCGTCCACGACGGCTCCCGACATCATTCTTCTTCCCGACGGTATGTGGCCTCGTGGTCTGCTCGTGATCATGTCGCTCGCCGCCGGTACGGCCCTTCTCATGTGGATGGGCGAGATCATGTCGCAGCGCGGCATCGGTAACGGAATGAGCATTCTCATCTTCGCGTCGGTCGTGAGCAGTCTTCCGTTCAGTTACTACTCGCTCCTTCAGAGCAAGAAGTGGGTGGTCTTCGCGATTCTGCTTGCCGTGTCGATCGGCATCCTCGTGGCGGTGGTGCGCGTCGAACTGGGTCAACGTCGTATCCCCGTTCAGTTCGCCAAGCGAGTGGTGGGTCGTCGTATGTACGGCGGTCAGAGCACCTACATCCCTCTCAAGGTCAACCAGAGCGGAATCATCCCGATCATCTTCGCCAGCTCGGTGCTTCTGTTGCCGGTGTTGCTCACCAACGTGATCGGAAGCGACAGTGGTTGGCGTCGCAGCCTCACCGAGTGGGTCGACCGCAACTTGGTGAGTTCGCAGGGTCTGCTCTACATCATCACGTTCGCACTGTTGATCATCGCTTTCGCCTACTTCTACAACTCGATCGCCTTCGATCCCATGCGGCAGGCCGATCAGATTCGTCGTCAGGGTGGGTTCATCCCGGGTATTCGTCCCGGACCGCAGACCGAGGCGTTCCTCGGGAAAGTCGTGAATCGCATCACCCTTCCGGGCGCCTTGTTCGTGGCCTTCATCGCGATCCTTCCCTACATCGTGCTGTGGGTCGGAGACGTGCAGACGTTCCCGTTCGCCGGCACCACGGTGCTCATCGCCGTGGGTGTGGCACTCGAGCTGATGCGACAGATCGACGCCCAGTTGATGTTGCGCAACTACGAGGGATTCCTGAAGTGACGTCGTTCCGGCGTCAGGGAGCACGCCGGGGCTGAGTGATGATCGCGGGGGTCCGCCTCATCATCATCGGTCGCCAGGGCGCCGGAAAGGGCACGCAGTGTCTGCGTTTGTCGCGCCACTACGTCGTCCCTCACATCTCGACGGGTGAGATGTTGCGCGCGGCCGTTCGAGAGGGAACCGAGCTCGGCCGGGCGGCCAAAGAGGTGATCGAAGCGGGTCAGCTGGTCGGCGACGACATCATGGTCGGTCTCGTTCGAGATCGACTGGCCCAGGACGACGCTCGAAACCGTGGCTACATCCTCGACGGATTCCCACGTACGGTGAATCAGGCCGAAGAACTTGACGTGATCACCGAATCGGCTCCGATCAACGTGGTGATCGACCTCGATGTCTCTCGTGATCTGGTGTTGGCCCGTATTTCGGCTCGTCGGGTCTGTCGGGACTGCGGAACCAACTACACGGCAACCGGCCGTGAGCGTCGCCCCTGGACCTGCGACGTTTGTGGGGGAGACGTGGTGCAGCGAGACGACGACTCCGAGGACGCCGTCAACCAGCGGCTCGACCTGTACGAGTCCCAGACCTCCCCGCTTCTCGAGTTCTACGGGTCGGCCGGACGTCTGGTCGTGGTCGACGGAACGGCCTCTCCCGACGTGGTGTTCGGTCGTCTCACGGCCGCCATCGATGCGGCCCGAAACCCGGGTTGAGGTGGCGATCGATGACTCCGACCATGGCTCCGACCATGGCTCCGACCA
>JAQCIK010000033.1:0-15744 GCA_027592035.1 Actinomycetota bacterium | reverse complement strand
GGTGTGTCGTGAGTGTCGGTTCGACCACGGCGCAAGAAGGTTCGCGCTCCGAGTCCGATCAGAGCGGCTCCGAACGTCACGACGAGGAGACGGCGAATGGATCTCATGCGGTGGTGGTCAGCTGATCGGCCGAGCCGGAACGTCGCCGTACGGAATGCACTCCATCGACGATGAAGCGGGCCATCCGGTCGGAATGGGCGACGATCGCATCGTGTTCGGCATCGATACGTACCGCTTCGGCGTCGGGGATGCGCGTGAAGAGATCGAGTTGTCGATACGTCGGAATCACCGGGTCTCGGAGCGTGACGACGTGCGAGGTGGGAACGTCGATCTCGTGCAGCCAGTCACCGGCCGAGAACGAACCGATCGCGTGCCCGGCTTCGAGCACCATGCGCCAGTCGTGGAGCTCGACCTGGCTCATCGCCCACGGCCCCCACTTGGCGGCCTTGCGGCGCAGGAACACCCGCTCAGTGAGCCATTCCTTGGTGCTCTCGGGGGTGAGCCGGGCCAGTGCACCGAGTCCGGTGAGACCGAGGAAACTCATGCGCTCGGCCCGGCTGTGCGAGAAGCTGCCCGCTGTTGCGCACAGGACGAGTCCGTCGACGATGGGACGATGCCGACGCCACATGAGCAGGGCGATGGGCCCACCCATCGAGTAGCCGATCGGAATCACCGAACCGAGTCCGAGTCGATCGACCAGGCAGGCGGCGTCATCGGCGCAGTCGGCCAGCCGGAAGGGCTTACGCGAGCGGATCCCGAGACCGTGGCCGCGGTGGTCCATGGCGACCACGCGGAAGTGACGCCCGAGAGTCTCGTACACACCGAACCAGTTGAGGTCGGCCGTGGCCGTCCATCCGTGCAGGAGAAGAACGGTGGGTGCGTCCGGGGTCGGAGCCGGCAACTCGCGAACGAACGTCGTTCCTCGACCGGGAAGGTCGACGGTGCGGCCGGGTGGCAACGGAGGGATGGCGTGATCGTTGCTCACGGTACGGGTACCACCTGATCAGGGGAGTTCGACACTGATGACGACCACCGAGAGTTCGTGTCCATTGGGTGTCGTGTACGAGCACGTCTCGTTCACAGCCTTGCCGGTGATCGCCTTACCGAGTGCCGACTCCGGAGTCATCGTGGCTGCTCCCTCGTACTGCTCTTCGTGGGAGCCCAGGTAGTAGGTCTCGGGTTCGTCGCCGTCGATCGACAGCGTGACGAGCTTTCCTGGGCCGACCACGTCACCGTCGTCGGCCTCGACGATCTCGTGGTTCTCGAGAATCGATTCGAGATGTCGGATGCGGCCTTCCATGTGGCCTTGCTCGTCCTTGGCGGCGTGATAATCACCGTTCTCGGAGAGATCTCCGAGCTCGCGCGCCCGCTCGATCTTCTCGGCGACTTCGATCCGTCCACGCGTGGTGAGGTCGGCATGTTCGGCCTGAAGTCGCTCGAGTGCCGTTCGTGTGAGGTGATGGACCTTGGCCATGTCACACAGGGTAACGGTGGTTCCGGTAGGCCGAGATGGCGGAACCCGACGAATGTCATGGGCTTCGCTCTACGCTGGGGACCCGTGACACGCTCAGGATCAAAGACACACAAGGTCGCAGTGATCGGTGGTGACGGCATCGGACCCGAGGTGACGACGGTCGCTCTCGACGTCGTTCGCGCCGCGGGAGTCGACGTGGAAACCACCGACTTCGATCTCGGAGGCGCTCGGTATCTGCGCGACGGTGAGATCTTGTCGGACGAAACTCTGGACGGTCTGCGTGAGTTCGATGCGATCCTGCTCGGTGCCGTCGGGACTCCCGATGTTCCTCCGGGTGTGATCGAGCGCGGTCTTCTGCTGAAGATGAGGTTCGAACTCGATCTGTACGTGAACCAGCGGCCGTTCGTCGGCACTGCTCCTGGCCACTCGACTCCTCATGACTTCGTGGTGATCCGCGAGAACACCGAAGGTCCCTACGTCGGAGAGGGAGGCGTTCTGCGACGTGGCACGCCGCACGAAGTCGCGACACAAGGAAGTGTGAACACTCGCATGGGTGTGGAGCGCTGTATTCGCTACGCCTTCGAACTGGCCACCACCCGTGAGCACAAACACGTCACTCTCGTTCACAAGACCAACGTCCTCACGTTCGCCGGCAATCTCTGGGAGCGGACCTTCCAGGAGGTCGCCGCCGAATATCCGAGTGTCGGCACGGCCTACAACCACGTCGATGCTGCGTGCATCTACTTCGTTCAGGACCCGCATCGTTACGACGTGATCGTCACCGACAACTTGTTCGGTGACATCCTCACCGATCTGGGTGGTGCGGTATCGGGCGGTATCGGCCTCGCGTCATCGGCCAACCTCAATCCGGCCCGAACTGGTCCGAGCATGTTCGAACCGGTGCACGGTTCGGCTCCCGACATCGTCGGAACCGGAAAGGCCAATCCCACGGCTGCGATTCTGTCGGCCGCTCTCATGCTCGATTTTCTCGGTGAATCGGCGGCTGCGGAGCGAATTCGAACCGCCTGTGCCGAGCCGGTGTCGGGTTCGACCACCGAGATCGGCCGAGCCATCGCCGCTCGAATCTCGGCCTGACCGCGAAGCCCACTCAACTAATCTCGCCCTCACGCCCGCGAAACGGAGACCAAGATGCCCACGCTGATCCCGACACCGAAGATCTGGATGAACGGCGAACTCGTCGACTGGGACAAGGCACAGGTGCATGTACTCACGCACACACTTCACTACGGCACCGGAGTCTTCGAAGGGATTCGCGCCTACGAAACCGATCAGGGCGCGGCCATCTTTCGTCTGACCGAACACATCGAGCGTCTGTTCCGCAGTGCGCACATCCTCGGCATGAAGATTCCCTACACCGTCGACGAGATCATTCAGGCGACGAAGGACACCGTGGCATCCACTGGTCTTGCGTCGTGTTACGTGCGTCCTCTTGCCTACTACGGCTACGGAGAGATGGGTCTGAACACGTTGCCGTGCAAGGTCGACGTCGCCATTGCCTGCTGGCCGTGGGGTGCCTATCTCGGTGACGATGCCCTCACCAAGGGAGTGCGTATGAAGATCTCGTCCTGGACGCGTCACGATCACAACACCATGCCACCGGCGGCCAAGACCGTCGGCAACTACGTGAACTCGTCGCTGGCCAAGGTCGAGGCGCTCAACGCCGGTTACGACGAGGCGATCATGTTGGCACCCAACGGACTCGTCGCCGAGTGCACGGGTGAGAACATCTTCTGCAGTCGAAACGGTGTGGTGCTCACACCGCCGTTGTCGGCCGGAGCTCTCGAAGGCATCACTCAGAACACGGTCATGACGTTGGCTGCCGATCTCGGCATCGACATGCGGGTCGACAACATCGCTCGCAGTGATCTGTACATCGCCGACGAACTCTTCGTCTGTGGGACGGCGGCCGAAGTGAGCGCGGTTCGTTCGGTCGACGACCGTGACATTCCGTGTCCTGGTCCGGTCACCACCCAGATCGGTCAGCTCTACGGTCGAGTGGTGCGAGGTGAGGAAGCCAAGTACCGCTCCTGGTGCGAACTCGCCCGCTGACGAGCTTCTGGCGCGGGACCGTCACTCCGACGGTCGAGAATCCGCGCCCGACGACCGATTGCGGTCAGCCAGACCGGCGAGGCATTCGAAGGCCAGGCGGTGGGCCACGTTGATCGTCAGATCGCTCACGTCGTAAGCAGGCGCGACTTCCACCACGTCGATTCCGACCACCGAATGTCGGCGGCAGATCTCACGAACCATCCGCAACAGATCGGCGGCGACGATGCCACCGGGTTCGGGCGTTCCGGTTCCGGGCGCGTACGACGGATCGAGGGCATCGACGTCGATCGACAGATACAGATGATCGGCCATCGACAAGGCGTGTGAGATCGCGTCGTGCATCACTTCTTGGAATCCGCGTTCCCAGATCTCCTGCATGGTGAACCAGCGCATTCCCTGCGCGGCCATCCAGTCGAAAACGTCCTTCGGCGGCCAGTAGCCACGAAGACCCACCTGGACGAAGTGCGTTCCGGGAACCGCTCCGCTCTGGACGAGACGTCGCATGGGTGTGCCATGACTGGCGAGATTTCCGTCGACTCGATCAGCGGTGTCGGCGTGGGCATCGAAATGCACGATTCCGACCTTGCCGTGACCGTATTCGTCGGCCACTGCGGTCGCGGCCGGCCACGTGATCGAGTGGTCACCCCCGAGAACGATCGGCACGATGCGCCGAGACGCGACCTCGGAGACTCGTTTCTTGATGTTGGCGTGGCTGGTCTCGGTGTCTCCGTGAGGGCAATGGGCATCGCCGTAGTCGACGACTTCGAGATGATCGAAGATCTCGATGCCGAGATCCATGTGATACGTGCCCGGTTCGTAGGCGAGTGAGCGAATGGCTCGGGGGCCGAAACGCGCTCCGGGTCGATTCGACGTCGAGAGATCGAACGGAGCGCCGACGATCGCCACATCGGGCTGCCAGTCGTCGAGATGTTCGGGGTCGGTGAGGAAGGGTCGTTGTCCGAACGTCGACAGACCACCGAACACGTAGCCGAGATCGAGTTGTTCGCGCAGGCCGGGGGAGAGTTCTCGTCGGGGTTCGCTCACGTGATCAACCTAACCATGATGATCACCGTCACGATGACGATGGCGATCACGACGACGATCACGTTCACGATGATCTCGACGCCGAACGTGCGAGAGCCCCGGGCGGTGCTGCCGTCAGCGGCGCTCCACCCGGGGCTCCCAGGTCGGAGATATCCACCGGTTCGCGGCATCGGGTTGTTACCGTTCGTCCGCTCACTTGCTCGCCCGTCGGAGTTGCCCCCGGCGGGCGAGTTCCATATCGGGCCGTCGCAGCGAACTGCGCTGACCGTGGTGGAACCCCCTCCCCGAACCGCTCGATCCGGTGTCCCTAGTCGGGCAGATGGAACCTCCCCCTACCTGGCGGTGGACAACCGAGCCGAACGAATCGGATGGCAGACTTTCGCGGGTGGAAAAGCCCTGGTCAAGAGGAATATTTCTGGTCCACAGGGTTATCCACCGAATTCGTGCGTTATCCACAGAAGCCCGATGTTCACCCACAGGTCGTCCACACGTCGTCCACATGGCGCAGTCGTGGAAGCCGGTCAGGGGTGAGTTGGTTGACGGTGGTGCCTGGAGCCGGTTGACTGGAGGGCGATGAACGTCTGCACCGCCTCGACCATCATCATTATCCGGTAGCGCACGGGTTCTCCCGTGCGCCGACGCCGCCCTCGGGGCGGCGTTTTTGTTTTCCGCAACGACCTCCACGAACTTCCCATCCACTCTCGAAGCACACTCACACGAAACGGACAAGACATGAGCGACATGATCGAAGTGTTCGACACCACCCTGCGCGACGGCCTTCAGGTGGAAGGCGTCTCGGCGTCGGTCGAGGACAAGCTGCGCATCGCTGAACAGCTCGACCACCTCGGGGTCCACTTCATCGAAGGGGGTTGGCCGGGAGCCAATCCGAAGGACATCGAGTTCTTCGAGCGGGCCGCTCGCGATCTTCGTTTCGAATCGAGCACACTCGTCGCCTTCGGTTCGACTCGGCGTCCCCGCGGCAAAGTCGACGACGACGCCACGTTGCGTCATCTCATCGACGCCGGAACGAGTGCCGTGTGCATCGTCGCGAAGAGCTGGGATTACCACGTTCTCAATGCTCTCCAGACCACCCTCGAAGAGGGTGAGGCGATGATCGCTGACTCGGTCGAGTACCTGGTGGGTAACGGCCGACGGGTTCTGGTCGACATGGAGCACTTCTTCGACGGGTTCAAGCGCAACCAAGAGTTCGCCCTCCGCGCCATCGAGGCGGCCGTTGTCAAGGGTGCCAGTCATCTCGTCCTGTGTGACACGAACGGCGGAAGTCTTCCCCACGAGGTCCAGGAGATCGTCGCCGCCGTGAAGAGTCACGTGGGTGACGACGCGACGATCGGTATCCACTGCCACGATGACACTGGTTGTGCAGTCGCCAACTCGATGGCCGCCGTTCTGGCCGGAGCCCGTCACGTTCAAGGAACTCTGAACGGCCTAGGTGAGCGCACCGGCAACACCAATCTCACGACGGTGATCCCCAACCTTCAACTGAAGCTCGGGTACGAGTGCCTGCCCGAGGGTCGTCTCGAACGTCTCACTGCCGTGAGCAATCACGTGGCCGAAGTCCTCAACCGGCCGATGAACCCGCAGGCTCCCTATGTCGGAACGTCGGCATTCGCGCACAAGGCCGGGTTGCACGTGAGCGCGATCGCCCGGGCGAAGGACGCGTACGAGCACGTCGATCCCGAACTGGTGGGCAACGGAACCCGATTCGTGGTGAGTGAGATGGCCGGACGGGCGACCATCACCATGAAGGCCGATGAGCTCGGTCTCGAGATGGATGGTCCCGCCGTCAATCAGGTGATCGACGATCTCAAGCGTCTCGAACACGAGGGGTACCACTTCGAAGCGGCCGATGCTTCGCTCGAACTCCTGATGCGGCGAGCGACCGGTTGGCAGCAGGATTTCTTCCGAGTCGAGAGCATGCGGGTGATCACCGACGAGACCACGACCGGTGACTTCACCACTGAGGCAACGGTGAAGGTGTGGGTCGGTCCGGACGGTTCGGCCACCCGTCACGTGCACACCGCAGAAGGGAACGGTCCGGTGAACGCGATCGACAAGGCTCTTCGAGCCGCCGTTCTCGACGCGTATCCCCAACTCGGCCGAATCCACCTGACCGACTACAAGGTGCGCATCCTCGACGGCGCCACGGCGACTGGCGCAGTCACTCGAGTCCTTCTCGATGCCACCGACGGTGAGCGCTCGTGGACCACCATCGGTGTGAGTGGCAACATCATCGAAGCGTCGTGGCGAGCACTCGAGGAATCGTTGGTGTACGGACTCCTGCACACGCCGGCCTGACGGCACGAGTCCGTCGGCACTACGCTTCGCCCATGGCTGCCCCCCGTTACGCACCCACTCCCGTGATCGACGATGTTCGCGCCTACGCGTCGCCCGACGTCGTGCCGTCACCCTGGTCGCCCGATCGCCCAGCCGACCTCGACGCCGGTCAGCCGACCGGTGAACGGCTGGGTCATCAGGGGCCCGATCAGGGGTATGCGCTCACCCTGGCGCGCCGATTCCGTGATCGATTGCACGTCGGTGAATTGCACGTCGACGATGCCGTACGCGGTTGTCTCAACATCGCACTTCGTCGGGCTTCCATGTTCGGACGAGCACCCGTGATCCACGATCTCACGATGGCGTTCACCATGTGGGGCTTTCTCGATCCGAATCCTCCGGCCGATCTGGTGGCTCGCCGAGTGGAATTGTTCGAGGGAGTGGGTCACGTGCACCACTACAAAGAGGCTCGGGCAATCGTCGATCTGGTGCCCGAGGCGACCTTGCGTTCCACGCCGACTCAGATCGAATCGCGATATCCCGGTTCGTGGCGCGACCTCACGGGCGCGTGACGTCGATCCTCCGCATGGCGTATTACCGGTCGGTCACTTAGCTTGGAAGGCGTGACCGACTACCGCGCTCCTCTCACCGACATCGATTTCGTCCTCAACCGGGTCTGCGGGCTCGATCGCCTGCTCGAGATGCCTGGCTACACGTCGGCCGACTCGGCCATGGTGCGGGACTTGCTCGCCGAAGCGGCTCGATTCATGGAGGAGAAGTTGGCGCCCCTCAACCGGGTGGGCGACACGTTCGGTGTGAAGAGAGACGAGGCCGGGAACATCACGACGGCACCGGGATTTCGCGAGGCCTACCAGGCCTACGTCGACGCCGGCTGGGGGGCGGTTCCTTTCGACGAGGGTTTCGGAGGTGGAGGATTTCCGTGGATGGTGGGCATCGCCATCCAGGAGATGATGACGGCGTCCAACATGGCGTTCTCGATGTGCCCTCTTCTCACCCAAGGTGCGATCGATGCCATTGCTCATCACGGGAGTGAGGAGCAGAAGATGACGTATTTGCCCAAGATGATCACCGGTGAGTGGACCGGCACCATGAACCTCACCGAACCCGATGCCGGAAGCGACGTGGGTGCGGTGCGCATCAAGGCGGTTCCTCAGAGCGACGGGTCGTATCTCATCTCCGGCACCAAGATCTACATCTCCTTCG
This sequence comes from Actinomycetota bacterium, assembly GCA_027592035.1. Lineage (GTDB taxonomy): Bacteria > Actinomycetota > Acidimicrobiia > Acidimicrobiales > Ilumatobacteraceae > Casp-actino8. The sequence goes on along the minus strand of JAQCIK010000033.1, from coordinate 7,637 downwards.
GCGAACACGACATGGCCGACAACATCGTTCATCTCGTCCTCGCTCGCACACCGGATGCACCCCCCGGAACCAAGGGCATTTCGTGCTTCATCGTGCCCAAGTTCTTGCTGAACGCCGACGGTTCACTCGGACAACGCAACGACATCACGTGTGTATCGGTCGAACACAAGCTCGGTATCCACGCCAGTCCGACATGCGTTCTGTCGTTCGGCGACGGGGACGGTGCGGTCGGTTACCTCATCGGTGAAGAGAACCGCGGGATGCAGTACATGTTCACCATGATGAATCAGGCTCGACTGTCGGTGGGTCTGCAGGGTTTGGCGCTCGGTGACCGCGCCTATCAGCAGTCACTTCAGTACGCGCGTGACCGTCGACAGGGTCGTGCCCCGGGCGCGCCGGCCGGCGCCGCATCGCCGATCATCGACCACCCCGATGTGAAGCGGATGCTTCTCACCATGAAGACGACTCTCGAAGCGCTACGGCGTTTGACGTACTGGAACGCCGCGTGTCTCGACGTGGCCGCCCATCACCCCGATGCTGCCGAACGAGAGTGGGCCACCGATCTGGCTGCGCTGCTCACACCGCTGTCGAAGGGTTGGGGAACCGACATGGCTGTCGAGCTCACTGGTCTCGCCGTTCAGATCCACGGTGGAATGGGTTTCGTCGAAGAAACAGGTGTGGCTCAGCACTACCGCGACGCTCGCATCACGACGATCTACGAAGGTACGAACGGTATTCAGGCCATCGACTTGGTCGGACGCAAGATCGGCCTGCGTGGGGGAGCGGTGATCGTGCGACACCTCGACGCCATCGACGATTTGTGCACTCGGCTCGACGCGCATCCCGATCTCGAGGCGACGGCCTCGGCCCTGCGCGCCTCGGTGGCTGCAACGCGATCGGCCACCACGTGGCTGGCCGAGCACGGTTCGGACCCGGTGGCGATGTTGTCGGGTGCGACCCCGTACCTTCGCCTGTTGAGCACCGTGACCGGTGGTTTCCTCCTCGCCGAATCAGCCCTCATCGCCCGAGATCAGGACCTCACCGCCGACGTCGTTGCCGAGCGCGTGGCGTCGGCCCGGTTCTTCTGTGAGCAGTTGATGCCGGCCACCGATGGACTGGTGAGCGCCGTGACCGGTGATCCGAACCTATTGATGACGTCGATCTAGGGGCTCGACTCCTCCATCGTCTCGACGATTGGTTCGAAGAAGTAGCGAAGATCGAGTTCGGCGTAACCACCGAGCAGTTCTTCGAGGAGTAGAGCACCGAAGCCGCTGGTCCGAACCAGACGAACCGTGCGAAGAGCGATCGAGGAGTCGATCCCGAGAACGGTGTCCAGATCTCGCGCGACTGCGCGGTTCACCTCCTGGTCGACCTGATGCATGGCAGTGCTGATCGAGTCGTCGTGACAGGCAGCGAGAAGGAACTCGAGTCGAAGGCGCCGATTCTCCGAATGGATCGGTTGAAGAAGCGACCGGTATTCGGACACCTTGCCGACGAGGAACCTCTCCTGCCAAGTGGAAGTATCATCGTGGTCGGTACGGGGTCGGGTGATCGATCGCCCTCCGCTCAAGATGTCGTCGAGAACGTTCTTGGCCACATCGGCGAAGAGTTCGGATCGAGTTCGGTACACACTGAAGATCTCGTTCGGCTGCAATCCAGCCGCACGTGCAATGCGTTGGGTAGTGGCTCGCTCGATGCCACCATTGGCGATCACTCGGGCGGCACCGTTCACGATCGCGTCACGAACGGGTTCGCCGGTCTCGATACCGAGATCAGCAAGAGGTGCGGGCTCGGGGAGGGGAAATCGACCGACGGTTCGGTCGGAGTTGGCTGCTTCGGCGATTCGTCGCAGGAAGGTCCAGTCGTCGTGGTCGAACATGTCGACCGTGGCGAACATGAGGCATCCGAGTGCGGCGGCGACGAAGACCTTCTGCTTTTGACGTTCCTCGCCGGAGTCGACTTCGATCTCGAGATCGGCGATCCATGACTCGAGATCGGGCCGGACGATCTCGGCCAGTTCGGGGACGCGCGTGGCGGCGATCAACATGCTGACACCGGGCCGTAGCGGGCCGCTCGGGTTGGCGAGAGCCCGGGTCACCGACGCACGGGCGGTATCGGAGTCGTCGATCAGCGCCTCGAGCGAGTTCTCGAGGAACATGCGCATCGGAGTGGCGATGCGATGTTGCCAGAGGCCAACCATGATTTCGGCCGGATTCTCGTAGCGCGCGTACACGGCACCCGTGGTGAGTCCGGCCGACCGGGCGAGTTCGAGGGCGGCGATCCGGTCGGGTCCGCGCTCTCGCAAGAGTTCGAGGCCGGCGTCGAGGAAGAGTTCGTCATTGCGGGCGGCGTCGGCGCGTCGGCGAGAAGGCACGGCGGGACGATAGCCGGAGATATAGGTTCTACAGAAAAATCTTCAACCCCCTGGCCAGGGAAGATTCGGCACCCTCCTACGAGGTCGGGGTGTCGATGGCGTGAGCCGTGAGGTCGGCCAGATCGCAGAACTCGAGGGCCGAGACGTGAGTGGACGCGAGAACCACCCGAGGGGCTCGGCCGGCCTCGAAGGCCTCCTGCCACCGTGAGGCACACAAACACCATTGGTCGCCGTCGCGCAGTCCCGGGAAACCGTACTGGGGCATCGGCGTGCTGAGATCGTTGCCCACACTCGCACTGAAGGCGAGGAACTCCGCGGTCATGACTGCGCACACGACGTGCATACCCGGATCGTCACCCCGTGATTCGCAGCAACCGGTTCGGTAGTAACCGGTCATCGGATCGAACGAGCACGGCTGCAGCTCTTGGCCGAGGACGTTGAGCTGGCTCATGTGACGGCCACGTCGAAGAGTTGTCCGACGGCGTAGGTGACCCCGCAAGCCACCAGAAGGATCACGATCTGGCGCACTGCTGTTCGGAGAACCCCTCGTTCGGCCGTGAGTCCGATGGCGCCTCCCACGAATCCGGCGGCGACCACACCGATGGCCACCGACCAGATCTTCGGGCCGGTTCCTCCACCGATGAACCAGGGTACGACGGGAAGGAGAGCGCCGAACAGGAAGCACACGAGGGACAGCGCGGCTGCCTTGAACGGAGACGGCAACGAACCGGGATCGACGCCGAGTTCTTCGCGGGCGTGAACCGCCAGAGCGGAATCGGGTCGACGCATGACATCGGCGGCGGCCGCTCGGGCGCGCTCGGGTTCGATGCCGTGACTCTCGTAGATCTTGGCCAGCTCGACGGTTTCGGCGGCCGTGTTGACGCGCAGTTCTCGTTTCTCGATCTCGAGTTCACGGGTGACGAGCTCGTTCTGTGCCGAGACCGACACCCATTCACCGGCCGCCATGCTCGCGCCACCGGCGATCGCCCCGGCGAGACCGGCCAGACGCACGACCGTGGAGTCGACTCCGCTGCCGGCGAATCCGATCACGAGAGAAACGTTCGACACGAGCCCGTCGCTGATACCGAACACGGCCGCGCGGGCGAGTCCACCCGAGACACTGCGGTGTCCGTCGTGTTGCTCGCCCGAGGTGTACGCGTGCCGACCCACGAGGCGACCCTACCCCCCTTGCCGTCGACGGGTAGCGTTGGCGACGCATGTCGTCCGGCACGAACTCGTCAGGTGCACCGCGCTATCGCTTCGCTCCGTCGCCCACCGGTTTCTTCCACGTGGGTGGTGCGCGAACAGCGCTCTACAACTGGGCACTGGCGAAACGCTCGGGTGGCACGTTCGTTCTGCGCATCGAAGACACCGACGAAGCTCGAAATCGTCCCGAATGGACACAGGGAATCATCGATGCTCTGGCCTGGATCGGCATCGATCGTGACGATCCCACCTTCGAGGGCCCGTACTTCCAAAGCGAATACGCCACGGCTCACGTGGCCGCGGCCGAACGGTTGTATCGCGACGGGCACGCCTACTACTGCGATCTCACCACCGAACAGATCCAGGAACGGGCCAAGGCGTCGGGCCGACCCGGATACGACGGGTACTCGCGTGATCGAGGCCTCGAACCAGGTCCGGGTCGAGTGCTTCGCTTTCGTGTACCCGAGGGCGTGACGATCGTCGACGATCTCGTTCGAGGACGCGTCGAGTTCCAGAACGACACGATCGAGGATTTCGTGTTGTTGCGCGGGAATGGGTCACCGATGTTCCTGTTGGCCAATGTGGTCGACGATGCGTCGATGCGTATCTCACATGTGGTTCGAGCCGAGGAGCATCTGCCCAACGCCCCCAAACAGCAACTCCTCTGGCAGGCACTCGGACACACTCCTCCGACATGGGCTCACGTTCCGGTTCTCGTGAACGAACAGCGCAAGAAGTTGTCGAAACGACGTGACAAGGTGGCGCTCGAGCAGTACCGCGACGAGGGCTATCTCGCCACGGCCATGATCAACTATCTGATGACGCTCGGTTGGGCGCCCCAAGGCGAGACGGAGATCGTTCCGTGGTCACGGATCCAGGACGAGTTCCGTCTGGAGGACGTGAACCATTCGCCGGCTTTCTTCGATCTGAAGAAGTTGGCGGCCTTCAACGGCGAGTACGTGCGCATGTTGTCGGTCGATGAGTTCGTCGATGCATGTCGACCGTGGTTGCACGGCGATGCAGTGCCGTGGAGTCCCGAGCAGTTCGACGAAGCAGTGTTTCGATCAATGGCTGAACTCGTCCAGACTCGCATCGTCACTCTCGCCGATGTTCCGGCCCTCGTCGACTTCATGTTCCTCGACGCCCCGATCGTCGACGAGGCGGCGTGGACCAAGACCTTTGCGTCAGCGGAAGCAGTGGCCATGTTGGCGGCGGCGAGAACCTCGTTCGAGTCGGTCGAGTGGACGTCGGAGTCGTTGAAGATCGCCACCGAAGAGTGCGGCGCTGCGCTCGGCCTGAAATTGGGCAAGGCTCAGGCGCCTGTGCGCGTCGCTGTCACCGGCCGTACGGTGGGCCCACCTCTCTTCGAGGCGCTCGAACTTCTCGGTCGGGAAATCGTGCTGGATCGACTCGACGTCGCCCGTCATCGACTCGACTGAGATCGATCACTCATGTCCGACGCACCCGATCCGGTCGTTCTCAAGAAGGAGCGCTGGTTCCTGCCGAGATGGTGGCGACGCGGACCCGCATGGCGCGCTCTCGTTGTCGTATCGATTCTCGCGTTGTCGATGTTCGCGTACTACTTCCTCACACTCCTGCAGGTGTGGAGTACCGGTCGTTCCGACCACGATCGTCCGGTCGACGCCATCGTCGTCATGGGTGCGGCCCAGTACGACGGTCGGCCCTCTCCACAATTGAAGGCCCGACTCGATCACGTGGTCGAACTCTGGAACGACGGACTTGCACCGATGGTGATCGTCACCGGCGGTAATCGACCGGGTGATCGCTTCACCGAAGCAGAGGCGTCACGCCGTTATCTGATCGACGCCGGGGTTCCCGAGTCGGTGATCGAAGGTGAGGAGACCGGAACGAGCTCCTGGGAGTCACTCGACAACGTGGCGGCACAGGCCGACTCGTGGGGTGTGCGAACCGTTCTGCTGGTGAGTGATCCGTTCCACTCGTTGCGGATTCGTCTCATGGCCGAGGAGCTCGGACTCTCGGCCCACACCTCGGCCACCGACACCAGTCCGGTGCGTGGATGGACGGCGGCGCGTGAGCACTTCACCGAGGCGGCTGGTGTGGCGTTGGGGCGCATCGTGGGCTTTTCCACCTTGGAGTCGTGGATCGGCTGATCGCCCGGGTGGTGTCACCGGGTCACACCCGTAGAATCGGGGCACTCCTTGGGGAGTGGTGTAACTGGCAACACAGCAGATTCTGGTTCTGTTATTCAGGGTTCGATTCCTTGCTCCCCAGCCATGCGACCGGGCTTCGGCCCGGTCGTTTCGCGTCGGCGGAAGAATCTTGTCGCTGACCTTTCGGGAGTGAGGGGCTACGGTTGGCCGCACGACCCGTGCGGGGGGACGCGGTCGACCATGCTTCGGCGTGTCATTCGAGGGGGGAACGTATGGATCGTCGGTCGTTTCTGAAAGCCAGCATCATCGCGGGTGGGGGAGGTGCGGTCCTTCCGGTCGCCTTCGTGTCGCCGGTGTCGGCCAAGCGCTCGATCTCGGGTGCGGCGCCGGGAGAGAGCCCGTACGGACCTTTGTCCGACACACCCGACGAGAACGGACTGCTGTTGCCGGCCGGGTTCACCTCGCGCATCGTTGCCATCGGTGGCGATCCAGTGGGCGACACCGGCTACGAGTGGCATCCGTTCCCTGATGGCGCGGGCACCTTCGACGACGGTGAGGGTGGTTGGTACTACGTGTGCAACAGCGAGGTGTTCGACTTCATGGCTCCCGATGCGGGTGGTGTGTCGTGCATCCATTTCGCCGCTGATGGTTCGATCGTCGACGCCTATCGCCTGTTGTCGGGCAGCAACTCGAACTGTGCAGGTGGCCCGACTCCGTGGGGTACATGGCTGAGTGGTGAGGAGAATTTCGCCGGCACTGGTCGCTTGTGGGAGTGCGATCCGACCGGCCGGAAAGAAGCAGTGTTCCACGAGGCGATGGGTCGGTGGACACGTGAAGCAGCTGCTGTCGACCCGGACGATCAGAAGATCTACATGACCGAAGATCATCGCGAGGGCCGCGTCTATCGATTCACGCCGACTTCGTACCCCGATCTGTCGGCGGGATCGCTCGACGTGTGCATCGTGGGGGCCGACGGTGCTGTCTCGTGGGCGCCGATCGCCGATCCGTCGGGCACGAGTGTGCCAACTCGCGATCAGGTGCCGGAGTCGACGATTTTCTCGGGCAACGAAGGCATCTGGTTTCACGAGGGTTGGATCTACTTCACGAGCAAGAACGATCACTCGGTGCATGGCATCGATCTGCGCAACGAGACGTACACGCTGATCTGGAAGGGCGACCCGGACGGACTCGGCACCGAAGGAGCGGTGCTGTCGCACGTCGACAACATCACCGTCGACGCCGGGTCCGGCGATCTGTACGTGGCCGAAGACGGCGGGAACATGGAGGTGGTGATGATCACCGCCGACGGTGCGATCGCCCCGTTCGTGCGTGTGGTCGGTGACGGACACGAACCGTCGGAGATCACCGGACCGGTGTTCAATCCGACGCGTGATCGTCTCTACTTCTCGTCACAGCGAGGGCCGAGTAATCGCGACCTGGTCGAGATCATTCCGGGTTTCGCACCGATCGACGCACTCGGCGCGGTCGGTAAAGCGGCCGGTGTCACCTATGAGATCACCGGGCCCTTCCGGGGACGTGTGGAAGAGCAGATCGCCGCACCGCCCGAGACCGAAGCACCCACGACCACGGCATCGCCGGTGACGACTCTGGCCGCCGCAGCCGAATCACAGACCACGCCGGCTCCGGTCGGAGACGACGACGGCAGTGGATCGAACGCCGGTGCCGTCGTGGGCGCCACGGTGGCGGCGGTCGTGGCTGCAGTCGGCGGGGCCGTGGCACTTCGCAAGAAGCGCATGGACGGCAGTGCGGGCGATACGAAGTCCTGATCGGGCCCCGTGGTGCTGCGGAATCGGGCCGGTAGCGTTTCGTCCGCTACTTGCTCCCATCGTCTAGTGGCCTAGGACACCACCCTCTCAAGGTGGCGGCACGGGTTCGAATCCCGTTGGGAGTGCCATCTGCTTGGT
>JAQCIK010000010.1:0-66900 GCA_027592035.1 Actinomycetota bacterium | reverse complement strand
CCCCCGGCCGACACGACGCCAACAAAGCGCGTCGCCGCACGGCCATCCTCGATGGAACCCTCACCCTGTTGCGGGCGACCCCCATCGAGAAGGTGTCGATCGAGGCGATCGCCGCCGAGGCGGGTGTCGCGCCGGCAACCGTCTACAACCTGGTCGGTTCCCGAGACCAGCTCCTGATTGCGTGCGTGGATCGCGTGGTCGACTCACTCGTCGATTCTCTGATCGAAGCTCCGGCCAACGCGGACCCGTTGGCCGCAGCCGTGACGATCGTCGAAAAGTCCTGTGATGCCTTCATCTCCGATGGTGAGGCATTCAGACAGATTGTCGGTGCAGTGAACGGAATCTCACGTGCGGGCCGTTCCCTCTCCGTCGACCCGGCTCAACTGCAGGTGTCAGCGATGCGGGCGGCGAAGGAGGTTGGGCTCTTGGTCGATGACGCCGACCCCGTGGCCATGGGTCGACAAGTGTTTCTCTCGTACAACGGTGCACTTTTCGCGTGGGCGGCTCGACAGTTGACCGACGAGGGATTCCGAGCTGCAGCCCTCCACGGCCTGTGGACGGTCTTGCTCGCATCGGCTGCCGACGAACATCGCACAGAGTTCTCCGCAAAGGTGCGGGATGTGGCAACTCGAATGGTCGAGGCTGGGTACGGTTCGTCAGAAGCGTAGAGGTGTTCGTGCCCCGTTCGGTTTCAGTCCGCCCGAACTAGCCTGAAAAGCGGACGGTTCGGAACCGGGGGCAAGTTTCGCTCCGGCTTCGGCTCCGCCCTCGCCTCTTTAGCTCAGTCGGTAGAGCAGCGGACTTTTAATCCGTGGGTCCAGGGTTCGAGCCCCTGAGGAGGCACGAGGAGGTCGATCATGACACCCGCACCGCAGTTCTCGAACATTCGCATCGACGTGAGTAGCGATTCGCGTTTCGTCACGGTCACTCTCGATCGCCCCGAGAAGCGCAATGCCCTGTCACTCGACACGATGCTCGAACTCACGGCCGCCTTCCGCTGGGTCGGGTCGACCGACGGAGCCGCCCATGTCGACGGCGTCGTCCTCGCTGCCAACGGCCCGGTGTTCTCGGCCGGCCACAACTTCGGTGACATGGCCGGGGCATCGCTCGACGACGCCATCCACGTGTTCGACGTGTGTACCGAGATGATGGACACCATCCAGGCGATCCCGCAGCCGGTGATCGCCCGGGTGCACGCGTTGGCCACTGCGGCCGGTTGCCAACTCGTAGCCACCTGCGACTTGGCCATCGCTGCCGAGTCGGCGGCCTTCGCCATCCCCGGCGGCAAGGGCGGCCTCTTCTGTCACACGCCGCTCGTCGCCGTGGCCCGCAACATCGGCCGTAAACGCGCCCTCGAAATGGCCATGACCGGTGATCCGGTCGATGCGCACACGGCTGCCGACTGGGGACTCGTCAATTCGGTCGTTCCCGATGCATCACTCGATGACGCGGTGCTCGATCTGCTCACGCGCGCCACCCGCGGTTCGGCGGAGTCGAAGGCCTGGGGCAAGCAGGCCTACTACGCGCAGATCGATCTCCCACAGACCGAGGCCTATCGCTACGCGATCGACGTCATGGCCCGCGCCGCCGTGTCACCCGATGCGCAAGAAGGTATCGATGCCTTCCTCGGCAAACGTCACGCCCAGTTCACTCGACGACCGGAGGGTCTCACATGAGCATCACCACCACGTTCCGCGTTCCCGGCATGACCTGCGGTCACTGTGAACAAGCCGTCACCACCGAGGTCATGAAGATCGGTGGTGTCGAGAACGTGAAGGTCGATCTCGAATCGAAGCAGGTCGTCGTGGCCAGCGAACAGGAACTCGCGTGGGCCGACCTTGTGTCGGCTGTCGACGAAGCGGGGTTCGAGGCCGTTGCCGATTGAGGCGCGCTCCGACCAGGCGGTCGACGAACCGCTGGTGCTCGCTGTCACCGGGATGACCTGTGCGGCCTGTGCCGCTCGCATCGAGAAGAAACTCAATCGTCTCGAGGGCGTGTCGGCCACGGTCAACTACGCCACGTCCAAGGCCACCGTTCACGTCGACGAATCGATGATCGATCGCATCTCGATCGACACTCTCACTCACACCATCGACGACATGGGGTACGGCGCGGTCGCCGTCACGTCCACCGACGAGGAACGTTCCACCTCCGAGATCGCGACCGACGCCCACGTCGCCGACATCCGTCGACGCCTGATCGTGGCCGCCATCGGCGCTCTCCCCGTGATGGTGCTCTCGATGATCTCGAGCCTTCAGTTCGACGGTTGGCAATGGGTGTGTCTCGCCTTGGCCGTTCCGGTCGTCACGTGGTCGGCGATGCCGTTTCACCGCGCCGCCTGGCGCAACGCACGGCACCGAGCCACGACCATGGACACCTTGGTGTCGCTCGGCGTGATCGCGGCGACGCTCTGGAGTCTGTGGGCGTTGGTGTTCGGGGGAGCCGGCACCATCGGCATGACGATGGACATGAGCCTCTTCCCACGGCAGACCATGTCGCACGGGCTCGATCACTCGTCCATGGTGGCCGAACATCACGACATCTATCTCGAGGTTGCCACCACGCTCACTGCCTTCCTTCTCGCCGGACGTTTTTTCGAACTTCGATCGCGACAGCGTGCCGGTAGCGCGTTGCGTGCTCTTGCAACGATGGGGGCGCGCTCGGCCGTTCTGTGGCGTGATGGCACCGAGACCGAGATTCCGATCGGTGCTCTCGGTGTGGGTGAAGTCTTCGTGGTGCGACCTGGAGAGAAAGTCGCCACTGACGGGGTGGTGATCGACGGTCGGAGTGCGATCGATCGCAGTCTCGTGACTGGCGAGAGCGTTCCGGTCGACGTGATGGTGGGCGACGAGGTCACCGGGGGAACGCTCAACACCAACGGTCGACTGCTCGTTCGGGCCTCGCGAATCGGGCGCGACACCGTGTTGGCGCAGATGGCTCGTCTGGTCGAACGCGCTCAAGAGGGCAAGGCACCCGTGCAGCGGCTCGCTGACCGCGTGAGTTCGGTGTTCGTGCCGATCGTCATCGCCTTGGCCGTCGGCACTCTCGTGGTGTGGTTGGCCGTCACTGGCGAGACCGATCGTTCGTTCGCCGCCGCAGTGTCGGTGTTGGTCATCGCTTGTCCGTGTGCATTGGGTCTCGCGACACCGGTTGCGTTGTTGGTGGGGACCGGTCGGGCGGCACGTTCGGGAATCATCATCCGTGGCGCCCACGTTCTCGAGGCCACGCGAGCCGTCGACACGATGGTGCTGGACAAGACCGGCACGCTCACCACCGGTGTGATGACCCTCGTCGACGTCGACCTATCGGTCGCCACCAGCGATGTCGACCTCTCGGTATTCGCCGCGCTCGAAGCCAACAGCGAACATCCCATCGCTCGCGCCATCGTCGACGGACTTCGTGAGCGCGGGGTGACGATCGATGCGTCACGGGTGTCGGACTTCGAGAATCGACCCGGTGTCGGTGTGTTCGGGGCGATCGACGGTCGACTCGTCTCGGTGCGACGAGCGTCGAACACCGACACTGATGACGGCGCCACGATCGTGGAAGGCCAGATCGACGGCCGGGCGGTGGTTCGATTCGTCGTGCGCGATCAGCCCCGACCCGAAGCGGCTCGCACCATCGCCCGCTTGCGCGAACTCGGTATCACCCCGTTGATTGCCTCGGGCGATTCATGGTCAGCCGTTCGTCACGCGGCTCGTGAAGTTGGCATCGATCCGAATGACGTACGGGCCGAAGTACTACCCACCGACAAGTTGCGCATCGTGAACGACCTCCAACGTGAAGGGAGCGTGGTGGCGATGGTGGGCGACGGCGTCAACGACGCGGCTGCGCTCGTGGCCGCCGATCTCGGTATCGCCATGGGTACCGGCACCGACGCCGCCATGGAGGCCGGCGATCTCACCGTCGTGAGTGGTGACCTCTCGTTGGTTCCCGAGGCGCTGCACATCAGCCGTCGCACCTTACGCATCATCAAGGCCAATCTGTTCTGGGCGTTCGCTTACAACGTGGCCGCACTACCCCTTGCCGTGGCTGGTCTCATGAATCCGATGCTCGCCGGATTGGCCATGGCGTTGTCGAGTGTCTTCGTCGTGTCGAACAGTTTGCGTCTTCGTCGCTGAACGACGTCACGTCGTCGTGATGCCGAGGAGTGCTCGTGAGCGTCGAATCGCTGCCTCTCGTCGGTCTCGCAACGCTCGGGGAGAGATGCCGGCCAACTTGGCTGATTCGGGGCTGAGGCGATCGCTCAACATCTCGTCGATGGCGGTGCGATCGATCGCTCGCAGACCCAGTCGCTCGAGATCGTGCAGCAGATTCGAGACTTCCGCGGCAGTGTCGACGGGATCACCTTGTGTCGCCACGGTTGTGACTCCCCGCATCGGAAGGCCACGTGTGGCACGAAGGGTTTCACCGTTCACGATCGTCCAGGTGTCAGCGGGTACCTCGACGGCGTTCCTCTTCGTGCGCGATTCGCGTACGAAGGCTTGGTATTCGATGTCGCGAAGCAGATTGGCGGCGACACGAATCGGACGTCGATCGATCGGATAGTTACGAATCACCATCCACGCCGACGACGCCAATTGGTCGAGAGCGAACGTCTGACCACCTTGGACGATGCGCCCTCGGCGTACGGCGATGGCGATGAGGCCGGGGAGGATTCGTTGAACGACGATGCGACAGGCGAGTTCGTCGTGACTCGCGATGACGGTGAGTTGCGACAGGTAGTGGTCACAGGTTTCGTCGGTCACCGACTCGGCGTATCCGGCTCGTCGCAGGACTTCGTCGAGATGGTGGACAGGTTCACCGGGGAGCCCCCAGGCATTGGCGCGTCGAATGTCGCGGCGTGATCGGGCGATGGCGTCCCAGTCGAGCCAGAGACGAGTGGCCGTCGGGAGGCGAGTCGACTCCGGGGCGACGCCGAGCGAGTAGCCGAGGCTCTCCAGCCGCTGAGCAGCCAGCGTGAGGGTGGATGTGGTTCGTGGGTTGTCGTGGGTGTTCATGACCCGACACGACACGGTCGACCTCATCGAGGGTCGGGGCAGTGACGAGTCCGCCGACTCGGCGTCACCGGTGAGACTCGCGGTGAGAGGTAACTCTCCTGGTGAAGCAGAAATCTCGGGTCAGGGGTCCGAGGTGCACCAAGATTCAGGAATGCGCATCACACTTCCCTCCGGAACCCCGGCCGAGATCCAGCGAGTCGAGGGGGCCACCCGTGGACTGGTGGTCTTTCCCGACATCTTCGGGTTACGCCCACTCTTCGACGATCACGTGGCGCGTTTCGCCGACGAATGGGGGATGACGACGGTTGCGATCGAGCCGTTTCCGGTGTCGGCCGTGGGTCGCGATCTCGGGGCTGACATCGACGGACGTTTCGCCACCGTGCCTGGTTTGAACGACGCCGACAAGTTTCGGGATCTGAGCGAGGCGGCTGATGCCACGGGGTGCGAGTCGGTTTCGATGATCGGGTTCTGTATGGGCGGGATGTACTGCTTCAAAGCGGCGGCAATGAAGAGATTCGACCGCATCGCAAGCTTCTACGGAATGATTCGTCTACCGGAAGCGTGGCGTGGCGACGGCCAGGCCGAACCATTGGCTCTGTTGAAGGCCGAGTCGAACGAAGCGGCCAAGGTGCTCGCCGTGATCGGAAATCGTGACACTTGGACTCCCGACCCCGATGTGGCCGAACTACGCACGACCGGCGTGAACGTCGTGGAATACGCCGATGCCGAACACGGTTTCGCTCACGATTCGACCCGTCCGGCTCACCGGATCGACGACGCGGCGGACGCGTTCTCCCGGGCTCGCCAATGGCTGTCAGCGTGAACGAAGTTCGAGACGATCGCGCAGAAGAATCTTGTATCGACGCTCGTGCTGTTCGATCCAGCCGAGCCGAATAAAGCTGCTGATCGCCTTGTTCACGCGTTCGCGCGAAGCCCCCACCATGCCGGCGAGTTCTTCTTGAGTCACCGGCAGAACGAATTCATCGGCGTCGCCGGCGAGTTCGAGAAGACGCTTGGCAGTTCGACCGGTCACGTCGAGGAACACCGAGTCGGCGAGTGCTCCGTCCATGATGCGGAGTCGATCGGCGAGCATGCGAACCACACCTCGGAGAACCTGTGGGTTCTGTTGCAGCATTTCCTCGACCGGGTCGTAAGGGATCTCGAGAACTTCGCACGGTTCGATGGCACGGGCCATGGCCGACCGGGGGCCGCCGTCGAGCAGTCCCATCTCACCGAACAGATCGCCCGTCTCCATGAGAGCGACCATGCTCTCGCGCTTGTCGAGCTCGTTGGCGATGGCGATGGCCACGCGTCCGGTGATCACGATGAACATCGATTCGGCATCTTCTCCGGCTTCGAAGAGATGATCACCACGGGACAGCACGCGCTTGCGGCCGATCGAGGAGATTCGAGTGAGTTCCTCGGCCGGGGCATCGGCGAAGAAGTCGGAGCGAGCGAGGATGTCTTCGTACGGCATCACCAGGAACGGTACTACCCTCACGGGGAATGGCGAACTTGGCCTCCAAAAAATCTCGTCGACCGGGTGTGAGTGTATGGACCATCGTCGTTGCTGGCGGTTCGGGCCGTCGATTCGGTTCGTTCAAGCAATATGCCGAACTCGGTGAGCGACGAGTGGTCGATCTCGCTCTCGACGTGGCCCGTGAGGTGAGTGACGGCGTCGTTCTGGTGGTTCCGGCCGAGGACGCCGAACGTGAGCACGGAATCGCCGGTGGCCCCACCCGTACGGCCAGTGTTCGGAACGGTTTGGCAGCGGTACCTCTCGATGCCGACGTGATCCTCGTACACGACGCCGCGCGGCCTTTCGCGTCACCACGACTCTTTTCGGCAGTCGTCGAGGCAGTGTGCGCCGGAGCCGACGGCGCGGTTCCTGGTTTGCCGGTCACTGACACCGTGAAGTCGATCGAAGTGGTCGAGTCGAGTTCACTCGGACTGGAAGATTCGTACGGAGCGGACAACTCCGCGATTCCTCGAGTGGTGAGCACCCCCGATCGAGCGACTCTCGTGGCCGTTCAGACACCGCAAGCCTTCCGTGGGTCGATTCTTCGTCAGGCGTATCGAGCCGAGATCGATGCGACCGACGATTCGGTGCTGGTCGAAGCCGTCGGCGGTACCGTCGTCGTCGTGCCCGGAGAAGTCGACAACCGCAAGATCACTCATCCCGATGATCTCGAGTGGGCACGTGAATTCCTGTCTCGTCAATCGACGGATCGAGACGTGTCGTGAGCGATCTCGAATTCCGCGTCGGCCAAGGCTTCGACATCCACCGTTTCAGTGACGATCCGACACGTGCTCTCGTTCTCGGAGGTGTCGTGTTCGATGGCGAGCGTGGGCTCGACGGACACAGCGATGCCGATACGATCGCCCATGCGTGCGCCGATGCCTTGCTGGGTGCGGCGGGTCTCGGTGACATCGGCCAGCACTTTCCTGACACCGACTCCCAGTGGAAGGGCGCGAACTCACTCGAACTGCTCGCCGAAGTCGTGCGTCTCGTTCGCGCCGAACGTTGGATCATCGGAAACATCGATTGCAGCGTGGTGTGCGAGGTTCCCAAATTGGCACCGCGACGTGACGACATGCAGATCGCTCTGTCGTCGGTGGTCGGTGCGTCCGTGACCGTGAAGGGTCGACGAGCCGAGGGTCTCGGTGCACTCGGCCGACGAGAAGGAATCGCCTGTTGGGCGGTGGCCGTGTTGTCACGGCAGGTGATGTGATGGCTCAGCGTCGACCGGCTCGAGGGTCGTCGGCTCGTGGTCCGCAGAAGCGTGGCGGTGCGCCCTCTCGGCGTTCGCGACCGAACGATCGCTCCAAGAATTCGTTCGACAAACCGAAGCGTTCGGTCGATCGAGACGATCTCGGGGGCGGACAAGTCGAAGGTCGACAGGCCGTGCGCGAGTTGCTCATCGCCGGACGTCGTCGTGTTCACGAGGTCTGGATCGCAACTGATCGCGACAAGAGTGACGTCGTCGACGACATCGTCGAACTCGCGCGTGCGAATCGAGTTCCCGTTCTCGAAGTCAGTCGCAAGAAACTCGACTTCGCCTCCCGCAGTGAGGCTCCGCAAGGTGTGCTCGCTCGTGCCGATTCCATCGAGCCCACCCCATTCGACACGATGATCAAGCGCCGACCCGGTCGGGCCCCGTTCCTCGTGGCCGTCGACGGGGTGACCGACCCGGGCAATCTCGGCGCGATTCTGCGCGTGTGTGACGGATCGGGTGTCGATGGTGTGGTTCTGCCGAAACATCGTTCGGTGCACATCACACCGACGGTCGCCAAGGCAGCGGTCGGAGCGTGTGAACACGTGCCGATGTCACTCGTGGGTGGGCTCCCCACTGCACTGGCGAAGATGCGTGACGTCGGAATTTGGGTGGTCGGTCTCGACGATTCGGCCGACAAGTCACTGTTCGATTTGGGTGATCTGGCCAAAGAAGGCATCTGTCTCGTGCTCGGCGCCGAAGGTCCGGGCCTCTCCCGGCTGGTTCGTGAACGATGCGATCTCATCGTCAGTATTCCGATGCGTGGTCGGTTGAGTTCACTCAATGTCTCGACGGCCGCCGCACTGGCAACCTACGAAGTGGCGCGTTATCGCCGTTAGTCTGTCGCCGGTTCTGGCCGGGTTAGCTCAGTGGTAGAGCAACCGCCTTGTAAGCGGTAGGTCGTGGGTTCAATCCCCACACCCGGCTCCACGTGAGGTCAAAGTCAGTTCACCAGCGAGTTGACGCGAGCCACCAATACGTCGAGGGCTCGATCGTTGTGCCCGCCTTCGGGAATGATCACGTCGGCGTGACGCTTGGTCGGTTCGATGAACTGGAGATGGCTCGGTCGCACAGTGGTCATGTACTGACGCATGATGCTCTCGGGCGTGCGACCTCGGTCGCGCACGTCGCGCTCGAGGCGTCGGATCAGCCGGACATCGGCATCGGTGTCGACGAAGATCCGGAGATCGAAGAGTTCACGGAGGCGTTCGTCGTAGAGGGCGAGAATTCCTTCGAAGACGACGATGCGGGTGGGTTCGACGCGGATGACTTCGGAGGCCCGGGTGTGGTTGGGATAGTCGTACACCGGCACGTCGACACCTCGACCCGTGAGAAGGGTGCTCAATTGATCGAACGTGAGGTTCCAGTCGAAGGCGTCAGGATGGTCGTAATTGGCCTTGGTTCGCTCGTCGAACGGCTGGTGTGCTCGGTCGATGTAGTAGGCGTCCTGTTTGATGAGCGCGAGGTGACTCGAACCCACGAGCTCCACGAGGCGCTCGGTGACCGTCGTTTTGCCCGAACAGGTCCCCCCGGCCACGCCGATCAGAAATGGGCGGACGACGTTCTCCCTGCTCATCGACGCGACAGTACTGGCCCGACAGCGAATGGGGCACGCCCAGGGTGCTTGTCATCGGGGCGCGAAACGGGCAGGCTTGACGAATGGCCCTGACCGAACGAGAGAAGGCAATCCTCGATTTCGAAAGGGGCTGGTGGACCGAAGACGGGGTGAAGGACCAGATGCTTCGGGAGCGGTTCCAGTGCTCCGCCGACGAGTATTACGGTGAACTCAACCGACTTCTCGACAGTCCGGAGGCCCTGGCCCACGACCCGCTCGTGGTCCGGCGTCTGCAACGGGCCCGGGAACGTCGGCGTCGGATGCGGCTCGATGGAAACACCGAGACGGGAGGTGTACAGGCATGAGTGACGAACAGCCAACCGGATCTCGGACGGCTCGGCCCGGACAGCGTTCGGGTGGGGTCGGTGTGTCGACGACACTCGGCATCATCGTGGCGGCTATTGCCGTTCTGCTCGGATTCCTCATCCTGCGCGACATCAACCGTGATCGCGATGGCGGTGTCGCCACCGGTCCGGTCGAGACGCAGCCCGCATCCACCGACGAAGTTCCCTCCGACTCCACCGATGTGATGGTGTCCACCACCACGTTGCCGCGCACGGGATACAAGGTGCTCGTGGCGAACGCATCGGGTGTGTCGGGCAGCGCCGGTCAGATGAGCACGGCTTTGCAGGCGCAGGGATTCATCGTGCAGCAACCGGCTACCAACGCCGCCGAAACCGTCGGTAAGCAAACGGTGACCGTCGTGTATTACGTGCCCGGTTTCGAGTCGGGTGCGGCCGCGGTGTCGCAGGTTCTCGGTGGTGTGGCCACTCAGCCGGTCGCCACTCCTGCTCCGGTCGAGTCGGGTGACCTCGGTGAGGCCACCGTTCTCGTGATGCTCGGCACCGATCTGGCCGGCAAGTTGCTGCCCGGTGCGCTGCCCACGGCTGATCCGGCCGTCACCGAGACGACGACGGGCTGATCGTTCGTAACAGGTCGAGAGCGGCCTGTTCGATGCACCACAACGGTTCGCGCATGGCTCGTTCGACGCCGAAGTTGTCGGCGAGTGCCATCACTCCGGCGGTGATGTCCTCGAATTGTGTTGCGTCGTGCGCACTCGGATCGATCCGACCGCAGATGACGCCCACGGGAACTCGGGCCGCTCGAGCGAGATCGACGACGCCACCGACGACCTTGCCCTCGAAACTGGTGAAGTCGAGCTGACCCTCCCCGGTGATCACGACGTCGGCATCGCGCACGTGATCGTGCAGGCCGACCTCGTCGGCGACCATGTCGAAGCCAGGGATCAAGGTGGCACCGAGGGCCAGGAGACCGCCGGCGAGTCCACCGGCGGCACCGGCACCGGGCGTGGCCGACACGTCGATGCCATGCGTCTCCTTGTAGAGCTGCACGAGTCGTTCGAGACGGGATTCGAGGAGACGGATCTGCCGCGCGGTCGCTCCCTTCTGCGGACCGAACTCGCGCGGTGCTTCGAGGAAGAGGGTCTCCACGTCACAGGCGACGAGGAATTCGACGCCTCGTAAACGGGCCGGAGCATGAATGGCGCGTACGGCGCCGAGTCCGCCATCGGTCGTCGCCGAACCACCGAGACACACGATGATGCGCTCGGCACCGAGGTCGAGTGCTTTGTCGATCAATTCGCCGGTGCCGGTGGTGGACGCGGCGATCGGGTCGTTCAGTTCGGGTCCCCCGGCGAGGGTGAGTCCGGAGGCGCGGGCCATCTCGATGACGGCTGTGCCGCGGTGGAACCGCCATTCGGCCTCGACCGGGTCACCGAGTGGACCGGTGACCGTGGAGGTGCGGTTGGGTCCTCCGAGAGCCTCGAGTGTTCCTTCGCCACCATCGGCGAGAGCCAACTCGATGCAGTCGTGGCCGAGTTCCCAGCTGGCGTGACCGATCGCTTGCGCGACGGCCACGGCCGATGCGGTGCCCTTGAACTTGTCGACCGCGGCCACGACCTTCATGTGCTCAGTCTCGCACTCGCACTACTGTTCGACTTCGAGCGGATCGCCGAAGGGCGACCGGAAAGGAACATCGTGTCTCGTCGAGTTGGTGGTGTGTTGGGTGCGTTCGCTTCGCTGCTTCTCGTGGCCGGAATATCGGCGTGTGGAGGAGGGGATTCCGAGCCGAGTGGCGATCAGGTGGCCGCAGCCGAGACGTACATCCGCATCTATTCGCCGTCGAATCCCGAGTGCGTTCTGAAGGAGCACAAGAAGGTCGATGACGAGATGGCGACGCTGTTGTTGCAGGCATACGAGGCGTACGAGACGTACGACTACGACGCCGAGGACGCTGCGTACACCGCGATCGGCGACGAGGCCATGGTGGAACTCACCAAGGCACTCAATAAGTGCGCCCTTGGCTGACGTTCGTCGAGGTGGAGAAAACCTGACTCACTCGGTAGGGTTTCGGCATGGCTGTGACCGTGCGTATTCCCACGACCCTTCGTCCGTTGTCGGGTGGCAACTCGACCGTTCAGGTGGACGGGGGCACCTTGCGAGAGGTCCTCGATGCTCTCGATACGGCCCATCCCGGTTTTCGTGATCGGCTGTTCGACGAGGAGGGGAACCAGCGTCGTTTCGTGAACCTGTTCGTGGCCGATGACGACGTTCGGTACCTGCAGGGGATGGAGACGCCGGTTCCTGACGGCGAGACCGTGAGCATCATCCCCGCCGTCGCCGGCGGCTGATTTCCCCCCACTTTTCGCGCACTCTGTAGCGCTGGCTACCTCTAGGTGTCGTGAACTGTACAGAGTGGGTGAATTACGCAGGGAGGAGGGCGAGGAAGTCGGAGCGCTTCTTCGGGCCCATCGGAACCTCGGCCGGACGGTTCTCCCGGTCCTGCCACACGGCGAACACCCGATTCATGACGTCCGCATCCTTCATCAGTGCGTCGGGTGCGCTCATGAGATTCAGTGTTCGCATGAACGCCCGTAACACCACTGCATCGCTCCGCAGCGCCGGCAGCAATCCCTCCCGCATCACCGAGCGCATCATCGTCTTCGGATCGGAGGTGTCGCCGTCGGGATCGTCGCCACGAAGCAACGCTGCCGCCACTCGACGTGCTTCGGCGTCCTGCTCGACACCCGATCGGTACCACGGCACGATCTCGCGACCGATCGCAGCGTCGTAATCGACGGCCAGATCGAACAATTCCTTCGTCGTGCCGCCTGGGAACTTCTCGAGTGATTCGCACATGAGATGTGCTCCCCAGTAGCCGATCGAACATCCACGTCCGTAGAGCGGGTTGGTGCAGATCACGGCATCACCCACCGGGAGCAAGCCGAGAACCAACGGACGTCCGTCGACGACGTATTCACGATGACGATTCAGCAAGCCAGCCATCACGTAAACGTCGTCGACGATCGGTTCGGCACGACCGTCGAGATACGGCGCCGTGGTGACCAACTGACGAGCTGCTTCGTCGAACACGACCGGATCGGCGAGCCGAGTACGCAAGTCGGAGTCGTCGGTGGGAGCGGCCAACGTGATCGAGAACGTGCGATTGTCGCCCACGAACACGCCGTACTTGATGTAACCGAGATCACCACCGATGGGACCGCTACGCGGCGGATACGTGGCGTCGGGCTTCAGTCTGTAGAACCGCGATGTGTAGACGATGCCGGTGTCTTCGACGAACTCGGGAACCGGACCCGCACCGATGTCGTCGAGCCACTCGGGGAGAACCGAACGTCGTCCACCGGCCACGACCACCAGATCGGCATGACGCTCCGAACCGTCTTCCAGGCGGACACCGAGGACGTGCGGGAGACCGGTCTCGGGGTCGGAGCGATGCACGAGACCGTTCACTCCGACGCCCACCTGGAATCGCACGCGACCCTCGTCGAGGACCACCCGGCGCAACACCCACTCGAATGTCGTGCGCCGGCAGGTGAGCATCGTGAGTTCGTCGTCGCCCGCCTCGGGGGAGTAGTTGGTCATCGTTGGCGGCAGATCCTCCCCGAACCGCAGCTCGGTCGCCCCGGCCTCGTAGAGACGGGCCACCACATCGGGTTCGTTGGCCTTCAGCAGGGTGACGAGCCGGGCCAAAAAGGCGTGGCTGTGGCGGACCTGCGGCGCCCCACGGCGATCCCAGAAGAAGGCCTGGTCGGGGGAATCGGGCATCGGGGTGTCGTCGCGCTCGATCACGGTGACCTGGTGGCCGGCCCGGCTCAATTTGAGGGCGGACGAGAGTCCGGAGACCCCACCCCCCACGACGACGACGTCCATGAAACCCGAGCGTAGGGGGTACGAACGGTCCGATCGGAGTCGGAGGCATTCGTCGGAGTCTCAGGACTCGTCGGTTGTCGCTTAGCACTCGTCTCAATAGAGTGCTAGCACTCGCGAGAGTCGAGTGCGAACGGTTCGCCGGCCACCCCCCGGTCGAGCGAACCGGCCCACTCGCCCGTTCTCACAACACACATCTCCGACGAAAGGGAAACACGATGGCGAAGATGATTGCGTTCGACGAAGAGGCCCGCCGCGGTCTCGAAGCTGGCATGAACAAGTTGGCCGACGCGGTGCGCGTCACGCTCGGACCCAAGGGCCGCAACGTCGTGCTCGACAAGAAGTGGGGCGCCCCCACGATCACCAACGACGGTGTGTCGATTGCGAAGGAGATCGATCTCGAGGATCCGTACGAGAAGATCGGCGCCGAACTCGTGAAGGAAGTCGCGAAGAAGACCGACGACGTGGCCGGTGACGGAACCACCACGGCGACGGTTCTCGCCTGGAGCATGGTGCGCGAAGGTCTGCGCAACGTGGCCGCCGGCGCCAACCCGATGAGCCTGAAGAAGGGCATCGAGGCCGCCGTCGCCGCTGCTGTCGCATCGATCCGCGATCTTGCGAAGGAAGTCGACAACAAGGATCAGATCGCTCAGGTCGCCGCCATCTCGGCCGCTGACGCCGAGATCGGTTCGATGATCTCCGACGCCATCGACAAGGTGGGCAAGGACGGAGTCATCACGGTCGAAGAGAGCCAGACCTTCGGCATGGAGATGGATCTCGTCGAAGGTATGCGCTTCGACAAGGGCTACATCTCGCCGTACTTCGCCACCGACATGGAGCGCATGGAGGCTGTCCTCGACGACCCGTACATCCTGCTCGTGTCGTCGAAGATCTCGACCGTGCGCGACATGCTCGCCGTGCTCGAGAAGGTCATGCAGAGCGGTCGTCCGCTCGTCATCATCGCCGAAGACGTCGAGGGCGAGGCTCTGGCCACGCTTGTCGTCAACAAGATCCGTGGCACGTTCAAGTCGGTGGCCGTCAAGGCTCCCGGTTTCGGCGAGCGCCGCAAGGCGATGCTTCAGGACATGGCGATCCTCACCGGTGGTCAGGTCATCAGCGAAGAGGTGGGTCTCAAGCTCGAGAACGCCACGCTCGATCTGCTCGGCCGCGCCAAGAAGATCATCATCACCAAGGACGAGACGACTCTCGTCGAAGGCGCCGGAAGCGATGACGACATCAAGGGTCGCATCAATCAGATCAAGGCCGAGATCGACAACACCGATTCCGACTACGACCGTGAGAAGCTCCAGGAGCGTCTCGCCAAGTTGTCGGGTGGCGTCGCCGTGCTCAAGGTCGGCGCGGCCACCGAGGTCGAACTCAAGGAGAAGAAGCACCGCATCGAGGATGCTGTGAGCACCACCAAGGCCGCCATCGAAGAAGGTGTCGTGCCCGGTGGCGGTGTGGCACTTCTTCGTTCGCAGGCTGCGGTTCTCGCCGCCGCCGAGAAGTTGGTGGGAGACGAAGCCACTGGTGCTCGCCTGGTTGCGAAGTCACTCGAGGGTCCGCTCAAGCAGATCGCCGAGAACGCCGGTCTCGAGGGCGGAGTCGTCGTCGAGAAGGTTCGCAACCTGAAGGGCTCTGAAGGTCTCAATGCCGCCACCGGCGAATACACCGACCTCGTGAAGCTCGGTGTGATCGACGCGGCCAAGGTGACCCGTTCGGCTCTGCAGAACGCAGCGTCGATCGCAGCTCTCTTCCTCACGACGGAAGCCGTCGTGGCCGACAAGCCCGAGCCGGCTGCGGGCGGCATGCCCGGCGGCGGAATGGAAGACTTCTGAGTCAGTCGTCGACTCGTTCGAACGTGCAGGACCCCGGGGTGACCCGGGGTCCTGTCGCGTTGGTGACGGCTGAAGCCGCAATCGGTTTCGACGCCGACATGCCTCTCCTTCGACGCGCGCTCGACGAACGAGGAGTCGATCATCGAGAAGTGGTCTGGAACGACTCCTCGATCGATTGGTCGTCGTTCACCCTCGTGGTGGTGCGATCGACATGGGATTACGTACCTCTCATCGTCGACTTCCTGCGCTGGATCGATCGCGTGGCCTCGGTGACGCGCCTCGAGAATTCAGCCGACGTGATGCGTTGGAACGTCGACAAGCATTATTTGCGCGATGCCGAGGAGGCCGGATTGTCGATCGTGCCGACGATGTTCGTCGATCCGACGGTCGTCGATGACGTGACGATCTGGCATCCTCGTCTCGACGAGTGGATGACCAGTGGTGACGTCGTGGTGAAACCGTGCATCAGTGCGGGAAGCAACGACACCGAACGGCATTCCACCGTTCACACGGCCGTCGATCACGTCGTGTCCCTCACTTCGAAGGGGCGTGGTGCGATGGTGCAGCCCTATCTCGCCGAGGTCGATCGACTGAGTGAAACCGGAATCGTGTTCCTGGCCGGGCAGTTCAGTCATGCGTTCTCGAAAGGCCCACTATTGGCGACGGCGCGCGACCTCGAAGCTGGCTTGTACGCGCGTGAGCAGATCGATAGTCGTACTCCGACTCGTGACGAGCTCGAGGTCGCTCAACGGGCGAGTGATTGGCTCACGAGTCGTTTCGGCCGACTTCTCTATGCCCGCGTCGACCTGCTCCCGTCACCCGAAGGTCC
Organism: Actinomycetota bacterium; assembly: GCA_027592035.1. Lineage (GTDB taxonomy): Bacteria > Actinomycetota > Acidimicrobiia > Acidimicrobiales > Ilumatobacteraceae > Casp-actino8. Next base: position 50,657 of record JAQCIK010000010.1, on the reverse strand, counting down.
GAAGATCGTCGAACTCGAACTCACCGAGCCGTCTCTCTTCCTGCAGACCGATACCGAGGCGGCAGCGCGTGCCGCTGACGCCATCGCCGACCTACTGGTCTGAGCTTCACCGGGTCAGGTCGCCGGGAAAGGACGCCTGACCGAAGAAGTTCGACGCTCCGATCGACCCGTCTCCGCTGATCACCAACGCCCTCTGAGCGGGACCCTCACGTGTGAGACGACGATTGAGCAGGACACTTCGCTCACCGATCTCGATTCCCATCACCTGATCTCCCGTTCCCTGTGGAAGCGTGACGAGAAGAAGGCGTTGGGTCGATGCGACGTCGATCACGACGAGCAGGTCACCTTCGATCCAGCCCATGCGCTCACCGGAAGGGTCGACTCCGAAGACGCGTGGACAGACGAAGCATCCGGTGTACGAATCGGCGACTCCGAACGGGGTCGCACTCACGTTGGTCACGTCGATCGAGCCGTCTGCGGAGTCGGCGAGTCGAAGGAGCAGGGGTCGGTTCGTCATTCGACCGTCGGTGGCTCGCTCGACGACCTCACCGACGATGAGATCACCACCGAGTGAGAGATGGGAGATCGTCGAACGAGACGCATCGCGAAGCAGGATTGTCCGACGTTCACGGGTGTCGAGGGGGACCAGCACGATTTCCTCGGTTGCATCGGCACCGGAGTTTCCCGATGCGATCGAGATCAGGGCGGTGAAACTTCCGTTCCGAACCACGACGTCGTGAAGAGTGAACCATTCGTCGACGCCATCGGCTGGTTCGAGAATCGTGTTCGGTGTTCCTCCGGGTGCGACACGTCGAATACTGGTCGAGATCGGATCGAAGTCTCGTCCCGACTCGGCTTGTACGAGATAGGTCCCGTCTCCGACGGCCAACACGACATCGAATGCTCCCTCGATGATCTGCGTCGTTCCGGCACTCGATTCGAGATACACACCGTCGGTCGATGCCACGACGATCGGCGCACCCACCGAACTCTCGGTGGGGATGGTGGTGGTCGTGCTACCGATCACTGTGGAGTCGACGGTGTCCGCTACTGGAGTGTCGGTCGCGTTCGTGGTGTCCGGTCGAGAGGTGGGTGAGATCGGTGCACTGGTGCGCGGAGAGAAACTCACGACGGGAACAGGCGTCGTTGCCGGTTCGTTGGAACGGGTGAGAGCCATCGACGTGATCAATCCGACGATCGCCATTGCGATGAAGGTCATGATGCCGAAGAGAACCGGTGTTCCTCGATCTGTCTTCGATACCGCATCGTCGGGGCGGATGAGCCACGAGGTGCCATCGGGATCGGCGGCAAGAATCGGATCGCGCTGAGCGGCCGAGAGCACTGGCTGCTCAGCCGACACTGGTTGTCGACGGTTGATCGCTTCCTGTCCGGGCGGTCGGACGAGATCCCAGGAGGGATCGTCGTCGATCTCGCGTTCGTCGTCGGCCACGATTCGAACCGTAGCCTTGGGGCCGTGGCTCGTAAGCGGACCGACTCCGTTCTCGTCGTGAAGTTCGAGGGTGATGCATCACGACGCACGCCCGATCGTCTGGTGGTCGAGGAGCCGATGTCGATCCAGCTCGACGGTGAACTGGTGGCCACGACGATGCGTACTCCGGGCCACGACTACGAACTGGCGGCTGGCTTTTGTTACTCCGACGGGCTCTTGCACGGTGCGCCCGTCACGGGAGTCCGTTACTGCGCCGACGGATCAGCGGTCGACAGCGAGTTCAACGTTGTCACCGTCGAGACTGGTGGTCGAGCGCCCGCTCCCACCCCACGTCTCGGAAACACATCGTCGAGTTGTGGTCTCTGCGGATCTCAGGCGCTCGACGATCTCGTACTGCGCCTGACTCCACTCTCGACCGATCGAATGCCAGATTTTCCGATCACGACGATCGCAGAAGTGTCCGAACGCATGGCGGCCGAGCAGCCTCTCTTTGCCGAAACTGGCGCGGTTCACGCCGCATCCGCGTTCACCGTCGATGGGCGAATCGAACTCGTGCGCGAGGACGTGGGTCGTCACAATGCGGTCGACAAAGTGGTCGGTCGTCTGCTTCTCGATGGTCGCCTTCCGGCCCACGAATGGGGACTCTTCGTCTCGGGGCGAGCGAGCTTCGAGATGGTTCAGAAAGCCTGGGCGGCCGGATTCGGAACTCTCGTGTCGGTGAGTGCACCGACAGCTCTGGCCGTTCAAACGGCGAAACGGGCCGGCATCACCCTGTACGGGTTCGTTCGTGATGGCCGAGCGGTTCGATACAGCCCGGGTTGATCACGGCGAGCTGATCACTCCGATGAACGATCGGTATTCGGGAAGGCCATCCTCGTCGAATCCGTAATTCACGAACGAGGCCAGACTCGGTTCGCCGTTCGGAGTGAGAGCGAGCAAACCGGTCGGTCCGTTGTAGTCGACGTTCAGGCCTCGACTGAGTACCGAACTGCACTGCTCGAAGGTGTTGCACGACGATCCGACTCGACTCACGGGGATCACCGAGTTCATGAAGACGAGTGGGTCGTCGCTCGATGCCGACAGAGCGGCCAGCACCAGAAGATTGACGCAGTCGAGGGTCGAGGTGGCGAAGGGAATGGGTTGCCGGACGGTTCCCGATGCCACGGGACCGGGAAACACTCGTCGCTCTCCGAGGACGTCGACGAGGTTCTGAAAGCCGATCGTGACGTCGTGCGCGACTCCGAGAATGGTGAAGTCGGAGAGCCGATCGAGTGCCGAGTCGTTGGGCAGGGATACGTTGGCCAGCGCGTCGTTCAGCACGATCGTCTGCAGTGAGCCGGTGACGAGTGCCGAGTTGAGGAAGCGTGCTCCACTTTCCTGATTGGCGACGAGCGCGAGAACTCGCGATTCTTCCGAGACGCCTTCGAGATCGTCGGTGTAGGACTCGTCGGTTGGTGAGTAGGGAACTTCGTCGGTGATCGAGATGCCTTGAAGCCCGAGGTATCGACGAAGCTCACTGGCCAGACGGCGACCGTATCGATCGTCGGGGAAGGCGAGGGCCGTGGAACTCTGACCGGTCTGTGCAATCGCTTGTGACATCGCCTGTGCGATGAGCGAGTCGGTGGGAGCGGTGCGGACGAACAGACCCCGATCGGGAAAATTGTTGAGCAGAACCGATGTGGCGGCCTGCGAGCAGACACCGATTTCACTGCGAGTAAGTGAAGGAAGGATGCCGAGCGCGACGTTCGACGAGAGGGGACCGATGATGGCGTCGACGTCATCCTCGTCGACGAGTCGCTCGACAGCGGCCAAGGCCGTAGCGGTGTCGTTGCCTTCGTCGCGGATCACGAGTTCGACGTTCTGTCCGTTGAAACCGCCGGCCACGTTGATGGTGGTGATCGAGGACTCGACCACCGCAACCAGGGCTTCACCGAGTGAGGCTCCGGATCCGGAACGAGGCACGAGGAGACCGAGTCGAAGAACTCCGTCACTCACCCGCGGAACCGTGGTGGTGGTGCGGGGGACATCGGTGGTGACGGAGGTCGAAGCGCTCGAGCCGCACGCAGCGAGCACCACGAGGCCACTCATGACGACGGCGAGCCCTCGGATGCCCCGTGTCTTCATCGACGCCAGGCTAGAGGTTCGGTTGATGAAGAGCCCGGCGAGACGGGAGACTGGGGTATGACCTCTTTTGCCGCCGATACCGATCTCGTCTACTTGCGTGATGTCGACCTGCGAACGTTCGAGGCCGTCGTGGTGGGTGTGGACGGATCGATGGTCGCCCTCGACCGCACGGCTTTCTATCCGACGGGTGGAGGTCAGCCCCACGATGTGGGGATGCTCGGTGATGCGGCGGTCGTGAACGTTCGGAAAGGTCCGTCACTCGACGGATCGCACTCGTGGGTCTGGCACGAACTCGACGGTCCGGTTCCGGTCTTGGGTGACACGGTCGAGGGTGCAGTCGACGACGCGCGGCGCCTGCGCCTCATGCGAACGCATACGGCCATGCACCTCCTGTGTGGTGTGATCTGGAACGAGTGGAAGGTCCCCGTCACCGGAGGAAACATGGAACCGCTGAGTGGCCGGATGGACTTCGAATTCGATCCCGTCCCCGAAGGTTTCGCCGTTCGTATCGAAGAGCTCGTCAACGCCGAGATCGCGGCTGATCGCCCCGTTCGCGTCGACTTCCTTCCCCGTGAGACGGCCTTGCAGGACGCTGATCTCATTCGTACAAAGGTGTCTCTCATTCCCGAGACCGTTTCCGAGATCAGGGTGGTCGACATCGTCGGACTTGACAAGCAGGCCGACGGTGGGACTCACGTGCACTCCACTCGTCAGGTCGGTCGTGTGAAGGTGCTGAAAGTCGAGAACAAAGGCAAGGGGAACAAGCGAGTTCGTATGGAGATCGTCGACGCCTAGGATTCCGATGTCAGGGTCGTCGATTTAACCGAGGGGGAAACATGACCGATGCAGTTTCGGGTTCGGCGCGTGCACCAGGGCCGTCGCTGCATGAGCAACTTCTCGCCGATCCAACATCGCCGCCTTGGCCTCTTTTGGTCGAGGCGCCGATGTACTTGGGTGACTCCGACTTGCCGTATTCCAACTACACCTCGGAGTCGTACTTCCGAGCCGAGTTCGAGCACATGTGGTCGAAGACATGGCAGTGGGCCTGCCATGTCGATCATCTACTCGAAGCGGGCGACTACTACGTGTACGACGTGGGTCCGCATTCAGCTCTCATCGTTCGCACGAATGACGGGTCGATCAGGGCGTATTACAACGCTTGTATGCATCGTGGGACACAGCTGAAGCCAGCGGGCTCCTGTGGTTTCGCCAACGAATTGAAATGTCCGTTCCACGGTTGGACCTGGTCACTCGACGGTCAGCTGATCGATCTTCCTGATCGTTGGGATTTTCCTCATGTCACCGAGGAGACCCATGCCCTTCCCCCGATCCCCGTCGAGATCTTCGCTGGATTCGTGTGGATCAATTTCGATCCGGAGGCCGCCCCTCTCTCCGATTACTTGGGCATACTCCCCGAACACTTCTCCGAATTCGGATTCGAGGATCGCTACATCGAGACTCACGTGTTGAAGAAGTTGCCGTGTAATTGGAAGGCCGCGATCGAGGCGTTTCTCGAGGCGTACCACGTCCGCGAAACGCACTCGACCGGACGCCTCGGGGATGAAGTCACCACTCAGTACGACATCTTTCCTCCGAATGTCAGTCGATTCATCCACACACGAGGTCTGAACAGCCCGCAACGTGCCGTTCCTCAGACCGAGGAAGAGCTTTTCGCCGGTCTGACTCGCGGATTCCCGCTACCGGACGGGGCGAAGCTTCCCGAGGGTGCTCGGGCACGCGATGTTTTCGCTGCGCTTTTCAAGGAAGACATGAGTCGACGGTACGGACGAGATTTCTCGAAGCTCAGTGAATCGATCGTCGTCGACTCCATCGAGTACTTCTCTTTTCCGAATGCGTTCTTCTTTCCGGGATTGTCGCTTCCGATGGTGTACCGATTCCGCCCTGATCCCGACGACGTCGACACCAGTTGGTTCGATCTCTTGATTCTGCGGCCTCGTCCGGTCGACGGCGAGACATCGTCTCCCCCGGATGTGATCCAACTCGACATCGACGAGAGTTACACGATCGCCAGCGGCCTCGGAGGCCTCGGTCGTGTCTACGATCAGGACACGTCGAACATGAAAGCACAGACTCTTGGTTTTCGATCGAGCCGTAAACGAGGCCAGACACTGGGCAACTATCAAGAAGTCAGAACACGCCATCTTCAGACGAGGGTGGCGGAGTATCTGAAGTCCGGCGGATACGAATTCGACGATGTCTGAAGCACTGCATTCCGCTGATTTCGACGATCTGACCGATGGCCGGATGCGACGTGTCGACGGGCTGGGAGACCACGGGGTCGTGGTGTGTCGAGTGAACGGTCAGCTCTTCGCGGTCGACGACAACTGCACTCACCGCGATGCTCTCTTGTCCGAGGGTCGTTTGAGGGGTCATACGCTGACGTGCCCTCTTCACGGCGCTCAGTTCGACGTTCGAACCGGAGAACACAAAGGACCGCCGGCTCCGTGCGCGCTGAGGACGTGGTCGTTCGACGAGTCGTGACGCGAGTGGAGCTTCGATCACCAACGACACTGAGGTGATTTACCGAACCTCTTCAACACGATCGACGCCGGACAGGCACGAGAACGTACTCCCACCGAAGTCGAGAAACACCCGGCTCAGATGGCCGAAGCGCCGGTTTCTCCGGTGCGCACCCTGATCACCGTCTCCACATCGGTGATCCAGATCTTGCCGTCACCGATCTTGCCGGTGTTGGCCGCCGCAGAGATCACGTCGACGATGCGATCGACATCGGGGGCATCGGCCAAGATCTCGAGCTTCACCTTGGGCAGGAAGTCGATCTTGTATTCAGCTCCTCGATAGGTCTCGGTGTGTCCACCTTGCCGGCCGAAGCCCTTGACCTCGGTGACCGTGATGCCGACCACACCGGCGGCCTTCAACGACTCCTTGACGTCGTCGAGTTTGAACGGCTTGACGACAGCAGTGATGAGTTTCATGAGTGTCTCCCTCGTGTCTCGTTCGAACGTCGGGTCACGAACCCGAATGGTAAGCGGTCTCGCCGTGCTCGGACAGGTCGAGTCCGTTCGCTTCGGCTTCGGCGTTCACGCGAACGCCGATGGTCTTCTTCAGGACCACCATGATGAGATACGTGATCACGAACGACCAGACGATGGCGGCGACGTTGGCGATCAATTGCTCGACCAGCAGCTTGCCGCCTCCGCCGTAGAAGATTCCTTCGTCGAAGTCGGCGTCGAAGAACGACGGGTTGGCGAAGAATCCGATGAGTAGCGAACCGACCAGACCTCCGACGAAGTGAACTCCCACGACGTCGAGGGCGTCGTCGTAACCGAACTTCTTCTTGAGCCGCACGGCATAGCAACAGATGATTCCGGCGACGAGACCGATCACGACCGGGGCCGGACCCGAGACGTAACCAGCTGCCGGTGTGATGGCCACGAGACCGGCGACGACACCCGATGCGGCGCCGAGCGTGGTCGGATGTCCGTCCCGCTTCCACTCGACGAACATCCATGCCAAACCGGCTGCGGCCGCAGCGAGGAACGTGTTCATGAACGCCTGGGCGGCTTGGCCGTTGGCGGCGAGCGCCGATCCGGCGTTGAATCCGAACCAACCGAACCACAGGATTCCGGTTCCGATCATGACGAGAGGAAGAGAGTGCGGAGGTGACGGATCCGACTTGCGGGCGCCGAGAACCATCACCGCGGCGAGGGCTGCGATACCGGCGTTCACGTGGATGGCGGTTCCTCCGGCGAAGTCGATCGAACCCCGGTCGAAGAGCCATCCTCCGTACACCCACTTGAACACGGGCACGAAGACCAGGAACAGCCAGATCGGAACGAAGAGGGCCCAGGCGCTGAACTTCATGCGGTCGGCCACGGCACCCGAGATGAGAGCTGGTGTGATGACGGCGAACATGCCGAGGAAGGCGACGGTGGCCAGAGCACCTCCGTCACCGGCCACGGTGATGTCCTTCAGAAAGAACGAGTCGAAATTACCGATGAATCCGTTGTCGAACGGCGTTTGGGCCAGGGAGAAACCAGCGATCACCCAGAGCACCGGGACGACGAGTAGGCAGTAGAAGTTCATCATCAGCATGTTGAGGACGTTTCGTCCTCGATCCATGCCCCCGTAGAACAGGGCGAGTCCAGGCGTCATGAACAGGACGAGTGCGGCCGAAACCAGCACCCAGGCGAGATCTCCACTCTCCACGGGTTCTCCTCGATCAGTTGTAGGGGCGTCAAGAGTGTCGGGAAGAATTGTTTCGGCAAGGTTTCCAGTTCTGCACGGCCACGTGAAGGAACTGCACGCCGGGTTCGAGTCGAGCAATCGAGCGGCAGTACTGCGATCATGAAGATGCCCCCGTCTCGATGGAGTGAGATGAACAAGTACTCCGAACGTCTGCTCCGAACCATGGAGTCGACGGCCAACACATGGTTGCGTTCTTCGTTCGATCGTGTCGTGGCGGATCAAGGTCTGCACGATCAGGTCGATGCCGGACGACGCGAAGCGGCGATCGAGGCTGCTCGTTCCTGGCTCGTGTCGGAGTTGGGTCGTTTGTTGGAGGCGGAAGCCTGGGAGCAACGGCGTAACCCACTCGACCTGGTGAGGGAGTGCACGGGTCGAGTGTCGGATGAACTCGCAGCGATCGGCGCTCGTCCGGTGGCTCGCGACGAGTTCCAGGAGCGATCCTTTCCGGCCGACGTGTTCGATCTGTGTCCGGCTACGTGGGCCGACGTCCATCCGGATCTTCATGACGTCGGGCTCGAATGGGGGGCATGGAAGGCGGCGGCGATCATCTCTCATCGTCGGACCACGGCCGAGCAAAGTGAGATCTCGTGACGTCTCGGGCCGAACTGATCGCGGATTCACCGTTGCAGGGCATGCCGTTCGCGCGTGCTCTGTGCAGTGCGACCGACGAGTGGTTGAGTGATCTCTGGGCCAAGGCGTCCGATCTCGTACCGATCAAGAAGAGAGCGGCGCTGGTCGCCATCGGTGGTTATGGTCGAGGAGAACTCGCGCCGTACAGCGATCTCGACGTCGTCCTGTTGCACGACGGCGTGAAGAACATCGACGAGTTCGCAGCCAAGATCTGGTACCCGATCTGGGATGCCAACGTGAAACTTGGTCATTCGGTGAGCACGGTCAAGCAGATCGTCGATCTCGCCCGAACCGAGCTCGACACGGCGACGGCGATTCTCACGGCTCGACACGTCGCCGGAGACGCCGAATTGAGTCACGAACTGCACGAGACCGCCGTGAAGGCCTGGCGGTCGTCCACGAAGAGTCGACTTCCCGAACTCATGCGACGAGTGCGCGAGCGGCAGTCGGCCAACGGGGAGACAGCGTTTCTTCTCGAACCCAACCTGAAGGAGGGTTACGGAGGACTTCGTGACATTCACGCTCTGACGTGGGCCGAGTTGGGAGGCCTCGAAATCTCGATGTCGGATCGCGCGACTCTCGATGCCGGCACCGATGTGATCACGTCGGTTCGAGTCGCTTTGCATCGTTCGGTCGGCCGACCCAACGAGGTCCTGCATCTCGAGGAGCAGGATGCCGTGGCGACGGCCTGCGGATACCGCAGTGCCGATGCGCTGATGTCGTCGCTCTCCCATGCAGCGCGGGCGATCGCTTGGGTCGGAGACGAGGTGTGGGCACGTGTGCTCGCCGAGAGTTCACCACGTCGTCCCGAGGTCGCCGTGGCGCCCGGTGTACTCCTTCGTCACGGCGAGATCCACCTCGACGAGTCGGTCGACGTGTCAGCCGATCCGTCGCTCGTGCTTCGAGTGGCGGCGTCGGCCGCTCGCCAGCGCACGCGCATCGATCGGGTGTCACTCGATCGACTGGCTCAGCAGAGTCCACCGATGCCGAGTCCGTGGCCGGCCGGCGCCATCGACGACTTGGTCGGACTTCTCCTCACCGGACACGACGCGATTCCCGTTCTCGAATCACTCGATCAGCGAGGCCTCTGGGTTCGCATTCTTCCCGAGTGGGCGCCGAACCGCAGTCGACCACAGCGCAACGCTTACCACCGTTTCACCGTCGACCGACATCTGTGGGAGGCCACGGCGAACGCGAGTGATCTCGCCGATCGTGTGAGTCGTCCCGACCTTCTCGTACTCGGTGCTCTCTTTCACGACATCGGCAAGGGTTATCCGGGTGACCACAACGACGTGGGTGTGGAGTTGGTCGGACGTATCGCTCCTCGTCTCGGGATCTCGCACGACGACATGGTGATCTTGCAGACCATGGTGCAGCACCATCTCTTGTTGCCCGATGTCGCAACGCGTCGTGATCTAGCCGATCCGGCCACGATCGACTTCGTGATCGAGAGAGTGAACAGCCCGCTCGTGCTCGATCTTCTGCACGGTCTCACCGAAGCCGACAGTCTGGCCACCGGTCCGGCGGCGTGGGGTCCGTGGAAGGCCGGACTCGTGAACGAACTCGTCGGCCGAACTCATCAAGTCCTGTCGGGTATCGCACCGGATCGATCCGAGTGGCGACTCTTCCCTGATGCCGAAGTGCTCGAGATGATGGCTCGTGGCGTGGTGTCGTTCGGTGTGACTCCCGATTCGTTGACCGTCGTCAGTCCCGACCGCCCGGGAACCTTCAGCCGAGTGGCGGGGGTTCTCACCTTGCGCGGACTCGCCGTCCTCGGCGCTCAGGCACACTCCGACGAACAGGGAATGGCGGCGTCCCGTTTTCGTGTTCAGGTTCCGGCGCATGGTCCCATCGAGTGGGAGCCGGTACTCGACGATCTGGAGCGCGCGTTGCGTGGAGAACTCGCTCTCGAACCCCGACTGGCCGAACGGGCGCGTCACTACAAACGCCGTCGTCGCTCGGCCGGGGAACTCGCTCCACCTCGGGTCACCTACGTCGACGGTGTCACGTCGAATGCGACGATCATCGAGGTTCGGGCTCCCGATCAGCACGGCATCCTCCACCGTGTCACCAAAGCCATGGCCGAAGTCGGGCTCGACATTCGCCACGCATCGGTCCAGACGATCGGTGACGAAGTGGTCGACTCGTTCTACGTTCGCACGGCGGCCGGTGTTCCCCTGAACGACCCGCTCCATCGGGCCGAGGTCGAACGGGCGGTCCTGTTCGCCCTCGGATCGACTTCCTGATCGATGCGACTAGCGTCTGCGTCATGAGTGACGCCGAGCCGTCCGACTTCACACGCGATCTGGTGCGTTGGAGCGAAACCCTGGCCGGTATCGCTCGCACGGGTCTCGGCTTCACCCAGAACTTGTACGAACGCGAACGATACGAAGAGGTTCTGCACGTGGCGTCCGACATCAAGGCGGCGGCTGACGAAGCCCTCGCCGTTCGGCGTGAACAAGACCACTTCATCCAGGAATGGATGGAATCGGTCGGAGAAGGCGTACCTGGTTACGTCACTCCGAAAGTGGCGATCGGTGCCATCGTCGGCAACGACGACGGTGAAATCCTTCTCGTTCGTCGTCCCGATTCGGGAGTGTGGCTGTATCCGACCGGGTGGGCCGATGTCGGGTACTCCGCATCGGAAGTCGCAGTGAAGGAAGTGTTCGAAGAGACCGGCATCGAATGCGAACCGGCTCAGCTTCTCGGTGTGATCGACGGACAACGCATGGGATTCAGTCGCTTCGGGATGTACATGTTGCTCTTCCACTGTCGAGCCACGGGCGGAACTCTCGACGGTCATCCGCTCGAGACCGACGGCATCGGATGGTTCGCCGAGTCATCGTTGCCCGATCCGACGGCCGGGGTGCAATGGTGGGGTCCGATGGCCTTCGCAGCGATCGGTGGAGCGACCGGTGTGGCGAGTTTCGATCCACCACGTGATCCGGTGTGGCGTCAGTCGTCTCCCTGACTGCGAAGAAACTGCTCGACCTCTTGCATCAGAGCGTCGCTGTCGACCGGGCCGTCGGGAAGAGGCGTGTCGTCGCGAGGACGATCTTCCGGAGGGAGTTCGTCGAGTGATCCTTCGTCGTCGATGAGGATTTCGATGTCTTCGTCTTCGTCGTCGTCGTATTCGTAGTCGTCATCGTCCATGTTCTCGATGCGTTCGAGATATCGACTGAGTGACGAGTCGCTGTTGACGAGCTGTTCGACCTGATCTTCGTAATGTTCGACGAGTTCGGAGAGCGGCGTGTGCGGCATGTCGACGTCGAGGAGTTCGCTCAGTCGTTCGACGAGAGCGAGGGACGCCTTGGGCGACGGGATCTGAGCGGCGTACGCCGGAACCGCAGCCCACAACGACACACTCGACATACCGGCTCGGTGGCACGCGTCGGCGAGTGCGCCGACGATGCCGGTCGGGCCTTCGTATTGACTGCGACGAAGATCGAAACGATCGATGGCGACCTGATCGGCCGCAGTTCCGAGCACCTGGATGGGCCGATTGTGGGCGACATCGGCGAGCAGTGCACCGAGTGAGATCATCGTGCTCGCACCGTAGGCCTGGGCGACTCCGATGATCTGCTGACAGAACGCGCGCCATTGCAGAGCTGGCTCGGGTCCGAGAACGAGGATGAGATCTCGTTCGGGAGTCGAGACCGTCCAGAGGCTGACCGTGGGCCACACGATGTGCCGGGTTCCCGACTCGGAGAGTCGGACGTGAGGCCGAATCGTGGCGAAGTCGGTGAACGCCTCCGGATCGATCTCGGCGAGTGGCGTGGCGTTCATCGTTTCGACGAGATGCTTCACTGTTCCACTGGCGGCATCGGCGGCATCGTTCCAGCCGGTGAAGGCAGCGACCACGTAGGGATGGCGCAACTCGGGGCGCCGGATCCATCTCACGTGTTCGAGATCGGCCATTGACGAAACGCTATCGCGTCAGAGTTGTGGTCGGACGATGAAGGCTCCGAATCCTCCGTGACCGAGGACGTCGTCGAGGAGATTGCTCTCGTACACGTCGTTTGGTCCCTGCATCAGGTCGTTCTCGGTGGCATCGGGAGCCGTAGTGACGAGAGTCCAGGCCTGTCGTTTGTACGTGAGATTGAGCGGATGCAATCGGTGTGCCTCCCGCCAGAACGGAACGGCAGCCTCGTCGCCGTGACGACGGCGGAGGTGATCTCCGAGTTCGAAGTTGGCGGCTGCCATCGCTTCGTTGGCACTGCGCGGTTGGCTGCGCTCGACCACCTCGTCGGGAGTCAACGCGAAGTCCGACTTCGCACCATTGTCGATCCAGTCGAGCAGAGCGGCTCGGTACGCCTCGGCATCGTCGGGAATCTCCTTCACGGCCCGGAACATGGCCGTCAGACTCTCGGGCAGACCTTCGGGGACGTCCATGTCGCGTAGCGGGCTTCGTTCGATGGACGCGGCTTCGGCCGGCCTCACGAGAACTCCGTTCTCGTCGATCCAGACGGCCATCGGAATGTTGGTGAAGCCGAAGGCGGCGCCAGTGGCATGAGTGGTGTCGACGACGCACGGATGAGTGGGAGCAGCAAGCTCACTCCAGGGACGAGCGTGTTCGGGGTCGACGTCGAGTGCAACCGTCACGACGACTGCACCGCGGCTCTCGATCTCGGTGTGAAGCGCCTGCCACCCGGGCAGGCTGGAGCGGCAGCCTCAATAACTGGACCAGGCGACCAGCACCACCTTCTTGCCACGCAATGACGAGAGCAAGAAGCGGGTTCCGTCGTAGTTCACGAGTTCGGGATCGGCGGCGACGGCGGTGTTGAGGGCACGACCGCCGAGTGTGGCCGGCCCGAGTGCGTACACACCGTGCTCGGGACTCTCGACGAGCGGCATGCCCAACTTGTCGGCCGCCACTCGTACGTTCACGTGGTTGTCGTCGAGGGCACCGGGGGCCGGAACGCAGACCTCACCGCGACAGAGTCCTTCGGGTTTCGGATCCCAGCCGGTGTTGCGCGCGAAGTCGGTCACCGGCACCGTGAGGCTTTCGAGAATCATGCGATCAGTCTTCCACGGATCGCGACCGATGCCTCACCGAAGACTGCGGATCTTCAGATCGTGGGCCGCTTCGTGAAACTTGGCCCTGATCCGCTCCTCGTCGACGCCGATGACCACCCGCTCCTCCATGAGCACACGTCCTTCGACGATGCTGTGCGTGACGTCATCGGCTCGGGCCGAGTAGACGAGGGCGGCTCGTTCGTCGTACACGGGTTGGGAGTGAGCAGTGTCGAGGTCGACCACGATCAGGTCGGCCTTGGCTCCCACCTCGAGTAGCCCGGTCTCGGGCCGATGCATGGCGATCGCACCCTGACACGTGGACAATTCGAGCAGCTGATCGATCGTGAGGAATTCGACGTCGTCCACCATCGTCTTGTGAATGAGGCCGGCGAACTTCATCTCCTCGAAGAGATCGGAAGTGTTGTGACTGGCCGGCCCGTCGGTGGCGAGTCCGACCGTGACGCGAGCCTCGAGGACCTTGCGCAGCGGCATGGTGCCCGAGCCCAACTTGGCGTTGCAGATCGGACAGTGGGCGATCTTGGTACCGGTCTCGGCCATGATCGCGATGTCGTCGTCATCGAGTTGTGAGCAGTGCGCAGCCGTCACGTCGGGTCCGAGGAAACCGAGCGAGTGCAACCACTGCACGGGTCGGAGTCCGTAATTGTCGAGGCAGTAGTTCACCTCCTGCATGCCTTCCGAGAGATGGGTGTGCACGATTACTCCGAGATCGTCGGCGAGTCGCCGGACCTCGTTCCACATCTCGGCTCCGCAGGAATACACCGCGTGGGGTGACAGTGCGACGTGGAGGAGATCGCCGTTGGTTCGATGGTGTCGCTGCACGATCGATGCGAAGTCGGCCATGGTGCGGTGCGAGTACTCGGTTCGTGGGGCGTACAGACCTCGGTCGGCGAACCCGTAACCGAGAGTGGCGCGTAGCGGGATCTCCTTCAGGGCTTCGATCTGCGGTTCGACGTCGTACGCGTCGAAGTGTTCGTTGAACGACGTGATACCGGCCTTCAGCATTTCGAGGTCACCGCACAGTGACGCCCAGTACAAGGTCTCGGGATCGAAGTTCTGCTTGAGCTTCCACATGGTCTGGAGCCATTCGAAGAGGCGAACGTCTTCGAGCAGACCGCGTAGAAGGACGTTCGATGCGATGTGCGTGTGACTGTTGCAGAAGCCCGGCATGATCACGCGCCCTCGGGCGTCGATCACGCGGGCCGCCGAAGCGGTGTCGAGCGCGTCGGCTGAAGCGACGGCGGCGATCGAATTGCCCGAAATCGCCACTGCGCCGTCACGAATGATCGCTCCGCCGTTCATGGGCATCACGACGCCATTGGTGACGATCAAGTCGTATGTCATGGGTCGCTCCTCAGCGCTTTGACGCCGCTTCGGCGAGTTCGTGCGGGCCCGACTCGGGGTAGCCCTTCATGGTGCGAACGGCGGCACTCCACGCCGAGAGCTGATCGATCAGTCGCGAGAAACCGTCTCCGAGAGCATCGATTGCTCCGCTCATCTGTTCGTCGGTGTGCGTCTCGACCAGTTCACGAAGTTCGCGACCGGCTGTCGTGAAGGCGGCGTCCTTCACGAGACCGCGCGATTCCAAGCGCTCGACGGCTGCTGAATAGTCGTCCTCGCTCCACCCGCGGGTCCGGCTGTACGACTTGAGTGGCAGCCCCCAGAAGAGTTCGGTGAGGAGCCCGATCTCGGTGGCATCGAGCCCAGCCGAGATCCAGGCGGCGGTGTGCGCGTCCCCCCGGAATTCACGGAGCATGTCACCGAAGTGCCACGCCGCTCCGAGATCGGAGTCGGGGATCGACTGACTGAGCGTTCCAGCGAAGAGCGGTCGACCCTCGGGTCGTAGAACGGACACGGCGCGTTCGAGCGCGCCTCGCGCGTCGCCGATTCCACCGGGCTTGGCTCCGAGTATCCGCTCGAGTTGTGAGATCGCACCGCGTCGTCGTGCGTCGCAGATGGAAGGTGCGTCGGTGAGCGTCCAACCGGTGGTGACGGCGGGTATCACGACGAGTGGGTTGAAGACGGCGAAGGCTGCGGCGACCACTTCACCGGGAACCCGTCCCATGAGCGAGCCGCGACTCGTGAAGTACGAGACCATCTCGGGCATGGTCACCCCGTTCATGAGTCCGGGCGACGGTTGAAAGCCGAGGGCCACGTAGTTGTCGTGACATTCGGGGGAGAAGTACACCTGCCCGACGAAGGGTTCGAGAGCGGCACCGAGAGCTCGGGCCTTGGTCGAGAGCTGGGACGTGTCCATGGAGCAACCGTAGGTGACCCGACTCGTACACTCGGACTCGAGGAGTGGTGATGACGACCGAGGTGACGATCTGTGAAACGGTGACCGACGAGGTCGTGGAAGCCTTCGCACGTCTGATCCCGCAGTTGTCGTCGTCGAACCCCCCGCCGACCCGCTCTCAGCTGGAAGCCCTCGTCGCTTCCGAAGCGTCGAGTCTGTTCGTCGCTCGGGTCGAGGGAGTGATCGTCGGCTCCCTCACCTTGGCCACGTTCCGAATTCCGACGGGTGTGCGCGCCTGGATCGAAGACGTGGTGGTCGACGAGTCGGCTCGCGGGCACGGTGTGGGGGAGGCTCTGAACCGAGCGGCCCTCGATCGAGCCCGGGCCGAGGGAGCGATCACGGTGGAGTTGACCTCCCGTCCGAGTCGTGAGGCGGCGAATCGGTTGTACCAGCGCCTCGGCTTCGTCGCCCGCGACACCAACGTCTACCGCTTCACCCTCTGACTCGCTGACTTGGTGGTTCTGGTGGCAAAAGCGTCACGTGTTTCGCGGGAATGTGCCACCAGTAGCACCAAGGGTCAGTCGAGGGTGGCGTAGTTGGTGGAACGATCGGAGGCGATCGAACCCCGAACCTGCTCGGCACAGGTGTGCAGGTCGGTGAGGTAGTCGGCGAGGTGATCGACGTTCGAGTTCGACACCGTGGCGTGCAGAGTGTCGGGTGGCGACTGGCGATCGTGGAACCAACCGCGAGCGAGCAGTGCGTCACCCAGAGCGAAGGCATCGATCGGCATCTTCGACGTCGTGTCACTCGCAATCGTCAGTAGATGGAACCTCGGATCACCAAGGACGGTCAGTCCATCGATCGAACGCACGGCATCGCGGATCGCATCGGCGGTCTCGAGAGTTCGGCGGGTCAACTCGGTGTACCCCTCGATACCGAGTGTCGACATGACTGCCCAGGCGGCGGCCATCGGAAGTCCTGATCGTGTGCCCTGAAGATTCGGCGACGCGTAGAAGCCCCCGAGCCAATCGGAGAACACGAACGTTTGATGCGCACGAAGTTCGCGATTGCGGTAGACGATCACGGATGCACCCTTGGGTGCGTATCCCAATTTGTGCACGTCGGCCGAGATCGAGTGGACACCTTCCACGCGGAAGTCCCACGGTTCGACATTGCGTCCGATTATTTCGGCGAACGGAAGTACGAATCCACCCATGCACGCATCGACGTGGCAATTGGCATCGACCGTGGCCGCCAACTCGGCGATGTCGGGAATCGGATCGATGACTCCCTGCGGATACTGCGGTGCTGATCCGACGACGAGAACCGTGTTGTCGTTCACGTGCGACGCCATTGCAGCGACATCGGCCGTGAAATCGGATCGACACGCGACCTTGTGAACCTTCATCCCGTACATGTGAGCCGACTTGTGGAAAGCGGCATGGGTGGTGTCGGAGACGACCATCTCGGGTTCGGTCACGCCACGTTCGACCCGGGCTCGCTCACGGGCGGCGAGAACGGCCACTTGAATCGACTCGGTACCACCGGAGGTCATGAACCCAGCCGCGGTGTCGGGGCCGTGCATGAGCGATGCCGTCCACGACACCACATCGGACTGCAGTCGAGCGAGCGACGGAAACGCCTTGGTGTTGAGAGCGTTCTCGTGCAAGTACATCGACGCCGCCTGCTCGGCAACGGCGTGCACGGCGGGTCCACCGTCGTACACCATTCCGAAGGCCCGACCCTCCGACCACTTCACGTCGTTGGATCGAAGTGCGGCGAGATCGGCAATCACGGAGTCGGCCGAGCGCGAAGTTCTCGGAAGAGGTGACGGGGCCATTCCCCATGTTCGCACGCCGGGCCACGGCCGGCTGTCGGCTCAGCGAGGTTCGGCGATCAGGATCGGAATTCGGCGAGCGGTCTTGGCTCGATATTCGAGATAGGTCGGGAACACAGCGACGCTGCGGTCCCACCAGGTGTCGTATTCGTGTCCGTCGATTTCACGGACGGTCACGGGAAATGGCTCGGGTCCGTCCTGTACGAGCACTTCGTGGGAATTGACGACGAGATTTCGATACCAGTCGGGGTTCGTCTCGTGCCCACCCTTCGAAGCCACCAGTGCATATGCTCCGTCGTGCTCGACGCGCATGAGGGCGATTTTGCGAACCGCCCCTGTCTTGGCTCCGCGCATCGTGACGATGATCACGGGAATGCCACTGTCGCGCAGAGTGTTGCCTTCGCGCCCGCTGGTCCGTTCGTAGAGATCGATCTGGTCGCGAACCCATTCCATCGTGCTCGGCACGTAGTCACCGTCGAGGGACGTCATGATCCGAGAGTAGACCGCTCACGGATGGGTTCGAGGCCTGGCGCCCGGGGGTCGGAGTCACCGGAACGAAGTTGGCGGTACCTTCCTGCGGTTGCGAGGATAGGACCCGGACTCAAAGGGGGCCGAGTGGGAATCAGTATCGAAGAGGCACGCGAGAGGTACCGCATCGAGCGGGAGAAGCGTCTGCGCCCCGAGGGCATCCGCCAATACAAGGAATTGAAGGGCCTCTACGAGGAGTTCGATCGTGATCCGTACGTCGAACCGGGCTTCACACGTGACGCCGTGGTGGAGGACACCGAAGTCGTGATCGTGGGTGGAGGTTTCGGTGGCATGCTCGCCGCCGCCGAGCTCACCAAGAAAGGGATCACCGACTATCGCCTGATCGAGAAGGCGGGTGACTTCGGAGGCACGTGGTACTGGAACCGCTATCCCAACGCGGCCTGCGACGTCGAGTCGTACGTCTATCTCCCGTTGTTGGAAGAGACCGGCTACATGCCGACCGAGAAGTACGCGAAGGCTCCCGAGATCTTCGCCTACTGCCAATTGTTCGGTCGCCATTTCGACATGTATCCCCACGCTCTCTTCCAGACCGAGACCGAGGCCATGGAATGGGACCAGTCGCGTCAGCGATGGGTCGTGCAGACGTCCCGCAACGATCGCCTGTCGGCGCGTTATGTGATCATCGCCGGTGGCGTGTTGCACAAGGCCAAGTTGCCCGGCATCCCCGGCATCGAGAACTACAAGGGCCGCGCCTTCCACACCAGTCGTTGGGACTATTCGTTCACCGGCGGTAGTTCACAGGAAAAGATGGCGAAACTCGCTGATCTGCGAGTGGGCATCATCGGAACCGGCGCGACGGCCGTTCAGGTGGTTCCCAAGCTCGCCGAGTCGGCCAAGGAGCTCTACGTGTTCCAGCGCACGGCGGCCTGCGTCGGTGCTCGAAACAACAAGCCAACCGATACCGAGTGGTTCAAGTCGTTGAAGCCTGGTTGGCAGGCCGAGCGACTGCGCAACTTCACCATGGCCATCACTGGTGCTCAGCCCGATGTCGACCTGGTCGACGACGAGTGGACCAAGATGCTCTGGCACGACACGAAGAAGATGCCCGAGAACGACGAGGAAGCCGCCGAACTCGAGCGCATCGACTTCGAGAACATGGAGCGCATTCGTCAACGTATCGAAGACGTGATCGACGATCCGGAGACGGCCGACTTGCTGAAGCCGTGGTACGGACAGAATTGCAAGCGTCCGTGTTTCCACGACGAGTACCTTCCGGCGTTCAATCGTTCGAACGTTCACCTCGTCGACACCGACGGTCGGGGAGTCGATCAGATCACCGAGAACGGTCCGGTCGTCGACGGTGTCGAGTATCCGGTCGACCTTCTGGTGTTCGCATCGGGTTTCGAGGTGACCACCGAATACACGCACCGACTCGGGTTCGACCCGAAGGGTCGTGAGGGTGTCTCGTTGAGCAAGGCCTGGGCCGAGGGGCCGGCGACTCTTCATGGCATCTTGTCGCGCGGATTCCCGAACATGTTCATGATCAGCACCGTGCAGGGTGCGCAAGCCACCAACTTCGTGCACTCCATCAGCGAGATCGTGAAGCACGTGACCTACGTGGTCGATCGTTGTCATCGTGAGAACGTGGTCGAGATCGAACCGGCTGTTGACGCACAGGAACAGTGGTTCCAGACGTTGTTCGAGAAACTGTGGGGCGTCGCTCGATACAACTCGACGTGCACTCCGGGGTATCTCAACAGTGAGGGTGGCGGTGACATGAGGTCAGCGCGGGCCATCGCCTGGATGACGAGCGTCCTCGGATTCGCCGAACACGTGGACGCCTGGCGGGCCGAAGGGAACATGGTCGGTCTCGAGACCGTCCGTTCGTGACCGACACCTTCCGAACTGAACGAACGATTCTGCGTCGTTGGTCTTCCGACGACGTCGGGCCTTTCGCCGAGATCAACGCCGACACCGAGGTGATGCGCTACTTCCCGACGACTCTCTCGTTCGACGAGACGAGGGCGATGATCGAACGCATCGAGTCGCACCTCGACGAACACGGTTTCGGATTGTGGGCCGTGGAAGTGAACGGGCGACTGGCCGGATTCACCGGACTCAACACCACCACCTTCGACACTCCGATGGGACCCCATGTCGAGATCGGTTGGCGGTACGCAACGTGGGCATGGGGCCATGGATACGCGACCGAGGCGGCGCGAAAGGTGTTGAGCGTCGGGTTCGAGCAGGGGTTGTCGACGATCTATTCGTTCACGACCGAATCGAACACGCGAAGTGAGAACGTCATGAAGCGCATCGGAATGTCACGTCGTTCCGAGTTCGATTTCGATCATCCCCGAACGCCGGGATGGTGGGGACAGCGGCACATCGTGTATTCGATCGAGCGTTCTGGTGGCGAAATCCTGCGAAACCGGTGACGAAAGTGCCACCAGAAGCACCAAGTCAGGTGCCGCAGAAGGTGACGTAGGGGGCGGGGGCGCCGGTCCTCGGATCGAGTGGCGCCGGATCGGCATAGCGATCGACACCATCCACCATGAGGTCGGGTCGCGCTGTGAACGGGTGCGCCAGAACCTCGAGCAACGTCCTCAACACCGAGAGATCACCTTCCGATCCGGCGGCGAGTGCCTCTTCGACCAGATGGTTGCGCGGCACGTACACCGGATTGACGGTGTCCATCGCACTGGCGACGGCGACGAGGTCGTCGGAGTCGGCCGTCACCCGCTCGAGCCAACGATCGACCCAGTGCGTCATCGATTCGACACCTGACCGATCACCCCGACCTGCATCGGCGAGGCGTCGGAAGAACGACGTGAAGTCGACACGGTTCGCTTCCATCTCCTTCAACAGATCGACGAAGAGATCGGAGTCGTCGGGGCGTTCGTTCATGAGCCCGAGCTTGGCTCGAAGACCGGCGGTCCAGTACGAGTCGTAACGATCAGGGAACGTCTTCAGCACGTCGACGAGCTGCGGAACCGACGTCTCGGGATCGGGATCGACGAGAGTCGCGATCGCCTCGGCGCATCGAGCCATGTTCCATTGACCGATCATCGGTTGATTTCCGTAGGCGTATCGACCGCCGTGGTCGATCGAACTGAACACGGTCGCCGGATCGAACCGGTCCATGAAGGCGCACGGTCCGTAATCGATCGTTTCACCCGAGATGGTGACGTTGTCGGTGTTCATGACCCCATGGATGAATCCGATGTTCATCCAGCGGGCCACGAGCGACGCTTGTGCGTCGAGAACGCTCTCGTAGAAAGCGAGGTACGGGTTCTCAGCGTCGAGAGCCGACGGATAGTGACGCTGGATCGCATAGTCGGCGAGACGTCGAAGCAGATCGGGGTCCTGGGTCGAGGCCGCGTACTGGAAGGTTCCGACACGGAGGTGACTTGCCGCGACGCGCACCAACACCGCACCGGGTTGCCAGGTGTCGCGCACGATTCGTTCACCCGTGGAGATCACGGCGAGAGCTCGGGTGGTCGGAACCCCGAGGGCGTGCATCGATTCACTGACGATCAACTCGCGCAACATCGGCCCGACGGCCGCCTTGCCGTCTCCACCGCGAGCGAACGGAGTGCGACCGGATCCCTTCAGATGGATGTCGCGTCGACGGCCGTTCGTGTCGATCACCTCGCCGAGCAGCAGCGCTCGTCCGTCACCGAGACGGGGTGAGTAGCTACCGAACTGGTGACCCGAATACGCCTGGGCGACCGGCTCGGCTCCGACGGGAACGGCGTTGCCGACGAGACAGGCCACCCCGTCGGCCGATCGCAGGTGATCGGGGTCGAGTCCGAGTTCGCTGGCCAACTCGTCGTTCAATGCGAGCAGTCTCGGCTCCGGGACCATCTCGGCCGGCCACGTCTCGTACAGGCCGCCGAGTTCGCGTACGAAGGTGTTGTCGAACGAAAAGAGGGGATCGACGTTCGAGCTCACAGGGTCGAGGCTACGCGTGCCCGTCGGGCGTACACCGCCGCGAGCAATATGCCAGCCGCCACCGTGGCCGCCGCGGACAGCAAGTGATACCCGATGGCTCGGCGAATGAAGCCCGATGCGAAGCCGGCCATTCCACCGCAGAAACTCATCATGAGGTCGGCCACACCCTGCGTTGCCACTCGCTTCGACGGCTCGGTGGCGTCGACCAACAGGCTCGAGCCACCGATCAGACCGAAGTTCCACCCGAGTCCGAGCAACCAGAGTGACGGAAAGAGCAATTGTTCGACGTCACCCGACACGGCCGAGAGGAGAGTGGCCGCGACCAGAAGAATCGCCGCCATGTTGATGGTGGCGAGACGTCCGTTCTTGTCGGCGAATTTCCCGACCCACGGACTGAAGGCGTACATACCGGCGATGTGAAGGGAGACCACGTACGGACTCACACCTTCGTGTCCGTGCAACTTCAGGTGCACCGGTGTCATGGCCATGACTGCCACCATGGTCGCCTGGGAGACCACCATCGTGAGGATGGCGAGACGGGCCATGGGTGTGGCCCACGCCGACTTCAGCGTCGACACGATTCGAAGATCGGGTTTGGAGGCCGCCATGGTCGTTCCGCGCATCTGGGCGGCCACGTGCAACGGATCGGGGCGGAGTCTGAGCACTGTGTTGACGAAGGCCAGGAACAAGAACACCCCGCTGAGGAGGAATGGCCCGGTGTACTTCTCGAGGTCGAACCACTGTTGACCGACGTGTTGAGTGGGTCCGATGAGCAACGGTCCGAACACGGCACCGAAGGTCGACGAGAACACGACCCGACTCATCGCACGACCACGTTCGTGTTCTTCGGCGAGATCGGTCGCCGTGTAGCGAGCGAGCAGGTTGGCCGCCTGCCCGTTACCGAAGAAGAACAGACCCACGAGGAAGAGAGCCAATGATCCGATCTGGGCACCCCAGGCCGCGAGCCAACAGCCGAGAGCGCCGATCACGTAACCGGTTTGCAAGCCGGGTCGGCGGCCGGCGTTCTGCATGTAGCGCGAGAGGAGCTGTGACATCACAGCGGTTCCCATGGTCACGGTGGCGGTGGCGACTCCGGCCCAGGGAGTTTCTTGGTCGAGGATGTCCTGAATGACGAATCCACCGACGGTCACGGCCGATCCGAGTGCGGCCGAACCGACGATCTGGCCCATCGTGAGGACCTGTAACGTGCGCCTCTGAATGGCGACGATGTCGATGCTCGTCGGGTCGACGGTGTCGGTCACCCGAACGTTCTAGCCGATCACCTCGTGATCACCCTCGCTTCGTCGTCGTAGCCACGACGGAGTCGAAGGGACACATAAACGAGGCCGACGAGGACGGGTACTTCGATCAGAGGGCCGACCACTCCGGCCAGCGCCTGACCCGACGACACACCGAAGACCCCGATGGCCACGGCGATGGCCAACTCGAAATTGTTTCCGGCGGCGGTGAAAGCGATCGACGTGTTGCGGTCGTAGGTGAGGCCGATCTTCTTGCCGATCCAGAAAGAGCCGAACCACATGACGGCGAAGTACACGAGCAGTGGGAGCGCGATCCGCGTCACGTCGAACGGCCGGTCGGTGATCTGGTCACCTTGCAGGGCGAACAGGATCACGATGGTGACGAGAAGTCCGTAGAGAGCGAACGGCCCGATTCGGGGCAGAAAACGCGTTTCGTACCACTCGGTTCCCCGTCGTGCCTCGCCCACGAGTCGCGTGACGAACCCAGCGACCAAGGGGACGCCGAGGAAGATCAGCACCGAGCGGGCGATTTCCCACACGGTGACGTCGATGCCGTCGCTGTCGAGTCCGAGCCAGCCGGGAAGCAGGTCGAGGTAGAACCAGCCGAGGATCGAATACGCCACGATCTGGAAGATCGAGTTGATGGCCACGAGCACCGCGGCCAGTTCACGATCACCGCAGGCGAGATCGTTCCACACCAACACCATCGCAATGCATCTTGCCAATCCCACGACGATGAGTCCGGTGCGGTACTCGGGAAGATCGGGCAACATGAGCCAGGCGAGAGCGAACATGAGTAGTGGGCCGATCAGCCAGTTGAGTACCAGAGACAACACGAGCAAGCGACGGTCACTCACCACACCGCCGAGTGATCGGTACTTCACTTTGGCGAGCACCGGATACATCATCACGAAGAGACCGAGTGCGATCGGCAACGAGACCGAGTCGATCTTCACGGTGTCGAGCCAGTCGTCCAGCCCGTCGAACGAGTTTCCGAGCACCAGACCGAGAGCCATGGCCAGGCCGATCCAGAGTGGAAGGAAGCGGTCGAGCGTCGACAGACGACGCGAGCTCGAGATGTCGTCGCTCAGGCGCAACACTCGCCTTCGGCGACCGGCACGATCTTCATGACCGGCGCGTCGGCCAGCACGGTGTAGATCTCCCATTTCTCGGCATCGGGCCCGTCGACCCACACCTTGTCCTGGACGGCATAGCAGCACGTGGTCTGATCTTCGACGAGAGTGCTCATGCCTTCGTTCTGAAGCCGAGCGATCGCTTGCTGAACGACATCGGTCGACTCGACCTCGACACCGAGGTGGTTGAGTGTTCCGGCCTCGTCGGGCTTCTCGATCAGGACGAGTTTGAGCGGCGGTTCGGCGATCGAGAAGTTGGCGTAACCGTCACGGATTTTGGCTGGTTCGCAACCGAACAACTTCGTGTAGAAGGCGATCGCCTCGGTCATGTTCGACACGTTGAGAGCCAGTTGAACTCGGGACATCGGAACTCCTTCGACGAAACGACAGTAGCGAGATCAGCCTTCGGTCCGAACGGCGACCGGAGTGAATTCGCGGTGAACCGATGCCGGATCACGGGTCGACCAGTTGATCAAGACGACGGCGGCCGCCACGTACACGGTCACGGCGACCGAGAACGGGAGGACCGACCCGTCGATGTGGCCAGCACCGAGGTTGCCGAGCAGAGCACCGATCGAGGTGGTGAACGTGGCGTTCAGCGCCGACGCGGTTCCGGCGACGTGGGGGACGGGAGTGAGGGCCGCTGTGTTGCAGAGTGGACCCATGCCTTGGGCGACCGGAACCAGCAGGGCGATGGCGATGGTCAGAATCCAGAAATTGGGAATGCCATCGTTGGTGACAGAGACGACGAGAAGAACGATGGCCATGGCGGCGCAGTAAGAACCGAGCCGTTTGAGAAGGGTGTCGGTGCCGACTCGTTCGACGACTCGTGAATTTCCGAGAGAGTTGAGGGCGAAGAGAATCGCGATCGCCCCGAAGTACAACG
Source organism: Actinomycetota bacterium (assembly GCA_027592035.1). Classification (GTDB taxonomy): domain Bacteria; phylum Actinomycetota; class Acidimicrobiia; order Acidimicrobiales; family Ilumatobacteraceae; genus Casp-actino8. Next base: position 25,395 of record JAQCIK010000010.1, on the reverse strand, counting down.
GGAACCAGTCGCCGAATCCGTACACGTCCTCGAGGATGATCTCGGACGCCGAGAGATAACTCGTGACGATGCCGAAGAGGAAACCGGTGGCGAGTGTGAAGCCGACGGTCCGACGGTGTCGGAGGACTTCACGAATGCCTCGTCCGGTGTCGCGCAACGTGAACGGTCGAGCGTTCTCGACCGCGAGAGTCTCGGGAAGTCGGAACGACCAGACGATCAGAAGAAGTCCGAAGATCGCGGGAGCCACGAACACCGAACGCCAAGGAAGGATCTGGATGAGACCGGCGCCGATCGCCGGAGCGAGGATGGGCACCAGAAGGAACACGGCCATGATGAGCGACATCAATCGGGCCATGGTGTCACCCGAGTATCGATCGCGGATCATGGCCATCGAGATCGATCGCGGCCCTGCTGATCCGAGGCCCCAGACGAAACGGGACGCGATGAGCCATTCCCACGATGGCGCGACAGTGGCGAGAAAGGCAGCGATCACGTAGAGGGCGAGTCCGAGACGCAACGGCGTCAACCGCCCGAACTTGTCGGAGGCCGGCCCGTACAACCACGGTCCGGTCGCCATACCGAGAAAGAAAGCCGTGATGATCCAGGCGACATCGGCTGACCCGGCTTCCATTCCGTATTCGGCGCGCATCTCCGGAAAGGCGGGCAACATGACGTCGATGGCCACGGCTGTACTCGCCATGATGGCGATGATGGCGGCGATGAATTCGCGTTCGCTGATCCGGCCGCTACGAGTCACCGCATCAGAGTACGGCCACGGAGTTCGTTCGACCCAGTAGATTGCCCATCTTGTGTCGATCGACGTCTCTCATGAAGCCTCCCGTCGTCGCACCATCGCGATCATCAGTCACCCCGACGCTGGTAAGACCACTCTCACCGAGAAGTTCTTGCTCTATGCCGGGGCGATTCAGTCGGCCGGAGCCGTGCACGCTCGGGGTGACCGACGCGGCGCGACGTCCGACTGGATGGAACTCGAACGCCAACGAGGTATCTCGGTGTCGTCGGCCGTTCTGCAGTTTCCGTATCACGATCATGTGATCAATCTGCTCGACACACCGGGTCACCGGGACTTCTCCGAGGACACGTATCGAGTGCTGGCGGCGGTCGACGCGGTGATCATGGTGCTCGACACTGCAAAGGGCATCGAGTCACAGACCCTGAAACTCTTCCAGGTGTGCCGGACCCGTCGACTTCCGGTCGTGACCTTCTTCAACAAGTACGACCGACCCGGACGTGATCCGCTCGAACTTCTCGACGAAGTCGAGGAACAGATCGGGTTGCGACCCACACCGGCCACCTGGCCCGTGGGCATACCGGGTGACTTCCGTGGGGTGGTCGATCGTCGTTCGGGTGACTACGTACGATTCACGCGCACGGCGCGAGGAGCATCACTGGCTCCGGAAGAAGTGATCGATCGAGAGGTCGCGGCGGCCGAGGAAGGCGACGCCTGGAAGGTCGCTCTCGACGGATGCGGACTTCTCGAAGCCATCGGCGCCGACATCGACCGACCGTCGTTTCTGGCCGGCGAGTCCACACCGGTGTTCGTCGGATCGGCTCTCACCAATTTCGGTGTGCGCATGCTTCTCGATGCGGTGGTCGACTACGCACCGGCGCCGTCGCCTCGCCTCGATGTCGACGGCCAGCCTCGCCCGATTGATTCCCCGTTCTCGGCTTTCGTGTTCAAGGTGCAGGCCAACATGGATCCGAACCATCGTGACCGACTGGCCTTCGCACGTGTGTGTTCGGGTGAGTTCGTCCGTTCGATGGATGTCACCAACGCTCGAACGGGCAAGCCGGTGGGCACCAAGTACGCGACCACCGCATTCGGTGCCGATCGCGAAACGATCGAACAGGCCTATCCGGGTGACGTGATCGGTCTCATCAACGCGTCGGGTTTGCAGATCGGCGACACTCTCTTCACTGGACCGCGCGTCGAGTTTCCGGGAGTGCCTCGCTTCGAACCCGAGGTCTTCGCCACCGCTCGGCCGATCGACACCGGAAAGTTCAAGCAGTTCCGCAAAGGTCTGGCGCAGCTCGACGAAGAAGGCGTGGTTCAGGTGTTGCGTGATCCCGACATGGGAGAGGCCGATCCGGTTCTGGCGGCTGTCGGTCAACTGCAGTTCGAAGTGTTCGCTCATCGCCTCGAACACGAATTCAACGCCCCGAGTCGAATCGAGCCGGCGGGTTATCAGGCCATCCGACTCACCGACGACGAATCGATCGAACGCTTGCGTCGCATCGGTGGTATTCGGATCATGCGTCGCGGCGACGGGGAGCTCGTGGCACTGTTCGAGAATCGCTACCGCTTGCAGCGTCTCATGAGTGACGAACCCGAACTCACCTTGAAGCCGATCCTCGCCGGCGTCGAGGAGTGACGCCCACCGTCAACGCAACATCGAGTCGAGAAAACGAGACGCGGCGGCGGCACTCTCGAGTCGCCAGGTCGTCACCAGATCATGCTGCGCTTCCGCGAGATTTGCTCGCAGGTTGGTTTCGATGTCGGCCACGACTCGTCGCTGCTCTGCCACGAGACCCGAGGTGTCGACACCGAGGATTTCGGACAGGGTCAACTTGAGCAGTAGTTCACTGCGCAGATCGCGTAGATGATGTACGGGTGTGGCCAACCATTCGTCGAGTAGTTGGCGACCGGACGTGGTCACGTCGAGAATCGTGCGATTGCCACCGGCCAGGCCAGGCTCCTCACCCAACGGTCTGATGTGTTCGTTGGCGCGGAGTCGTTCGATGGCTCGGTAAGTGAGAGCGCGGCTGAGTGACCACACACGGCCGACGTCGCCGTCGGGTCGCAACCTGACCGAGACGGCGAAACCATGACTCGGTTCGGCGGCCAGGACGCCGAGGCAGGCCCATTCACCGAGCAGGAGTTCGTCGTCACGTCGGGACGGCCGACTCATCGGTCGTCTCCGAAGAGTGCTTGCACGTACGGAGAGGCGGGGGAGCGCATCACGTCGAGGATCGCTCCGTGTTGGACGACGGAACCGTGCTCGACGATGAGCACCTGGTCGGCAAGTCGACGGGCATCATCCGGATCGTGAGTCACGATTACCCGCGGCCCTTCGAAGGTCGAGAGGAACGAAGCCAGCTCGTCCCGAACGATTCGACGGGTGGTCACGTCGAGCGCGGCCAACGGTTCGTCGAGCAGGAGTGCCCTCGGTTCGATCGCCAAGGCGCGGGCCAGCGCGACCCGCTGTGCTTCTCCGCCACTCAGCTGAGAAGGGAAGCGATCGGCGAGGTGGTCGATCTCGAAGCGTTCGAGAAGGGCTCGTGCGACGAGTCGAGAGTGTTCCTTCTTCTCGCCTCGTGCTCGTGGTCCGAAGGCGACGTTGTCGAGAGCCGACAGGTGCCGAAAGAGCAGGTGATCCTGGAAGACCGCGCCGATGCGGCGTCTTTCGGGTTCGACGAACGCATCGGTGTCGACGTCGTCGAGCACGGAGTCGGCCAATGTGATCCGCCCACTCTCGAGGGGAACGATTCCGAGAATGCAACGAAGGATCGTCGATTTCCCCGCTCCGTTCGGTCCGAGTACCGCGAGTGTTTCACCGGCGCTCACGTGAATCGACAGGTCGAGTCGGAAGTCGCCTCGCTTCACGCCCATCACTGCGTCGAGGCTCACGGTCGGATCACCTCGTGGGGGTTTCCGAGCCAACGATCGCGCAGACCGATCAGTACACCGAACGAGACGACGATCAGCACGATGCTCAGAATGAGTGCGGCCCCGGGATCCGATTCGAGTGCGATGTATGTGGCGAGAGGCATCGTTTGGGTGGTGCCAGGAAGGTTGCCGGCGAAGGTGATGGTCGCTCCGAATTCTCCGAGAGCGCGTGCCCACGCCAACACGAGACCAGCGATGATCGCTGGTCGGATGGAAGGCAGTGTGATGCGTCGGAACGCGTACCAGCGGCTGGCGCCGAGGGACCGTGCAACGTCTTCGTAGCGAATGTCGAACTGACGGAAGGCCGATTCGACCGTGAGCACGAGGAAGGGCATGGCGACGAAGGCTTGGGCGACCACCACTCCGGCCGTGGTGAAGGGTAAGCGAATACCGAACCAGTCGTAGAGGTACTGGCCGAAGAGGCCACGTCGACCGAACGAGAAGAAGAGCGCCACGCCACCGACGACGGGCGGAAGAACCATCGACAGCGTTGCGAGGGCGCGCACGACGTTGCGAAACGGAAAGTCGATTCGTGCGAGCACCCAGGCCAGTGGAACACCGATCACGACTGCTACGAGCGTGGCGAGAATCGACGTCTGGATCGATAGCCAGAGGGCCTGGCGAGCGGCACCCTCTCGAATCACGTCGACGAGGTCGCTCCACGGTGCTCGCCACAGCAGACCGGCGAAAGGAAGAGTGAAGAAAGCCACGGCCAGCGCGGCCAACACGACGATGCCGATGGGTGGGCGAGTGGTGCGAGTCCGTCGATTCATGGGGCCCCGATTCTCATGGCGCGCCGAATCCGAAGTCGTCGAGGATGGATCGTGCACGGGTCGACAGAACGAAGTCGACGAACGTCGTCGATGCTTCCCGATTCGTCAGTCGAGCGATCGGGTAGCGAGCCACCACTTGGAAGTCGTCGGCGATGTCGACTCCGGTGACCGATGAGCCAGCTGCGATCACGTCGGTGGCGTACACGATTCCGGCGTCGGCCTCACCGGCCCTCACCTTCGTCACGATGCCCTTCACACTTTCTTCGAATGACACCGGGCGAAGGTCGACATTCGCGCGGGCCAACACGTCGGCCGAGTAGCGGCCGATCGGAACGTCGAGTGCCGAGGTGACGAACAGGACGGATGGATCGGAGAGATCGTCGAGGGTCTCGATCCCGAGCGGATTTCCCGCTTCGGTCACGATCTGGAGTCGGTTGGTGGCGAAGATCGTCGCCGGTGCGTCGAGCAGAGTCGCGACTCGTTCCATGGTGGCCTCGTCGGCTGATGCGAAGACGTCGGCCGGTGCTCCCTCGACGATCTGGGCGGCTAACGCCGACGATCCGGCGAGGTTCACGAGCACGTCGATGTCGGGGTGCTCGGCTTCGAACGCTGCTTCCAGTTCGGTGAACGCATCCGAGAGAGACGCGGCGGCGAACACGCTCACGGTCGTGTCGGACGATCCCGAGCAGCCGACGAGGAGACCGAGCACGGTCAGTGCAAGACAACTCCTGAGCGAAGGACGGGCCACGGGGGCAGATTAGTCAATGAATGACTAAATCGACGATGAGAGTCAGCGGCTCATTCGTCGATCGACTCGGTGGGAGGTGTGAGGGGTTTCCCGACGAAAAGCGGCATCACGGCATCCACGTCGAGGCCGAGTCGGGCCATTTGTTCAGGCGATCGTCGACCCGACATCACGCGCAGCAGATCGAACTCGTCGGGGACGGTCCGACGCAGTCGGTCGGTGAGATCGTCGTCCCCGGCTGCGTCGAGCAGCCAGCCGAGTCCGACCGTGACCGCCGACGAATCCCGAGCCCCGGGTCGGCCGATGGCCTGGCGAAAGTCGTGTTCGTGGGTGACCGCGTCCATCACCAATTGAGAGTTGACCGGTGACGGAATGTGCGGCAGGACCCCATCGAAGGGTTCGATCAGGCCCCTCCATATCTCGGCCAGGTCGGTGAGTGAATGATCGAGATGGCGGTCGACCTGGGCCTGCGTCCAGGCATCGGTGGTCACCCCGTCCATACGACTGGCGAGAATGTCTTCGGGAACTCCCACCATGTGAGCAGCCAGATCTCGAACCGTCCACGAGGGGCAATGAGGAACCGGAGCCGTTGCCAGATGAGCAGGGGTGTCGTCGAACAGCTCGATCATCCGGGATCGGAGATCGCGATAGGCCTCGACGACGACGTTGTCGGGAAGAAGATGGGACACCGAGGCAGTGTTCCAGAGTTGACGTTCCCGGACCGGACAGATACCCTAGGGGGTATGTGCCGACAAGTGATGTGCAACAAGTGCGGGAAGCCCGGTTGGGCCGGATGTGGAGCTCACGTCGAGCAGGTGCTCGGACACGTTCCGAAGGACGAGCGCTGCAAGTGCGACGAGGCTCCGGCCGGGGCGAAGAAGGGCTTCCTCTCGACCCTTCTCGGTCGCTGACGCAGATTCGTCAGAACGACGCCCAACAGGCGTGCGTTCCGCTACTGATTCTCTCGGGTAGTTCGATTCGACAGATCGGTCCTTCGGCCACACCTTCGGCGTCGAAGATCAGACATTCCGAACGATCGGCGTTCACGTCCGACACGAACGTGATGAGGTAGCCGTCGTCCTCCGAACGAGCGTCGGGACGAGGAGCCATCACGGTCTCACTGCCGAACACACCGTCGCCGAACAAGAAGGTCTCGGTCGAACCGGTGAGCAGATCGTTCTTCACGATTCCGTCGAACTGGAATCGACCCGGTGTGGGCACGACCGAGTAGTAGTACCGGTAATCACGACCGCCGACGGCCCCGTTGATCATGCCGAATTCACTGACCTCATCGGTGAGCGGGCCTTCACGGGTCTCTCCGGTCGTGAGATTGAAACGCCAGCGATGGGCTCGCGAGTCCATGGCGTAGAGATCGAGGAATCGAAACAGGCGAGTGTTGAGATCGGCATCGGGTGGCAGCGATGGTGACGGATCGTGTTGGAAGAAACCGTCGAGCACGATCCAGTCACCTTCGTGATCGGACGTCTCGAAGGCGTTGATCCAGTGCAACACGTACGTCGGATCGGCTTCGAACCAACGCACGTCTCCGGACCCACTTCGTCTCGGGACGATGGCGAAGCGCGTGGGCATCTCGGGATGCCACTTGGTGGCGTACACACCACGACCGATCAGATCGGGATCCCAGAAAAGTGGGCAATCGTTGAGGATCGCATAGTTCTCGGTGAAGGCCATGTCGTGAGGCAGTCGTGGACCGGGAAGTTCGATCGGTACGTAGTGCACGAGTTCGTGCCGATCGTTCACGACTCCGTAGTGCATGTACGGAGCCGCGGTTTCGTAGTTGAAGAAGAGCAACTCGTTGGTGTTCTCGTCGACCTTGGTGTGCGCCGACACACCGGCCGACGGGAACCGGCCGTTCCAGGTGGCCCGACCTCGATCGTCGAGTGTGCGCGGATCGAGTTGATACAACTCGCCGCATTGATAGAAGCTCGACAGTGCGAGCCCACCGAACACCACCACGTCGGTGCTCGATGCGTCCTTCATTCGTGTTCGGGCTCCCCATCCGTCGGTACGTGGCGACTTGGCCGGAGCCTCGGCCAGCCCCGACCACTGCGCACCACCGGCTTCTTGTTCGACGGCGAGGCCAGTGGTGCGCACGAATCGATTCCGGTATTCGGCCGAGCCTTCGGTGAAGGACATGCAGTGCAACATGCCGTCACCGTCGAAGGGGTGATAGCGCTCGAGATTGGGATGCAGTGGATTCTCGGTGTTGCGTATGTACACGCCGTTCAGATCATCGGGAACCCGTCCGATCGTCGGCATCTGAGTGGCCGTGTATTCGACCGACTGCGGTTTCCACGCACCAGTGCGATACGGGTGGTCGTCGTCGTGTGGCAACGTCGAACGAAATCGGTCGTGAATCACGATTCCCATACCACGCGACTGTACTGTCGCCTTCGCGGCGTTACGTTCGAAAGATCAGCCGAGTAGGTCTTCGGCAGCCTGGCGGACCTGCCAGTCGCGATCGTCGAGTGCTTTGGTGAGCGCGGCCTTCACGTCGTCGCCATCGAAAGGCGCGAGAGCGAGAACGGCCCGTCGCCGTACTGTTGGTTTGTCGTCGCACGCCTGAAGAATGGCCGGTAATCCTCGTTCGTCTCCGATGGCACCGAGAGCGGCGACGGCCGCCTCGCGCACGAGGGCCTCGTCGTGCGACGTGCACAGTTCGACGAGACGAGGCACGATGTGGGGAAGCGGTGTTTCGTGTTCACCGCACGACCACGCAGCCATCTCGACCACCATCGGGTCGGCGTCGTCGAGCAAGGGCGCGAGGTCGAAGCCGGGCAGTTCGGCACACAGCTCGGCCACCCGACTGCGAACACGCGCATGAGGATCGTCGATTCCCGTCGTGGCCAACTCGGCGGTGAAGAGTCCGAGTCGCGCCATGGCACCGAAGGCAGCCTCGCGTACTCCGGGTTCGTCGTGAACGAGCGCACGCTCGACCGTGCTGACGTCACCCGTGTGTCCAGCGATGACCACGTCGCGGCGCAGCTCGGCTGCGTCGCCGTCACCCATGTTCCCCCTCCGACTTCTCCTTACAGACGATCGATCACGTTCGTGACGGTCCACGAAATGACGAGCGCAGTGGCGATCGCACCGACGAACGCCACCCCTACTGCTATCCCACCGAGGGCGATCAGATCAAGAATTCTCCGACGGGCCTGCTCGGGAACGCCCGGTCGAGCCTCGACGAGTGCCTCACGACCAGCCATGTCGCGTGGGATCGGATGAGGACTTCTGGCAGGCTTGCGCCATCCCACGGCCACCAGCGCAGCAAGCGCCAGACCAGCGAGAAGAGCGACCCGGAGAGTGATGTCAGCGAGCGACATGACGACCGATACGGTACCTGCCCCACCTGGTGAGGCCGTGCGCGCCCGTCCGCTCTGGGGCGTTCCGTTCGTGACGGTGGCCTATCTCGTGATCGCCGTGGTTCTCGTGGCCATGGTGTGGCCGATGCAGAGGTACGAGACCGCACCGGGTACGGCGAGTTTCGTGTCGTCACGTCTGTCGATCTCGGGTGGTGAGGCGGCGGGTGAGCCGGTCCAGGTGTTCGCCCCTGACGGCGGTGTGCGATTCGTGACAGCGCTCGGAAGTGAACTCACACCGTTACAGGCCTTCATGGGATGGGTCGATCCGTACGTGAACGTTCAGACGTGCGAAGAACGATTCGGGGATTGCGAACCGTCGATCAGCAAGCAGATCCAGTTGGGTGCGATGGCCACCGCGAAAGAGGTCGCCGCCTTCGTCGCTCTGTCGTATCTCGGATTCGAAGCGACGTTCGCCGAAGGTCCGGCCCAAGTGGGTGGATTCGATCCCGAGTTGTGTCCGTCCGATGCCCCCGAACTACGTGCCTGTCGTGTGCTTCAGGTGGGTGATGTGCTGCTGTCGATCGAAGTCGACCGAGGCACGACTGATCCGGTCACGGTGACGGGAATCAGCGTCCTCTCCGACGTGAGCGACGCCTTGGTCGACACTCGACCGGGTGATCGCATCACCGTCACCGTGCGACCGATCGGTGCCCCCGAGGACGAGGTGCGGGTGGCCGAGGTCGAACTCATGGAGAGTACCTCCGAACCGGGTCGGGTGATCGTGGGCTTCAACCCGCGCGACACCCGAACCGTGGAACTTCCGATCGAGATCGACATCGACACCGATTCGATCGGTGGCCCGTCAGCCGGACTCGCCTTCACCTTGGCCTTGATCGACGCCCTGACACCTGGTGAATTGAGCCCGCCCGGTGGGGTGGCGGTCACCGGCACCATGGGCGGAGACGGTTCGGTCGGACCGATCGGGGCACTGGTGCAAAAAGCCGTGGCGGTTCGCCGATCGGGGGCGGGCCTGTTCCTCGTCCCGAGCGCGCAAAGCGTCGACGAACTGGCGGCGGCCCGGTCGGCGGCCGGTTCCGGGGTCGAAATCGTGCCGGTGGCCTCCATCGCCGAGGCGTTGGCCGCCCTGGCTGAACGGGGTGGAACCCCGGTTGAGCAGGGCTGACGTTCGCACGTCACGGGGGATTGCCACCCTTCGTCCACAGGCATTCCGTACTCTCTCTGCGTGGCTATCTCGTTTTCGCGTCCCGATCCGTCGTCTCCGTCCGCAGTGGCCGGGGCGGCGTTCCCGACCACCCGCCGAGGATTCGACCAGTCCGAAGTGCGCGATTTCCTGCGTATGGTGTCGGCCGAATTGTCCCGCCTGCAGGAGCGGGAGCGATTTCTCGAGCGTGAACTCGCCAATCAGCAGGGTGTCTCTCTCGTCCCCGGCGACCTCGACGAGGATCGATTGGCCGAGCTTCTCGGGGAAGAAACCGCTCGCATCATCCAGGCGGCGCGTGAAGCCGGGGCCAAATTGCGCCACCGGGCCGACGAGACGGCTCAGCGTCTGATTCGTGACGCCACCGAGGATGCGGCCCGAATTCGTGAGGAGGCCGACCTCGAGGCGGCTCGGGTGCGTCAGGACGCCATGGCCGATGCCGAGAGCGAGATCATGATGGCCAAGCAGCAGGGCCGCGACATGGTCGACGAGGCCCGTGCCTATCGCGAACGAGTTCTGGCCGACATCTCGCGTCGACGCGAGTTGGCTCGGGAGCAGATCGAAGATCTCTATCACGGACGTGAACGACTCATTCAGGCCTTCGAACGGGCCCGAGTGGCGGCCGATGACGTTCTCAGCGATCTCGAGGATGCGGCTGATGAGCCGAGCGGTTTCGTGAATCTCGCCAACTCGACCGGTCCGGTGCCTCTCGTGGTGCAGGACGAGCCCGTCGTGTACGACCAGGACTCCGACGACGACGTGGACGCACGAGTGGTTCGTCATCCGTCGATGGATCAGCCCGACGTGGCCGATGTGGTGACCGACGACGCGACAGCGGATGCGACGGTCGTCGAGGTGAGTGACGAGGTCAGTGACGACGCTGGCGAAACGACCGAGGAAGTCACCGATGAGATCGTCGACGAGCTGGTCGTCGCCGAGGAAGCTCCGCTGGTCGAGACGCCGACGTCGAACGTCGTGCAATTGTTCGGCAAGACCGAGACGACTGTCGATCATGATGACGTCGACGATCACGATGACGTGGTCGACGAGATCGACGACGAGATTCTCGAACCGGTGGTGACGCCACGAGCCACTCGTTCGTCGACCTCCACTGATGACATCTTCGCCAAGTTGCGTCGGGCGAGCGCCGAGATGGTGGCCAAGGAGGCCAACAAGGAAGCGGCGCGATCCAAAACCAAGGAGCCGAAGGCACCGGCGGTACCGGTCGCTCGTTCGATCGCCGAAACGGTCGGAGTAGTGAGCACGTTCGAGAGCCGTGACGAAATCCTGGTCCCGCTCATCCTCACGATGGGACGTAAGGCCAAGCGAGTTCTCGCCGACGAGCAGAACCAGATCCTCGACGTTCTGCGCGCGAAGAAGCCCGTGAAGACCCTCGATGCGATCGTGGGTCCGAAGGCCGAACACACCAAGCGGTACTGCACCGCTTTGTCGGCGTCGATCAAGTCGGCGGCGGTGGCGGGTGCTCGCTCGATGCAGACCTCCGACAGCAAGGTCACCGATCGTGAACTCGGAGATCTCGTCAAGGGTCAGATGAAGGCCATCGACGAAGTCATCGTCACGTCGATCGTCGAACCTCTTCGTGAGCGCCTGAGTCGTTCGATCTCGCAGTCGGCCGACAACGCCGAACTGTCGAAGTTGGTTCGGTCGTTGTTCCGTGAATGGAAGAGTCAGTTGATCGACGAGCAGATCGACGATCTCGCCTACGCGGCGTACGGACGCGGTGCCCTCGCTGCACTCACCCCCGGTACCAAAGTGTGTTGGAAGTACGACCCAGCCGGACCGGCGTGTCCGGATGCCGAGGACAATTCCTTGGCGGGTGCAATCGATGCCGGTGAGGCGTTCCCCACTGGTCACACACATGCGCCAGCCCATTCGGGTTGCCGATGTGTCATCGTGCCGACGCACAACTAATCTGACCTCGTGCGCATCCCTTCGGACCTCCCTGGTGGTCCGCGTCGCCGTGGCCCGCGCGGGAATCGTCCCGCCTGGGCGTCGAAGGGTCGCTTGATCCTCGTTGCGGTCGCGGTCGTTCTCGTCGTTCTGTTCCTGTCGGCTCGAACCCTCGCCAACTTCTACGTCGATCTGCTCTGGTTCGATTCGGTCGAACGCACCGATGTCTTCTGGACCACCTTCCTCTCGAAAGTTCTTCTGGGCCTCGTCTTTGCCGTCGGCTTCGCAGTTCTCTGCTTCTTCAGCCTCACCGTGGCCCAACGACTGGCGCCCTCCGACCTGCCGATCGGTCCCGAACGCGAAATCGTCGAGCGTTATCGCACGGTGGTTCAGCCTCGCTCACGCCTTCTTCGGATCGGGGTGTCGGTTCTCTTCGGCTTGTTCGTGGGTCTTCCGGCCATGTCGCAGTGGAGCGAGTGGTTGCTGTTCCGGAATTCGCAGTCGTTCGGCATCGACGACCCGCAGTTCGGTGTCGACGTCGGCTTCTACGTGTTCCGACTTCCGTTCCTGACCTATGTGGTCGACTGGGCCTTCGCCGCTCTCGTTCTCATCACCATCCTCAGCGCGATCATGCACTTCGTCAATGGTGCGATCCGGGTGCAGAATCCGAAGGAACGTGTGGCCAAGGGAGCCCGCATTCACCTGAGCGTGTTGTTCGCTCTGCTGGCCGTCATCAAGGCCGTCGATTACTGGTTGCAGCGGTTCGAACTCACTGCGTCCACTCGTGGTGTGGTGAAGGGTGCCACCTACACCGATGTCAACGCACAGTTGCCCGCCATCAACCTGCTCATCATGGTGAGTCTGCTCGTGGCGGCACTTTTCTTGGCCGGTGTTCGATGGGGCGGCTGGCGTCTTCCGCTCTTGTCGATGGCGCTCTGGGCGCTGGTCGCCGTGATCGCTGGTGCGATCTATCCGGCGATCATCCAGCGCTTCGTGGTTCAGCCGAACGTCACCACTCGTGAGCGTCCGTACATCGCGCGCAACATCGAGGCCACGCAGGCAGCGATGGGACTCGACAACGTGCGGGTCGAGACGGTCGGTTTCGACGGAGTGACGAGTGCCGACGTGTCACAGGATGCCGATGTACTGGCCGACGCGCGTCTTCTCGACATTTCCGAGATGCGCGACCGCTTCTTCCTCGACGAAGGACTCTTCGCCTTCTACGCCATCAACGACCTCGACGTCGATCGCTACTCGATCGACGGTCAGATGCAGCAGACGTTCGTGGCGGCCCGCGAACTCAACTCCGATGGCATCCCCAACCGAACGTGGGTGTCGCGTCATCTCATCTACACCCACGGTTGCGGTGTGGTGGCGGCGTCGGCGAGCAAGATCACGCCGGACGGCCGACCGATCTACACCCCGCTCGACGTCGATCGTCCCGAGTTGTACGTGGGGACCAATCAGCCCGGCTACGCCATCGTGAAGACCGGTCAGGTCGAACAGGCATGTCCGGGTCGTGACCCGGAGCCGTATGCGGGTGGCGCCGGTGTGCGACTGAATTCCACGTTGCGTCGTCTGGCTTTCGCCGTTCACTTCAGTGAGTTCAACCTCTTCGGATCGAGTCTGATTCAGGACGACTCACGTCTCGTGCACGTGCGCGACGTTCGTGATCGCGTGTCGAAGTTGGCGCCGTTCCTGCGTCTCGATGCCGATCCGTATCCGGCCGTCGTCGATGGCAAGGTGCTCTGGATTCTCGATGCCTTCACCACGACATCGCGCTACCCCTACGCCCAGCAGGCCAACACCTCGCAGTTGACTCCGGGCTCCGGACTCGACACCAACTTCAACTACGTGCGCAACAGTGTGAAGGCCGTGATCGACGCGTACACCGGCGACGTGACCTTGTACGTGATCGATCCGACCGACCCCATCGTGAACGCCTGGTCGAAGGCCTTCCCCGATCTGTTCACACCTGGTGATCGGGTGTCGTCAGAGTTGCGCGAGCACTTCCGCTATCCCGAAGACCTGTTCCGGGTGCTGACCAATTTGTACGGTCGCTATCAGTTCTCCGATGTCGACCAGTTCTTCAATCGTGACGCGGCATGGAGCGTTGCCCAGGCCGCACCGCGCGATCCCGAGGTGTCGAACGTCGTGACTGGTGTGGCGGTGACCGACGCCGTGTCCGAGGCCAACACCGGAGACGTGGCCGATGCCAACGTGAACCGCTTCGAGCCCTACTACTCGTACTTCCGAGCCCCAGGTGCCGACGAGTCGAAGTTCTCGTTGTTGCGCCCGTTCGTTCCGTTCTCGGCCGACGACACTCGTAAGGAACTTCGTGCGTTCATGATCGTGTCGAACGATCCCGATACCTACGGTCAACTCACCGTGTATCGAGTCGATGGTTCGTTGCCCGAAGGTCCGGCCACGGTGGCTGCCGAACTCGGCAGTGACACCGAAATCGCGCCGGTCATCACATTGCTCGACCAGCGTGGTTCGCGTGTGGTGTTCGGGCAGTTGCAGTTCTTCCCGGTCGGCGATGGCCTCGTGTGGATTCGTCCGCTCTACGTGCGCCCCGACGATCCGGGCTCGAAGCAGGTCTTCGTGCGACGCATCTTGGCTTGGTACGACGGCCGTTCGGTGATCGGTGACAACCTGAGTGATGCGATGAATCGACTCTTCCCGGGTGCGGGCGTCGACCTCGGAGAGATCGCCGGTGAAGCCAGCACCGACTCCGATGTGATCGACGAACTCGATCCGGGCACTGACACCGGCACCGATTCTGGCTCAGACACCGGAACCGACATCGGAACCGGCTCGACGGTCGACCCCGACACCTCTGATCCGGTGGCGTTGCTCGAGGCGGCCGAGTCGGTGTTCGACGAAGCCGACGCTGCGCTTCGGGCCGGTGACCTCGGTGAGTATCAAGCCAAGGTTCGAGAGGCCGAAGACCTCTTGGCTCGGGCCCTCGATCTGTTGGGCGCCTGAACGTCAGCCGTTCGGCCGCTGACGCTGTAGCCGCTCGGCGAGTTCGGCCAGATCTTGCCGGAACGCGATCTCGTAACGCGCCTGTTCGTTCGCGAGCCGCGCTTGGTCGGTGCGCACTTCGTCGACGATCGAGGTCACGTCACCCAGCTGGCTGATCTCGTCGTTCATGGCGGTGGTTCGCTGGGCGAGTGAGTCGATGTCACCCGACAGTTCACCGAGCTGATGGGTGACCTCGGTCCCTACCTGGGTGATGCGTCCATCGAGTGAACCGAGTCGCGTGACGAGATCGTCGATCTGACTCGACGTTGACGCCTGCGACGACGAGAGAGTGGCGAGTTGTGACGTGAGGTCGCGAATCTGGTCGCGGAGCTCGTCGAGTTCGGCTTGACGCGCTTTTCTCGCCTTCTTGAACACGGCCACGGTCGTACGGTAGCCGTCGTCGGTGCTGGCGGTGTGCGCATCTACGATGAGATGGTGCGTCGAATTGCGGTGGTGATGGCGATGGCGGCCGAAGCCGCGCCCGTCCTGTCGATTCTCGAAGCTCGTTCGGTCACGAGTCCGAGCCCTCTCGTCACGCGATGGTTCGATGCCGAGCGACACGGTGCTCAGTTACGAGTGGCGATCAACGGACGAGATCGTCGGTTCGGGGTCGATTCGATCGGCACTGAGGCGGCTGCCCTCACGACGTATTCCACGATCTCCGACTTCCAGCCCGAACTCGTGATCTCGGCGGGCACTGCGGGCGGATGGCAACGATGTGGGGGAGAGATCGGGGACGTGTACGTGAGCGAGGGGCAGGTGGTGCATCACGATCGACGCATCGACCTCGAAGGATTCGCGGCGTATGGCGTCGGCGCGTATCCAGTAGTTGGTGCTCGACGGATGGTTCGCTCGCTCGGGCTGAAGTCGGGCGTGGTCACCACCAGCAATTCTCTCGACGAGAACGACGACGACCGCCGGATGATCGAGGCTTCGAGTGCCTGTGTGAAGGACATGGAAGCGGCCGCCGTCGGATACGTGTGCGAACAGATGTCGGTGCCGTTCATGGCTGTGAAGGCGATCACCGATCTGGTCGATCATCACACGGCGACGGCCGAGCAGTTCACGGCGAATTTGAAGATGGCCACCACCCGGCTGGCTGAGGTCCTCACCGAGGTCGTGGACTGGTGCGTGGCCCGGGAGTTGGCCGAACTCGCATGACATCGGTGGGTTGGTCTCGGCCGATCCCACTCGTACACTCGGAATTCTTCATCGCGGGGTGGAGCAGCCAGGTAGCTCGTCGGGCTCATAACCCGAAGGTCGCAGGTTCAAATCCTGCCCCCGCCACCAATCGCTACAAGGCCGCCCGTAAGGGCGGCCTTCGCACTTGTGGGCGGCTCACCGGATTTGGGAGGAGCGAGCAGGGCGAGCGACGGTTCCTGCCCCCGCCACCATGTCAATCGGCCGGCCGTGAGGCCGGCCGATTCGCGTATGGCGGGCTCCCGATTTGGGAGGAGCGAGCAGGGCGAGCGACGGTTCCTGCCTGAGCGGATCCGCTCATAGCCGAGTACTCTGACGACGTGCTCACCAGCGCCACTCTTCGAGAACTTCGCCTGAAGGCCGGCCTCACCCAGGCCGAAGTCGGCGGGCGGGTCGGCATCCCGGCCACGGTGGTGAGTGCGTACGAGTGCGGACGCCGTCAACCCTCCCTCGAGGTGGCCGGCCGAATCATCGAGGCGATCGGATTCGAGGCCCGCTTCGTGCGAGTTCTCGACCCCGAGGTTCAGGGACGCAAGCTGGTGGAGGTCCTCACACTCGCTGAGGCTCTTCCGTATCGGCCGCGCCCCCTGGCGAAAGCTCGCCTGTCGTGAACCTCGTCGAGAGAGTCGTTGCGCTCGTCGATGCTCTCGATCGCAGGGGAATCGATTGGGCGATCGGAGGAGCTTTGGCCTTGGCGTACGCCACCGAGGAACCGCGTGGAACACGCGACATCGACGTGAACGTCTTCGTTCGATCGAGCGAGGTCGATCGAGTGTTCGACGCTCTGCCAACCGGTGTGTTCGCCAAAGCGGCGGATCGACGAGCGGTGATCGCCGACGATCAGGTGCGCTTGTGGTGGGACGACACACCCATCGACCTCTTCTTCGCCGCCTCCGACTTCCATCTCGAGGTGGCTGAGCGTGTCCGAACGGTGTCATTCGGCGGACGCCACATACGTGTGCTGTCACCCGAAGATCTGGCCGTGTTCAAGGCCATGTTCGATCGACCCAAGGACTGGGTCGACATCGACGAGATGGCTGCATCGAATGCTCTCGATCGCGCCGTTGCGTCGAGTCGATTGGCGGTGATTCTTGGTCCCAGCGATCCACGAGTCGCTCGCCTGGCCGGAGGGTGAGCAATGACTTCGGGATGGCTCAAGCACCGAGAACAGTGAATCCGAGACGGCGCGCCGCCTGAGCCATCCGAAGATCGAACGTGCAGAAGGTGAGCGTAGGAATCTCCAGCGCTCGGGCCGAAGCGAGATGAATCGCGTCCAATGACTTGACGGATAGTTCGATGGCGATGTCGGATGCTGCTCGCCAGACCCGTTCGCTGGGATTGATCAGGGCCATCTGATCGAGGTCGGCCTCACTGGCCATGATGCTTCGCTGAAGGTCGCTACCACTGAGTGAACGCGACAGGGTGCGCCGAAGTTCGACCACCGTCAGCCAACTCGTGACGAGGACGGGATCGGATCGAAGGAACCGCTGTGCGTCGGCCGAGTCGGCTTCGTCGATGTACAACTTGGCGAGGGCGCTCGTGTCGACGTACAGCGTCACGAATCGCGGTCTTCGCGTAATACGTCGAGAATCCGGACCGGAGCGGGGAATCGCTCGTTCTCGCCGATGAGGCCCGTCCGACTCGGAGGTCGAATCCACCCTTCGTCGACCCCTCGTTGGAGTGGGTCGCCAGCGGCGATGGGGGACAGGGTGGCAACGGGAACCCCGCGATCGGTGATTCGGATGACTTCGCCACCGGCGACTCGGCGCAAATGCTCCGACAAGTGTTGTTTGAGGTCTCGTACGCCGACGTCCATGTGGACACCCTAATCACGATGTGACTACATGCCATGTGGGTCGATGGCTGTGACCGGACGCACAAGGCTCCGCTAGGTAAATCAAGCAGTGCTTGGTACCGTTCCAGTCATGAAGACACTCAACCGCACCACCGTCATCGAGCGCCTCGAGCGCAACAATGCTTTGGCCCTGAAGGCCCTGGAAAAGGGCGTCAGCACCGTCCGCTCGGCTTCCGACAAGGCCCGAGCCACCGTCACCGCCCGAGTTCCGAAGGTCGATCTGCCGTCGGTTCCGGTTCCGGCCGTCATCGAGACCGCGGTCGAAAAGAACGTCGAGTTCGCCAAGACGGTTCTGCACACCCAGGCCGAGTTCGTGAGCAAGGCCGTCCGCACGGTGACTGGTCAGACCGAGGTCAAGCCGGCCAAGAAGGCCGCCGCCAAGAAGGCCACCAAGAAGCCGTCCAAGAAGTCGGCCGCCAAGGCGACCGCCAGCGCCTGACCGATGGCCGACGACTGGGAGAGTCGCCTCGGCGCTCTCGGTTCTGCCATTCGTCATCAACGACAACTGGCCAAGATGAGTCTGCGCCAGCTCTCGGAGTTGGCACAGGTCTCGAATCCCTATCTCTCGCAGATCGAACGCGGACTGCACGAACCCTCGGTTCGTGTGGTCCGCTCGATCGCGAAAGCCCTCAACGTGTCGGCCGAAGAGTTGTTGGAGCGCGCCGGCATGCTCGACGATGCCGAGTCGGTGGCGTCGTCCACCGAAACGGCCATTGCTGCCGACCCCGATCTCTCACCCGAGCAGAAGGACGCTCTGCTCGCCGTGTATCGCAGTTATCGCCAGGCGAACCGCGCCTAGGACAGCCGCCACTTTCTGTCGTTCCCGACACCTCGCTCACCGATATCGCTGCCACAGTGCACGAATCGGAGGTGCAACATGACGATGGAGATCCGTACTCAGCGTGAAGTGGTCGACCAGATGGTGGCCAGTCACCGCTTGTCGTTCAACGAAGCCGACGAGATCCTGAGCGCACCGCGGTTCAAAATTCTGTGGCGCGAACTCCTGTCGTACATCGCCGTTCTCATCATCGGAGTCGGACTGATCCGCGTGGTGGTGGCGTTGTTCGAGGAAGCATCCGAAACGATCATCGCGATCTCGCTCCTCGCTGCCTCGGCCGTGTTCGGAGTGATCGCCTTCCAGTTGTGGCGTCACGAGGGGTGGCGACGTCGGGCCGGCGAATTCTGCGAGATCGTGTCGCTCGGAGCTCTGATCGCCGGTGGTGCCATGCTTCTTGCGAATGCCGATGTCGACGGTGCGATCATCGCCGTGAGTGGAGGGTCACTCGGTGTGGTGTGGGCACTCGTACGCGTTCGGTTCACCGAGTTCTCGTCGGCGATCATCGTGATCCCGTCCACCATGGCCATCTGCGGTGGATTCGTCGAATTGGCGAATCTCGACTTCGGTATCGGTGCCATACCATTCCTGATCGGCGGCTCACTGCTGATCGGGCTCGGTCAAGGTGACTACGGTGCCGCGATCCTGATTCGTATCGCCGGTGTGGTCACGGTGTTCTCATCGGTGCCCCAATGGCTCGACGAATATTCCGGTCTCGACGGCCTGCTACCCGCTCTTGGCATCGGTGCTCTGTTGCTCTGGACGGGTATGCAGTGGAATCGCATCGAACAGATCATCGGTGGATCGGCAGTCACCGTGATCAGCATCGTGGTGTATCTCACCAACAACATCGACAACGACCTGCTGCAGGGGGTGGCGATCGTGCTGGTGGGGGTGGCCGGTCTCGTGTTCACCACGCTCGTGGTGCGGCGACAGCGTCAGAGTGCGTACGTGACCACGACCGGTGCGTGATCCGACCACCGTTCGGCATATGACGGAGCCCGATCGACCGAAGTGGCGAGAGCAGCGTCGGCCAGACCAGGAGAGGCGATGTGGTAGTCGATCCGCCAACCGGCATCGGTGTCGAAAGCCTTGCCACGCCACGACCACCACGAGTACGGGCCGGGTCCGTCACCACTCAACTGACGGGCGACGTCCACCAATCCGACTTCGTCGAACAGCTCGTCGAACCAGACCCGTTCTTCGGGGAGAAAACCGGCACTCTTCAGATTGCCCTTCCAGTTCTTGATGTCGAACTCCCGGTGGGCGACGTTCAGGTCGCCGGTGAGCAATACATGACGATTACTGGCCAGTAGAGAAGCGAGCCGTTCCTTGGCCGCCCACATGAAGGCGAGTTTCTCTTTCATCTTGTCGGGCTGCTCGGCATCGCCGGTGTGCACGTAGGCCGAAATCACCGTGAGTCCCTTGCCGTCGGGAGTGTCGAGATCGGCCTCGATCCAACGCCCGGTGTCGTTGTACACCTTGGCGTTCTTCTTGGAATGAGTCTTCAAACCGGATCGGGATGCGGTGATCGGCTTCTTGGCGGCTACGGCCACTCCCGCTCGTCCCTTGAACTCACATTCGTCGTGGACCACCGACCATTTCGGTCCGGTGATTCCGCGAACGAGATCGGACACCATTGCGTCCGGCGCGCGAATCTCCTGCATCGTCACGATGTCGGGTTGACGCTCGGTGACCCACCCCTCCATCCCGTTCTTCACGGCGGCGCGGATGCCGTTGACGTTGACGGTTGCGATGGTGAGGCGAGTTTTCTTCGGCACGTCTCCAGGTTGTCAGGTGGGGCGTGAGTTCGCGAAGTCACGGAACGCAGCGAACGCTCGAGGTCCGTACACGGTGGCCGGTCCGCCGGCCATGAGCACGGTGACGCCGATCGCCTCGGCGACTTCGGCCTCGGTGGCACCGTGTTTGGCGGCACCGCGGGCGTGAGCGGCGATACAACCGTCGCACTGGGAGGTGATTCCGATGGCGAGAGCGATGAGTTCCTTCGTCTTGGTGTCGAGGGCTCCGGATTTCATGGCCGCGCCGTGCAGATCGGAGAATTCCTTCATCACGTCGGGAATGGCATGCCGGAGGTCGCGAGCGATCGGGACGAGTTCGTTCATGACATGGCTGCCGTGCACATGAGGGTCCATGAGTGGCAGTCTTGCCGGTATGAACGTGAACGACGAGGGTCGAAAGTCACGTTGGTCGCGTGACCGCCTCTTTCTCGGAGGGCCACGCCTCCGTCGACGTGAACTGCGCACGATCTTCCGGGTGACCCGTGAGATCCTGCACGGATTCCGTTCCCTGCACTTCGCCGGACCATGCATCACGGTCTTCGGATCGGCCCGCCTGCAGGAGGGACATCCCCACTACGAGTTGGCCCGCGAGGTTGGTGCTGCGGCCAGCCACATGGGATTCGCCGTCATGACCGGGGGAGGCCCAGGGATCATGGAGGCCGCCAATCGTGGGGCGAAGGAAGCCGGTGGATGCAGTATCGGTTGCAACATCGAGCTACCGCACGAGCAGATGCCCAATCCGTATCTCGACGTGAGCATCGACTTCAACTACTTCTTCGTACGCAAGATGATGCTCGTGAAGTATTCGTACGCCTTCGTCGTGATGCCGGGCGGGTTCGGAACCGTCGACGAACTCTTCGAATCCCTCACGCTCATCCAGACCGGCAAGGTGCAGGACTTCCCGGTGGTCCTCATGGGCAAGGAATTCTGGACACCTCTGCTCGCTCAGATCGATCACATGAACGACACCGGCATGATTTCGCCCGGCGATCTCGATCTCCTGCTCGTCACCGACGATGTCGACGCCGCCATGGCCCACATCAAGTTGCACGCGGTCGAGCGCTTTCGCTTGTATCACCGCCTCCGACCCATTCGTGCGCTCGGTGAACAGAGTCGGGCCCGGGCGGCATGAGCCTCGTCGCACTCGACATGTCGGGAATCGAAGTGCACCCGGCACTCGACGGCCACGACGGGCGTGCCGAGCCCGACGCGCAGTGGTGCGTGAAGAAGTTGGGTCTCGAGTGGTGGACGGACGTCATGGGGTTCGTTCCCGACGGTCGACACATGGTGTCGCTCCTGTCGTGGTTGCATCGCTCCGAGCCCGAAGCGTGGGGTCGGGCCGTTCACTTCGTCCAGATGGACGAACTCGAAGCGTGGCGATCCTCGGGACGATTCGAGACCACGGCCGAGCGGGCTGCCCGCTCGGGCCTGTGGTCACTCGTGGAGAACCGGCTTCATCCCGACGTGTTGCGGCTGATCGACGCCGATCGTGACTGGTCGACGGCGCTGCCGACCGTGATCCAGGAGTCGTGAACCTCTAACTCTGGTCGCGGTACGTGCTCGGCAGGTCGATCAGACCGCGACGTGACGCGATCTTCCACGATCCGCTCTCGCGCACGAGACGGTCGACGTGTCGTCCCATCATCGTGAGTTTGGGCTCGCCGTTCTCTTGACGGTGCACCACCGTCCACATCACCTGTGAGGTCGCGTGATCGTCGTCGTCGAAATGGATCTGCGGACTGCTCACGATGTGGAACGAGGTCCCGACCCGACCTTCCATGGTGCGTGACATCAGTTCTTCGATCGCCGGGCGTCCGATGGCCGTTCCGATGGGACCGAGGTCGAGTTCACCGTTTTCGGCGAAGACCTGGGCATACGCGGCGAAATCCCCCGCATCGAGGGCCAGGCCGTAGTCGACGAACAACTGCTGAATCTCGAGGATCCCCTCGATGCGCTTCAATCTCGCGTCAATATCGCGACTCACGGTGCGATCGTAGGGGACTTCGGGCTAGAACGAAGGCACGTTCCGCTCTCGGAACGTTCATGAATTGGACGACTGATGAACATCCTGGTGATCGGCGCAGGCGGCGTCGGGGCTTCCATGGCCTCGATTGCTGAAACCCGGTCCTTCTTCACGGAGTTCGTTCTCGCCGACCTCTACCTCTCCACTGCGGAGAAGGCTGTCGCCGAACTGGACGACCCGTCGCGTTTTCGTGCCGTCGAACTCGATGCGCGTGACAAGAAGGCCATTGTCGACATGATCTCGGCCACCAAGGCCGATGTCGTTGTCAACGCTTGCGACCCACGACTCAACGAAGTCATTTTCGACTCCTGTTTCGAGGCCGGAACCAACTACCTCGACATGGCCATGAATCTCAGCAAGCCGCACCCGACCGATCCGTACAACCTGGTCGGCGTACCGCTCGGTGAAGCTCAATTGGCCGCTCACGAGGCCTGGCGAGACAAGGGAATTCTGGCTCTCGTCGGTATGGGTATCGAACCGGGTCTCTCCGATGTGTTCGCGCGTTACGCCGCCGACGTTCTCTTCGACACGATCGACGAGATCGGTGTTCGTGATGGTTCGAATCTGTCGATCGACGGCTACGAGTTCGCGCCCACTTTCTCGATCTGGACGACGATCGAAGAGTGTCTCAATCCTCCGATCATCTGGGAGAAGGAACGCGGCCTCTACACCACCGATTGCTTCAGCGAACCGGAGATCTTCCATTTCCCGGCGGGAATCGGACCGGTCGAATGCGTCAACGTCGAGCACGAAGAGGTTCTCCTCATTCCGCGCGAAGTCGACTGCAATCGTGTCACCTTCAAGTACGGACTCGGTGCCGAGTTCATCGACTTCTTGAAGACGTTCGCCTACCTCGGCCTCGATTCAGTCGTGCCGGTTCGAGTGGGCGACGTGCACGTGGCCCCACGAGACGTGTTGGCGGCCGTTCTGCCGAACCCGGCCAAACTCGGCCACATCATGGCCGGGAAGACGTGTGCCGGCATCTGGGTGAAGGGAACGTACGACGGAAGTCCGCGTGAGGTCTACCTGTATCACGTGGCCGACAACGAGACCACCATGCGCGAATGGGGCTCGCAAGCGGTGCTGTGGCAGACCGCGATCTGTCCGGTCGTGGCTCTCGAACTGATGTCGAACGGAACGTGGAAGGGCACCGGTGTGCGAGGCCCCGAGGCCTTCGACGCAGCGCCGTATCTGAACTTGTTGGGTGAATACGGTTCGCATCACGGCATGGTCGAG
The DNA here is from genome assembly GCA_027592035.1 of Actinomycetota bacterium. GTDB lineage: Bacteria > Actinomycetota > Acidimicrobiia > Acidimicrobiales > Ilumatobacteraceae > Casp-actino8. The sequence goes on along the minus strand of JAQCIK010000010.1, from coordinate 1,761 downwards.
ATGGGTCCACGTCTGTGGCCCGGACCCAAGCCGACCGGTCAGCCCGGCTGGGATCGTCCGGTGCGTCGCCCGCTGCGTGGCTAGTTCTCAGCGCGAACGTTCGAGTTCGTAGAGGAGAACACCGCCACCTCGGCGTACCCACAGACCGGACCCGGCCTGTTTGAAGTAGGGATCGAGTCGCTCGCGGTACCACTTGCCCGAGCGATGGTTGACGTCCATGTCGGTGGCGTCGGGATCGACGACGGTGCGGAAGTCGAGTGAAGTCGGCACTTCGAGATACAGCACGTGTCGACAAGCGGCGGCCAGATTCGAAATGGCCGACGTGGTGGAGACGTCGTCGGGATATTGCAGAACTCCGTGGCAGATGACGAGATCGAACGATCGCGATGGCGTCCAGGATGCAATGTCTCGGTGCTCGTGGCTGTATTTCGCGCACGCATGTTCGCTGATGTCGGTCGACACGACTTTCACACGCGGGTGAGTGGCGCGGTACCAGTCGCGCCACAGGCCGAGGCCGGCACCCACGTCGAGGACCGAGTGAGGGGTGACACCCCACCATGCGCACATTCCGTGAACGGCGGAGGCGAGCTGGGCGATCTTGCGTCGATCGTGCACCCCACCTTTCCCATAGAACCTCCGGTAGTACTCGGCCCCGAACTGGTGATCCGGTGCAGATTCTTCACCGTGTGGGTCGAGATCACGCACCGGAACTCCTTCGTCGTAGCCGAATCGGACCTTTGGCAGCGGACGGGTCGACCACTCGTCCACCCTGAACGATGTCGATAGCCCCCGATACCTCGAGACGTCGAGCCGCCGAACGAGTTCGCTCCATGAGAGGTTTCCAGTCGTCAGCGACGGCCCGGGCCGCTTCGCTCGGACAGATGGTGGCGCCGTTGGCTCGGGTCTCGAGAAGAGCGAGGATCATCGACTCGAGTGCACGATCGAGTTCACCTGGACGATCACGCCGACACCGGTCGGAACAGAAGCGGATCTCGCTCCACGAGCGCTCCCACTTCTTGCGCCATTCGATTCGACGACCACACGAGACACAGAACTTGTCATCGCGGTCGCCCATTCGGTGCAGGCTAGGGCCGATGTAGGGTTGGGTCGTGCAGCCCCGCCTGTTCAATCCCGACATGCTCCTCCAACGCGCCAAGGTCGGAGCGATGCGCGGTCTTTTCTCGGCCAAACCGCGCACGGGTCAGCGACGTACCAAAGTGTCGGGTCCGGTGTACGCCTGGCGCGGCACCTGGAAGCTCGTCGCTCACACCGGCTACCGAGAATGGCTGGCGGCGCGAGGTATGTCGGCCGATGACATCGATGACGAAATCGATCACTTCTTCCATCGGTCGGTCACGACCTTCGGGCTGAAAGATGGAGTGGTCACCATCTCGCAGATCGTGCGCTGGCGCGGAAAGAAGCGCACCGAACGACGCCTCGACACCATCACTGCCGACGGCGAGACGGTGTTCGCCACCGAATCGATCACTGGTCCGGTGACCAAGACCGCCATCTTCGTGGGCGAGGAATTGGTGGTGAACGTGACGGCCCCGCACGGTCCCGAAGTGCATCGTCACTTCATCGACACCAACCGTCTTCACGTTCAGATGAACGGGCCGAACCAGGAAGAGGCGTTGCTCGAATTCGAGCGGATCTGACGGTCAGAGAGTCACGAGTCGTTCGAGGATTCGTCGGAACTCGACGGTGTGCTTGTCGCTCCGAACGTGCACCTGCCCCCGTTCCAGTGGAATCGACGTATCG
>JAQCIK010000009.1:0-67443 GCA_027592035.1 Actinomycetota bacterium | reverse complement strand
TGCGATCACCGTACGGTCGATCAGGCCCGCCACGAGTCGTTCGGCCCCGACTCGTCGATAAGCACGCTGACGACCGAGTTCGACTCCTTCGATCCTTCGTCCGACGACGTGATCGCAAAGGCCCCGCCGAACGGTCTCGACTTCCGGAAGCTCAGGCACTCGTCACATCGACCCCGCGCGTCACCAGGACGTCGAGGGCCGCTTCGGAGGCTCGCTGAATCGCCACTTTCTTCGAGTGGCCGATGGCGCGCCCGAGGGTCTCGCCTTCCACCACTACGCTGGCGTCGAAAGAGGGCTCGTGAGCCCGTCCGGATGCCGTCGTCTGCACCACGGGTGGCCGACCGAATTCGCGAACACACACGCGAATGAGTCGGCTTCGAGCGTCGACTCGGTCGAGGCGACGCCAGGCCTCCTTGGCTCGCGTCGCCACCAGACCACGAACGAATCGACGAGTGCGTGTCACTCCGGCATCGAGGTACAGGGCACCGATGAGTGCTTCGAGGGCATCGGCCAGTATCGACGTCTTGTCGTGCCCCCCGGCGTCACGCTCTCCGGCACCGAGTCGCACGTGACGTCCGAGCCCGATCTCTCGCGCCATGTCGGCCAACGCCTCAGCACTCACCAGCGACTTGCGTAAGTCGGTCAGTTGGCCCTCCGAGGCCGACGGATGTCGTCGGGTCACCAAGTCGGCGACGATCCACCCGAGAACGGCGTCACCGAGGAATTCGAGACGTTCGTTCGATGGGACACCACCGTTCTCGGCGCACCACGATCGGTGAGCCATCGCCAGATCGAGAAGTTCGGGCTTCTTGAACGTGTGACCTGACAGCTCCGACATCCACTGGTGGACGCCGTCGGACGTCGACGGCTGGTTCAGCCCCCACCGCCTCGGGCCCGAACCTGGTCGTACACGAAGTCGACGGCATCGCGAACAGTCTTCAGATCGGCCAGGTCCTCGTCCTCGATACGAAATCCGACCGTGCGCTCGCTCAACTCTTCTTCGAGTGCCTCGACGAGTTCGACCAGAGCCAGAGAATCGGCACCGAGGTCGTCCTTGAAACTCTGTCCCTCCGAGATGTTCTCGGGGTCGATCTCGAGAATGTCGACGAGTTGATCGCGAACGATGGCGAAGATCTCGTCACGACCGAGCGGACCGGGTACGACGTGAGTTTCAGCGGGCATGGCCCCTCCTTCGAGACGCCCGAGAGCCTAGTTGGACGAGGCGGCGATGGCGGAGCGGATCTGACCGACGATGTCGCGTTCGACCATGTCGGCTGCGACCTTGATCCCGTTCACGATGGCCCGAGCCGACGAGGATCCGTGGGAGATGATGCAGACACCGTCGACACCGAGTAGGACGGCTCCACCCGTGGTGTCGGGATCGACCGACTCGTAGAGCGGTAGCAGAGCTGGCAGCAAGACGTCGGCATGCTCCTTGTATTCGGGCTTCGATGCGAAGGCGTCCATGAGCGCACGCACGAGCGTCTTCATTCCACCTTCCAGTGTCTTCAACACGACGTTGCCGGTGAATCCATCGGTCACGACGACATCGACCGAGTCGGACATCACGTCGCGGCCCTCGACGTTGCCGATGAAGTCGATACCCGGCGCGACCGACAAGAGGTCGTAGGCCGCCTTGCGAAGCGAATCACCTTTGCCCGGTTCCTCACCGATGGAAAGGAGCCCGACACGCGGTGACGCGATCTCGTAACGATGCCGGGCGTACACCGCGCCCATCTGAGCGAACTGCACCAGCCAGTCGGCCTGCACCTCGGCGTTCGCCCCGGCATCGAGCAGAACCGTCGGTGTTCCACCGGGTACCGGAATCGGAGTGGCAATGGCCGGACGGCTGACCCCTTTGATACGCCCCATGCGCAAGAGTGCCGACGCCATCGTCGCACCGGTGTTGCCGGCCGAGATCATGGCCGACGCCTTGCCGTCACGAACGGCCTCGGCGGCTCTCACGAGTGTGGAGTCCTTCTTGGTGCGCACCGACTTGCCGGGATCGTCGTCCATGGCAATGAACTCGGACGCTGGGATCAGAGGAATGTCTCCCCGGCCAGCGAGGTCCGAAGGACCCACCAACACCACTGGGATCCCGAGTGCGATCGCCTCGCGAACACCGACCAGAATTTCATCAGGGGCGCGGTCGCCTCCGAGAGCATCGACGGCAATCGGCAACATGAACGTGGGGATGACTGATGTCCGAGGACCGGACGTCGACTCAGACTTCGACGGCGACGCGGTTCTTGTACCAGCCACAGGCCTTGCACACCGTGTGCGGCAACTTGGCCGATCCACAGCGCGGGCAGAGGCTGCGCGACGGGGAGCCCAACTTCCAGGCACCGGCACGGTGGCTGCGGGACTTCGACTTCGACTTCTTCTTCTTGGGAACTGCCACAGCGATCGTCTCCTCGTAACGGCCCTTCGAGGATAGCGGTGACCCGCGGCTCCGCCACCGGATCCGACATCACCGAGACCGGGAACGGCTACTCGGGCAGCGAGTCCCGGAGGTCGGAGAGCACCGACCAGCGAGGGTCGAGCGTCTCGACCACGCAGGAGCAGGACTCGGTCGACAGATCGGCTCCGCAGACCGGGCAGAGCCCAGGACAGTCCGGGCGGCACAACGGGGCGCCCGGGACGTCGAGGAGGACCGATTCCCGGATCATGGGTCGAAGATCGATCTGGTCGTTCTCGATCGGGAAGGCATCGGGGTCGGTGCGCGTCTCCTGGTAGGTCTCGTGAACGCCGATCGTCAGTTCACCCTCCACGTCCCGCAGACACCGCCGACACGCACCTCGGGTCCGAACCGTCACCATTCCCGAAACGACCACGGCGTCGGTCGTGCTCTCACACGCGAGGTCGAGCGCGATCTCGGCGCCATGGACCAGACGTTCCTCACCGACGAGATCGACCTCGATGGGCGGAACCCCGACCGTCAGGGTCTTGTGAGATCCGGGCCGACGAAGAAGTTCGAGGGCGTTGACGACGAGCGGGCTGGCCACGCGAGCCTCAGCGGTTGGCCGTGCTGTCCTGATCGAAGAAGGCACTCGACGGATCAGGGTCGGAGGCGACCGACTCACCCACGTAGGTGTCGTCGGAGTACATCTCGGGAAGATTCTCGTCGTCGGCCCGCTGGTCGCCGATGGAGAGCCGACGCCGGCCGGTTGCCACCGTGCGACCGAGTTTGTCGAGCAGGATCTCGAAACTGGCCAATCGCTGATCGAGGAAGTCTTCGGTCTCGAGTTTGAGCCGGCGCGAATCGTCCTCGGCCGCCTCCATGATCTGTCGTGCCCTCTGCTCGGCGGCGCGAACGATCTCGGCTCGCTGCACGAAACGCTCGGCCTGAACCTTGGCCGCATCGATGATCTCGTCGGCCTCCCGGTACGCGCGCTGCATGAACTCTTCCCGTTCCTTCATCATCCATCGCGCCTGGCGCAACTCGTCGGGCAACCGACTGAGGGCCCCTTCGAGCAATTCGATGATCTCGTCACGATCGATGCGCGGAGTGGAGGACAACGGCATGTTGGGTGCCGTTGCGATGATGTCGATCGCTCGGCGGAGCAGAATCCCCGAATCTCCCATGGGGTCGTCGCCGCCGCGGTCGTAGGAGCCGGTGTCGTCGTCGAAGTCGTCGAAATCCACGCTCATCGGGAGACCCTCTCACTCATCGTCACGCTCGACGATCCGATCGCTGTCGAAGGATAGTCGCCACTTCGTCGGCGATCGGGGCAGGCAACATGTGCTCGATTCGCCCACCGTGAGAGCCGATTTCTCGAATGAACCGACTGCTCACGAACGACACGTCCGGCTTCGCCGGCACGAACACCGTCCGGACTCCGGACACCGAGTGGTTGGTGTCGGCCATCTGCTGCTCGACATCGAAGTCGGCCGCCGACCGCAGTCCTTTGACGATGAAGTCGGCGCCCAAGTCGCGTGCGGCATCGACCGCCAACCCAGGACAGGCCTCGACCCGCACTCCGGCCAGATGAGAAGTACTCACCTCGATCAGTCGGACACGGTCAGCGAGATCGATGCTTCCGGAGGGTTTGCCGGGATTGTGCATCGCGGCCACGATCACCGAACCGAAGAGTTCGAGAGCCTGCTCGACCACGTCGAGATGACCCACGTGAAACGGGTCGAAACTCCCTGGATAGAGGGCGACGAGGGACGGTGAACCGGCCATACCAACTCAAGGTACCGGTTTCACGCCTCGAGAACGCGCCGCACGAAGGTCACCCAGGTGCGTCCGTACCGCTTGGCCCGGACTTCCTCCCAGCCCATCGGTAGTTCGACGGCTCGATCACTCTCCAGGACGACGATGGCATCGGGGTTGATCACCGCCACGACGGCATCGAGCAGACGGGACCATGCCTCGAAACCGTAGGGAGGATCGACCAGAACCAGATCGATGCCTCGAAAGGCGCCGATCGAGGAGAGAACGTCACCCGTCGACACCGACGTTCGATCCTCCAGACCGAGCTTCTCGAGATTGGTGCGAATCGATCGCAAGGCATCACGGTCCCTTTCGACGAAGGTGCATCGGCGCGCACCCCGCGACAACGCTTCGATACCGAGCGCGCCACTACCGGCGAACAAATCGATCACCGATGCGTCTTCGATCGCCCCGATGCTCTCGAGAGCGTTGAACATGGCCTCTCGAACGCGATCAGTGGTGGGTCGAGTCGCCGAGCCCGCCGGTGCCACGATCGGTCGTCCGCGAAGCGTTCCCGCAACCACTCGCATGAGGTCAGCCTAGGGAGGCGGCGTTGCGACTGGCAGACTCGCTACATGACATCGGCGATCCCTCCCGAGACGGAAATCGTCTGTGTCGATTGCGGTGGCCGCTGCTTCCTGCTCACCCATCCTCGTGAGGACGGCTCGTGGCTCGCCGGCGACGTGGTCGCCTACCGCTGTCAGGACTGCCTCGATCGATGGGATCTGGAGCTACCCGCAGTCGACGAATGACGACACGGACGTCAGCCCTCGATTCGTCGAGCCACCACGACTCCCGACTCGTCGAGAAGAACGTCGAAGTCACCACCGCCAGTGATCTCGTCGAGAATCGGTAAGTGCTCGACACTCACGTGATTCCGATCGATGACCACCCATTCGATCGCATCGGGTGACGGGAGACGGTGACCGTCGTCGACGCCCCAATAGGACTCGACCCATGGATTCGGCCAGTCGTAGATCTGCTCACGGCGAGAGAGCTGCGGAACGATGGTGTACGTCGCCGTCACCGACGCGTCGTCGGGAACCAACTCGACGGCCCGCCGAAGAACGTCGACCCGTGGCGAATGTTTGGCCCAGACGTACGAATTGTCGGACCACGGAGAATTGGACCACGCAAGGTTGCTGACGAACGACGACACGAGCAGGACGACGACGAGCCAGCCGCGCAGACGACGAGACCGCCAGATCAACCGAGCGCCATCGATGGCCGCCACCATCAAGGGCGCGATCATCACCGACGTGTACTGCCAGCGGATCTGACGGGCGTACGGACTGGTGCCGATCACACTCGCCAGCATCTGCGGAGCCGCCACGAGGAGTTGGAGAGGAGCCAACAAAGGGGTGAGGCCGAGCGGAAGCAGCAGATCGCGGTAGAAGCGGACTCGATCGGGTTGGGTCGCGTCCGAGATCACCCGCTGAGGGTGACGGAGAATCTCACCGATCACCTGAGTCGTCGTGTCCCCGTAGTTCCCGTAATACGCCGACACGTAGAAAGGCTCGTCGCCCCGATTGAAGTGCGGAATGACGAATCGAGTGCAGATCACGTACCACGTGACACCGGCGAGGAGTGTGTACACACTCGCTCGCAACGTCTCGCCACGATGGCCGGATATCGGTTCCCAAGATTTCGATCGCAGCGCGTGAACGACGTCTTTCAGGTGAGGGGCCGCCATGACCACACCCAGCATGAAGACGGCCAGAGCCGCGTCCTCGCGCATCGACAGCGCCAGGAGGACGAAGAGCGCGAACCACTTCCAGCGACGAGTTCGAGCACACCACCACGCCGCGAGGAAAGGCGTGACGACGAGGGCTTCGGGGTGGAAGTTGGCCCAGACGATCCACTGAACCGGTGCGTAGGTCAAAAAGACGATTGCGAAGACCAGACCCATCCACGACGACCGAAATCCATCTCGCGCGAGCAAGTACACCGGGATCGCTCCGAGACCCATCACCGAGGCCTGCACGACATAGAGGAACGAGGGTCCGGCACCCAACCAATAAAAGGGGGCGAAGAGGAAGGCCACCACGTTGACGTGATGACCCCAGAACTCGAGTCCGCGAACGGTCACGAAGCTCTGACCGCCCCGGGACACGAGCCAGAAACCTTGGTCGTAGATCCCCATGTCGTACGCCCAAGTCCCGAAGTTGCGATGGTGAGCGACTCCGAGACGGCCGAACACGACGGCGAAGACGATCGCGCCGACGAAACTCAACCACGCCGCCGAATGCACACAACGCAAGCGTTGGCCTGTTCGTTCCCCGAGGGACCGCAGCACGAGCATCACGCGGAGACTAGTCCTGCACCCGGGACACGGGCTCTCAGCTCTTGAAGAGGAACTCTTCGTCCTCGGGACTGAGGAAGAGTTCGATCTCGTCCCGAAGATCGGGATGGCTCTCGAGGAACTCGTCCGCATCCACGATCGTCTGAGCCACCGTGCGAGCCATCTCGACGAGTTCACGATCTCGCCGCAAAGAGGCCAGGCGGAGATCGCTCCTGCCCTTTTGCTCCTTGTTCATGAGTGTGCCCTCTCCGCGCAACTCGAGGTCGACCTCGGCGAGAAGGAAACCGTCATCCGATTCGACGAGTGCCTCGATACGCGGGCTGACCTCGGAGATCAGCGCGTCGTCATCGGCCGACGTCACGAGCCAGCAGCTCGATTCGTGGCGCCCACGGCCGACTCGTCCACGCAACTGATGCAGCTGGGCGATTCCGAATCGATCGGCGTCGAGAATCACCATCACCGTGGCGTTGGGAACGTCGACACCCACTTCGATCACGGTGGTGGCGACGAGCACGTCGACGTCGCCATCTCGGAAGTGACCCATCACTTCGTCCTTGTCAGCCGACGACATTCGACCGTGCAGCAGACCGAGGCGCACTCCCGACAGTTCGCCGGCCGCCAGACGCTCGAGCGTCTCCTCGGCCGACGCCACTTCGAGTTTCTCGCTTTCTTCGATCAGTGGACAGACGACGTAGGCCTGACGACCCTCGGCGATCCGCGATCGAACGTCGTCCCACACCTGCGACTCGTCGACACCGGACACTGCATGACGAGTGACGATGGGCGTTCGTCCGGGAGGCTTCTCGTCGAGGATGCTCACGTCGAGATCGCCGTACACGGTCATGGCCGCCGTGCGTGGAATCGGCGTGGCGGTCATCACCAGCACATCGGGGACCGCGCCCCGATCACCCTTGTCACGAAGGGCCGCTCTCTGCTCGACTCCGAATCGGTGCTGCTCGTCGACCACCACCACACCGAGACTGTGGAATTCGACCGACTCCTGAATGAGGGCATGGGTGCCGATCACCAGATCGACCGAGCCGTCAGCGAGGCCGGCCAGAACGCTTCGACGGCGCTCCCCCGTGACCGAATTGGTGAGAAGTTCGACGCGCACCGGACGCTCCCCGAACAGGCTCTCGACTTCCGGAACGAGCAGGCCATCGAGCAAGGACGACACCCCCGCCGCGTGCTGCTCCGCCAGCACTTCGGTGGGCGCCATGAGTGCACCTTGATGGCCGCCGTCGACGGCAGTCAACATCGCTGCGACGGCGACCAACGTCTTGCCCGCACCGACATCACCTTGGAGCAGACGGTGCATCGGAGTCGGTGAACCCAGATCGGCATCGATCTCTCCGATCACTCGTCGTTGAGCGCCGGTGAGCGAGTACGGAACATGCTCGAGGAATCGTCGAACCAACGGACCATCGACCACGTGACGAACTCCGATGGACTCCCGCTCGATCGCCCGCTTGCGCATGATGAGGACCAGTTGGACGCGAAGCAGTTCGTCGAACGCCAGTCGACGGCGCGCCATCTCCTTGGCGGCGAAGGATTCCGGAAGATGGATTCCTTCCAGTGCCTCACGTCGTGAGACGAGCGAGTGTTCATGACGTAAGGACTCGGGCAACGGATCGGCGATTCCTCGTGAACGACTCCGTGACAACGTCTCCTCGATCGCCCGCCGCACGACCCACGACGGCAGGTCGATCTTCTCGCTCTGTGGATACACGGCGACGATGGGACGGGGCCGCTCCCCCGGATCTCCGAGAACGTCGACGGTCGGGTTGGCCATCTGAAGGTCGTTGCGAAACGACGACACTCGTCCGTGGACCGCAACGAGGGACCCGACGGCCAGTTGCTTCTCGCGCCACGACTGATTGAAGAAGACGATCTTCAGGGTTCCGGTGTCGTCGGCGAGGGTCACGTTCACACGCGACGGCCCACGACCACGGGGAGTCGAGTTCACCCGGACGATCTCGCCGACCACGAGGGCGTCGAGACCTTCGGCCAGATCACCCACCGTCGCTTCACGTGTTCGGTCGATCCACCGTCGCGGATAGTGCGACAGGAGTTCCAGCAGATCCTCGATACCGAACTTGGCGAAGTTCTCCAGTCTCTTTCCGCTCCCGACCGCCTTCAACCGCGAGAGCGGCATCTCCGACAATTCTCGGGACGTGATCGGTCGTTCGGTCACTCGACGCCGAAGAGATAGGGATACAACGGCTGCCCACCACGGTGACATTCGACCTGCACCTCTGGGCGCTCGCCGGCGAGCCAAGAAACGATCGCCTCGGTCGCCGACGACGTCGCGTCGGCGCCTTCGATGATCGTCACGATCTCACGCTCGTCGGTCACGATGGTCTGGAGCAGACCGATCGCCGCTCCATCGGGCGTGCCGGAAACGGTGACGATTCCCTCACCACGAACGAGCCCGATCCAGTCACCGACCCTGACCGGTCCGGCGTCACTGGCCGAATCGCGGACCGCCTTCGTCACGTCACCGGTGATCATCGCGCCAATGGCCGACGACATCGACGCCGCATTGACCTCGGCCGCTGCCTCGGGGTCGTAGACGACCAGGGCCGCAAGGGCTTCGGGCATCGAACGGGTCGCCACGACGTGAACGGTCTTGGCAGTGAGGGCATCGAGCTGCTCGGCCACCGGAATGATGTTCTTGTTGTTCGGCAGAACGATCACTTCGTCGGCATTCACACGGGTGACCGCGTCGAGAAGTTCGGCTGTCGACGGATTGAGAGTCTGACCGCCCGTCACGATGCCTTGAACACCGAGTTGACCGAAGAGTTCTTCGAGCCCACTTCCACTGCAGACGGCGACGACCGCAGTCGTGACTCGGGGAAGCCCGGACCAACGGGCTTCGGCACCGACACCCGAATCGTCGTGCGAGCCATGCGATGCGTGACGCTCGGCGACTTCCTCGAAGAGGTCGGTGACACGGATCTGCTTCGGGCGACCACCGAGGTCGATTGCCACCTCGATCGCGGCTCCGATGTCGTTCGTGTGGACATGACAGTTCCAGAGCCCGTCGCCACCCACCACGACGATGGAATCTCCGATTTCGGCCCAGTCGCTCTTGAACTCGCCGATGCGCTCGTCGTCGAGATGCAAGAAATACATCACCTCGTAGCGAAGATCGGCGACCGAGACCTCGTCGTGGGCGTCGGGAGACGACAGCGACGACACATCGAAGCTCGGCAGGTCGGTCGCATCACCACCGATCGAATTCTCGGGAGTCGGAATGGGTTCGCCATCGACCACGTTGAGCGCGGCGTCGAGCAGAAGCAGGAAGCCTGCGCCACCGGCGTCGACGACTCCGGCGTCCTTCAGTACCGGCAACATCTCGGGAGTGCGATCGAGTGCGCTTCGTCCGGCGTCTCGTGCCGCGCGGAGAACGACGGCCAGTCCCGACCCCTCGGCGGCCGCCTGACGCGCGGCATCGGAAGCTTCACGCACCACGGTGAGGATCGTCCCCTCGATCGGCTTCACGACCGCCTGGTACGCCGATGTCGACGCCGCCGACAGCGCCTCGGCCACCTCGGTCGCCGTGTGGGACGCCGCTTTCGACAGTCGTCCGGAGAGTCCTCTCAGAATCTGGCTGAGGATCACGCCCGAGTTCCCTCGGGCTCCCATCAACGAACCATGCGAGATCGCCTGACACGTCGGCTCGATCCCCTCGTCGGCTGCTTCGAGCTCGGCCACCACGGCATCGAGAGTGCGGGCCATGTTGGTTCCGGTGTCCCCGTCCGGAACGGGATAGACGTTCAGGCGATTGATGCGCGGGGCATGGGCTTTGACGGCGTCTCGGAATGTGACGACCGTCCGACGGAGACGATCGGCATCGAACCGCTCGGACGGCTCGTCGGGTGCCAGCACGGGCGCAGTCACGCCCCGATGGTACCCCTCCCGGCCTGGTCATCGCTGTTTGTGATCGCTCTCATCACCCGCATCACTTGGGGTGGCCGAACGACCCCCGGTAGCATTCTTCTGCTGTCAGGGCCCCGCCTCGGGCCCGAAAGTGAGATCGATCATGGCATCAGTATGTGAAGTGTGCGGAAAGCGTCCCTCGTGGGGTATGTCGGTGTCGCACTCGCATGTGCGGACCAAGCGTCGTTGGAACCCGAACATCCAGCGTGTTCGCGCTCTGGTGAACGGTTCGACCAAGCGTGTGAACGTCTGCACGTCCTGCATTCGCGCCGGCAAGATCACCAAGGTCGGCCGCACCACGGCGAGCAACTGAGCCGCGGCATGCAGGGAGTCGTCAAGGCCTACGACCCGGGAACGGGAACTGGCCTCGTGCTGTCCGATGCCGATCTCAGCGAACACGAACTGGCCGCCGACGCGCTGAACGGGAGCATCTTTCGGATGCTGCGTCCCGGTCAGCGAGTCATCTTCGATCTCGACGACTCCGGCTGCGCGACGCACTTGCGTCTCGGATCCGAAGTCGACATGGGCACTCCGGGCGTCTGACCGCCCCGACGCTTCGGCGTCACCACAACCGATTCGTCACTCACCCCCAAGGAGACGACAGTGAGCGGAACCACCTCGAACGAGCGCTTGAAGAAGTGGGTCGACGACTGGGCAGCGATTCTCCAGCCGTCCGACATCTACTGGTGTGACGGTTCGGCCGAAGAGTACGACCGGCTGTGTCAGCTTCTCGTCGACAGCGGAACGTTCACCCGACTCGACGAGGCCAAGCGTCCCAACAGCTACTGGGCGCACTCCGATCCGGGTGACGTCGCCCGCGTCGAGGATCGCACGTTCATCTGCTCGTCTCGCGAAGAGGACGCTGGCCCCAACAACAACTGGCGCGAACCGGCCGAAATGCGGGCCGAACTCACCTCGCTCTACCAAGGCACCATGCGCGGTCGCACCATGTACGTCGTTCCCTTCAGCATGGGGCCGCTCGGCTCCCCGATCGCTCACATCGGCGTGCAGCTCACCGACTCGGCCTACGTCGCTGTGAGCATGCGCATCATGACGCGAATGGGACAAGGCGCGCTCGACGTCCTCGGCAACAACGACTGGGTCCCGTGTCTGCATTCGGTGGGTGCGCCTCTGACCGACGGTCAGTCGGATTCGTCCTGGCCGTGCAACCCCGACAACAAGTACATCGTGCACTTCCCCGAGACCCGTGAGATCTGGTCGTTCGGATCGGGCTACGGCGGAAACGCTCTCCTCGGCAAGAAGTGCTTTGCCTTGCGTATCGCGTCGGTCATGGCCCGAGACGACGGTTGGCTCGCCGAGCACATGCTCATCCTGAAGCTCACCAACCCCGAGGGAGCCTCGAAGTACATCGCCGCTGCGTTCCCGTCGGCATGTGGAAAGACCAACCTCGCCATGTTGGTTCCCACCATCCCGGGTTGGAAGGCCGAGACCATCGGTGACGACATTTGCTGGATGAAGTTCGGTGACGACGGTCGCCTGTACGCAATCAATCCCGAGGCGGGTTTCTTCGGCGTCGCCCCGGGAACCGGCGACGACACCAATGCCAACGCGATGCACACCCTGTGGGGCAATTGCATCTTCACCAACACCGCCCTCTCACCCGACGGCGACGTGTGGTGGGAAGACATGACGACCGACAAGCCGGCCCGTCTCACCGACTGGAAGGGCAACGCCTGGACCCCCGAGACCGAGACGCCGGCCGCTCACCCGAACGCTCGATTCACCGCCCCGGCATCGCAATGTCCGTCGATGGCCGCCGAATGGCAGGATCCGGCGGGTGTGCCGATCTCGGCCATTCTCTTCGGCGGTCGCCGTCGCAGCACCGTGCCGCTCGTGACCGAAGCCTTCGACTGGGATCACGGCGTGTTCCTCGGTTCGATCATGGCCTCGGAGACCACTGCGGCCCAGCAAGGCGCAGTTGGCAAGCTCCGCTTCGACCCCATGGCCATGCTTCCGTTCTGCGGCTACAACATGGCCGACTACTTCGCTCACTGGCTGGCGATCGGATCGAAATCCGATTCGTCGAAGCTCCCGAAGATCTTCTTCGTCAACTGGTTCCGTCGCGACGAGAACGGTCGCTTCTTGTGGCCGGGCTTCGGCGAGAACAGTCGAGTGCTGAAATGGGTGTTCGAGCGAGTCGACGGCTCCGTGGACGCGGTGCGCACTCCGATCGGCTTGCTACCGACCGAGGGTGCACTCGACACCAAGGGTCTCGACATCGATGGCGCCGATCTGAAGGCCCTCCTCGCCGTCGACACCGACGGCTGGAAACAGGCGGTTCCCCAGATCCGGGAGCACTTCGCCCAGTTCGGACCGAAACTGCCGTCGAAGCTGACCGTCCAGCTCGACTCCCTCGCTTCCACCCTCTGATTTCGACGAAATTCGCCCACCCTGTAGCGGAAGTGCCCGATTTTGGGTGTCAGCGCGACAGAGTGGGCGATTTCTAGCGGCCGACGAGAAGGGCTCGGATGCCGAGTCCCATCACGAAGAGGCCACCGAATCCGTAGAGCAGGTAGAGCCGATGCTTCATCTGGTTGCGATAACTGAAGATGATCGCGATGGCCATGATTCCGACGAATCCGTAGAAGGCGTGGAACTGAGGAAACTCCAACTTCTCACGATTGACGAGAGCGACACCCAGACCCACCTGAACGAACATCGTCAGCTGGGCGACGAGCGTGTACCACCACAGAGCACGTGAGCGCATGACGGGGAATCGGTGCGCGCCGAGCGCCCAGAGTCCGGCCGAGCCGTTCGCGATGATCACGAACCAACTCCACTGCTGATGGAGGTCGAGCAACATGAGAGCAGTCATTCGGTCCGACCCTACTCGGCCGATTCGGGGCCAACCTTGGTGTCACTCACCACACGGTGTGCCACCGACCAGGGCGATCACGCGTCCGGTCTCGGCGTCATCGGTGAGCGTCCCCCACAGGAGTGGTTCCAGTTCGAAACCGGGGCCGAACATCTCGTCGGCGAAGACCTCCACATCGGGATACACACGCCGTATGTCGGCGAGCGTCGATCCGAGTCCAATCAGCCCGTCGGTGAGTGGCCCACTGGGACGAAGGGGCGACGAGGTCTGGGGTCCGAACTGCCATTGATAGAAGTGGCGACGCCCCGACCCGAAATCGCTGTCGTCGCCGAACAACAGGAGCAAGTCACCCCATCGCACGCCGCGAACTTCCGAACCCGGACACGTTCCGAATTCCGAGAACGAATCGACGTAGCCGGAATCGTCGTCGGACGGCCCGAGAAGTGACGTCACGAAGGAGATGACTCCCTCGGGTTCGACACCGAAACGAGCACTCCCGAGACCGTTGCTCCGCAGGACGAGTTCCTCCCCTTCCACCAGCGTCGTCGTCGTGGACGTGGTCGACGTGGTGGTCGATGACGTCGAGGTGACGGGCACGTCGGTCGTCGGTGGCACGGTCGTGACCACGGTCGGCGTGGTGGTCCGAAGTGGAACCAGGGAATCGGACGATTCACCTCCACCGCCACAAGCCACCAGTGAGACGAGCAACGGCACGATCACGGCTGACGTGTCGAGGCCTCTCTTGCGCATGAACACAGTCTGCCGGTTCAGCGAATGAGAGTGTCGGCTTGCCGTCCCCGCTCGACGAGGGCCATACCTCCATCGGGGTCGACGTCGACGACGGTCACCGAGGCATTGTCGAGGCTGTCGATCACGAGGCGGTCGTCACCCGTACAGGCACCGATGATCGCATTGATGGCGATGAAGTGACTGAACACCAACGTCGGACGACGTCGGGTGCGCACGAAATCGATCACTCCATCTCGAAAATCGGTGTACGTCGCACCGAGATCGACCCACGAACCCGCCATCGCGCGCCGCAACCACTCGACCCGCTCGGCCATCGGAATACCGTCCGGGGACGGAATCTCACGAACCGCATCGACCACCGTCAGCGACTCGTGGGGTCGACCCCATTCGTCGAGCAGGAATCCGGCCGTCTCACGGCAACGACGCAACGGACTCGACACGACATCGACGTCCGAGTCGGCGGCGAGGATCATCGACAGTTCGCGGGCGGTCGCACCGGCCTGAACTCGACCCACCTCGTCGAGACCAGGATCAGGGTCAGTGTCCCAACCGGCCGACGCGCGACCGTGCCGGATGAGATGAACCCGAATCACATGAACCAACCAGGCCGAGCGCCACCCGGGTGACCGGCCTCGATGAACCACTCGGTCCCGAAAGCCATGGCGAACATCTCCGGTGGCATCTGGAGGAAGAAACTCTGATCGGTGATCTGACTGGCATGACAGGCCATCGAGCGGCGCTTCTGCTCGACGAAATCCGACACGTCGACTGCCATCGTGATCTCGTCCTCGGTCGATCCGAAGGGGTTTCCGTCGTCGGCCGGAGCCTCCGGATCGAAGTCAGCGTCTTCGGAGTTCTCGGCGCGCATCGCAGCGATGCGCGTTCGGTTCATCGTGGATTCGAGCAACCGGATCACTCGTCCGCTCTCGGCCACCATGTCGACGGCCCGATGTCCAACCCTGTGAACCATGATGTGGTCGGGGTGGCCGTAACCGCCGTGCCAGTCGTAACACGTGACCACATCGGCACCGACCTCGTCGAGGATGTCGGCGAATCGGCGAGCCGCCTCGTCGAGCTCGGCCCCCACGAATGCTCCCGGCGCTTCGTTCTGCTCCCAGCCCGTCATTCCACTGTCGTGGTACCCGAGCCACCGGATGTCGGCCACCCCGAGCACCTCGGCCGAACGTTCGGTTTCACGTCGTCGGCGATCGACCAGGGTCTCCCCCGGCACAAGATCGTTCGGCGTCTCCCCGTGGCGACCGTCGGTCGCCACGACCAACACGACTCGATGGCCCTCACTCACCGCTCGCGCGATGCTGCCTCCGGTCGCGATCGACTCGTCATCGGGATGAGCATGCAGACAAACGAGTGTGCTCACGCGTCGACGACCGCTCCCGATGCGAGCAGAGCCTCGACGCGCGTCGCATCGAAGCCCCAATCAGCGAGGATTTCCCGCGTGTGCTGACCGGGATGGGCCGGAGGTCCGGACACTTCGGGAATCGTTCGCGAAAAGCGCGGCGCCGGCGCCGGCTGCTTCACACCGGCGACATCGATGATCATGTTGCGCTCGACGTTGTGCGGATGAGCCGCCGCTTCACTCATGGTGAGAACCGGGGCGAAGCAGACGTCGGTCGCCTCCATGATCGAGCACCACTCGGAGCGGGTCTTGGTTCGGAAGACTTCGGCGATCCGAGTCTTCAGATGAGGCCACTGGGACTTGTCCATCTGGCGGGCGAACTCGGGATCGGCATCGAGTCCCGTGAGCTTCAACAGTTCGGCGTAGAACTGTGGCTCGATCGATCCGATCGACACGTATTTTCCATCGGCGCATTCGTAGGCGTCGTAGAAGTGAGCGCCGGTATCGAGCAGATTGGTGCCGCGTGCGTTCTCGTCGTGCGCACCCATCTGAGAGAAGGCCCAGAACATCGTCATGAGGATCGCCGTCCCGTCGACCATTGCGGCATCGACGACCTGGCCCTTGCCACTCTTCGAACGCTCGAGTAGCGCACACACGACGCCGTAGGCGAGAAACATGCCGCCGCCTCCGAAATCGCCCACCATGTTCATCGGAGGAACAGGAGCTTCGCCGGCTCGGCCGAAATGGGCGAGAGCCCCGGCAAGAGAGATGTAGTTGATGTCGTGTCCGGCTGCCTGGGCGTACATCCCGGTCTGACCCCAGCCCGTCATTCGGCCGAACACCAGGGCCGGATTGCGCGCGAGACACACGTCAGGACCGACGCCGAGACGTTCCATCACACCGGGACGGAATCCTTCGATCAAGGCATCGGCCGACTCGACGAGGGTCAACAGCGTTTCGACACCCTCGGGGTTCTTCAGATCGATCGCGACGTTCCGACGTCCACGCTGCAAGATGTCGGCACCCGGCGTGTCAGGGGCCGGACCGCGCACGGCCTGACTGCGCTCGACCCGAATGACTTCGGCGCCCATGTCGGACAACAACATGGCCGCGAAGGGACCCGGGCCGATACCAGCGATTTCGATGATGCGATAACCAGACAGAGGACCAGACATGATCCGATCGTATTCAGCGCCCGCCCGACATCGCCCATTCGGCCAGACGCGCGTGGCCGGCGATGGCGTCGACGATCATCGGCTGCAGCGGCTCGGGCAGATCGTGACCCATGTCGGCCACGAGAAGGAACGTGGACCCGGGGACCAGCTCGGCCGTACGTTCACCACCCGACGGAGGGAGAAGTGTGTCGTCTCGTCCGTGGATCACGAGGGTCGGAACGTCGAGATTCGACAGCCCCTCGGTGCGTCGGCCACTCGCGCAGATCGCGGCGAGCTGCCGGGGTGATCCCTCGGGATAGAACGATCGATCGAACGAACGGGCCGCTTCCGTCTTCACTCGATCGGCATCGAAGTAGCGACGTGACTGCCAGACGCCGTATTTGACCGACTCCTCGATGTAGGCCTCGCGTTCGGCAGCCGGAGGAGCCAACAGCACCTCGGCCGCCTCGGGAAGTGGCTGTCCGTATTCGGGTTCACCGGTCACCGACATCACCGACGTGAGCGAGATCACGCGATGGCTGTGCTCGATGGCCACGTGCTGAGCGATCATGCCGCCCATCGATGCGCCGACGACATGAGCCCGCTCCACACCGAGGTGATCGAGCAATCCGACGGCATCGAGCGCCATGTCGGAGAGCGTGTACGGAACCGGCGGGACGGGCAGGTCGGCGAAGGCCGCCGCCATGACCGCATCGACGTCGACGCTCACACCGTCGAGTTTCGTCGACAGACCACAGTCTCGATTGTCGAATCTCACCACGTGGAATCCACGGTCGACCAATGCTCGGCAGAAGGAATCGGGCCACCCGATCATCTGGGCGCCGAATCCCATGACCAAGAGAACGGTCGGGTTCTTCGGGTCTCCCAACTGTTCGTATTCGAGTTCGACGGATCCGATGTTGGCGGGAACGACGGCGCGGGGCACACGGCGACGATAACTCGCTCGCCAGTGCTGCACTACCGTGGAGACATGGGAAACGACGCCAAGTTCTCCGGCACCTCCTTCGGAGTCCACACCGGACTTCAACACACCACGTACGACGTCCTGCGGCCGCTCTGGCACCGCATCGAAGAACTCGGCTTCGACTGGATCTCGATCTGGGACCATTTCTACGGAGCGACCGGCCAACCCGATGATGCTGCGTGTTACGAGGCCGTGGCCATGCACGCCGCTCTCGCCGCCGAGACGTCGAGGGTTCGCGTCGGTTCACTCGTCTACTCGGTCGGCTACCGACATCCGGCCGTGCTGGCCAAGATGATCACTGCCATCGATCACGTCTCGGGGGGTCGGGCCGATCTCGGCCTCGGCGCCGGCTGGGCCGTCGTCGAGTACAACGCCTACGGAATCCCGTTTCCGGAGATCAAGACCCGAATGAATCAACTCGAGGAGGCCGCTCAGTGCGTCAGGGGTCTCCTCCACGACGACGTCACGTCGTTCGAGGGACAGTGGTTCACCTTGAACGAGGCACGCAACGAACCCCGTCCCGTGCAGGCGAAGATCCCCATCTGGATCGGAGGCGGAGGCGAGAAGCGCACCTTGGCGATCACCGCCAAGTACGCCGATGGCTGGAACGTTCCGTTCGTGTCTCCGGAGACCTTCGCCCACAAGAGTCGCGTTCTCACCGAACACTGCGAACGAGTCGGTCGTGACCCGGCCGAAGTTCGACGGACGGTCAACGTCGGAATTGCGTGGACGGAAGAGAGCCTGGTGGGCCAGTTCGGTCTTCTGGCCGAGGGTGTGCGACCCGGGGTCCTCACCGGTTCGGACGACGAAGTGATCGACCGCATCGGACAGTACGTCGAGGCGGGTGCAGATCAGATCAATCTCGCACTCCGAGCTCCGTTCGACGTCGATGCACTCGAGAAGTTCTCGGCGACGCTCGGACTCGCCTGAGAGCGATCTCAACCACCAGATGACGATCGAGGCGCGGGCACACGGTCGTGTGAACCTCATCGGCGATCACACCGACTACTCCGGTGGGTTCGTCCTCCCGATGACGATCGATCCCTTCACCGCGATCACCGGTGACTTCGTCGTCGACGGCTCGTGGGATCTCGTCTCGGATCACGATCCCGGGCACCTACGTCTCGAGTCGCCGATCGACGATCCCTCGTCGATCCTTCCCGAGTGGGGCCGCTACGTCGCCGGGGTCGTCGCCGAGATCGTCGCCACCGGCCGCCGGGTTCGGGGCTTTCACGGGCGCGTGACTTCGAACCTTCCCATTGGCTCGGGGCTCTCGTCGAGCGCGGCTCTCGAAGTGGCCGTCGCTCGCATCGCCACGATCGACGAAGGCATCGACCCTCTCGAACTGGCCGAAATCTGTCGGCGAGCCGAGCATCGGGCGTCGGGAGTGCCCTGCGGCATCATGGACCAACTCTGCATCGCAGGCGGCGAACCGAATCGACCGGTACTCATCGATTGCACGACTCTTGCGATCGAGCACGTCGCTCTCCCTCCTGGCGCACGAATCACCTACGAATTCATCACCCCACGACGACTGGCCGGAAGCGAGTACACGACCCGTGTCAGCGAGGCTCGGAGAGCCGCCGATCTGATCGGCCCTTTACGTGAAGCCGACATCACCACCGTTGAATCGATTTCCGATCCGATCATTCGACGTCGTGCTCGGCACATCGTCTCCGAGAACCGTCGAGTTCTCGATTTCGTCGCCGCCATGCGGGCCGGTGATCTCTCGACGATGGGCCAGCTGATGATCGAAAGTCACCGGAGCATGCAGTTCGACTACGAAACGTCCACGGAGATCATGGACGCGGCCGTCGCGAGAACGCTCCGGGAGCCCGGGGTGCTCGGTTCTCGTCTCACCGGCGGGGGTTTCGGCGGCTGTGTCGTGACCCTTCGGCGCGACGACGTCTGAACGTTCACTCGAACAGTCGTCGTTTGGCGCTGTCGAACTCTTCCTCGGAGATCGACCCGCGGTCGCGCAGACCCTCGAGCCTCATCAGTTGTTCGGACAGATCGCCCCGCTCGGTCGAGGGCGGTGGAAACGAGAACGAGCGACGATGATTCTCTTCCATCTGAACATGAATGAGGTTTTGCACCTGATCGGGTTTCAAGATGTCGGTGAACCGTTGCTGGCCGTCCTCCCCTCCCGACTCGATCAGGAGGTCTCCGGCGTTGATCAGACGTTCGAAGATCGATTGCTTGAAACTCACGTTGTTGACTCGTTCCAGCGGGATCTCGATTCCGCTCTTGGCGACGATTCCTTGTCGGGCGATCACCCGATCACTCGTGATGACGAAGTGCGTCGTTCGCCAAGCCAACCAACGAAGTGCCAACCACACGAGACTCGCGAGGGCCACCAGCCCAGCGATCCACTTCAGGCCCTTTTCCCACGTCGCGCCGTCAAGAGCCGCCAGTAGCCACAGGAAGAGAACTCCGGAAACCAGGAACGATGTGGCCGGGCGAGACAGGAACCACCAGTGAGGATGGATGTCGAGAGCAACTTCCTCTCCGTCGTTCAGCAGGCGGCGGGGGTAAGGCATGACCGAACGCTAGTCGGGCCATTCGGTCAGATGCCCTAGCCTCCAGACGATGACCGCATCCGGGCCGATCGAGTCGTCGGGACACGACGCCGAGAACGGCGCTGCCCACGAGGTCCTCGTCGGCCTCGACGACGCGCAGGCGAGGGCCGTCACCTCACCGGCACCGCTGTTGGCCATCGTGGCCGGTGCCGGGTCGGGAAAGACATCCGTCCTCACCCGTCGAGTTGCGTATCGGGCCCTTCGAGGTGACACCGATGCTCGTCATTCGGTCGTCCTGACCTTCACACGACAGGCCGCCCACGAACTGAAGCGCCGGCTGCGAGGTTTCGGTCTCGATGACGCCCCGACGGCCGGAACTTTTCACGCCGTGTGTCTCGGACTGCTCCGCCAGAAGTGGGACGACGAAGGACGTCGTCATCCGACCGTCGTCTCGGACCGGACTCGACTCGTGGCCGAGGTCCTCGGTGAGAAGCGTGGTGGGCGTCTCCACGACCTGGTCGCAGAGATCGACTGGGCACGCGCCCGTCGACTCGCACCAGACGAGATCTCGTCGGCAGCCAAGCGTTCCCACCGCTCTCAGGCGGGTCGCGACCTGGCCAAGGTGATGTCGGACGTGGCATCTCTGAAGAGGAAGCGAGGAATCGTCGATCTCGACGACCTGCTCGACCTCGTGATCTCGAGTCTCGACGATCCGGCGTTCGCCGCCGCCACGCGCTGGCGCTTCCGCCACTTCTACGTCGACGAGGCACAGGACCTCAATCCGCTGCAACACGCGGTCTTGACGGCACTTCTCGGTGACCGGACCGATCTCACGCTCGTCGGCGATCCGGCTCAGGCCATCTACGGTTTCAACGGTTCGGATCCTCGGTTCCTCGCTGACGTCGAGCGTTATTTTCCCGGCGTCGAGATCGTTCGTCTCGACACGAATTATCGGTGCACACCGGAGATCGTCACCACCGGACTGCGAATCCTCGCCGACGACCCGTCGTCGACTCCGTCTCTCGTCTCGTCACGACCATCGGGAATCGCTCCCACGGCCTACACCTTCGACGACGAACGGGCCGAAGCAGCCGGCATCGCCCAACTGATCGCCGAAGCCAAGCCCGCCTTCGCCCGCTGGCGCGATTTGGCGGTTCTGGCCCGGACCAACGCCCAGCTCTCACTCGTGCACGAAGCTCTCGATGCAGTCGGCATTCCGTCGGTCCTGAGCGGTACGGCCGCCGACCCCGTCCAACAGGCGGTACGGGCAGCTGGCGAGCAGACCTCGCGCTCACGACTCGCCATGTGGAGTCACGATGCGCGTCAACCCGATTCCGAACTCGATGACACAGCGATCGAGGCTCGACGACGAGTCGCTGATGCTGTCGACGAATTTCTCGCCGACGGTGGACGTGACGGCCTCGGCTTCATGGCCTGGGTTCGCACCAATCGACCCTTCCAAGCCGATCGCGCCGACGACGGCGTCGAACTTCTCACCTTCCATGCCGCCAAAGGACGCGAATGGTTCGGGGTGGTGTTGGCCGGTTGCGAGATCGGACTCGTCCCTCATACCTCGGCCCGAACCGACGAGGCTCTGGCCGAGGAATCCCGTCTCGCCTACGTCGCCGTCACTCGCGCATCCGACCGATTGATCCTGACCTCGGCCCGGCAACGACGTGGGACCAACACTCGTCCCTCGTCGTTTCTCTCCCGACTTCCCACCGCTCCGCCCCCCGCGCCACCGAGTGACGATTTCCTCGACGGTCAACGACGTCGACGCGAACGACTCGATTCGACCGGTGATGTGCTGCTCGATGCACTCGTCGATTGGAGGAGTCGAACGGCGCGGGTATCAGGGGTGGCTCCATCACTCATTTGTTCCGACCGAACTCTCGCCAACATCGCTCGTCGGCGTCCGAACAACCTCGACGACCTATCGGCGATACCCGGCGTCGGCACGGTGCTGGCTCACCGGATCGGCGAGCGCATTCTCGAGCTGATTCGTACGACCGAGTGATCAGGTCCTGTGACGGCCCTGATGTTCGTCACGCAACTGATCGAGAGCGCCGAATCTCTCGGGTCGGACCGAGATGAAGAGGCCCTTGGCTTCTGCGCACAGTCGATCTCCGGCATGAATGGTGCCGGTGGTGAAGATCTTGCGACCGTCGATGCGTTCGAAGCGTCCGACGACTCGAAGAGGCGTGTGAAGAGGAGTCGGAGAGCGATAAGTGATCTCGAGCTTTCCGGTCATACCGGGTGCTCCGGACAGTGCCTGAGCGAATCCGAGCACCTCGTCGAAGATGGCTGCGATGAGTCCGCCATGAACGTGGCCCGGTGGGCCCTCGTAGGCGTCTCCGTACGTCACCTCAGCGATGACCTCGGTGTCGGTCGACGACAAGGTGACGATCGAAGCCAGCGCGTTCAGGGGTCCGGTCACCGGACTGTGGCTCGTGAAACCGTGAGGAACCCCTCCCACCGAACCCTCCGCTGATCCGTTGTACCCGCGCCCGTGCGGGCCGGGTTCGAGCAATCTGACCGCCTCATCGATCAGGTCGGCAGCCCGCGCCATCACGGCATCATCGGTCGTCGACGTGGCCGAATGCTGCAACATCTGTCGAAGGCCCTGAGCGAGTCGCACCTTCCCCGACGCCGTTTGATACAGCGAATCACGATTCTCGGGAATCTCGAGCAACGCCCGTCTGATGGTCTCACCCCGCTCGTTGACCTGAGTCGAATTCTCGGAGAGCGGGTGAGTCGTCTCGGATCCCTGCGCTGCGTCGTCAGTCATCGATGTCAACCAGTACCGGAGCGTGATCGCTCGGCTGCTGCCCCTTTCGGGCGTTGCGATCGACGATAGTCCAGCGAGATCGTTGCGCCACGACCTCCGTGGCGAGGATCAGGTCGATGCGCAATCCCCTCCCCTGATGAAAATCGCCGGAGCGATAGTCCCACCATGAATAGAGGCCCGCTTCGTCGTGATGTCGGCGAAAGACGTCGACGAGACCCCACTTCTCGAGCTCCCGTAGGGACTCTCGTTCGGCGTCACTCACGTGAGTCGCACCGATGAACTTCGCAGGGTCGTATACGTCTCGATCGTCGGGAGCGATGTTGAAATCTCCGGTGACCACGACCGGCGCGTCGGGAGATTCGTTGGCCCGCAAGTGAGCGAGCAGACGTTTCATCCAGGCCAACTTGTAGACGTAATGATCGTTGTCGAGAGATCGACCGTTGGGGACGTAGACCGAACTCACCCGCACTCCTCCGCACGTCGCCGTCACCAGACGAGCTTCGGGATCGGGATCGTCTCCATCGGCGAATCCACGAACAGCGTCAGTGAGACCGACGCGGGAAACGATCGCCACTCCATTCCACTGACCCTGACCGTGGTGAACACTCTCGTAGCCCAACTGTTCGAAGGCGAGATGCGGGAATGCGTCCTCAGCCAACTTGGTCTCCTGCAGACACACGACGTCGGGGTGTACGTCAGCGATCCACTCCTCGACCCGAGGCAGCCGGGCCCGAAGCGAGTTGACGTTCCAGGTGGCGAGCCTCATCGACGTCCCGAACCACTGGCTGCTTTCGCGGACGTCTTCTTGGCCGGCGCCTTCTTCACCGTCTTGGTTGGTGCGGCCTTTTTGGCCGGTGACTTCACGGCGGCCGACTTCTTCGCGACCGTCTTGGCGGGCGCGGCCTTCTTGGTCGACGCCACCTTCTTCGTCGTCTTCTTGGCTGGCGCGGCCTTCTTGGCCGGTGACTTCACGGTGGCCGACTTCTTCGCGGCCGTCTTGGCGGGCGCGGCCGTCTTGGCCGACGCCACCTTCTTCGTCGCCTTCTTGCCTGGCGTGGCCTTCGTGGCCGCTGCCTTCTTCGTACCGTCGGTCTTCGGAACGCTCGGCTTCAAGTCGATACTTCGCCGTGATGCCACCACCGACACGACCTCCAGTGACACTTCGTCACCGATCGCCATGACTTCTCGTGCCGACCGAGGCGGGGGGTCGCTGATCAATCGCAGCGGAACGTAACCCTTCACGTCCCCGATCTGCACGTAAGCCCCATGAGAGGAATAACTCTCGACACGCCCCTTGACGGAGGATCCGACCGGATGCTTCTCGAGGAAGGACAGAAACGGGATCACGTCGTTCACGGCTTTCGACGCGTTGGACGGCGCCGCAGCTTTGGCCGCCTTGACGACGTCCTTGTCGACCTGCTTCCCCGTGTTCTTGGCCGCTTCCCTGGTGGGTTGAGTCTTTCCCGGCTTCTTCTTGGCCGCTCCGGGCGGCGGTGATTTCGGGACCGGCATCGGCTTCATGGCTTCGGCACTCACTTTCGGTGCCGCCTTTTGCACACTGCGCCGACTCTTCTCGCCTCGAACAGGAGTACGCGTCACGAACACCCACCCGACATGCGGAACGGGTTTGCCTCCGATCAAGCGACCCTCGTGGAAGAGCC
Organism: Actinomycetota bacterium; assembly: GCA_027592035.1. Taxonomy (GTDB): domain Bacteria; phylum Actinomycetota; class Acidimicrobiia; order Acidimicrobiales; family Ilumatobacteraceae; genus Casp-actino8. The sequence goes on along the minus strand of JAQCIK010000009.1, from coordinate 42,933 downwards.
ACGGATACTGGCCGTGGAACTCCTGGTAACTGTCATTCGACAGGATGCTGGCCCCCACCTTCTGAGCGATCATGAGGACGAAGGCGTCACCACGACCGACTGTGCCGGCTGGAGGAGCCACCAATTCGTTGTTGGCCACCGCTTCGTCGAACTCCGCGACTTCCTTCCGATCGATTCGATGCCCGAACGTGGCATCGACCACCACGGTGATGACGTCCTTCGGGTTCTCGGCCATGAAGGCCACCACGGCATCGTTCAATTGCTTCAGGCTCGGCTTCGAGCGCCCTTCAGTGGCGATGTTCGAACCGTCGACGATCACGTGGCGAGCCATGGCGTCTAGTCAACCACTGGTCGCCCGATCGGCACGGCATCGCCCTACGATCGAGCTGTGACCCATCAGCAATCCACCGCTCCGAGCACAGATCGGGTCATTCGAGCCGTACTTTGGGACTTCGGAGGGGTGATCCTCTCGAGCCCCTTCGAGGCCTTCAACCGCTACGAGGAGGCGCGGGGACTTCCGGCGAACCTCATTCGGTCGATCAACGCCACCGATCCCGACACCAACGCTTGGGCTCGGTTCGAGAGAAGTGAGATCTCGGCCCTCGATTTCGACATTGCCTTCGCCGACGAGGCGCGCGCTCTTGGATTCGAGATCAGGGGTGCCGACGTGCTGTCGCTCCTTCGCGGCAAGATCCGTGACGAGATGGTCACCGCCCTCGATCTCGTTCGCTCACGGGGTTTCCTGACCGCCTGCCTCACCAACAACATGGCGGGAGGAGACGGTCGAAAGGAGTCTCCAGCCACCGATCGGGATTCCGCCATCGAAGCCGTCATGCAGCGCTTCGATGCCGTGATCGAGAGTTCCAAGGTCGGGGTTCGCAAACCCGAGGTTCGCTTCTACGAGATCGCCTGCGAGACCCTCGACGTCCGACCCACCGAATGTGTGTTTCTCGACGACCTCGGCGTCAATCTGAAGCCGGCGGCCGCGCTCGGAATGGCGACCATCAAAGTCGTCTCCGCCGATCAGGCGCTGGGAGATCTGGAAGCCGTCCTCGGATTCGGACTACGAACCTCGACGACGTGATCAGAGACCGGCGAAGGTCTCGTCCATCAAGTCGGCCAGTTCCTGCTGATGCACGGTCATCGAACCGGTGGCCGGACTTCCGCTCGCCACTCGTGCCACGTGGCGCAGGTCGTACCCCTGCTCCTTCACGCGCCACACACGATGCTCGACGAAGTGCCAAGGACCCATGTTGCTCGGCTCTTCCTGCAGCCACACCACTTCGCGTGCGTTCGGGTAGCGACTGAGAAGGTTGAACATCTGCTCGATGGGGAACGGGTACAGCTGCTCGACTCGGATGACGGCTACCGGAGCACCACGCTTGTCGCGTTCGGCCATGGCATCCCAGGCCACTTTGCCCGAACAGAAGACCAGACGCTTCACGGCCGATAGGTCGGCCACGAAAGGATCGTCGAGAACCTCTTGGAAGGAACCGTGTTCGAGAGCCGAAACCGGTGAACGACTCTCCTTCATTCGCAGCGGCTGCTTGGGCGTGAAGATCACGAGTGGTTTGCGAACTTCACGGTGCATCTGTCGACGCAACACGTGGAAGTACTGAGCGGCAGTGGTGGCGTTGACGACCTGAATGTTGTCCTCGGCGCAGAGCGTGAGGAACCTCTCGATCCGAGCGGAACTGTGCTCAGGTCCCTGTCCTTCGTACCCGTGAGGAAGGAGCATGACGAGTCCATTCCGCTGTCCCCACTTGTCCTCGGCGGCCACGATGTACTGATCGATGATGATCTGCGCCCCGTTCACGAAGTCTCCGAACTGGGCCTCCCACAACACGAGTGCTTCAGGGTTCGTGTGTGCGTAGCCGTACTCGAAGCCGACGGCGGCGTACTCACTCAGCAGTGAGTCGTAGACCCAGAACTTCTGTGCTCCTTCGAGTTCAGCGAGCGGAATCCAGACTCGCTCGTTCTCGTTGTCGATGAGAGCCGCGTGACGATGGCTGAAGGTGCCGCGCCGCGAGTCCTCACCGGCCAGGCGCACGGGGTGACCTTCGATCACCAGCGAGCCGATGGCCAACGCCTCGCCGGTGGCCCATTCGACTTCACCCTGTTCGTAGAGCTTGGCTCGGTTCTCGAACTGTCGTGCCAACTTCGGGTGGACCGTGAAGTCGTCGGGATAATCGGTCAACTGGTGGAACACGCGGTCGAGAATCGCCCGCGACACACCGGTCTCGACGTGAGGCAATACTCCCACCGGACGCGGTGGCCGGGCCACCTTGGTCGGAACGGGTGCATGGGCACGGGTCTCGTCGAGTGCGACCTGCAACTTGCTCTGGAAGTCGTCGAGTGCCTTCTCGGCCTCGTCGAGTGTGATGTCTCCTCGACCCACCAGTGTCTCGACGTAGAGCTTGCGCGTGCTGCGCTTCTCGGCGATCGCCTTGTACATGAGGGGCTGCGTGTAGCTGGGGTCGTCGCCTTCGTTGTGGCCGTGGCGTCGGTAGCACACCATGTCGATGACGACGTCCTTGTGGAAGCGTTGTCGATACTCGAAGGCCAGGCGAGCCACGCGCAGACAGGCTTCGGGATCGTCTCCGTTCACGTGGAAGATCGGCGCCTGAACCGACTTGGCGACATCGCTGCAATACATCGAGGACCGAGCGAACTGCGGTGCCGTCGTGAAACCGATCTGATTGTTGATGATGAGATGAATCGTGCCGCCCACGCGGTAGCCCATGATGTCGCTCATCGCCAAGCACTCGACCACGACGCCTTGGCCGGCGAAGGCTGCGTCACCGTGAATGAGGATGGGAAGCGACGGGAACGAGCCGGGCGGGTCGATCTGATCCTGATGAGCCCGGGCCATTCCGAGAACGATGGGGTCGACCGTCTCGAGGTGACTCGGGTTCGACGCCAGTTCGATCTTGATGCTGTTGCCGCGAGGGCTCGTGTGTTGTCCCGACGCACCGAGGTGGTACTTCACGTCTCCCGAGCCCTGCACCGTGTTGGGATCGACGTGACCTTCGAACTCCTTGAAGAGCGACCCGAGACTCTTGCCCATCACGTTCGCGAGAACGTTGAGACGTCCACGGTGAGCCATGCCGAGAATCGACGATCCGAGACCGTCGTCGGCCGCCAACGACAGGATCTCGTCGAGGATCGGAACCGCACTCTCGGCACCCTCGAGACCGAACCGCTTGGTCCCGACGTACTTGGTCGCCAGGAACTTCTCGAAGGCCTCAGCGGCGTTCAGTCGCTCGAGGACTCGGTACTTCTCGTCCTTGGACAGTTGGAATTCGACGCCTTCGAAGTGCGATTGCACCCAGCGCTGTTCCTCGGTGTCTTGGATGTGCATGTACTCGACACCGATGGTGCGGCAATAGGCATCGCGTAGAACCCCGAGCAGCTCACCGAGCGTCATCTTCGGAACGCCACCCACACCTCCGGTGAGGAACTCCCGCTCGAGATCCCAGATGGTGAGCCCGTACGTCGCCGGATCGAGCTCGACCGGCATCTTCGGTTCCTTCCAGCGCAACGGGTCGATGTCGGCGATGAGATGGCCACGGACACGATGAACTCGGATCAGAGTGGCCACCTGCATCTGCTTGTCGAGCATCGACTCTTCACTATCGAGCGAGGTGTGGTCGGTTCTCCACTTGACCGCTTCGTACGGCACGCCGAGGCTCGTGAACACCGACTGGTAGAAGCCGTGCTCTCCAAGAAGGAGTTCGTGCACGTGCTTCAAGAAGAGGCCGCTCTCGGCACCCTGAATGATGCGATGGTCGTACGTACTCGTGACCGTCACGACCTTGGAGATGCCGAGGGTTCCGAGGGTGTGCTCGTCGGCACCCTGGAATTCGGCCGGATAGTCGATCGAACCGACCCCGACGATGACGCCTTGTCCGGGCATGAGGCGAGGCACGCTCTGCACCGTGCCGATCGTTCCGGGATTGGTCAGGCTGACTGTCGCGCCCTGGAAATCAGAGACCTGAAGCTTGTTCTGCTTCACCTTGCGAACGAGGTCGTCGTAGGCGACCAGGAACTCGGCGAAATTGAGGGTGTCGGCATCTCGAAGCACCGGGACGACGAGAGTGCGCGACCCGTCCGACTTGGCCACGTCGACCGCGAGCCCGATGCTCACGTGTTCGTGACGGATCACTCGTGGCTTGCCGTCGGCTCCTTCGACGTACGAGCCGTTCATCACCGGAACGGCGTCGGCGATGGCGCGAACGACTGCGTAACCGATGAGGTGAGTGAACGAGACCTTGCTCAGTCCGTGACGTGAGCGATAGCCGTTGATGACCTGACGGTTGACCTCGAGCAACTTGGCTGGCACGTTGCGGAAACTGGTTGCGGTCGGAACCGACAGGCTCCGCTCCATGTTGGCCACGATCGCGACTCCGGCACCGCGGATCGGTTCGCCCTCGGGAGCCGTCGGTGCCGGCTGTGGGACCGCCGGGCTCGGCACCGCCGCGACCGGTGTCGTGCCATTGGTCGCCGGCGTGGGAGCCGGGGGCGAGGCCGGCGCCACGGCGGGTGCGGTGGCGGCCACTTCGGCCTGCGTCTTGTAGTCGGAGAAGAATTCCTGCCACGACTCTCCCACCGACGCCGGATCACGGCGGAATTGTTCGTACATCTCGTCGACGAGCCAGCTGTTGGCGCCGAAATCCGTCGCCGAGTCAGGGGCTTTGGGGGCGATGTCGGTCACACTCTGAACTGTACCCCTCGTGTGCGGATCGACGATGTTGATCGGTCACACGGCACGCGATTTCCCGCTGGTCGCGATGGTCGGGGCCGAGATCGGACGGGTACATTCGCCCCATGACCCCACGAGCTTTGTTGGCCCTCCCTCTTCTCGCCCTCGCCGCGTGTGGTGGTGGCGGTGAAACCGTCGAGACCGTGGTTCCCGACGGAACCGACCTCGTCGTGAAGGCCGTGCCCACGATCCGCTGGGATGCCTCCTCTTACACAGCTCCGGCCGGAGAGATCGACCTCTTCCTCGCCAACGACGACAACGTGAAGCACGTCCTCGTCGTGCTTCAGGACGACAAGGTGGTTGGTGACCTCGAACTGGAGGTCAACAAGAAGGGCGACACCGATTCGGGCTCCATCAGCCTCGAGGCCGGCCAGTACTACATCTACTGCACCGTGCCCGGTCACGGCAGTATGAAGTCGACCCTCACGGTGTCGTGATCCGGCATACGTCGACTCGGGCATGAGATGAGCCGAACATGAAAGTGGCCGCCCGAAGGCGGCCACTTTCCTCAATTCGACCGAGTCGTGAATTCGACGTCGTTCAGGCCTTCAGGAAGATCTCTCCGAGGATGTAGAGAACGACCCACATGCCGATGGCCGTGTAGATCGCGTTCTTGTGGCTCTCGAAGGGCCAGAGCAACTTGTTGGTCGCCGCAGTGCCGCCGATCTTGCCCAACGCGAGCAACTCGAAGATCGCACCGATCACGACGGCGATGATCACGAACGTCCAAGCTTTGCCAGCCGAGTCACCGTCGTAGAGCGGGCCGAAGAAGTGGGACGCACCGACCATGAAGAACAGCATGCTCAGCGAGTAGATGGTGTTCTGTCGGCTGGCGAGAAGTGCCTTGCGCCCGGCGCCGGCCGCAGCCGGGTCGGCCTCACCGCCGCCGAGGACGTTCACGGCGTTGGCCAGGACCACCCGCTGATTCGGCCAGATGACCATCCAGACGTTGGCGGCCATCGTGATACCGAAGAGCATGCCGACGAGGATCGCCGAGTTGTGCGGGAGGCTGTACGCCGAGTCCTCGCTCATGAAGCCCTTCATGTAGTTCTCGGTCACGCCGATGATGAGCAACCCGAGGACGAGAGTCGCCAGGGCGGCCCAGCGGAACCACCACAATGCGCGACGAGCGACCTTGTCGATCGCGATGTTGCGGGCCTTGCCCTCGTCGCCGAAACCAGCGAAAGCCGGAACCTGCACGAAGTTGAAGTAGTACAAGAGACCGATCCAGGTGATGCCGGCCAGGACGTGCAGCCAGCGCATGACGAAGGCGAGTCCTTCTTGATTAAAAATTTCCATGTGATCCTCCTCAGAGAGTCGCGGCACGATTGACGGCACGAGTCGCGAACCCCCTCACCGTACCAATCGTGGATCAACGGGTGGTGAAACCGTGATTCGAGTGGATGTCATGGCCTGCCAGAAGCCGAGCGAGCACCACTAGTCTCTCACCAGTGGCTCACGAGTTCATCTACACCTGTTACAAGCTGGCCCGCCACTATCCGCCCGACCGGACGGTCCTCGAGAACATCTCGCTGTCGTTCTACCCCGGGGCCAAGATCGGAGTTCTCGGTGCCAACGGTGCCGGAAAGTCGAGTCTCCTGCGCATCATGGCTGGCCTCGACGACGGTTTCACCGGCGAAGCGCGACTCACTCCCGGTTTCAGCGTCGGCTATCTGGCTCAGGAACCTCAACTCGATCCCGACAAGGACGTGCTCGGCAACGTGATGGACGGAGTCGGTCCGGTGCGAGACCTGCTCGATCGCTACAACGAGGTCATGGCGATGTGGGGCGACCCCGACGCCGACTACGAGAAGGTCGGAGCCCTTCAGGCCGAACTCGAGGACAAGATCGCAGCGGCCGATGCCTGGAGTCTCGAACGCAACGTCGAAATTGCGATGGATGCTCTCCGATGTCCCCCCAACGACGCCGATGTCACCATGTTGTCGGGTGGTGAGCGTCGTCGCGTCGCGTTGTGTCGGCTCCTGCTCAGCCGACCCGACCTCTTGCTTCTCGACGAACCGACCAACCACCTCGACGCCGAGAGCGTCCATTGGCTCGAACGTTTCCTGCAGGAGTACCCGGGAACCGTCGTGGCTATCACCCACGACCGGTACTTCCTCGACAACGTCGCCAAGTGGATCCTCGAGCTCGACCGTGGGCGTGGCATTCCCTTCGAGGGCAACTACTCGAGTTGGCTCGATCAGAAACGTGATCGTCTCGAGAAGGAAGAAAAGAGCAACGAGAACCGTCGACGCACGCTCGAACGCGAACTCGAGTGGGTGCGCATGTCGCCCAAGGCCCGGCAGGCCAAGGGCAAGGCCCGTCTCAGCGCCTACGAGAAGTTGCGCGCCGAGGCCGAGGCCGCCGATCGGGGACCTTCCAAACTCGAGATCGCCATTCCGGCCGGGCAGCGACTGGGCGACACCGTGATCGAGGTCGAAGGCCTGAGCAAGGGCTTCGGCGAGCGACTCCTCATCGAGAACTTGTCGTTCTCACTCCCCCCGGCCGGAATCGTCGGCATCGTCGGACCGAACGGTGCCGGAAAGACGACCCTCTTTCGCATGCTCACGGGTCAGGAACCGCCCGACGCCGGAACGATCAAGGTCGGTGACACCGTTCAGTTGTCGTATGTCGATCAGAGTCGCGACTCACTCGACGCCGACAAGACCGTATACGAAGAGATCACCGACGGTGTCGAACACATGAAGATCGGCAACCGTGAGATCAACGGTCGCGCCTACGTCGCGAGCTTCAACTTCAAGGGAAGTGATCAGCAGAAGAAGGTCGGTGATCTGTCGGGTGGTGAGCGAAATCGTGTCCACCTCGCCAAGTTGCTCAAGTCCGGAGGCAACGTCCTTCTTCTCGACGAACCCACCAACGATCTCGACGTCGACACCTTGCGTGCTCTCGAGGACTCGCTCGAAGCATTTCCCGGCTGTGCCGTCGTCATCAGCCACGATCGCTGGTTCCTCGATCGGATCGCCACTCATGTCCTCGCATTCGAAGGCGAGAGTCAGGTGCGCTGGTTCGAGGGCAACTTCAGTGAGTACGAGACGTGGAAGAAGAAGGAACTCGGTGCGGCCGCCGATCAGCCGCACCGCATCAAGTACAAGCCGCTGGCCCGGTGACATGAGGACTCCACTCGTCTCCGGAATTCGGATCGCTTCGGCCGTCGTCTTCGTGGCGTCCATCGTCGGACTGATCGTGACGTCGATCAACGGCAACAACGAAGGCTGGGTCCTCACGATCGGCATGGTGAGTGCGATCACGGCCATCGTTCTGATCGTCACGTCGGCCGTCGCATCGACTCGACGGATCCCGGTGTTCGCCGATGCTGACGCCGAAGTCGTGGAGATGCGTGTGAGGGAACTCGTGGAGCTCGGAGCCGACGAGGATCGCGTGCGCGAACTCGTACGGCTGTCGGTCAAGTTGGGTCGAGGTTCGTGAGCACCTCACCCATCGACGAAACCGACCAACAACTCGCCACCCGTGTGGCAACCGACGCCGGCGTCATGCTCGTCGGGTTGCGGGACGAACTCGACGCGCGCGGAACCCACTACTGGGACATGAAGGACGAGGGTGACGTGGCCGGACACCGGTACATCATCGACGCTCTCCGATCGGCCCGACCCGACGATGTGATTCTCTCCGAAGAGGGCACCGACGATCGACGTCGACTGTCGGCCGATCGAGTGTGGATCGTCGACCCGATCGACGGAACGAGCGAATTCGCCGAGCCACCCCGCTGGGACTGGGCGGTGCACATCGCCCTGTGGGAACGCGGCGAACTCACAGCGGCGGCCGTCGCCATGCCGTCACTCGGACGAACTTTCGCCGTCGATCCGCCCGAGGTCCTCCCGCCCTACGAACGCGAGCAGCCGATCCTCGTGACGTCGCGCAATCGCAACACGTACGCCGCCGTGGCGGTGGCCCGTTCGCTCGACTGCCTGGTGGGTCGACTCGGTTCGGCCGGAGCCAAGACCATGGCGGTCGTCATGGGTGAGGCCGACGTCTACGTTCACGACGGCGGCATGTATCAATGGGACACCGCCGCACCGGCCGCTGTTGCGGCGGCGGCCGGCTTGCACGTGAGCCGAATCGACGGTTCACCCCTCGTGTACAACCAACCGGATCTGTGGCTTCCCGATTTCCTCGTGTGTCGGCGCGAACTTGCGGAGCGTGCACTCGAATCACTCAGGCGCGCGTGAGTCGATTGCGACGACGGCAACGCGAGTTTCCTGCGACTTCTCCTCCGAACCTCCGTGTTAGTTTCAACGAATGAATTGGAACGCGTTCCGCCGCACAGCAGGTTTCGCATCGATCGGCGCCGGGGCACTCCATGCCATGGCGGTCGGCATGCACACGGCGAATCCATCGTTGGCTCGCGTCTTCGGCGCCCTTGCCATTCTCCAAGTTGGTGGCGGGTTGGCCTTGATCCTCCGACCGAATCGGGTCGGATCGATAGCGACGATCACCATCAATACCATGGCATTTGCGGGCTGGGCGGTAGTTCAAACCTCTGGAATTTCCTGGCTCCCAGGCCTCGAATCCCGCGAATCACCGCAGATAGCCGACTCGATCACCGCGCTTCTTGCACTGATGGCCGCCGTCCTCTGCGCAATTCTCCCTTCCGATTCGCCGGCTGAGGAATCGAACCCACGATTCCGATCGACTGCCTGGTCGCTCGGTGCAATCACTCTGTTGGTAGCCGCTGGATTCTGGAACGGCTCGACGCACCGTCACGGCGACGATCATTCCGCAGGAACTGACAGTGCTTCGCACGATCACAACGATTCGGCAGACGCCTCGAACCTCGCCTCGCTTGCGGACGCGTCGACGACCGATGCTCACCTCGAGTCCGATCACCACTCATCGGCCGAGTCGTCGGACAACGCTGACCATTCGACCGGCGGCCATGCAACTCTCGCATGGCCCCGCCCCTTCGATCCGGCGGCTGACCTCGACATTTCAGGGGTGGCCGGCGTGACCCCTGAACAGGAGGACCGGGCCCGAGAACTGATCGCTCTCACACAGACCGAACTCCCGCGGTGGTCCGACTACGAGACAGCAGTGTCGCAGGGTTGGGTCTCGATCGGCGACGAGTCGACGGGCTTCGAACATCTGATCAATCGGGAGCTCATCGTCGACGATCGTTTCCTAGATCCCACGGCTCCCGAGTCGTTGGTGTACCAAGTCGAAGGCCAGACCCGAACATTGGTGTCGGCGATGTTCATGGCCGAACCAGGACTACCTGTCGACGATCAGAAACTTCTCGACTTCGCCGGCCCTCTCATGCAGTGGCACGTGCACGACAACTTGTGTTTCCGGACCAACCCGGACGGACGGTCCGTCGTCGCCGGGGTGTTCGACTCGAACGGGAACTGTCCGCAAGGGTCGGCGCCGGGAGGCTTCGGTATCGCCATGGTCCATGTCTGGATCGCTCCCCATCCGTGCGGGCCGTTCGCCGCGCTGGAAGGAGAAGGTGCCGGACGTGCTGCCGTCTCCGATGACGAACGAGTCGACATGTGCGCTCATTCGCACTCGGAGGTCTCCGGCGACTCGGTCGATCTTGCTTCATTGCGTGACTCAGGAGATCCGCGTATCGATCTGTCCGGATTCGAAGGCGTATCGGACGACGAGCAGCGACGAGCCGAAGATCTCGTGTACCTCACACGAAAGGTGCTTCCGATCTTCTCGGACCCCGCTGTCGCAGAAGCAGCTGGTTTCACGTCGATCGGTGACGGCGGGAGCGGTTACGAGCACTACATCAACTGGACATACATCAACGACGACTTCGAGCTCGACCCACTACGCCCGGAAAGCCTCGTGTACCGAGTCGAATCCGGCAGCTCGACCAAGACTTTGGTGTCGGCGATGTACATGCTCGGTGACGAGTACACACTCGACACCGTGCCCAACGTCGGCGGGAAACTCACCCAATGGCACATCCACAACAACTTGTGCTTCGACCGGGACCCGATGATTCACGGTTCCGCTCGAGTCGTCGGAGTCACCTCTGAGAACGGACCCTGCATCCGGGGGATCAAACTTCATGAGAATCCGATGATCCATGTATGGCTGACCCCGCACCCTTGTGGTCCGTTCGCCGCTCTGGAGGGAGTCGGTGCAGGTCAGATCGTCGCCGGAGAGGAGCGTCTCTGCGACGACGTCCACTCCGGGCACTGAGAACTGCGGTCAGGGAATCGACACCACCGTCACGGTCGCTGACGCGCCGTCGACGGTGACGATGGCTCCGTCGGGGATGCGTTCGGTTGCGTCGATCACGCTCACGACACACGGAATCCCCAGTTCGCGACTCACGATCACGGCGTGACTGACGAGGGCACCGACGTTCACCACGACGGCTCCGGCCGGTACGAAGAGAGGGGTCCACGCCGGATCGGTGATCGGCGCCACGAGAACGTCTCCGGGTTCGAGGGCCAACGGGTCGGCAGGATCGAGGATGACTCGGGCTCGACCGGTGTAGGAACCCGGGGCACCCGACATTCCTGTCAGCACCTCGCCGGGCCGTACCGATTCCGACTGCGCCGAGCCCTTTCGCGCCCAGCTCGACAGCGGTGGAACGACTCCGTTCACGATGAACGGCGGCTCGAGCTCGAACAGTTCGAGGTATTGACGCTCGCGTTGGGCGAGACGGGCACGGAACTCATCGGGCGACGTCGCGAAGGCATCGAGCTCGTCGGCGAGGAGCATGCAGATCTCGGACGACGTGTAGCCCGCGCGCGCCGCGAGCGCGTGGGCCGCCATGCGCACTTCGTGCAGAACCTTGATGATGTTCGTCTTGGCGCGTTCGCGTCCGGCCAAGTGCAGATGAGCGGATCGCAAGGCCATCTCGAATTGAGCCAGTACCTCGGGCTGACCGGCGAGAGCCTGTCGCACGGTCGCCTCGGCTTCCTCACGAGCCCGAGTGTTGCGCTCGTTACGAATCGACGGACTCTCGTCGTCGGGCGCAGCCCGCATGGCGTCGATCAGAGCTTCAGCGAGGGCCGGTTTGGTCTCCCAAGTGTGCGATCGGATGTCCCATTCGTTGGGCCCGCGACTGCCGAATTCCTCCAGGAACGCTGCGAATCCGGCCCGGTATTCCTCCGACGACCTGTCGAGTCGAGACAGCTTCCACATCGCATTGCTCGGAGCCGCCGAATCGACGTCACCGATGCTGGTGATGAGGGTCAGTACGAGACTCGGATCTCCCAAGGCTTCGGCGATCGCACCGAGCGCACCCGGACCGATCGACGTGGCCGCGGTCATCAGGAGGTGGTGCTCGAACATCCGACGCAAAAGAGGGGTGAACGACGTCAGCCGTGCCACCAGAGCCGCCTCGTCGAGTTCGGCGAGATTCGGGCGCGAGGCTCGAGCCGACGTCGCCAAGTCGCGATCGTCGCGAAGGATCGGGAGATCGTCGGCTGTCATCACACCCATCATCCAGGCGCCCAACTTGGCCGTGTTCTCCTCGCTCTCGTGCCATGGCTCGGCAACGTACGGGGGGACGTCGGGATGAGTGCCGAAGTACGTGGCGTCGATCATCTCGGGCCCGAGACCCGGACCTCGAACCCCGAAGAGACGGGCCATCGAGCCGTTGATGTAGAGGTAGCCGCCGAAATGTCCGACGACTTCAGGATGTCGGGAATCGACCTCGCTCTCCTCGCAGGTTCCGGCCGAGATCTGGCTGTCGCGCCAGCCCATGAGAATGCCCGGCTCCCACGCCACCGTCCAGCACAAAGGACTACACGGATCGGGAAGGACTTCTCCGGCATTGGCTCGCGTGTACAGCGGAAAACGAGGGCTCGGATCCCAATCGGTGATCCAACGTTCGACGGTCATGGCTCCCCCTTCGCCGCCAGGACACCCCCGCACCCCGACGATCCCTGGACAATAGTCACCCGATCGACGAGGCGTCCGATGCGACAGCGAACGAGACCCCCGGCAGACTCGTCACGTGAGCATTTCCCCCGACACGCAAACCGACGACCTCGTCTGGGGTGCATTCACCGAACACGGTCCCTGGACACTCGATCGAAACGAACTCTCGTGGTCGCATGGCGTCGACGAACTGCGACGCCGTGCTCGCGCCGACGTTCCTGTGCTCACAAGGGCCGGGAAGGTCCCGCCCGGTTCACGTGTGATCACTGTCGGTCGCCACATCGTGGGCGCCCTCGGTGGGTGGTACGTCGCCAAGAAACGAGGGCGTTTCACCGATCAATCGGCGAGTCGAGCCGACCTCTCGACACGCTTGCGTCGCGCCGTCGAGACGCTCGGACCCACGTACATCAAGTTGGGTCAGATCATTTCATCGGGTGAAGGGCTGTTCCCATCGGAACTGGTCGATCAATTCAAACTCTGCCGAGATCGTGTTCCCGCCGAACCTTTCTCGACCGTACGTCTCACCGTGGAAACCGACTTGGGCGCCCGTCTCGACGACGTGTTCGAGTGGTTCGACGAAACGCCGTTGGCGGCGGCGTCGATCGCTCAGGTACACGCAGCTCGACTTCGCACCGGCGAGGACGTGGTGGTCAAGGTGCAGCGACCCGATGTCGCAGATCTCGTCCGACGCGATCTGCGCGTCATGTCGTACATCGCTCCTCACCTCGTCGGTCGGATTCCCGTGGCCGCACTCGCCAATCCACCCGCTCTCGTCGAACTGTTCGCCGAGACGATCGTCGAGGAACTCGACTTCCGACTCGAAGCTTCCAACATGATCGACGTCGCCGCCACGTTGCGAGACCTCGGCCAGGACGGTTACGTCGTACCCCGCCCCCATCCCCATCTCGTCACTCGTCGGGTGCTCGTCATGGAACGACTGTCGGGCTTCAATTTCGACGACGTCGTCGGAATGAAGGAAGCCGGCATCGACACCGAGGCCGTGATTCGCACCGGGATGATCGCTTTCATGGAAGGTGCCATGGTCCACGGCATCTTCCATGGCGACCTCCATGGGGGCAATCTCTTCGTTCTCCCCGACGGTCGCACGGCATTGCTCGACTTCGGCATCGTCGCTCGACTCTCGCACGAGCGCCGGTTGGCGTTCCTGCGTCTCATGCTCAGTGCGACGACCAACGACATGACCGGGCAGATGGCGGCTCTCCGTGATCTGGGTGCGTTGCCCCCCGACACCGATCTGGCCGCGGTCATCTCCGATCTACGCCTCGATCAGGCCACCATCGACCCCACCACTCTCACCGGCGAGGAAATGGTCGCCGAGGTTCAGCGGGTCGTGAAGGCGCTGCTCGGGTACGGAGCGCGTCTTCCGAAGGAACTCATGCTCTACGTGAAGAACATGGTGTTCCTCGACGGGGCCATCTCACGCTTGGCCCCCGAACTCGACATCCTCGGTGAGGTCGCCAATATTTCGATGCTCTTCGCCCAGCGACACGGTGAACGACTCGGACGCGAGCTGGGCGTCGATCCGAATGCCGTCGAGTTCGACATGACAGGAGTGAAGGCCAGCCTCGGACTCGAAGACGACGTCAACCGAATCACGTACCGAGAACTTCAGGCCCGTCGCGATCTCATCCAGAAGCGCATGCGCGAACACGTCGGTCGCTGAACCACGTCGACGAAGATGCCCGGCGGCACCGATCGCAACTAGGGTCACGACGTCATGCGACTCGTCATCGCTCGCTGCTCCGTTCAGTACCAAGGCCGACTCGACGCGCAATTGCCCGAGGCCAATCGCCTCGTCATGGTCAAGGCCGATGGTTGTGTGGCGATCCACAGCGATGGCGGTGCGTACAAGCCACTCAATTGGATGAACGCGCCCAACACGGTCGACGACCGAGGCGACACGTGGACGGTCAGTAACCCGAAGGGTGAAACCCTCGTCATCACGTTCCACGAGATCTTTCACGACTCCGATCACGAACTCGGAGACGACCCCGGACTCGTGAAGGACGGAGTCGAGTCACACTTGCAAGAACTACTCGCCGCCCTTCCGGATGCGATCGTTCCCGGGCTCTCGCTCGTACGGCGCGAATGGCCCACGTCGATCGGGCCGGTCGACCTCATGTGCCGCGACGAGGACGGCCACTACGTCGCGGTCGAGATCAAGCGCCGCGGTGAGATCGACGGCGTCGAACAGTTGGCGCGGTACCTCGAGGTACTACGACCCGACACTGCACTCACCAATCTGCGAGGGATCTTCGTGGCCCAAGTGATCAAACCTCAAGCCCGTACGATCGCCGAGGCTCGCGGAATCACTTGCGTCGAAGTGGACTACGACGATCTTCGGGGCCGTCGCCCCGAAGAACTCCGTCTGTTCTGACGATCAGGAGAAGCGGACCAGACCCTGATCGATCACGGCCTTGTCGGCCACCGAGGTGGTGAACACGGCTTCGCCGGCCGACGTCTTCCAGATGCGAACGGTGAGTGCGTCACCGGGCATGACCGGCGACGAGAAGCGTCCCTCGATGTGGTGGAAACGACTCACGTCGTCGTCGCACAGAGCCTTCAGCAACGCTCGTCCGGTGAACCCGTAGGTGCACAGACCATGAAGGATCGGTCGATCGAATCCGCCGAGGGCGGCGAACGAGGGATCGGTGTGCAACGGATTGCGATCCCCCGACAGTCGGTAGACGAACGCCTGGTCGGGAGACGTCTGCAGAGTGATCTCGTGATCGGGGGCCGAGGCCGGCGGCTCGTTCTGCGGACCCGACGGCCCGCGGTCGCCGCCCCAACCGCCTTCGCCGCGAATGAACACCGACGAACGAGTCGTGAAGAGCGGTTCGCCCTCCGCCGTCTTGACCTCCGACTCGGTCACCACGACGGCGGCCTTACCCTTGTCGTACATGGCGACGACCTTGTCCTGAGTCGTCGCATTGGCTTCGACGGGGATGGGGCGATGGAGAGTGACGGCCTGTGAACCGTGGACGAGCATCGCCCAGTTGAAAGTTCCGATCTCCCCCATGGCGCTCTTGCCCGGGGAGGCCGTTCCCGAACCGGCCACCACGGCGAAAGTGGGGTACACGAGTTGATCGACACCCGACGTGTTCTCAGTGGAGAACGGGAGGTCGGCCGAACCGGCTCCGATTCCCACTGCGTACAGGAGTGCGTCCTTCGAGTTCCACGAGATCGTGCGGACGTCTCCGGTGGCTCCGACGGCTTCTGGGTTCAACGGCATGTCATTGTCTCCTTCGTTGATGAACGACTTGTACGAGTGAACGTCACTTGGGTTGCGGCCAACCGCCCGGTTCGCCATTCATTCCCGAGTTCTTGCGGGCGGACGCCAAGAGATCGGCCACGATGGGCCCGAGTGCGGTCGGATCGTCGACGGGTGCCGTCCGCGGCCCACGCACCCAACCTTCGGCCACTGCGAGAACGTCACCGCTCGCTTCGAACACGCGACCAGTGACTGCCTTGGCTTCGGCCGAGGCCAACCAGGTGACGATGGGAGCGATCCAACGAGGAGAGCGACGTTCGCGGTCCTCGTCGGTTTCGGGGGCCGGTCCGAGACCTTCGGTCATCCGGGTGAGCGCGACTGGCGCGACGGCGTTCACCGTGACGCCGTAGCGCGCCATCTCGATGGCGGCGATGTTGGTGAAGGCGGCGATGCCGGCCTTCGCAGCGCCGTAATTGGTCTGTCCTGCATTTCCGTAGATTCCCGACACCGACGTCGTGTTGATGATGCGTCCATCGACCGACTCACCGGCCTTCGAACGTTCACGCCAGTAGGAGCAGGCGAAGCGACTGGGAGCGAACGTGCCCTTCAGGTGGACGTTGATCACGGCATCCCACTCCTCCTCGGCCATCGAGAAAAGCATGCGATCGCGGAGGATTCCCGCATTGTTGACGACGACGTGCAGATCGCCGAAGACATCGACCGCCGTGCGAATGAGACGCTCGGCTCCGGCCCAATCGCTCACGCTGTCGCCGTTGGCGACGGCTTCGCCGCCCATGGCCACGATCTCGGCCACCACTTGCTCGGCCGGCGATCGGTCACCACCCGAGCCGTCGACGCCACCGCCGAGATCGTTCACGACGACCTTGGCGCCCTGAGCGGCCAGGCTCAGCGCATGCTCACGACCGATCCCTCGACCGGCTCCGGTCACGATCGCCACTCGTCCTTCGCACAGTCGCGCCATGTCGTGTCCTTCCCGAATCGCCGGGCCGTCGCCCGTGTGACTTACGTGATGTCGATCATAGGAAGTGGCGCCGAGTCGAGCACCAGTCGAAGGGCCCTCCTAGCCTCTCCTCGTGCCCGCGACCGACCCTTCGATACGTGACCTCGTGATCGTCGGAGCCGGACCAGCCGGCACCGCTGCCGCCATCACAGCCGTCGATGCCGGACTCTCGGTCACCCTCGTCGACAAGGCTCGATTCCCACGCGACAAATGCTGCGGTGACGGTCTGACGACTCTTGCTCTTCGCCACCTCGAAACACTCGGACTCGATCCGTCCCGGATGTCGAACTGGTTCGATGTCGACGGTGCATGGCTGCGCTCGCCGTCGGGGCGGGAGGTGTTCGTCCCTCTGCCCTCCGATGGGCGATACGCCGCCGTGGTCCCGCGGCTCGATCTCGACGACGCGCTCGTCGAGCGAGCCCGTTCGGTCGGAGTCGACGTGATCGAAGGAGTGTCGTTCACCGGACTCGTACAGCGCGAGCAGACCGTCGATGTCGCGTTCGACGACGGCTCCACCATCACGACTCGTTGGCTCGTGGCCGCCGATGGCATGTGGAGCCCGATCCGTCGGTCACTCGGCATGACTCCTGAGGGTTACCTCGGCGAGTGGCATGCGTTCCGTCAGTACGTGAGCAACGTGACCGGAACGGCCGCCTCACGACTCCACGTCTGGTTCGATCGCGATCTGCTTCCCGGTTACGCCTGGAGCTTCCCGTTGCCCGGTGGGCGCGCCAACGTTGGTTTCGGAATTCTCCGCGACGGAACCCGACATGGCAAGGACATGAAGCGCACCTGGGAGGATCTCGTGCAACGACCACATGTCGTCGCGGCACTCGGTCCCGACGCCGAATTCGAAGGTCGCCACACTGCGTGGCCGATTCCGGCCCGAATCGATCACGCGACCACTGGCGTGGGTCGGGTCCTCGTCGTGGGCGACGCGGCCATGGCGACCGATGCTCTGACCGGTGAGGGAATCGGACAGGCCCTGCTGACCGGTGTCGAAGCCGCTCGTGCGATCGCCGCTGGAGGTGAACCTGTCGAGGTCCGCCGTCACTATCGATCAGCGGTCGATCGCCACCTGGCCGCCGACCATCGCATGTCACTTCGACTGTCGAAGGTATTGGCCCGAGACACTGGTGCTCAAGGTGCCATCGCGATCCTCGACCACGCCGGCAACTGGGGACGTCGCAACTTCGCCCGCTGGATGTTCGAGGACGAGCCGCGGGCCATCGCTCTCACACCGCGACGTTGGCATCGTCACCTGTTCCGGCGCACAGGGGCGTACCAAGTACCGTTCGGAGGATGAAGACTCGTCTCACCGAACTCCTCGACATCGAACACCCCGTGATGCTCGCCGGCATGGGCGGAGTCTCGTACTCCGACTTGGTGGCCGCAGTGAGTGAGGCCGGTGGAATCGGAACCTTCGGCGCCGCACCGATGCGACCCGGCCAACTCGACGAAGAGATCGCTCGAGTGCACACTCTCACGTCGAAACCCTTCGGAGTCGATCTCCTGACCGCCATTCCGGGTCAACTGGAGCGCGACGTCGAAAGCGTGATTCGTGGTGGGGCTCGAATCTTCGTGGCCGGGCTCGGCGTTCCGCGCGAGATCGTCGACGTCCTTCATCGCAACAACGTTCTCGTGGGATCGATGTGCGGCAAGGTCCGCCACGCCGTTGCTGCAGTGGCCAGCGGCTGCGATTTCGTCGTGGCCCAGGGAACCGAAGGTGGTGGCCACACCGGCACCGTCGCCACCATGGCCTTGGTTCCTCAGGTCGTCGATGCCGTCGGTGATCGTGTTCCGGTGGTGGCTGCTGGAGGCCTCTTCGACGGACGAGGCCTGGCGGCTTCGATCGCTCTCGGTGCCGACGGAGTCTGGATGGGCACTCGCTTCATCGCCACACCCGAAGCCCACGCTCCGAACGCCTACAAGGACACTCTCACCCGCATCGCCGAGGACGAAACCGTGATCTCGCGCGCGTACACCGGCAAGACCTGTCGAGTCGTGCGAACCGACTGGACGGATCACTTCGAGAAGAATCCCGACGAGCTGAAGAAGTTTCCCGAGCAGGCGTTCGCGTCGGCTCAGGCGGGAGCCAATCACATGGGATATCCGCCCGACACCGATGTCGACGTGACCAAGGAGTTCATGCCGTGCGGGCAAGGCGTGGGGGCGATTCACGAACTCACACCAGCCGGTGATCTCGTGCGCCAGATCGTCAGCGAAGCCGAGAAAGTGATCGCGGCCATGAGCGCTGTCCGGCGCTGAGATCTGCTGCCATGAGGTCTCTCGAATCCGATGAAATCGTCTCCGGACACGTGACGTCCGTCTGGCACGACGACGTGTTGCCCGAGATCTGCGACTACATCGCGATCCCCAACGTGTCGAAGTTGTACGAACCCGAGTGGAAAGCACTCGGACACATGGATCGAGCCGTCGAACACATCCGTCGTTGGTGTGCCGCACGCGAGATCGCCGGCCTGTCGATCGATGTCGTCGAACTACCGGGACTCACCCCGCTGCTCGTCATGGAGATTCCACCTTTCGGTGAGGGTTCGCGACACGGACCGAACGACACCGTTCTCTTGTACGGCCATCTCGACAAACAACCCGAGATGGAGGGTTGGCGCGACGGCCTCGGTCCCTGGACTCCGGTCCTCGAGGGCGACCGCCTCTACGGGCGAGGCGGTGCCGACGACGGCTACTCCGCTTACGCATCCCTACTCGCCATCGAGGCCGCGCAGCGAGCGGGATGGTCCCACGGTCGACTCGTCGTTCTCATCGAAGCCAGCGAGGAGAGCGGCAGCCCCGACCTGCCGGCATACCTCGAACACCTCAGCGGTCTCATCGGCACACCGAGTCTGGTGATCTGCCTCGACTCGGGCTGCCTCGACGAGAACCGACTCTGGGTGACCACGTCTCTGCGAGGACTGGTGTCGACCGTCGCACGCGTCGACATTCTCTCCGAGGGGGTGCACAGCGGCGAGGCGAGTGGCATCGTTCCCAGTTCGTTCCGCATCCTGCGCTCAATGCTCGACCGTCTCGAGGATGCGACGACCGGCCGAGTCCTGCTCGAGGAGATGCACGTCGAGATCCCCGATGATCGCCGTCGTGAGGCCGAACTCACGAGCGCAGAATTCCCCGACCCACTGTCGAGTCACTACCCGTTCGTCGACGATGCCGGTCCGTGCGTCGACGATCCGGTCGAACAGATTCTCGCCCACACGTGGCGACCGACATTGTCGTACGTGGGAGCCGATGGTCTCCCCGCGACGGCTCGGGGCGGCAACGTTCTTCGTCCGTACACAGCACTCTCTTTGTCGTTCCGACTTCCGCCGACGTGCGATCCCCACCGAGCATTGACTGCCCTACGGTCCGCGCTCGAAACCGACGTGCCCTACCGGGCTCGTGTGACCTTGTCGAATTCCCATGCTGCGCCGGGTTGGAACGCACCGACTTTCGATCCCTGGCTCGCCGAGGCTCTCGAACGCGCGTCGATGGCTGCATTCGGTGCGTCCTGGCGTGCTTTCGGCGAGGGTGGCACGATCCCCTTCATGGGAATGCTCGGCGAGAAGTTCCCCGAAGCCCAGTTCGTGATCACCGGAGTGCTCGGGCCCGGGTCGAATGCCCACGGCCCGAACGAATTCCTTCACGTACCGACCGGTCGCAAGGTCACGATCGCGATGGCTCACGTACTTCGCGATCACGCACGACGCTGACCCGAGCACGTAGCGTTCGGTCGCCATGTGGACGATGCTGCGCCGGAACGACGACCTGCGGCGAATGTTCGTCGCCCAAGTCATCTCGTACATGGGGGACTGGTTCAGCTTCGTGGCCCTGCTCGGCCTCGTGAAAGACCTCACCGACTCCAACTTTCTTGTATCGATGGTGATGGTGACCTTCTCACTACCGTCGTTTCTGGCCTCACCCTTCGCCGGACCCATCGCCGATCGCTTCGACCGTCGCCGAATCCTCGTCATCGTGAGTTGCATCCAGGCCGTCGCTGCTCTCGGACTTCTTGGCGTGGGCGCCGACACGGTGTGGCTCGCTTTCGTACTTCAGAGTTCGATCTCCGGCTTGGCCGCGGTCGTCGGACCAGCCAGCCAAGCGTCGATCCCCAATCTCGCACGCGATCCCGACGAGTTGAACCGTGCCAACGCACTTCTCGGATCGACGTGGGGAATCATGCTCGCGATCGGCGCCGCCATCGGAGGATTCTTCGCGGCGATCTTCGGACGCGATGCATCGTTCGTGGCCAATGCAGTGTCATTCGCGGCATCGGCTTGGGTGTTCTCTCGGATCCGCACTCCCCTACAGGCTCCGCGACAACCGACCTCTCGCCGTCTACGTCCGATGGCCGACATGAACGAAGCACTCGGGCACGCCCGACGAGATCCGGTTCTGCTCGCCCTCATTCTTTCGAAGACGACATTCGCCGTCGGGAGTGGAGTCGTGTCCCAGCTCGCGGTTCTGGCGAGTGACGTCTACGGCGGTGGCGATGCCTCTCGAGGAATTCTCATCGGCGCTCGTGGCCTCGGGGCCGGCCTCGGTCCGGCTATCGCCCTGCGCTACACCGGACACGATCTCTCGAAGGTCCTCCGGATCTGCGGCATGTCGAGTCTTCTCTTCAGCGTGTGCTACCTGACCGGAGTGTGGATGCCCATGTTCGCGTTGGCGGCACTCTTCATCACACTCGCGCATCTCGGTGGAGGCGCCCAATGGACACTCAGCTCGTTCGGTCTTCAATTGCACTCACCCGACGAAATGCGAGGGCGGATCCTCGCCGGAGACTTCGCTCTCGTCACTCTGACCATGTCGGCCACTAGTGCCCTGGCGGGCGTTCTGTCCGATGCCATCGGAGTGCGCGAAGCAATATCGGTGTTCGCCGCCGCGGCAGCGGTCGCCAGTTTGATCTACATCAGCGCGACGCGGCGTCTGCGCACGCAGCTGCAGCATCGGTCAATGCCTGTGCCCGCAGATCGTTCGCCAGATTCTCGGCCATCCGATTCATGACGTAGGCGAAGGCCATGTCGCGCTCGGGTTGGGCGAAGGCCACCGAACCACCGGCCCCCGGATGACCGAACGAGCCAGGACCGGCGTACGGCGTGAATTGTCCGTGCGTCATGAAACCCATCCCGAAAGTGGTGGGCATGATGAGGCAGGTGTCGGGTTCACCAGCTGGCGTGACCGTCGTGCGGGCCACTTCGACCGAGCTCGGATCGAGCAATCGAACACCGTCGACCTCGCCGATGGTCGCTGCGTAGATACGGGCCAAACTCCGGGCGTTGGTGATGCCGTTGGCCGCCGGGATCTCGGCTGCGTGAACATCGCGGCGGTTGAACGCTCCCTCGACCGAGAATGCCCCGTTGAGCGACAACGCCTGACCAGCCGGAGAGTTCGGCCCCATGAACTGTTCGAGCATGGCCTTCACGGCTGGATCGACGTCGTCACCTCCGCCCGGATTCAATCCGCCGATCATCGGCGAGACGCGATCCTCGAGCTCGGCTGGCAGACCGATCCAGAGTTCAGCGCCGACACGATCGACGATCTCGTCACGCACGAACGAACCGAGACTTCGGCCCGAGGGGTCGACCCGCCGAACGAGTTCGCCGGCCAACCATCCGTACGTGAGGGCGTGATAGCCGTGCTGCGCTCCGATCGGCCACCGAGGAGCGGTGTCGGCGAGTCGACTCGTGACCGTCGACCAGTCGAGCGCATCAGCGAGCGAGATCTCACCATCGACCGTGTAGAGCCCGCACTGGTGCGACAAGAGTTGTGCAACGGTCGCATCACTCTTGCCGTGAGCCGCGAACTCGGGCCAGTACGTCGACACCTTCTCGTCGTACGACAACAGTCCCCGCTCGACGCACATCGCCACCGCAATGGCGGTGATGCCCTTGGTGGTGGAGAACACCAACTGCAGAGTGTCGTCGGAATACGGCGTGGTACCGGCATCGTCGTAATGGCCACCCCAGAGATCGACCACCTTCTGACCTCGGTGGTACACCGACACCGCGCAGCCGGTCTCCTGGCCGCTCTCGAGATTGGCGACGAAAGCGTCGCGCACGGGCTCCCAGCCCGCCGAAACGGTTCCCCCCACGTTCGAAATCAGCTGATCATCTCCTTCAGAGTCTCGATGGTCTTGACGGCATCAGGACCGACCGGTGTGACCGACAAGATCGTGACACCGGCTTCCTTGTAGGCGGCCAGACGCTCCTTCACGTAGTTCTTCGGTCCGACGAGGTTGGTGTTCTCGAGCATGGCACCCGGAACGGCCGCGGCGGCTTCCTCCTTCTTGCCCGAGAGGTAGAGATCCTGGATCTCGATGGCTTCCTTCTCGTAGCCGTACTTCTTGCAGATCGTGTTGTAGAAGTTCTTGTCCCGGGCTCCCATTCCACCGACGTAGAGAGCGACGTTCGGCCGAGCGAAGTCGAGGATTTGAGTACGAGCGTCTCCGGTCAACTTCTCGTCGATGGCGGCCATTCCGCCGGCCGAGATCTGCAGCGGGCCGAGCTTCGGATCTCGCTTGGCCAGTCCCTTCTTCAGATCGTCGCCCCACACGGTGTGGAACTTCTCGGGATCGAAGAAGATCGGCAGCCAACCGTCGGCCACTTCGGCGGTCGCCTGAACACTGAGACCCATGAGGCTCGCCCACCAGATCGGAATGTCGGGTCTGATGTCCTGCCCGGGCTTGATGATCTTCAGTGGCTTGCCGAGTCCGGTCCCCTCGCCGGCCGGCACTGGAACCTTGACCGTCTGACCATCCATCTGGAACGGCTGCTCACGCTTCCAGATCATCCGACACGCCTCGATGTACTCCTTCAGACGCATCATGGGCTTCTCGTAAGGAACGCCGTGGAACCCTTCGATCACCTGCGGGCCACTGGCACCCAGTCCGAGAATGAAGCGACCGTTGCTCACGTAGTCGCAACCGACCGCCGTCTGCGCCATGAGAGCCGCCGTACGGCTGTAGACGTTCAGAATTCCGGTTCCGATCTCGACGGTGTTTGTCTTGGCCGCCAGGTATCCGACCTGACTGATTGCATCGGCGCTGTAGGCCTCGGCGATCCAGACCACGTCGAGTCCGGCCTTCTCGAGTTCGACCACTCGGTCGACCGCCTGGTGGAAGCCGCCGGCGTAATTGAGCATCATGGACAACTTCATGACTCGTCCTTTCGAGTGCGCGCGGTCAGCCCGCGTCGTACGGAACCCTACGGTCGCCACCGTCGTGCCGACGAACCGTTGATGCCGGATCGACCGCTTGATTCAGGTTGCCGCTTCGAAATCCCTCGAGATCGAGGGTCACGTAGCGATACCCCGCCTGTCGCAGTCCCTCGACGATCTCCCGACGAGCCGACACCGCCCGGGCCAACTCGAGCTCGTCGACCTCGACCCGTGCCGTTTCGCCGTAATGACGGACGCGTACCTGGCGGAAGCCGAGTCGCCGCAGGACATCCTCGGCTCGATCGACGCGGGAGAGAATCTCGACCGAAACGGGAGTCCCGTACGGAACTCGACTGGCGAGACACGCCGCGGCGGGCTTGTCCCATGTGCGAAGACCGAGACGTCGCGAGGCTTCTCGTACGTCAGCTTTCGTGAACCCGGCCTGCACCATCGGAAACACCGCGCCTCGTTCGATTGCCGCGCGTTGACCCGGGCGATGATCGGAGAGATCGTCAAGATTGACTCCGAGAACCACCGTCGCTCGTCGTGCATCGGCGATCGGAGCGACCACGTCCATCAACTCGGCCTTGCAGTGATAGCAACGATCGACGTCGTTCGCTCGATAGGCCGCTCGCTCCATCTCAGCGGTGTCCACCGGCAACCACGACAAACCCCATTCGCCAGCGAGTGTTCGGCACTCGGCTTCTTCGGCCCCGGCCAGGCTCGGTGACACAGCAGTGACCGCCACACTTCGGTCGCTACCGAGAACTCGATGAGCGACATGAGCGAGAAACGCCGAATCCGCTCCTCCACTGAAGGCCACCACGACGTTCTCGAGTTCGCCGATGATCGTCTCCAGATCGGCGATTTTCGAGTCGAGTGATGCCGTGGCCGATGTCTCCACGCTCTCCATCGTGCCATGCGGAGCCGACAACGGCAGACTCTCAGTGCATGATTCCCGTTTCTTCCACCTTCGCGGAGCGCTTTCCGGTCTCCGACGGCGACGTCGGACACGTCAGCGTCGCCGAGGGAGTGTCACTGCGGGTCGTCGATCGCTCACCGTCCCGCCCCGATGCCTCTCTACCTCCGGTGTTGTTGATCCATGGTCTCGCATCGAACGCCCGGATGTGGGACGGAGTTGCCGCGGCGCTGACGACTCTAGGTGTTCGTTCGATCGCCGTCGACCTGCGCGGTCATGGCCGCAGCGACCGACCTTCATCGGGCTACGACTTCGCCACCATCGGCCGCGACCTGTGTCGAGTCCTCGACGACTTCGATCTCGAACGAGCGGTGTTCGTCGGTCAGTCGTGGGGAGGCAACGTGGTCGTCGATGCCGCTCATCGCTTTCCCGATCGCGTCATCGGTTCGGTCGCCGTCGACGGTGGAATGATCGATCTTCAACGCTCGTTTCCGGTCTGGGAGGACTGTGCGGATGCGCTGCAACCACCCCGACTCGCCGGAACCCGAGCCGGACGCATGGAAGCCGCGATTCGATCGATGCACGCCGACTGGCCCGAGTCGGGAATCATCGGAACGCTCTCGAATTTCGAGCTGCTCGACGACGGCACCGTTCGTCCGTGGCTCCCGTTCGACACGCACATGACGATCCTTCGTGAACTGTGGGCACACCGGCCGAGTGATCTCTATGCGCACATCGATCGCCCGGTACTGTTCGTCCCCGCCGACTCCGGTGACGTGGCTTGGACCGAGAACAAGGATCGAGCGGTCGACGAGGCGTTACGACTTCTGAAGCGCGGTCGTGTGCATTGGTTTCGTCCGGCTCATCACGACGTTCATGCCCAGCACCCGATTGCCGTCGCCGAGGTCATGATGTCGAATCTACGAAACGGCTTCCTCTCATGAAGGGTGTGACTCGATGACCTCCGCACCGCGCATTCTCACGATCATGGGCTCGGGCGAGACCGCCCCCACCATGATGAAGCATCACCGCGATCTCATCGCCCGACTTCCCGGCGATCCACTCGCCGTCGTGATCGACACCCCGTACGGCTTCCAGGAGAACGCTCCGGAGTTGGCGTCACGTGCCGTCGAGTACTTCCGCCAGAGCGTCGGTCACCCGATTCAGGTCGCTGGTCTGGGTCGGCTCAAAGACGTCGACGTTCTCACCGTCGAGACGGGGCTCAGCCTTCTCCGTCGAGCCGATTATCTGTTCGCCGGGCCGGGTAGTCCCACCTACGCCTTGGCTCAGTGGGAGAACACACCTGTTCCCGATGTGCTGCGCGAGAAACTGCAAGGAGGAGGAGCCGTCACCTTCGCGTCGGCGGCCGCTCTCACTCTCGGCCGATTCACGGTTCCGGTCTACGAGATCTACAAGGTCGGAGCCGAACCCCATTGGCTCGAGGGTCTCGACGTTCTTCGGGAGGTCGGCCTCGACGTTGCGGTGATTCCCCACTACGACAACACCGAGGGCGGTCACCACGACACCCGTTTCTGCTATCTGGGTGAGCGTCGCCTGGCCGCTCTCGAGAAGGAACTCCCCGACGGAGCGCACGTCCTCGGAATCGACGAGCACACCGGAGTCGTGATCGACATCGATGCCGACACGGCGACGGTCATCGGAAATGGCACGATCACGGTGCGAGTACGTGGTGAATCCACGGTCTTCGAGAGCGGCGCCACCCTCCCCGTCGACGCGTTACGCGACCCCAGGCGCCATGGATCGGTCTCGACACCTCTCGACACGTCGCCGATCCGGTCGCAGTCGAATGCGGAGTCGGCGCCAGCGGCCTCGCTGCTCGACGACGTGACCAGAGCCGAGTCCGAATTCGACGCCGCTCTCACGGGTGGTGATTCGGAATCAGCAGTGCGCGCCGTCCTCGAACTCGAGACCGCCATTCGTGACTGGTCGGTCGACACGTTGCAGAGCGACGCCATGGATCGTGCTCGCGCTGCTCTGCGATCCATGATCGTGCGACTGGGAGAGGCCGCAGTGAAGGGTCTGGCCGACCCCCGAACGGCGATCGATCCGGTGATGAGCGTGGTTCTGGAGGTGCGGCGAACGGTGCGGGACGAGAAGAGGTACGACCTGTCCGATCTCCTGCGTGACCGCCTGGCCGAGGTGGGCCTCGAGATACGCGACACCCCTTCCGGCCCCGAATGGCACTTTTCGCCCACTCTGTTGCGTTAGCACCCGTATACGGGTGCTAACGCAACAGAGTGGGCGATTTTGAACGGTGGGAACCGGGTGGAAATCGAGGGGCGGCAGGTAGCGGGCGAAGCGGTGGGTCAGGCGGCGTGGGCGTGGGCACCACTCAGGCCGGCCATGCGCAGACGCCCCCGAACCCCCACCACGGCGTACACCACGGCGAAAGCGGCCGTACCGGCCAAGATGATCACCGCTCCGCTCGGAACATCGGCGTACCAACTGGCATACATACCGACCAGACCGAACGACGCCCCGAGAACCGGCGACAACCAGAGCATGCGCCCGAACGAATTGGTCATCATTCTTGAGGTGGCGGCCGGCAACACGAGTAAGGCCGAGATCAACAACACGCCGATCACCCGGACGGTCACGAGAATCGTCGCCGACAACAGCAACATCAAGGTTGCTTCCATGGCCGGAACGTTCACCCCGCTCACGCCCGCCACTTCGGGGTCGAAAGTCGAGAACAGCAGCCGCCGATACAGGAGGACGACCACGATCACGCTCGCCACGGCGACCCCGGCCACCGCTGCGATGTCGGATGGGAAGACACCGAGAACGTTGCCGAACAACACCGCATCGATGCTTCGCCCCGCCTGTCCGTAGCGAGCCTGCAATGCCAGTCCGAGGGCGAACGATGCCGTGGTCACCACGCCGATGGCGGCGTCGGCACCGATGATGCGACGCCGAGACACGCGGCCGATCATGAATCCGGACAACAGTCCCCACAGACCGGCACCGACGAAGTAGTTGAATTCGAGTACCGCCGCAAGAGCTGCGCCACCGAACACTGCGTGACTGAGTCCGTGTCCGATGTAGCTCATGTTGCGCAGGACGACGAAGACCCCGATCAGACCGCAGAGTGCTCCGGCCATTCCAGCGATGACGAGACCATTACGGAAGAACTCGTACTGAAATGGTTCGGTGGCGTCGAAGGCGAACACGTGACTCCTAGGCGCCGCGACGGGACATGCGCTCGCGCAGTTCGTCGTTGCCGTGCTCCACGACGACCGGCATCCCACCGTGATGCAACACCTCCATCGGAGCGCCGTAGGTGCGTTCGAGGAAGTAGGGACGCAACACTTCATCGGGTGAGCCGTCGGCCACCACGGTTCGGTTGAAGCAGATGAGCCGCGGGAGGTGCGCAGCCAGGCCGTTGAGATCGTGCGTCGTGAGAACGATCGCCATCGGTCGAGAGCCCGACGAACCCTCGTTCAGGTCCGCGAGAACGTGGAGAACCTCGTGACGGGTTCGTACGTCGACTCCGGCGGTCGGCTCGTCGAGCACGAGCAGATCGGGGTCCTGAAGAAGTGCACGAGCGAGGAAGACGCGCTGCTGCTGGCCACCCGACAATTCACGAATGTGTCGATTCCCGAGACCTTCGAGCCCGAGACGCGTGAGTACGTCGTCGATCTCCGTTCTCTCGACCTGCGACATGCGGGGCCACCACGAACGCGTGGGCCGACTCATGGCCACCACCTCGCGCACGGTCACCGGAAAGTTCCAGTCCACGGTCTCGAGCTGAGGAACGTACGACAGTCGCAGTCCGTGACGCCGACGGACCGAACCGTGGACCGGCTTCACCGACCCGAGAAGGGCTCGTAACACGGTGGTCTTTCCCGAACCGGACGGGCCGACGACTCCGACGAATTCCCCGGGCTTCACCGCGAAGTCGACGTTCTCGACGACCGGTGCATCACCGTAGGAACACGAGACGTGCTCGAATACCACGAGCGGCTCGACCGCGACTCGCGGCGTCGGCGACGAACTCACTGCGGGTAGACCGCCGTGTCGGGCCCGACGTCGGAGACGTCGATCGACTTCAGAGCCGTCGCATCCCCTCCGAGAGCTTCGACCATCGTCACGTAGTTGAACCTCATGAGGCCGAGCCAGGAGTGCTCGGCGTCACCGGGCTCACCGAGGAGGTCGTCGTCTCTCAACACGTCGACGTATCTCACCCCGGTTTCGTTGCCGATCTGTTCGAGGACGTCGGACGGGAAGACTTCACTACCGAAAACGGCCGGGACCCCGGCCTCACGAACCTGATCGATGAGATCGGCCACGTCACGAGGGGTGGGCTCGTCGAACGACGACGGCTGAATCGCACCGATCACTGTCCAGCCGTACTCCTCGGCGAAGTACGCGTAGGCATCGTGATAGGTGAGCAACTGTCGCTGCGCCGGATCGAGAGTTTCCGATGCCGTCCGAACGGCATCACTCAAGTCGTCGACCTTCGAACGGAATGCATCGAAGTTCGAGGAGTAGGTCGACGCATTCGCCGGATCGGCAGAACTCAAGACGTCTCGAGTCAGCTCGGCGTAAGCGATCGCCATCGGCGGATTGGTCCAGAGGTGAGGATTCGGCTTGCCGCCCTCGCGTGGAAAGGAGAAGTCGAAGATGTAGTCCGACTCGGGGAGGATCGCCGTTCCGAGTTCACAGATCACCGAACCGGAACGTTGATTGGCCCGAGCCAGCTCCTTGGTGGGCTCTTCCAACATCAGTCCGTTGATGAACACCACGTCAGCGTCCTCGAGCGTGGCCGCCACACTCGGCGGCGGTTCGAAGGTATGACTGTTGGTTCCCTCGGGAACGACACCCGTGATCACGGTCGGTGTACCCGAAGCAACGGTGGCCACGATGCTGGTGATCGGGGCCACCGTGGTGGCGACGACGAGTGGACCACCTTCGATCGCCGACGGAAGGGGGCAGGGCTCGAGCGACGTCGTATCGGAAGCGGTCTCGGAGGCCGTGTCATCGGATCCGCAGGCTGCAGCGAACAGCGCGAGCGAGACCCCGAGAGCACGAGAGGGGACAGATGTCATGGTCACATCTCGCACCCTATAGGCGGGAGAAAAGTCCTGCGTGATCGCCGAATCCCGACCTTGTGACTCAGGAAACCGATGTCAGGAGACGAATCTCTCGATCACATCGGCCACCAGTGCGTTCCAGTCGTCGTACGACACCGGATCGGACGAGACGTCGTTCAGAATCACACCTGTGGTGTACGCACTCATGAAAGTGGCCAAGACCTTCGGATCGAAGTCGGCGCGCACGACACCACGTGCTTGGGCGTCGGCGATCACGTCGGCGAACGCCATGATCACCTCGGCCTGAGTGTCGCCGAATCGCTTGCGAAATCGTTCATCGTTGCCACAGACCGCCAACATCCGAACCCGATCGACACGAGCCTTGAAACGCTCCGGGGAATGAAGAGCCCGAGTGACACGTCCGACAGCATCGAGGAACTCGTCCTTCGTTCGGACTCCGGCCAACTCGTGTCGGACCAATTCGATACTGGTGACAACGTTGGTGCGATTGATGTCGAGCAGAGCCTCCTCGACCAGATCGGGAAAATCCTCGAAATGGTGGTACAGCGAACCGCGGGAGATTCCTGACTCGGCCAACACCATCTCGACGGTGAAACCGTCGGCGCCGAACTCGCCGATCATTTCCTTCACCACTTCGAGCAGCGCCACCTTGGTGGGATGCGGTTCGGTCGCCAGACGCTTCTGAATCCGTTTCACGCTCGTCCCCCGTTCACCCTCTGAGTCTCGGCCCACGTCTGCCCCGAAAGCACGTCGACGTCGTGTGGAAGCCCCAACACTCGTTCCGCCACGATGTTACGTTGCACCTCGCCCGTACCCCCGCCAATGGTGAGGGCGCGAGCGAACATGTAGCCGTCGTACCAACCGTGATGGTCGAGTGATCGCAGGCCGACCCCACCTCCGTTGCCACCTCGCAACGACATGGCCCCACCACTCGATCCTTCGCCGTTCGTCTGGCGCGGGGTCTGCCGCAGCATGCCCGCCGCTCCCAGGACGTCTCGCGCCAGTTCCATCACGTTCTGACCGTGCTCGTCGGCGAGGATCTTGCGAATGCTCGCCTCGGGTCCGGGCTGCTCACCTCTGATACGAGCACTGAGGGTTCGCATGCGGATGAGGTCGAGCAGCACGTGTTCGATGTAGATGTCGGCCAAACGCTGGCGCATCACCGGATCGGTGATCGGACCGTGGTCTCGCACTGCGTCCAGCATCTCGAGCGCCGTCGGCCCACTGCCCCAGAGAACTCCTCCGCTCGACAGCGACACTCTCTCGTTACCGAGGGTGACCTTGGCCAACCGCCATCCATCGCCCTCCTCGCCCACGAGATTCTCGGCCGGGATCCGAACGTCGGTGAAGAACACTTCGTTGAAGGTCTGGGCTCCTGTCATCTCGGTGATCGGCCGGATCTCGATACCGGGCAGATCCATCGGGCAGATGAAGTACGACACGCCGCGATGTTTCGGTGCGTCGGTATCGGTGCGGGCGATGAGAATGCCGAACTTCGCGTACTGCGCGCCGCTCGTCCAGATCTTCTGGCCGTTCACCACGTACTCGTCGCCGTCGCGCACTGCGCGCGTCCCGAGATTCGCCAAGTCACTACCGCTACCCGGTTCACTGAACAACTGGCACCAGAACTCCTCGCCGGCCAGCATCGGGACGAGGTACCTCTGCTTTTGTTCGTCGGTTCCGGCGTACAGGATCGTCGGACCACCCCAACCGATACCGATGGGATTGGAGGGGCGACGCACACCAGCCTTCGTTAGTTCGTCATCGATGACGATCTGATGCACCGGGTCGGCCCCGAGACCGAAGGGTTCCGGCCAATGAGGCGCGACGTAGCCGGCTTCGGCGAGTTGGCGGCCGGTCGGATCCGGATTCCGAGCGAGCCACTCCCGCACCGCCAATCGACGCGGATCGTCGAGGCCAGGAACCTGGAAGTCCATACATTCGCGACCTTACGCATACCATCAGCGTCGTGACGAGCACAGCGACCACCTGGAACTACGCCGATGCGTGGGAACACATCGCCCGACGACTTCCCGACGCTCCGGCCCAGGAACATCGGGGACTGGTACACACGTGGGCCGACTTCGATCGACGAGCCAACGGCGTGGCAGCCACACTCCTGGCCGCCGGAGCACGTCACCAGGACAAGGTCGCTCAGTACCTCTACAACGATTCGACGTACCTCGAGAGCGTCTTTGCGGCCTTCAAGATCGGGCTCGTTCCGGTCAACACCAATTACCGCTACACCGTCGACGAACTGGCCTACATCTGGGACAACTCCGACGCCGTCGCCGTGGTGTTCCACAGTGTGTTCACCGACAAGGTCGACGAGGTTCGGTCGAGGGTCCCCCGAGTCCGTACGTGGCTCTGGGTCGACGACGGAACCACTCCGTGTCCCGACTGGGCCATCGACTACGAAAGGGCGGCCGGCGACACGCGTTCGTCCGTGGCACCGTGGCCACGAAGTGGGGACGACCTTCTTCTCATCTACACCGGTGGCACCACCGGAATGCCGAAGGGGGTGATGTGGCGACAGGAGGACCTGATGCTTGCTCTCGACGCCGGCAATCGTCGACCGCTCTCACCGAACCCCGATCCCGACGTTCTCGATTCACGTTCGGCCAAACCCGGTCCTCGGAATCTTCCGGCAGCTCCACTCATGCACGGAACCGGACTCTTCAACGCCATGAGCAATCTCATGGTGGGCGGATGCATCGTGACCCTGGCGGGCCGCAACTTCGATCCGATCGAACTTCTCGACACGATCAGCGACAGCCGCGTCAACACGATGTCCTTCGTCGGCGATGCATTCGGCAAACCGATCCTTCGTGCCCTCGATGCCGAACCCGATCGTTGGGATCTGTCGAGTCTGCGCGTGATCGTGTCGAGCGGCGTCATGTTCTCGGCCGAGACGAAACAAGGTCTGCTTCGCCACGCACCCAACCTCGTGATCATCGACTCCCTCGGATCGTCCGAGGCGGTGGCAATGGCCCAGAACACCACATCGGCCGACGGGACGTCCGACACGGCCCGTTTCATGCTCGGACCGAACACCAAGGTCCTCACCGAGGACGGGCGGGAGATCGTTCCCGGATCCGACGAACTCGGTCGGGTGGCGATCAAGGGACACACACCGATCGGCTACTACAAGGACGAGGCGAAGAGCGCAGCAACGTTCCAGATGTTCGACGGGGTTCGTTGGTCGATCCCCGGCGACTGGGCACGTGTCGATGCCGACGGAACCGTGCACCTTCTCGGGCGCGGTAGTCAATGCATCAACACTGGTGGCGAGAAGGTGTACCCCGAAGAGGTGGAAGAGGCATTGAAGACCCACGACACCGTGGCCGACGCCGCGGTCGTGGGAGTTCCTGACGAGAGATTCGGCCAAGCGGTCACCGCTCTGGTGGAACTTCTCCCCGACCTCACCGTCGACCCGGGCGAACTGGTGGCGCACGTACGACGGCATCTAGCCGCGTACAAATCCCCCAAGCACGTCCTGTTCGTCGAGAGTGTGGAACGAGCCGGAAACGGAAAGCTCGACTACAAGGCTCTGACTGCTCGTGCCATCGCGAGCCTGGAGTAGTTTCGCGATGCCGTCCGATCGAACGACGGCCCGCTGAACGGCGGATCACCCCCTCGCAAGAGATCGACCACGGAGACAGACATGACGTCACTCGGATACGACGGCAAAGTAGCGATCATCACCGGAGCCGGTGGTGGCCTCGGACGACAGCATGCGCTGCTCATGGCGAGTCGCGGCGCGCTGGTCGTGATCAACGATCTCGGTGGATCCGTCGACGGAACCGGAGCGAGCACATCGGCGGCGCAGAAGGTCGTCGACGAGATCAAGGGTCTCGGTGGTGAGGCCGTCGCCGACACCAATTCGGTGGCCACACCCGAGGGCGGCGAAGCCATCGTCAAGACAGCGATCGACGCTTTCGGTCGAGTCGACATCGTCGTCAACAACGCAGGAATCCTGCGCGACAAAGCGTTCCACAACATGGAACCCGATCTCTTGAACCCGGTTCTCGACGTGCACCTGAAGGGTGCTTTCCACGTCACCAAGCCCGCCTTCGTGAAGATGCGCGAGCAGGGATACGGCCGCATCGTGTCGACGTCGTCGGCCGCCGGCATCTTCGGCAACTTCGGGCAGACCAACTACGGCGCCGCCAAGATGGGACTCGTCGGTTTCACTCGGGTACTGGCGGTCGAAGGAGCACGTTTCAACATCAAGGCCAACGCCATCGCTCCCCTCGCCCTCACTCGCATGACCGAGGACATCATGGGTGCTCTCGCCGACAAACTCGATCCCGGTCTCGTCTCACCTCTCGTCGCGTATCTCACGCACGATGACTGCCCGGTCTCCGGTCAGACGTTCTCGGTGGGCGGCGGCCGAGTTGCTCATGTCTTCATCGGTGAGACTCAGGGCTATTTCAAGGCCGATCTCTCTCCCGAAGACGTTCAGTCGAACTGGGAGCAGATCATGGACCAGAGCGGCTACGCGACACCGAACAATCTCGGCGAAGAGACAGCGATGTTCCTGCCTCATTTCAAGTGATCGAGTCACGATGATCAGCGTCGAGGACTTCGCCGGCGAGGTACGGGAATGGTTGGCCGCCCACGCGTCCCTCGCACCGCGCGACTACGGCGCGATTTGCCCTCCTGATCTCGTCGAGCGTGGACTCGAATGGCAACGGCACCTGTTCGCCTCGGGATACGCCGGCATCCACTGGCCCACCGACGTCGGTGGACGCGGACTCACGCCGGCCCATCAGGCTCAGTGGCTGTACGAATGTGCCCTGGCTGGTGTGCCGGGAGTGTTCAACATGGTGGGTCTCGTCCTCGCCGGTGGCGCGATCCAGAAGTTCGGCTCCGATGATCACCGATCGACCCACCTCGAGAAGACGCTGCGCGCCGAGCACGTCTGGTGTCAGCTGTTCAGCGAACCCGGAGCCGGCAGCGATCTCGGATCGCTCAGCACGCGGGCCGTACTCGACGGAGACCGGTGGATCGTCAATGGACAGAAGGTGTGGTGCTCGGGTGGCCGCTACAGCAACTGGGGCATCCTCATGGCGCGCACCGATCCCGACGCACCCAAACACGAAGGCATTTCCTTCTTCCTGCTCGACATGAGTCTGCCCGGCATCGACGTCCGGCCACTGAAGCAGATGACCGGAGAGTCCGAGTTCGACGAGGTCTTCTTCACCGACGTCGAAGTTCCTGCCGACGCTCTGCTCGGACCCTTGCACGGCGGCTGGGGTGTCGGTATGGCGGTTCTCACGTCGGAGCGTGGGCACATCGGAACGAGCGTCATCTCTCTCGAACGACGACTCGAGTCGATCTCTCGACTCGCTCAGGGTCGCGACCTCACGACGGTGGAACGTCAGGAACTGACGTCTCTCCTCTCGAAGGGAATGGCCTACAAGGCGATGGCCCAGCGCCAGGGACCGATCGCGTCGACGGCGGCCTCGCTCATGAAACTCGGCATCACCGAGATGATGTTCGACGTGGCGATGCTGCGGGCCGACATCGCCGGTGTCGATGCGACGATCGACGGACCCGATGCGTTCGGTTTGCTCTCGGCACCAGGTGGTCGAATCGCCGGCGGCACGAGCCAGGTCCAGAGAAACATCATCGGCGAGCGATTACTGGGTCTGCCGCGAGAGCCGCGACCCGGGCCGTCCTGATCCGGTCCTACACTCGCGTTCGTTCGGCATATCACCAGGTCACCTGGCAGAGGAGGTCGTCGTGAACGAGATTCCGCAGGAGAAGGTGCGAGAAATTCCGTGGCGTCTCGTCGGTGTGGCGGTTGTCGCCGTGGTCATCGCCGTGTTCGTCGTGCAGAACTGGGAAGAAACGCCCGTAGAATTCTTGTTCTTCGATATCAACAGCCAGCTCTCCCTCAGTTTGATCGTGGCGATCCTCTTCGGGGTGGTGCTCGATCGACTCGTGATCGGACTCAATCGCCGCCGTCGTCGCAAGAATTGACGACCCGATTCAGGGTGCTGGCTCGGCCCGAGCGAGACACCCACACGTGAAAGTTGCATCGACGAACGGAGTGAAGGTCGAGGTCCACGACCTCGGTGGTCACGGACCCCGCATGCTCATGTCGCACGCCAACGGCTTCCACGGTCTGTGCTGGACGCCCGTCGCCGAGCATCTGACTCGTCGCTTCCACTGTTACGCCCACGACCACCGGGGTCACGGCGACACACCGCTCCCTAAGAACTGGAAGATCGCCTGGGCCGGCTACGGAGCCGACACCACGGCGGTCGCGAAGCATCTCCACGAGCCAGGTGGGATCATCGGCGTCGGACATTCGATGGGCGGGGCGACACTGCTCATGGCCGCCGTCAAGGACCCGTCTCTGTTTCGTGGACTTCTGGTGTACGAGCCCATCGTGCCACCCGCCGATCTCCGCATGCCGGCGAATCGACCGAACGTTCTCGCCGATGGCGCAGCGCGACGCAAGTCGTCGTTCAAGAGTTTCGAAGAAGCCATCGAGAACTACTCGTCGAAGTTGCCGATGTCGGCCTTCACTCCCGAAGCCCTCGAGGCCTACGTCCACGGCGGGTTGCGCAAGGGCGACGACGGCCTGGTGCATCTGAAGTGCGATCCGTCCACCGAGGCCGAGAACTTCCGAAATCCGACGGTGCCCCAACTCTGGAAGAAGTTGGCCTCCTTGGAGATCCCGGTCTGGGTGCTCTCGGGTCACCCCGAACCGTTCCAACCGTCGGGATGGGCCGAGGCGGTCGCCGATCAACTTCCGAACGGCAATCACATCGAGTACAGCGACCTCGACCATTTCGGGCCGTTCGTCGACCCGGCTCGTATCGCTCGCATCATCGACACCTTCGCCGACACACTCGAGCCCTGACCGACACGGTTTGGCCACCCCCATGCTCACTGACGAATCCGATCCGGAACGAGGTGTCGACGGACTCGGTTCGACGGTCGCTCGCTTCGACCGAGCGGCCGACGTCTATCTGGAACGGCTCCGAAGCTCACCGACAGCCGGGCGGATCTTCACCACCGCCAGTCACCTCGGAGACTGGAGTCTCGTCTGGCACCTGATCGGCGCCGCGCGTGGAGTCACGAACGATCGGCGTGCCTCCCAGGCTCTTGCGCTGTCCGCCCTGCTCGGAGCCGAATCCCTGATCGTCAACCAAGGTGTGAAAAGGATGTTCCGTCGCGAACGGCCCACCGACAGTGGTGACGATCGCTTCACGGTGCGCACTCCGTCCACCAGCAGCTTTCCGAGCGGTCATGCCAGTTCGGCGGTGTTCGCCGCCACGGTTCTCACCACTCTCGACGGCAAGAAATCGGCTCCGTTGTGGTTCGGCCTCGCGGCCGTCGTCGGGACCAGTCGGGCCTTCGTTCGTATCCACCATGCATCCGACGTGATCGGAGGCGCGGCGGTCGGACTCGGCCTCGGTTTGCTCGTCCGACCTCTGGTGAAGAGACTGCGCTGAGCGCACCGAGATCGAGGAGACATCATGACCCGCACCTTCGCCGTCACCTGGGACTACCGCTGCCCTTACGGTCGCATCGCCCACGATCACGTGGTGACCGGACTGCGCGCCGGAGCCGATTGGGACGTCACGTTTCTCCCCTTCTGCCTCGGGCAATCCCACGTGGAGGCGGGGATGCCCGACGTGTGGGACGCCCCCGAGACCGACTCGGGAATCCTCGCTCTTCAAGTTGCTGTCGCCGTCCGCGATCAACAACCCCATGCATTCGTCGATCTGCACCATGCGCTCTACGAGTTCAAGCACGCGCTCGGCGGGAACATCCGAAATCGGGAAGATCTGTCGAACGTACTCACCGGCTGCGGCATCGATCCGATCGCCGTCTTCTCCGAAGTCGACTCGGGCCGACCGCTCGCGACGATTCGCGACCAGCACACGCAATACGCAACGAGCCATGACGTGTGGGGGGTGCCGGTGTTCGTGGTCGACGACAAGGCAGTGTTCGTCCGTCTTCTCGATCGGGCCGAGGGCGACGAGGCACTGGCCGTTCACACCATCGAACGAATTCTCGACAACGTCGACTGGCCGATCCTGAACGAGTTCAAGCACACGTCCGTACCGCGCTGAATCCGGTCGACGACGTTTCGTCAGCCCTGATCGCGCCGAAGGCGCACGTCGGTCGAAACCCTTCCGGATTCATCGACGACATCACCGATACGAACGGCAAGATCCGACTCGTCGTCACCCCATGTACGACCCGGCGCGAGTAGCAGTGACCCATCCGCTCCGATCGGTTGCACCACCTGCCATC
Source organism: Actinomycetota bacterium (assembly GCA_027592035.1). GTDB lineage: Bacteria > Actinomycetota > Acidimicrobiia > Acidimicrobiales > Ilumatobacteraceae > Casp-actino8. The sequence continues at coordinate 4,599 of JAQCIK010000009.1, read as the reverse complement.
GTCCCTCGGGTGCCGACCCATCGAACACGAGTCGATGTATGGCGACTCCGGACCCGGTGAGATGGTCGTTGTCACCCCGATCGGCCAGCAACTCGATGGTGAGCAGATCGTCCCCCACGTCGACGACGACGAGCCGAATCTGGTCGTCTCCCGCGACCGGTGACGGCGTGTCGGACGCGACCAGCCGAACGGCGTCCTGCCACTCGCCGGACCGGAGCCGCCGAAGAGAGAAGAAAGCGATCTCCTGATCGTCGAGCCACCCACTCGACCATGCGTCGAAGGCGAGCACACCCGGAGCGTGGCGTCGCGTCGGATCGACATCACGAGGTGACGCGCTGTTGCTCATCACGTCGAGATGGCTGTCGTAGACGTGATTGTCGCCGATCCCAGCCGACGATGCGCTGTGCGGCCACCCGAGAGCATGGCCGATCTCGTGTTCGATCAAGTCGAGCGGTGGTTCGTCCCCCCAATACGTGGAGAAGTCCGATGCCCCGACGTACGCCGAACGACGCGACTCCGACGCAGCACACGGAAGTTCGCATCGATCACCTCGGCGACCCCAACCACCCGGCGCATCCACGTCGTGCTGGGCGTCGGCCACGACGAGAACGCCGTTGGTGGATGTCGCCGAACGGTCGAGTGCCCGATCGACGCAGTCGACTGCCGACTCGTCGGCTTCGATCGACACGTCGTCGGCTGCCGTCCACTCGAGTCGATATCGCCCGTGCGACCATCGGTCGAAATAATCGGTGACCCCCTGGAGACGGTTGACGATCGTGATCACATCGGATGACAGTCGCTCGACCGAGGTCTCGAACAAGGGGTCCCGAACGTCATCGGGCACTCGACAAATCGCCACCTCCCAACGATCGATCCCGACGGTCACGTCACGAGTTACCACGTCACCGTCGTCGATCCGACTGCCCAAACCACGATCCCACCGCGACGAGGAGGCGCATCCGACGACGAGCGAGACGAACAGAAGTAGCGAGATCGGAGGGAACAACCTCGTCGTCACGAACCGGCGCCTCACGATCATCACCGAGCCCCGTTCCCCATCCCCTCGAAGGTATCCGGGCTCTAACCTGGAGCCGTGGTTCAGGAAATCTCGTTCGAACGCCGCATGTCCGACGCCGAGGGTCTGATGTGGCGCCTCGAGAAGGACCCTCAGCTGTCGTCGACTTTCGCCAACGTGTCGATTCTCGATCGTCCGCCCGATATCGACCGACTGCGTCGTCGCATGGAGAGGGCCACCGTCGTCATTCCTCGCCTCCGTCAGCGAGTGCACTCCACACCGGCCAACGTCTCCCCTCCCATTTGGGTCGAGGACTCCGACTTCGACATCGACTTCCACGTCCGTCGCGTGGCCCTACCCGCTCCAGGCTCCATGCGACAGCTCCTCGACTACGTCACCCTCGTGGTCGCCGATCCCTTCGATCGCACTCGACCACTCTGGCAATTCGTGGTGGTCGAGGGCCTCGAGGGAGGCCGAGCGGCGCTCGTCGAGAAGCTCCATCACACGATCGCCGATGGCGAAGGAACCGTGCAGTTGTCTCTGCAATTCTTCGATTTCGAACGCGATGCACCCGAACCGGCTCCGATCGACATCGACCCTGCCCGTGCATTGCTCGACGAATCTCACGCTCACAACGAGATGTGGCGCGACGTCGTATCGGGCTCACTTCGTCTTCCGCTCGCCATGGTCCGCCAGGTGAAGGATCTGGTCGCCGATCCTTCGAGTATTCCCTCTCATGGTGCGTCGACCATCGAGTCGCTGCGAGTGGCCATGGGTCAGCTCACCGATGTCGAGTCGGCTCGGTCACCCCTCTGGACGCAACGATCGACCCGGCGCCGGGCCGAAGTTCTTCGCGTTCCGTTCATCGAGGTTCGCGACGCAGCACGTCGGCTCGGAGGAACGCTGAACACCGCACTCTTGTCGGCTGCGAGTGACGCCGCCGGCCGCTATCACCGTGAGTTCGGTGCACCGGTCGACGACCTTCGAGCCTCCATGGCGGTCAGCACGCGGTCACGATCCGACGACTCGGGATCGGCCAACTCATTCTCCCTCGCCCGCTTCCTGGTTCCGACCGGCGAGCTACCACCCGCCGATCGATTTCGCGACATCGCTCGACGCACCGACGAGGCCTCGGCGTCGGCGGGCGGAAGTCTCGCCACCATTGCCACGCTCGCCTCGTCTCTACCCACTGCCCTCTTGACTCGGGTCGCGCGCCTTCAGGCCCAAACGGTCGACTTCGCCACTTCGAACGTGAAGGGCACGCCGATCCCCGTGTTCGTCGCCGGATCGGAGATCCTGCACAATTTTCCGATCGGACCACTCGGAGGTGTGGCGTTCAACCTCACGTTGCTGTCTCATGTCGGCAGCCTCGACATGGGCCTCAATGTCGACAGTGCGGCCGTCTCTCATCCGGACCGGCTCCGTGAATTACTCGAGGAATCCTTCGACGCTCTGGTGAACGCAACACCTCAGGGGAAGAACTCGAAAGCGAAACGAGCCACGGCAAAGCGAACGGCTACCAAACGAACGACCACGAGTCGAGTGGCCCCGAAACAGTCGTCCTGACTCGCCAGTGCGAGTCGACGCCATCAGCTCCGTGTGAGGAGATTTCGGACGTCGAGCAGGAGGTCACTCACTTCGCTCGCCGACACGAGCTCACGTCGAACCATCTGCGACAACGCTTCGTCGACGATGGACAACGCCTGTGCGATCACGTCCTCGTGCGACGACTTGTCGTTCACTGGCTCGGCGACCTGTGTTCCCGTCATCGTCGACTCCTCGTGCTCACTTCGTTGAACGTCCGGTCAGGACCTCTGTGCGACATCGTCGCGCAACCCGAGCGTAATGGCGTGGATCCACGAGCGGTCAACGGCGAACCTCCTGCTGACGAGGCATCCGGCACAAGCCGGTCGAATCTCCGACGTCCGGACGAGTGACCTACGATCCCATCGTGGATCTGACCTCGTCTCGCGTCGTCGTCACGGGTGCGGCCGGTGGTATCGGCGCAGCTCTGGCCCGTCGCTTCCACGCCGACGGAGCCTCGGTCGTGGTCGCCGACACGAATGGCGACGGTATTCGGTCGGTGGCCGCAGAACTCGACGCCCTTCGGCCCGGGACCGCTTTTTCGGTCGTGGCCGACCTTTCCACCGAGAACGGCAACCGTTCTCTCGTGGAGGAGGCTCGCCGTCTCCTCGGAGGAATCGATCTCTTCGTCGCCAACGCCGGTGTCGGACTCGGAACACTTCTCGAAGTGACGTCCGAGGACGACTGGGCGACATCTTTCGACGTGAATCTCCACGCTCATCGATGGGCTGCTCGCGCTCTCTTGCCGGAGTGGCTCGAACGTGGCTCGGGATACTTCTGTTCGACGGCCTCCGCCGCAGGCCTGCTCGCTCAGATCGGCTCGGCTCCGTATTCGGTGTCGAAGCACGCGGCGGTCGCCTTCGCGGAATGGATGTCCATCACCTACGGCGACCGAGGTGTACGAGTCAGTTGTCTATGCCCACAGGGAGTGAACACTGCGATGCTGACCGGAGGCGACCTCGGCGACAATGCCGCCGGTGACGTGGTGCGGGCGTCCGGTGACGTACTCGAGCCCGAGCAGGTCGCCGACATCGTCGCGGCGGCCATCGCCGATGAGCGCTTCTTGATCCTCCCACACCCGCAGGTCGCCGATTTCGAGACGAAGAAGGTCGCCGACCGTGACCGATGGATCGCTGGCATGCGCCGCCTTCAACGTCGAGTCCTCGGAGAACTCTGATGGCGCAACGGGCCACCCCCGAACAGTCCGAGATCCTCCGTCGTCTCGGACTGCGAGCCGGAGAAGACGTGCGGTTCCGACGGGCCGACCGTGGTCGATGGCAGGAGGGTCGCATCTCCTGGGTCGAGCGAGACGGAAGCATCACCGTTCACGACGCTCATGGTGCTGCTCGGTCGCTCCGACCCGAACGACTCGAGGTCAGACGTCCCGGCCGTCGTGGGCGGCTCTCGTGGTGTGCCGTGCCCGACGTGGCCGTCACCTGGGAGCAACTCACACTCTTCTGAACGACTACGGTCGGCCCATGGGCGTACGTCTCGATCCTTCCGACGAATACATGCACGAACTCGGCCCCGAGTCGAATTTCAACGAGAGCATGTACATCAATTGCTTCGACCCGCAACACAAGGTGGGCGGATGGTTCCGAATGGGCAATCGCGCCAACGAGGGATACGCCGAGATGACGGTGTGCATCTACCTCCCCGATGGCTCGGTGGGCTTCATGTTCAAACGACCACCGATCACCGACAACGATCGCCTCGATGCGGGCGGACTCACCTGGACCATGGTCGAACCGTTCGAAGAGTTGAAGATCGATTTCCTCGGCAAGGTCGTGGTGCTTTCCGAACCCGAGCAGATGGTCGACCCCAAGAAAGCGTTCACCGACAATCCCTATTCGGAGTGCGAGGTACACATCACCTTCACGGGCCAGGGTCGACCGAGCATGTTCGGCGGAGAGCCCGACACTCCGCACGAAGCTCCGGGTGAGGAGTTCGCCAAAGGTCATTACGAACAACTGGTGGAGGCCCGGGGCACGATTCGAGTA
>JAQCIK010000066.1:0-2836 GCA_027592035.1 Actinomycetota bacterium | reverse complement strand
ACGAGTCGATCAATCGAGAGATCGCGTCGGCTTCGCCGTGAACGTTGTCGCCGCGCGCCGCCATCGTCTCCCAACGCGCGTCGTACTGAACGAGATCGATCTTGGCCCGCCATTCGGCCCAACGGGCCGACACGTTCCTCCCCGGCAAGTTCGTCATGACACCAGATCGAGAAGTGACCCGATGCGCAAGAAGTCGGCACCGTCGTGGTCGTCGTAGGGATCGAGCAACACTGGCAACAGACCGGCATTGCGGGCCCCGCCCACGTCCATCGTCACACTGTCGCCCACGTAGGCGACGCGCGACCGATCGATACCCGGCAACGCTTCGAGTCCGAAGTCGAAGATACGCGGGTCGGGCTTCGCGATTCCCACGACATGACTGTCGACCACGATGCGGACCGGAACACCGTGCCCATCGCCCACCTGGCACACTTTCGATCGCGCGAGCACCGCCTCGATCTGACCGGTCGCGTTGCTCACCACACCGATCGGCACCTCGAGCTCGTGCAGAGTGCGGAGCGCCCGCACGCTGTCGTCGAGGGCGTACCTCCACAGCCACGCCGAGCGGGTGCGATCCAGAACCATCGACGCTTCCTCGACATCGGCGGGGTGCACACCCACCGATTCGACGTAGGCCACGTTGTAGACAGACCAATCCGATTCGGCCGAGTCGGCCCGTGACTTGGCGGCCATCCCGGCGTAGTGCGCCCGGTGATACCGATCGAGATCGGCCGCTCCCCCGTAGTACCCGAGCAACGGCTGCACCACGTGCGGATCCGGGATCACGAAGATCCCGCCGGCATCGAACAACACCGCATCGACGTCGTGGCCGTGGATCTGGAGAGGACTCGTCACGGTTCCAGGGTAGGGCGTACCCTTTCGATGTGCGCAGTGCCCGTGACTTCTTCAAACCCCTCGCCGTCGGTGCACCCGATCCCGTCCGCGAGATCCCGTTCCGTCCGAGCCGGATGATCCACTTCTTCCCACCGTCCAACGACAAGATGGTGGCCAAACTTCCCGACATCGTGCCGACGGTCGACATCATCCTCGGCAACTTGGAGGACGGAGTTCCGGCATCCGACAAAGAGGCCGCTCGCGCCGGTCTCGTGAACGTGGCCCGAACCGTGCCCATGGGAACCACACAACTCTGGACACGTGTCAACAGCCTCGACTCGCCCTGGGCTCTCGACGATCTCTCGACCATCGTGACCGAGGTCGGCGACAAGTTCGACGTGATCATGATTCCGAAAGTCGAAGGCCCTGAAGACATCCACTATGTCGATCGCCTGCTCGCCCAACTGGAAGCCAAGGCCGGTCTCACCAAACCGTTGCTCATCCACGCCATCCTCGAGACGGCCCGTGGGGTAGCCAACGTCGAAGAGATCTGCGGTGCCTCTCCGCGCATGCAGGGCCTCTCACTCGGTCCAGCCGACCTGGCCGCCAATCGCCGTATGAAGACCACGCGTGTGGGTGGTGGACATCCCGACTACGTGGTGCGCCAGGACCCGAACCCCGACGACGCCGATGCCGTTCGCTCCACCTACCAACAGGACCTGTGGCACTACACGCTCGCTCGCATGGTGGATGCCTGCGTGATGCACGGAATCCTTCCGTTCTACGGACCGTTCGGCGACATCAAGGACGTCGTCGCGTGCGAAGACCAGTTCCGCAATGCCTACTTGCTCGGCTGTGTGGGCGCATGGTCGTTGCATCCGGCCCAGATCGACATCGCCCGTCGTGTGTTCAGCCCCCGCCCGTCCGACGTGGCGCACGCCATGCGCGTGATCGAAGCCATGGGTGACGGAACTGGGGCCATCATGCTCGACGGCAAGATGGAAGACGACGCGTCGGTGAAGCAGTGCAAGGTGGTCGTGCAACTCGCCCGAGATCTCGCGGCTCGCGATCCGGAACTCGCCCAGACCTACGGATTCTGAAGGAACTCGACATGACCGATCTGCGCCCGCGCCGCTCTGCGTTGTACATGCCTTCGTCGAACGAGAAGGCCCTCGAGAAAGCCAAGACCATCCCAGCCGACGCTCTCATCTTCGATCTCGAAGATGCCGTCGCACCCGACGCCAAACCCACTGCTCGAACCAACGCGGTGGCGGCCGCCCAGAGCGGTGCCTACGGTCGACGCGAGGTCACCATTCGATGCAACGGTCTCGACACTCAGTGGGGAGCCGATGATCTGGCCGCCGCCGCCACGTCGGGCGCCTCGGCCGTCGTAATCCCCAAGATCGATTCCACCTCGACTCTCGACGACGTGTCACGGCGACTCACTGCAGCCGGTGCACCCGACTCGATGACCATCTGGGCCATGGTCGAAACACCGACGGCCATCTTCGACGTACGCGCCATCGCCGCCCACCCGAGGGTGTCGACTCTGGTGATGGGTACGAACGATCTCGCCAAGGAACTCCGCGCCACACAGGTTCGTGGCCGCTCCCCTCTGCTACCTCATCTGTCGACGGCTCTGCTCGCCGCACGCGAAGCCGGCAAGGTGATCCTCGACGGCGTGTTCAACGACGTGAAGGACCTCGATGCGTTCCGCGCCGAGTGCGAACAAGGAGCACAGATGGGTTTCGACGGCAAGACGTTGATCCATCCCGGTCAGGTCGACATCTGCAACGAGGTGTGGGCTCCCACGGCCGCCGACGTCGATTACGCCCAGCGCGTGATCGCCGCCTTCGACGAAGCTCAGGCAGAGGGACGCGGGGTGATCACCGTCGACGGACGGATGATCGAGAATCTGCACGTCGACAACGCTCGTCGCGTGCTGGCCGTCCAGGCCGCCATCGACGCCCTCGCCTGACGGCAGCGACTCGTCTACAAACTC
>JAQCIK010000032.1:0-17340 GCA_027592035.1 Actinomycetota bacterium | reverse complement strand
TCGCTTGTGGAAGGCATAGGCCAGCGCCACGATGCCCACAGCCGCCAGATACGGCTGAACCGGTTCGAACACGAACAACAGAACGACGAGGAGTGGCAGGACGAGTGCGAACTCGACCGCCGCCACTCCATCGTCCGTCGTTCTGGTTCGTCGCATCGACTCAGGGAAGGATCGAGTCGAAGAGTCCGCCGATACGACCGCCGAGGGCAGCGGCGGCGATGGCGACGACACCGACGATGCCAGCCAGCAACACGCCGTATTCGGCGGCCACTCCACCTTGGTCGGGGTTCTGGTCGGTCGTCGGGACCGACAAGCGGTTGAGAGCTCGAATGATCAAGCGATTCATGATGTCTCCTCTGTCCATGGAGCCCACCGAGTCGTGGACCCGACGAGGTCATCGCACGAGAGACGAATGTGTTACATCGACCAAAGAATCTTGAGAAAAGTCGAAAAATAGCGCCTGAGCAGGCGATCAGCCACGGTCGAGAAGGCGGCGCGCCGCCGCCGTGGGGGTGATGGCTCCCTCGGCCAACATCTCCTCGAGTCGCTCGGCCTCGTCGCGTACATCGGGCCGTCGACGGAACTCGTCGACCAATCGTTCCTCGACCGTCGCCCACATCCACTCGATCTGCTGCCGAACTCGCCGACGCGCGAAGTCACCCGACTTCTCCATCGCCGCCCGATGCTGTTCGATCTGCGACCACAGTTCGGCGATGCCGTCACCTGTGAGGGCACTGCACGTGAGGACGGGTGGAATCCATGCCGCTCCCGGTGGGTGCAGGAGTTCGAGAGCAGTGGCCAACTCGCGTGCCGCCGCTTTGGCTTCGGTCACGTGCGAACCGTCGGCCTTGTTCACCGACAGCAGGTCGGCCAGTTCGAGTACACCCTTCTTGATGCCCTGCAGGGAGTCACCCGTTCGGGCGAGCATGAGAACGAGAAAACAATCGGTCATGTTGGCGACCGTGGTCTCCGACTGGCCCACACCCACAGTCTCGACCAACACCACGTCGTATCCCGCGGCCTCGACGATCACCATCGCTTCCCGGGTCGCGGCCGCCACCCCGCCGAGAGTTCCGGCACTCGGTGACGGCCGGATGAAGGCTCGCTCATCGATCGAGAGTCGCGCCATACGCGTCTTGTCGCCGAGAATGCTGCCACCGGTGCGCGTGGACGACGGATCGACGGCCAACACCGCGACGCGATGCTCGGTAGAGGTCAGATGCGTGCCAAGCGCGTCGATGAACGTCGACTTACCCACCCCCGGAACCCCGGTGATTCCGACTCGATGACTGCGACCGGCGTGCGGTAACAGACGAACGAGCAATTGCTGAGCCAGTTCCTGGTGATCGGCTCGCTTCGACTCGACGAGGGTGATGGCTCGACCGAGTGACGTTCGATCGCCGGCGAGCACCCCCGCTTCGTAGGCGTCGAGATCGATCGAATCGGCCATGACCAGAAGGCGCGCCGTCAGGCGAGACGCCGCTCGAGCTCTCCCATGAGATCGACCACGGCGTCGGCGATCACGGTGCCCGGCGGGAAGATCGCCGACGCACCGGCCGCCAACAATTCGTCGAAGTCCTGCGGGGGAATCACTCCGCCCACCACGATCATGATGTCACCACGACCCAACTTCTCGAGTTCGGCTCGGAGTTCGGGGACGAGAGTGAGGTGACCGGCGGCGAGCGACGATGCCCCCACGATGTGCACGTCGGCCTCCACGGACTGAAGAGCGACTTCGCGAGGCGTCTGGAAGAGTGGACCGACGTCGACGTCGAAGCCGAGATCGGCGAAGGCGGTTGCAATCACCTTCTGGCCACGATCGTGACCGTCCTGGCCCATCTTGGCCACCATGATGCGCGGGCGACGTCCCTGCTTCTGGGTGAACGTCTCGACCATCTCGCGAGCCAACTTCACGTTGGGGGCCTCACCGATCTCGGAGCGATACACACCCTGAATGGTACGGATCGCCGCCGTGTGCCGCCCGAACACTTTCTCGATCGCCTCGCTGATCTCCCCCACCGTGGCGTGGGCCCGGGCCGCATCGACGGCCAACTTCAGGAAGTTCTCACCGAGACCAGGGTCGCGTCGACCGTCGACCGAGCGAGACGCCGCCTCGGTGAGACGCGCGAGTGCGCCGTCGACCTCGGCTTGATCACGTTCGGCACGAAGCCGATCGAGTTTGGCCAACTGCTGGGCACGCACCGAGGAATTGTCGACCTTCAGCACGTCGATCGACTCGTGCTCGTCGGGTCGGAACATGTTGACGCCGATCACGGGCTGACGGCCCGAGTCGATTCGAGCCTGGGTACGAGCAGCCGCCTCTTCGATACGCATCTTCGGGATACCGGCTTCGATGGCGGCCGTCATACCCCCGGCTTCCTCGATCTCCTGAATGTGGGCCCACGCGGCCTTGGCCACGTCGTGCGTGAGTTTCTCGATGTAGTACGAACCTCCCCACGGATCGATCACTCGTGTGGTGCCGGATTCCTGCTGCAGGAACAGCTGCGTGTTACGCGCAATTCGTGCACTGAAGTCGGTCGGGAGAGCCAACGCTTCGTCGAGGGCGTTGGTGTGCAACGACTGCGTGTGACCCTGTGTGGCCGCCATCGCTTCGACACACGTACGAACCACGTTGTTGTAGACGTCCTGGGCGGTGAGCGACCAACCCGACGTCTGACTGTGGGTTCGCAGAGACAACGACTTGTCGTTCTTGGCTCCCATCTGCTTCACCAACTTGGCCCACAGCAAGCGAGCAGCGCGCATCTTGGCCACTTCCATCGAGAAGTTCATCCCGATAGCCCAGAAGAACGAGAGGCGCGGCGCGAAGGCATCGATGTCGAGGCCAGCACCCATACCTGCCCGTAAGTACTCCACGCCGTCGGCGAGCGTGTAACCGAGTTCGAGATCGGCCGTGGCGCCGGCTTCCTGCATGTGGTAGCCCGAGATCGAGATCGAGTTGAACTTCGGCATCTCTTGCGACGTGAATGCGAAGATGTCGGAGATGATCCGCATGGAGGGTTCGGGCGGATAAATGTAGGTGTTGCGGACCATGAACTCTTTCAGCACGTCGTTCTGGATGGTGCCGGTGAGCTGCTTCGGAGTGACCCCTTGTTCCTCGGCGGCGAGGATGTAGAGAGCGAGGACCGGCAGCACCGCACCGTTCATGGTCATCGACACACTCATCTGGTCGAGAGGAATGCCGTCGAACAACTGACGCATGTCGAGAATCGAGTCGATGGCCACGCCGGCCATTCCGACGTCACCGGTGACGCGCGGATGGTCACTGTCGTAGCCGCGGTGGGTGGCCAAGTCGAACGCCACCGACAGGCCCTTCTGACCCGCCGCCAGGTTGCGTCGATAGAAGGCGTTCGACTCCTCGGCAGTCGAGAAGCCGGCGTACTGACGAATCGTCCAGGGTTGGTTGACGTACATCGTGGAGTACGGACCGCGCAGGAACGGGGCCAGACCGGGATAGGTGGCGAGGAAGTCGAGTCCGGCGACATCATCGGCCGTGTAGAGCGGCGGAACGTCGATGCCTTCTGGGGTGTTCCATACGAGTTCGTCAGGAGTGTGGCCACTCGATCGCTTCACACTCTCGGCCCAGGCCGCACGATCACCCGCTCCTGCGGTGGATCGGAGTTCGACATTCGACAGATTCGGAACCGACATCACGCGACCCCCAGTTCATCGAGAGCACGAGTCAACACGTCGAGAACATCGCTGCCCATACCCACTTCTTCGTCGACACCGGGCACGTCGAGTCGACGCCCAGCCAGATACACCCGCGTGGCACCAGCTGCTCTCAGCGCGGCCGCCGCATCGGCTCCGGCCTCTTTGTACACGGCATCCGACGAGCACACGCACACCATCGTGATTCCCGAGGAAGCGAAGTCGTCAACCTCACCCGACACCGTTTCGATACCGGCCACTTCGAACAGGTTCTTGGCGAAAGTGAGACGAGCTGTGTGAACGGCAGGTGATCCGAGCGTGGCGAGAAACACCTGTGGGCGCCGGCCCGTGTACGCCAAATGGTCATCAGCGCGTCGGCGTTGCGCCTCGAAATCGGCCGAGAGACGAACGAGCGACAGCTGTGCGAACAACGGTCCGTGCTCTCGAGGCGGCTCGACGACTGCCGACGGGATCTCTTCGGCCACGTTCGGGAATTCGCTCAGCCCTGTGAGCGGCCGACGACGCGTCGCCACCGCGCGACGGCGCTCCGAGAGCTGCTCGGCGAGAGAATCGTGCACGTGTCCGGCCACCACGGCTTCGATGACACCACCGAGCGCTTCGACGGTGCGCAGTTCGCTCCAAGCGGCTTCGGCCAGCTGATCGGTCAACGATTCGACATACCACGAACCGCCGGCTGGATCGACGACTCGCCACATGTTCGACTCGGCCTGGAGTATCGACTGCGTGTTGCGGGCGAGGCGCCGGCCCTGCTTCGAGCCGCCCGTCCGAAGGAGCGCATCATGCGGCCAGATACTCACTGCATCAGCACCACCGACGGCGGCCGAGAAACAAGCAACCGTGGAACGCAACGTGTTCACGTAGGTGTCGTAGCGAGTGAGCATCACTCGCGATCCGTCGGCGTGCTGGGACATGGCGGACCCATCGATCGAAATACCGGCCACTTCGGCGACTCGTGCCCACAAGCGACGGGCCGCTCGGAATTTGGCGATGGTGGTGAACTGATCGGCCGTTGCTGCCAATCGGAACTCGAGGGTTCGAGCGGCAACGTCGAGTGACAAGCCGTCTCGCACGAGGGCACGAATAGCCGCTGCACCCGCCGCGATCGTCCACGCCAATTCCTGGACGGTGTTGGCGCCCGCACCGTGCCAGACGGTGCCATCGACCGTGATGACGCGCGCCGATGGCGCGGCCACATGAGCGCGACTTACGAGCGAAGCAGTGTCGTCCCAAGCACTCACGAGATCGACGGCACCCCCCGTTCGTAACCACGTGCCGATGGGATCGACGCCGAGTGAGCCTCGTCGTTCGGCCGCACCGATGCCACGTCGATCCCACAGCTCGATCAGTGACGCCGCCGCTCCGAGCCCGATCTCGTCGAAAGAGGTCGCGAGAGCCACCGGAGCGAGATCGAGATACACGCCGTCAAGAATGCGAGCAAGGGAATCAATGTCGCCACGACCGTCGACTTCGACGAGTAGTCCGGTGGCTCCCGACTCGAGTTCACCGACGGCCGACGAATCCGTTACCGACGCCCAGACTCGCTGACGGATCTCCCACGGGCGGGGGTCCGCATGAGTCGATCGGACGAAAGGCGCCTCGCCGGGTAGTCCCGTCGAGGTCGGCGATCCGGACGCGGTATAGAGCGGCTGGATGTCGATTCCGTCATCGGTCGTCGACACCAGTTGACGACGAAATGCGGCGTCGAATTCCTCGGGGCTCGCCTCGGGCGACGACTTCAGGATGACTCCGTGGACGGCTCGAAGCCACGTGTCACGACTGGGCATCTCGAAGTCGGCGGCCAAAGTCGGTGATTCGCTCATCGGCATTCAGCCTAATGACCACTCCCCCGTAATCTCATGGCCGTGAGCAGGGCGACAACACGACGAATCCTGGTGAGCCTCGTGACATCGACAGCAACCTCGTTCACCATCATGAACGGCTGGCGACCCGTGTCACGTCGGGGCGGTCGACGTTCGATCCCGCTTTTCGTCGACGGCTTGATCGGCTCGGAAGCTCCGTTGGCGGTGGCGACCCTTCACCTCGCCATGATCAGTCGACTCGCTCCGCGGATGCGAGGGTTCGCACGGGGTGTCCTCGCCATCGTCGGTGTGGTCGGAGTTGCGGTCTCGCTCCAGAATTACCGACGAGCGCGAACGACGAGTGTCGAATTACCCGCCCAAGTACGCGCCGCTCTCGGCGAACCGTCGCGGTCCTCCATCGCTGGCGTGACACCGCGTTCGAATCGAGCGCCGTGGCCCTTCCTCCATCGCTCGTACACCACTCCCTCCACCCGGGGGATCCGCTACGGCGACCACGGACGGTTCAACACTCTCGACGTGTGGCGTCGTTCCGACGTGCCCGGACTCACTCCGGTGCTAGTGCAGATCCACGGTGGGGGTTGGAGCATCGGCGACAATCGCACTCAGGGTGTTCCGCTGATGTCCCACATGGCCGAAGCCGGGTGGACGTGTGTCGCTCCGCGCTATCGACTGAGCCCTCGGGCCACGTGGCCCGACCACCTCGACGACGTCCAGCGAGCCCTCGACTGGGTACGCGCCAACATCGAGTCGTACGGTGGCGACCCCTCCTTCATCGCGCTCACCGGTGGATCGGCCGGCGCACACTTGGCCGCCCTCGCCGGACTCATGTCCGATGAGCCCGTACAGGCGGTCGTTCCGTTCTACGGCATCTACGACTGGATCGACATGAACGGCGAGAACAACCCGGCGGTACGACACCTACTCGAGAATCACGTCGTCAAGACTTCGATCGACGAGTCACCTGACGTATATCGAGAAGCATCGCCGATCGAACACGTGTCACCTGACGCACCACCCTTCTTCGTCATCCACGGCAGGAACGACTCTCTTCTCCACGTGGAACCTGCCCGCGAATTCGTCAAGCGTCTACGTTCCGTCTCCAAGCAGCCAGTTGTCTACGCCGAACTTCCTCTCACGCAGCATTCGTTCGACCTGTTCCGCACTCCACGGTCACGGGGTGCCTGCGAAGCCGTGAATGTGTTCCTCTCGACGCTCAGTCAACGATCGTCGTCCCTTCCATGACAATTGTCCTCACGTCGTTCTGAGGAACTCCCCTCCTGCTTCCACGTTCATAGGTTGCACTCCCAACTTGGGAATCGACATGAACGCTTACCTTCCATCATCTCCCCATCCAGCACTGGCTTTCGTCAACTGGCAGGAAGTCACGATTTTCTCCACGGTTGCCGTGGTCCTCGGGTTGATCATTCGCATCTGGATGATCGAACGAACTCACGGGAAGATTCGCGAGGTTCTCGAGAAGAGGGTCGCCCAGCGAACCGGTGAACTCGAACGTTCGTTCCGCCTCACGAAACATGTGGTCACGTCGGTCTCAGAGGCGATCATCGTGACCGACGAGTTCGGCCGGGCCGATCTCGTGAATCCGGCAGCGCGCCGACTTTTCGGTATCGCCATGGATCACGACGAGACGAATGACGCTCGTCGGGTTCTCGACGAAAACTACCCGGAAATCCACGAGTTGATCTCGACGCACAGTGACGACATCGCCCGACGTCGATCCTTCACGATCGACGTCGACACCAGCAATGAGAAGAAGATTCTCGAGATCTCTGCCGCCCCCTTGGACGGACCCTTGCACGGCAACGTCTTGGTGATCCGTGACATCACTTCGGCCTTGTCGCTTCTCGAGATGAAAACTCGCTTCATTTCGATCGTGAGTCACGAGATCAGAACACCTCTCACATCACTTGCCGGATCCCTCGATCTTCTCGATGCCGGAGTCGTCGGCGTCCTCCCCACACAAGCAGCCGAGCTCGTGAACGTCGCGCAAGAAAGCACGTCACGCCTCGTCAGGCTCGTGAACGACGTGCTCGACCTCGACCGTCTCGAATCACAGAGAGTCGACCTCACCTTGGGTGAACAAACTTCAGACACCCTGATCGCCGAAGTCTTTCGATCCTTGCAGCCCCAGGCCAGCAGGAAGAGAGTTCGTCTGGTTGCCGAACCAGCACCAGACACCTTTGTCGCTGATCACGATCGAATCGTCCAGGTTCTTTTGAATCTGATACAGAACGCCTTGAAGTTCTCTCCTCCGTCGTCGACCATCGTCGTCGCCTCCCTACGAGTCAAGAACGAAATTCACTTCGTCGTCGACGACGAAGGACGCGGAATTCCCGCAGACGCCCTCGATGGAATCTTCGAGCCTTTCGCGCAGGTCGAAACTTCCGATGACCGTCGCAATTCGGGTACTGGGCTCGGGCTCGCGATCAGTCGCGGCATCATTCACCGCCACGGTGGACGAATCTGGGCCGAGAACCGCAGTCCCGTCGGCTCTCGATTCATCTTCACCCTTCCCCTACTCCCCAAGGAGCCCTGCTCATGACTCTCGTCCGAACTGCCCCCCATGCACTGATCGTCGACGACGACGACGGAATCAGAAGCGTCGTCGACATCGCGCTCGGTCTCGTCGGAGGTTTCGACGTGACCGAGGCGACGAGCGGCGAAGAAGCACTCCGACTTCTCGAAGACCACAGGTTCGACGTGATCGTTCTCGACGTGATGATGCCCGGCCTCGACGGTCCATCGACCCTCACTCGCATACGCCAGTTGTCGAACGGGGCATCGGTGCCGGTGGTGTTCCTCACCGCCAAGGCCCAACCCCACGAACGGCGCTCACTCGAGGCCCTCGGTGTCAACGGTGTGATCACCAAACCCTTCGACCCTTTGTCTCTCGCCGACGAACTTCGCACTCTCGCTCACATCGAATCGTGAGGAAAGTCGACGACGCCTTGCGTCAGGTCTGGATCGAGCATCGCCCCTCGATTCTCGAGGAATTGGTTCGACTCTCCGGTCTGCTCGACGAGTGGAACGGCGGAGCGAACTCTCCCGAGATCGCTGGTGCGATCGAGCATGGGGCTCATCGGATCTGTGGTTCGCTCACCATCGTGGGCCGCCGACAGGGTCTCCAAGAACTGCGCCAACTCGAAGTGCAGGCACTCGGCAAAACGGGCCCCTACGCGAAAGAGGTCGTGGACCGTGTCCACGACCTCCTCGAACGACTTCGCAACGACTGATTCGACGAACTACTTCGGGAATCGATGCGCGACATCGTCGTAGTCGTTCACCATCAGGGCGAGCTGTGTGCGATTCTCCCGTCCGAGAGTCGTCAAGAGGCGACTCACTCGATTGCGAACGGTCTGTGGACTCAGGAACACGCGCGTCGCGATATCACGATCAGTCATACCTTTTCCGATGAGAGACATGATCTCGCGATCGACCTGACCGAGGTTCTGCATCTGCAGAATTCCCCTCTGCTGCAGACGAGCCTGAGCTTCGCGAACCGAATCACTCATTCCCGACCATCGATTACCCGCCACTTCACGGACGACACGCGCGAGTTCACTCGGACGCACGGCTTTGTCGAGTACCGCCGATACACCCAACGACGATGCCTCCAACACGAGTTCGTCCGACATGAAGTTGGTCAGCAGAACGATCCGGGTCTCTGGTCGATGGTCGCGGACCCAATGAACGACATCGAGTCCACTTTCGTCACCGAGACGCACGTCGACAACAGCGACTTCGACGTTCTTCGACGACAACAGTGACACTGCACTTCCGAAATCAGCGACGGAGCCTTCGACTTCGAAATCACCGTCATGTTCGAAGATCGTCGTGAGTGCATCACGAACCAGTTGGTGATCGTCGCAAACCAATACCGAAACCATGGATACCTCCAATCGAATGGGACTCGGAGTATTCACGAATGCGCCCGATGTCCGCATCGAACATTTGTCACCGGCTCGCCTCCGGTACTGCCGTACTCGAAGGGGACTCGACTCGCTAGCAAGACAATTGTGAAGCGCGCCGACGTTCATCGATGGTTACGTTGCCTCCTTCGTCGGAACGACTGGAGGGGCGATGAGCAATCAACGACGATCAGCACTCGATCTGTCCGGAATCGAACTGATCTCGGCGGTCGCGCTGTTTGCGGCCATTCTCGTCGGCTTCGCTCTGGTGACCCGCAATGCTTCAGGAGTCGCCAAACCGTCGATCGAGATCGAGCAATGCGCGAATCTCGATTCCTCTTGCGATTCGAGTTCTCCCTCGAACTGGCAGAAGGGGAATCTCGGTCAGAGCAACTCGCTGTATTTCGAAGGGCAGTCGGTCCCGTATCGATCGGTGCTGTCGGGACTGTCCACCGGGCAGACCTACGCCGTTCGTATCGAATGGGATACGACAGAAAACGGCAAGCACGCATTCGACTATCTCACGAGTTTCGACCGCACCGAACCCGGTGCCGATCCGTGCGCGATCGCACTGTGTTCCGGATCGAGCGACACACTCGGGATACCACTCGATCCGAACGTTTCCGGGGCCGGAGTCACCCAGATCGGCGGTCAGGTCTTCGATTTGTGGGGTGGAACCTTCACTGCGGCCGGTTCGACCGTGCCGAACACGGGGAACCTCTGCCGTCCGGCGTCGTGCGCCGTGACCAGCAACCCGTCGGGGTACTCGCTCTCGGGAACCTACGAAGGTTCGAGTCAAACCAGTGTCGAGGTCTACTTCGCGGCCACGTCGCCCACGGCCGTTCTCGCATGGGGTGGGCACATCGCATCACGTCTCGACTGGGGCTCTGGCAACTCTGCTGTCGATCTGTCGGGTTCGCCGTACCACATGCGCCTGACTGCGCTGAGATGCAGCGACTTCACAAATTGCAGCGCGGGCAATATGGATCTGTCGCTCAGTACCACGGCGGTCGTGTATCCGGGTCAGATCACGATCGTGAAGGAGGCCGACGTCGAGACGAGTGATGAATTCGAATTCACGGCCTCGACGCCCCTCGAGGGTTTCGTTCTCGTTGACGACGGATCAGAGTCCAACAAAAAGGTCTTCGACGGCATCACCGACTTTCAGGAGTACTTCATCTCCGAACTCACCTCGGACGGATGGGATTTCGACTCAGTCGACTGCGATCTGGTCGTGGATCGGGGTGGCGGATACTCGGTAAACGGTCCCGACGTCGTGATCGATCTCGCCGAGGGCGAAAGCATCATGTGCACCTTCAAGAACACTCAGGTGGTCAGCACATCGAGCACCACGTCGACCAGCACCTCCACCAGTACGTCAACCAGCACCTCCACCAGCACATCGAGCACCACGTCGACCAGCACCTCCACCAGCACATCGAGCACCACGTCGACCAGCACCTCCACCAGCGCGCCAACCAGTACGTCGAGTACCTCCACCACGGCCTCACCGCCGATCGTGATCGTTCCCGCTGTTCCGATTCGGCCTGCCGAGGTGACCACGACCCCGCCCTCGACGACATCGGCACCGACCACCACCGAGGAGGCCGTGATCCTGCCGGCTGAAATTCCGAGCGACTCGACCCTTCCGTCGACCGGTTCCTCGACGCGAACGACGAGTGTTCTCGGACTCCTCCTTCTTGCTATCGGCGGCCTCGGTCTCGTTCTCCTCGCCATCCGTTCGACCACAACCAAGGAGCGAAACTCATGATCAATCCCTCACCCAGCTCGGCAATCATCAGCACCTTCCCGCCGACGGCCTGCGGCCTGGCCACCTTTGCCGCGGCATTGGCGAACGGAATGCGATCGAACAATGTGACCGACGTCGGCATCGTGCGTTGCTCCGTCGACTCGTTGCCAGCCAATGATGACCGCATCATTGCGGAGTTGCACCCATCGCGACTGCGCTCAATTCGTGAAGCGTCGATCGCAATCAATTCGTTCGACTGTGCGTTCCTTCAACACGAGTTCGGCATCTTCGGCGGACACGACGGCGACGACGTCGTTCGGCTGATGTCACACATACGTGTTCCGATCGTCACGACTCTGCACACCATTCCATCGAGCCCCACCACTCATCAGAAGCGGACCCTTCAGCATGTACTGAAAGGCTCCAGTCGAATCGTGACCATGACAGACGCAGCTCGGCAGCGGTTGCTTCAGTTCTACGACGTCGATCCCCTCGGCGTCGTCACCATCCCCCACGGCGCGACACTTCCCCCGCCCGTCGCGCCGCGACCGGCACCGGTTCCTACGGTGCTGACCTGGGGGCTTCTGGGACCCGGCAAGGGCATCGAATGGGTGATCGATGCTCTTGCCGCGGTCTCCGATGTCGTCCCGCCGATCACCTATCTCGTAGCCGGACGTACACACCCCAAGGTGAAAGCTTGCGAAGGCGAGAAGTACCGCGAGTCGTTGCATGAACGGGCGCGGGCACGTGGCGTCGAGTCCCGAGTCGTGTTCGACGAGCTCTACCGGAGTGTTCCTGAGCTGGTTGAACTCGCGCGCTCGGCCTCAGTCGTCGTATTGCCGTACGACAACGCCGACCAGGTGACGAGCGGCGTCCTGGTCGACGCCGTTGCCGCCGGTGTACCGGTGATTGCCACCGACTTCCCCCACGCTCGAGAACTCCTGTCGGACGGCGCCGGAATCGTCGTGCCACACCGTGACCCCGATGCGCTCGCCCGGGCGTTGCGTACCGTCCTCACCCATCACAACGTGCAACGAAGTATGCGAGCTCGTGCCGAGGAGCTCGCCCGCCACCATGACTGGACGAAAGTCGCTGCCGACTATCTAGATCTCGTCCCGGCGATCATCGGATCGAGCGAAACGGCGGTGGCATCGTGAGTTCTTACACGTTTCGTCACCTCATCAACATCTCGGACGACTGGGGTCTCTTCGAGCACGCCAAAGGTCCGCGACCACGCTTCTCGCACGGTTATTGCACTGACGACAACGCCCGACTCGTGATCGTGTCGGCTCGAGAACACAATGGCACATGCGGCGGGGCAATCCTCGCTCGTCTGGGTATGCGTTTCGTTCTGAGTGCCCAGACTCCCGACGGCAAGTTCCATAATCGACTGAGCTTCGGCCGCGTCTGGCTCGACGAGCCAACCATCGAAGACGCATGGGGTCGAGCGATCTGGGCCTTCGGAACGGTGATCGCCCGCAGTGACGACGGAGTCCTGCACCAACGAGCGCTCGGTGCATTCGAATCGGCCATCCGACATCGCCCCGATTGGCTCCGCTCACTCGCCTACGCAGGTCTTGGTGCCGCCGAAGTGCTGACCGTCGCACCCGAGCACAAAGGTGCACTCGATCTGGTGGCCGATGCCGCCGATCGCATTCTCCTCTCGTCACGTTCGCCGGACTGGCCGTGGCCCGAACCGCGCCTCACTTATTCGAATGCACTTCTGCCCGACGTGGTGATCGCCGCCGGTGTTGCACATCGCGACGACGACACCGTTCGTACGGGTCTCGACATGCTCCGCTGGCTCGTCGAAACCGAAACTCATGCCGGTCACTTTTCCGTGACCCCTACCACCGGTCGTGGGCCCGGCGATCCGAAGCCGGCGTTCGATCAACAACCGATCGAGGTGGCTGCACTCGCCGATGCGGCCAAACGAGCTTTCGATGCCACGGGCGACGACGAGTGGTTGCGGGAGATCGAGAAGGCAGCACGTTGGTTCCACGGCGATAACGACGCGGGTGTCCCAATGATCGACGAGGTGACCGGAGGTGGTTTCGACGGACTTCACCCTCACGGTCGAAATCTGAATCAGGGTGCTGAATCGACTCTTGCCATGGTGTCGACACTTCAGTTGCACGACCGAATGTCGATGCTCACTCGATGACCTTTTTCCCTCACCCCGATCCCGACGTCCTCGCTGTCCGGACCGGTATCCATCTGAAGGCCGACCCCTCGCGCATCTTCGCCCGCCTCTTCGTACCGGGCCAGGAGGACTTCGGCGCCAACCAATCGCGCACGAGCGCGGTTCTCGATCGCATTTTGTCGCTCCCCGAAGAAGAGGTTGCACGCGCTCTCAACGACGTTGTCCTCCGATTCTCCGACCGTCACGACGATCTCGATCTGTGGCTCGAGTCTCACGCACATCGGGTGGCGAATCGCCTCGATTCCCCGACCCACTTCTCCGACGACCGGTGGAAACTCATCGGTGCATATTTCACCCACGAGTTCTCGGTAGAGGGTGCGGCTCTCACGAATCCGAGTGTCGTCGCTCACTTCGACCAGACTGGAGTTGCCGAGGGAAGTCTTCGTTTCGTCATGAGTGTGCGAGGTATTGGCGAAGGCCACCGTTCGTCCATCGGATTTCGGACCGGCCTCATCGACGAATACGGCAACGTCTCGATCGATTCGCCCGGGCGTGACCTCGACGTCGGGCTCCACTCGGAGGGCTGTCTTCGCAACATTGCATTTCTCGGCCTGCTCGAAACGTTCGGCGATCTCGGAGAAAACGCCCGCTACGTGTTGCAGCATCTCGACGGCCTGTTCACTCGGTCCGACTTGGAAGAGCAACTCAATCGACTCATGCACGATCAGGAGACCTACCGCAACGTCGATGCCACGGCCCATCACTTTCGTTCGATCGCCGATCGTGCCTACTCGGTGTCGTTCTCGGTCGATTCGCAACTCTCTGAGAGAGTCCTGTGGCCCCACTCGATGGCCGAATGGCGCGGCATGGAGGATGCCCGCTTCGTCGACTTCGTGGATCCCGACATGGGGCGTATCTTCTTCGCCACCTACACAGCCTTCGACGGCGTCGACATCGGACAACAACTGTTGTCGACTCGCGACTTCCTTCAATTCGAGATCACACCGGTGTCGGGACAAGCCGCTCGAGGCAAGGGACTGGCCATCTTCCCGCGAAAGGTGGGTGGACGATTCGCGGCGCTCAGTCGAGCCGACCGCGAGACCAATTCGGTGTCGTTCTCGCACCAACTCGAGTACTGGGACAATTCACTCGAGATCCAACTGCCCACTCGACACTGGGAGGTCGTCCAGCTCGGCAACTGTGGATCCCCCATCGAGACTGCCGCCGGCTGGCTGGTGCTCACTCATGCCGTCGGCCCCATGCGGACGTACTGCATCAGCGCAATGCTCCTCGACCTTGACGATCCGGCCCGGGTCATTGGCACCCTCGACACACCACTTCTGGTTCCATCGGAATTCGAACGCGACGGCTACGTACCGAACGTGGTGTATTCGTGCGGAGCTCTGCGCCACCAGCACCTGTTGCTCTTACCGTTCGGTATCGCCGATCAGTCGATCGGTATCGCCGTGGCCAATCTTGACGATCTCTTGGACCGACTCGTCTCGAAGTGATTTCGAACCTCGCTAAGGTGAGCCCGACGTCGAAAGGGGCACCGGGTGAAGAAGCGAGTCGTCATAGCGATCCTGGCGGGCCTGCTTGCCACCAGTTTTTCGGCGTCCATCGTCGCCGCCACACCTCCCCCGTGGATCGACGAGCGCCTGACTGGGCCGACTACCGCCGATCCCGGAGACATCGCACGCTTCACCGCACAGGCCTACAACTGTGGCGAAGATGCCAGCCGTTTAGCAGTTGAGTACGAGTTGCTCGGCGATTGGAATACGGAGCCGACCACTGATCTCCTCACGATCGACAACGAGCAAATCGTCCTCGACGTCGTCGTCGGCAACTTTGCAGGAAATGGAGCGATCGACATCCGGGTCTTGTGTTCTCTCCCCGAGAAGAGATTCCGCTACTCCGCCCGTCTGAGAGTGACTGGCACAGCCGGTCCGAGTGGTGGCGATCCGAACGCCGGCATCACTCCCGAGCTCGTCTTCCGAGATACCGAAGTGGCGCCCTTTTCGAGGATCGTGGGGTCCGGCAACCGTCCGTGTACCGGCGGAAAGATCTTGTCCCGCCGCCTCTTCGTCGGAGCAGGAACGGGCAAGTGGGAGAAAGAGCCGAGCTACCGCGTCGCCCTGAAGAACGACATTCCCGTTTTCGAAGTGTTGAACATCGGAAAGCCGGTGTTCGACGCAGACCGGCCCGACATTCAACTTGTGTACGCGGAGATCGTCTGCCTGAACAATGTCAAGGACGAACTCGGATATATGGGCATCATCACCGTGCGCGACACCAATCAGCCGGCGGCACCGAATCCGGGCAACCCACCGGTCGCCTCGAACGTTCGTGGTGCGATCTCCGTCGACCCGGCTCAGGTAACCGAAGGCCAACGCGTCACGATCTCGAACACCGCCGCATCCCCGTGTCGGGATCTCATCTTCCCGTACGGCGCCTCCGGCCTCGATTCAGGAGACGAGGACAAGTTCGAGTTCTCGATCAGCAAAGGTTCGGAAGCCGGCGATCTCTTCCGGGCCGACGCGTCGGGGAATTGGGCCGTCTCGATTCGATTCGACGATGGGTTCCTCGCCGGCCAGGACGTTCGACGTCTCACCGTGACCTTCGCTTGCGGAACACGCGTGAACAACCAACCCTCGATCAATTTCGTCTACCAGCCGGCGGCCTTCTCGGTGGTCGCCCGCGGAGCTCAAACGCCGGCCACAACCGCCGGTTCGGGCGCCGGCGCACCTGCCACAACTGCCGGATCGACAGGTGGAACTCCGGCCACCGGCTCGGTCGACCCGCAGACCGGAACCCCCGCCGATCCGCAGAGCGGGGGCGTCGCCGCACCGTCACCCCTCGGCGGCTTCTCCATACCGAGTGGCGAGTCGGTCGATGCGGCCGGCGATCTCATCCTGCCGCGCGCTTATCTCGACGGTGACACGCAGCAGCTCATCGAGATCGCCACCGGACTCGTCATCGGTGAATACGACCTCGTGTCGGGTCAGTTCGTCGATCCGAACACCGGCGCCGTCACCGGCATCGTCGATCCGGCCACGGGCGAACTGATCGATGCGGCAACCGGCATCCAGATCGGCATCTCGACCACTCCCCCGAGCGCGCGCGACGGCGCCGCACTTCTCGGATTGGGTGGCGAGGGCACGGCTGACGAAGCCGCCGACGACTCTGGTTCGAACACTCTCGTGATCGTGCTCGCCGCGGTGGCCGGCGCACTGTTGCTCGCCGTGATCGCGCTCGTCGTCAGCCGGCGCAAGAAGCCGACGTTGCCGCCGCCACCGATCGCCTGATCAGGACAGCGCCAAACCCGACAACGAGCCCTCGGCTCGCCAGTCCTCCAGCACCTTGACGAAGGCCACCGGGCCGGCTCCGTAGCTGCCGTTCTGCAACCCACGGTCGGCCGGTTTGCCTTCGTTGTTGTAGTAGCCGGGGGTGCAGGCCTCGAGGAACTTCACGTTCATCTGCGACAAGCGAATGATGGTCTGCACCCATTCTTCCTCGGCTTCGGGGGTGGCCTCGATCCGGGTGATTCCTCGGCTCTGCGCCTCCGACAACAGGTACGCCAGATGCTTGCTCTGTTCGTTCAGCATGTGCGGGAAGTTGACGGTGAAACCCGACTGAATGTTGCTCACGACGAAACAGTTCGGAAAACCCACACTGTGGAAACCGTGCAACGTGCGTGCTCCGTCGGCCCAGGCCTCGGTGAGACTCACACCGTCACGTCCGTACACCTCGTAGCCGGCACGGCGCGTGTACTCGGTGCCGACTTCGAATCCGGTGGCGTAGATCAGGCAGTCGAGCTCGTATTCGACACCGTCGACCACGACGGCCTTCTCGGTGATCCGATCGACACCACGCCCGTCCGTGTCGACGAGAGTCACGTTCGGTCGATTGAAGGTCTGCAGGTACTCGTCGTGGAAACAAGGTCGTTTGCAGAACTGCCGATACCACGGCTTCAGAGCTTCGGCCACCTGCGGATCGGTCACGATCTCGTCG
>JAQCIK010000065.1:0-2909 GCA_027592035.1 Actinomycetota bacterium | reverse complement strand
CGGCCGCCAATCTCGACGCGTACAAGAAGGTCATCGCCATCAACTTGGTGGGCACCTTCGACTGCATTCGTCTGGCCGCGACGGCCATGAGCACCACCGAACCGTTGAACGACGGTGAGCGTGGTGCGATTGTCAACATCGCCTCGGTGGCGGCCTTCGACGGTCAGATCGGTCAGGCCGCCTACTCGTCGTCGAAGGGCGGCGTCGTCGGAATGACCCTGCCGGTCGCCCGTGACCTCGCCGCCGTCGGCATTCGCGTGAACACGGTTGCCCCGGGTCTCATCAACACACCGATCTACGGTGAAGGTGAGGGCAGCGAGCAGTTCAAGGAGAAGTTGCAGACCGGTGTGCTCTTCCCCAACCGTTTGGGCTACAGCACCGAGTTGGCGTCGATGGTCGTGGAGTGCGTGACCAACAGTTACATGAATGCCGAGACCATCCGCGTGGATGGCGGCATCCGCATGCCACCCAAGTAACCACGATCTCGGAATCCCTCAGTCGCTCTTCCATTGGTGTTCTGGGTGAAAAAATCGCCGTTTTCCGGCGATTTTTTCACCCAGAACACCAATGGTTTCATGACGGGGTTAGGTGGTGTAGTCGGCGTTGATGCGGACGTAGCCGTCGGTGAGGTCGCAGCCCCATACGGTCGCTTCGGACTCGCCTGTCATGAGCGACACATGAATCGTCACCTCGTCGCCGCGCATGTAGGTCGACAAGGCATCGAGACCACTGTCGTCGACCGGCGACGGGTACACCTCCTGTGATCCGAAACGGATGATCACGCGCTCCTGATCGATGTCGGTGTACTGACTGCATTTGCCAACCGCCATGGCAACACGTCCCCAGTTGGGATCGGCGCCGTGAACCGCAGTCTTCACCAGAGGTGAATTCACGATCGCTTTGGCGACGGTCTTGGCTTGTTCGTCATCTCGCGCCTGATCCACCAACACGGTGACGAGCTTTTCGGCACCTTCACCGTCTCTCGCCACTTGTTTGGTGAGCGACTCGCACACCTCGTACAGAGCGTGCTCGAGATCAGCTGTGTCGACTGCACCGGCTGCACCACTCGCCATCACCACGGCAGTATCGCTCGTGGAAGTGTCGGTGTCGACCGACACGCAATTGAAGGTGCGGTCGATCACTCGTCGCCATACGGCGTCGAGTGTGGTTCGGTCGACTACGGCGTCGGTGAAGCACATGGTGATGAGGGTGGCCATGTCGGGCTCGATCATCCCGACACCCTTGGCGACACCCACCACTCGCGCCGGCCCCGACCCGACGGTGGCCTCGGCGATCTTGTGCACGGTGTCGGTGGTCATGATGCCCTGCGCAACCGCCGTCGCATCGGAGTCGGGCAGGGGAGTGGGAATGGCGGCGATCCCAGTACGAATGCGTTCGATCGGATACACCCGTCCGATCACTCCCGTGGAGGCGATCAACACGTCACTGGCCGCGCAACCAAGCGACGCTGCCACCCCTTGGGTCACCTCGCGCGCGTGGGCCAGTCCGACTGGGCCGTTGGCCACGTTGGCGTTCTTCGAGATCACGACCATGGCGCGCGCGTGGCCGTCGGCTAGATGTTCACGGCTCACGACCACGCTCGGCCCGGCGAATCGGCTCTGGGTGAACACGCCGGCGGCAGCCACCGGGGCATCGGCGGCCACGATGGTGAAGTCGCGCGAGTCGTCCTTGACGCCTACGTTGGTGACCCAACTGCGGAAACCCGACGGCAGCGCGACCATGTCAGTTCTTGTGGAGGGCGGCGTTGAGTTCGCCCCACGTGCGCGATCGTGGCTTGGCGGTCACTTGGCCGGTGATGCCATCGCGGAAGAACAGAGTTCCGCTGATACCTGACAACTCGCGGGCCTTCACGATGCCATCGGGAGTGAGAATCGGCGTGGAGGCGGTGATGTAGAGGCCGGCTTCCACCACCGAGTCGTCACCGAGGCTGATGCCAATACCCGCGTTGGCGCCGAGCAGGCAGCGTTCGCCGATACTGATGACTTCTTTGCCACCGCCCGACAGGGTGCCCATGATGGAGGCGCCGCCACCGATGTCGGAGCCATCACCCACCACGACACCGGCCGAGATGCGACCTTCCACCATCGACGCGCCGAGCGTGCCGGCGTTGAAGTTGCAGAATCCTTCATGCATGACGGTGGTTCCAGGAGCGAGATGGGCGCCGAGGCGCACTCGGTCGGCATCGGCGATGCGTACTCCGCTTGGCATGACGTAGTCGGTCATTCGCGGAAACTTGTCGAGGCCGTGAACGGTGAGGATCCGTCCACTCTCCCGTTCGCGCCAACGCAATTGCTCCACTCGATCGGGCAACACCGGTCCGAGATTGGTCCAGGCCACGTTGGTCAGAAGTCCGAATGCCCCGTCGAGGTTCGCGGTGCGGGGCTGCGTGAGACGGTGCGACAAGAGATGGAGGCGCAAATACACGTCGACGGCATCGGCCGGCGCAGCATCGGTGTCGATCACGATCGATTCAGAGGTGACCGCCACACCCCTTAGGGCATGTTCTTGTCGTTCAGTGACCGGCGCATTGGCCGGTGCCGTGTCGCCCCATCCAAGGGCGTGGAACCAGGCGTCGAGAACCTGGCCGTCGTCGCTCGATCCGTCGGCGACTCGAGTGACGAGTGCGTGACCCCATGCAGCGGGCATCGTGGCTCCTTTCGGGACGTGTGTCAGAAGACTTCGGGGCGAAGAGTGGGGAAGAGGATGACCTCTTTGATGGAGGTGACACCGGCCAACAGCATGGCCACTCGGTCCATGCCGATGCCGAGGCCACCCGTCGGCGGCATGCCGTACTCGAGGGCACGCAGGTAGTCCTCGTCGACGGTTCCTCGTTCGGCGTCGCCGGCGTCCTTGGCCGCTTGCTCCTCTTCGAAGCGCAGGCGTTGTTC
>JAQCIK010000031.1:0-17861 GCA_027592035.1 Actinomycetota bacterium | reverse complement strand
GGGTGGCAATCTGAAGGACCTGACCGACGTCAACAAGTTGAAGGATTCGTTCGGCAGTTCGGGTGAGTCGGGTGGATCGACTCCTCCCCCGCCTCCCCCCAGCGCCTGATCACCCGATCACCAAATCACCAGATCACCAAGAAGCTCGTTCCCATCCGGTGTTCTGGGTGAAAAAAGCGTCGCTTATGCGCGGTTTTTTCACCCAGAACACCAAGGGACATTGGTGGTCGGTCGTGGATGGTGGAGGTCAGCCGAGTGAGGCGATGATCTCGGCCATCAAGGTGCCGGCTTCGGTCGGGTTCTGACCGACCTTCACACCAGCGGCGCGCAATGCGTCCATCTTTCCTTGGGCCGTGCCCTTGCCTCCCGACACGATGGCACCGGCGTGGCCCATCTTCTTGCCCGGGGGCGCCGTCACGCCGGCGATGTACGCACTCATCGGCTTGGTCACGTTGGCCTTGATGAACTCGGCCGCCTCTTCCTCGGCCGAGCCGCCGATCTCGCCGATCATGATGATCGCGTCGGTCTCGGGATCGTTCTGGAACTCACGCAGACAGTCGATGAAGTTGGTGCCCGGCACCGGATCGCCGCCGATACCGACACACGTGCTCACACCGATGCCGCGCTGCTTCAACTCGTACAACGCTTGATACGTGAGCGTTCCCGAACGACTCACGATGCCCACGTTCTTCTTGCCCGCGCTCGGCAACTCGGCAATCTCACCGGCCGTGATGCCGATGTTGCACTTCCCGGGGCTGATGATGCCCGGGCAGTTGGGGCCGAGGAGGCGCGTGTTGGGGAAGTCGCGCACGAGTGTGTTGTAGACCTTGGCCTCGTCCTGGGCCGGAATGCCTTCGGTGATGCACACGACGAATCGCACACCCGCGGCTGCCGCTTCGAGGATGGCTGCCGACGCCGCCTTGGGGGGAACGGCCACGAACGACGCATCGGCACCCGTCGCCTTCACCGCTTCGGCCACGGTGTCGAACACCGGAATCCCCTCGACATCGGTGCCGCCCTTCCCGGGCGTCACTCCGGCCACGACCTGAGTGCCGTACGCCTTGTTACGAAGACCGTGATACTTGCCCTGACCACCAGTCAGGCCCTGCACGATCACCTTGGTGTTCTCGTTCACGAAAATGGCCATGACGTCACTTTCCCTTCGCGATCGCAACGGCGGCCTCGGCCGCTTCGAGCATGGTGGGTTTCGAGACGAGTTTCGACTCGGGAATACCCGCGTTCTTCAGAATCGATCGTCCTTCCTCGGCATTGGTGCCATCGAGTCGGATCACGATCGGTGCGCGCAGATCGACGCGTCCGAGAGCCTCGACGATTCCCTTGGCCACTTCTTCGCCGCGGGTGATTCCTCCGAAGATGTTGATGAAGATCGACGTCACGTCCTTGTCGAAGTTGATCACTTCGAGTGCGGCGGCCATCACGTCGGCATTGGCGCCACCGCCGATGTCGAGGAAGTTCGCAGCTTGTCCACCCACTTGGTTGACAACGTCGAGCGTGCTCATGGCGAGCCCGGCTCCGTTGGCGATGATGCCGACCGAACCTTCGAGACCGATGTACTGGAGGTCGTGGGTTCGGGCGAGCTGCTCACGCTCGTCGAGTTCTTCGGTTGCTCGGTATTCCTCCCACTCTGGATGACGGAACGACGCATTGTTGTCGAGGCTCACCTTGGCGTCGAGAGCGTGCACCTCTCCGGTGGGCTTCAAGATGAGCGGGTTGATCTCGGCGAGATCACAGTCGCCTTCGGTGAAGCAGCGGTACAGCTGAACGAGAATCTTGGCCACACCATCGACGGCCTTGGCCGGGATCTTGGCGTCGACGGCGGCCTGACGGGCCGTGGCTTCACTGATGCCGTCGACCGGATCGATGTGCAACTTCACGATCGCATCAGGATCCTTGGCCGCGACCTCTTCGATGTCGACACCACCTTGAGCCGACAACATCAGCAAGTGCTTCTTGGCCGCACGATCGAGGGTGTAGGAGGCGTAGTACTCCTCGTCGATGTCACTCGCATGTTCGACCCAGAGTCGCTTCACGACATGACCCTTGATGTCCATGCCGAGGATGTTCCCGGCGTGCAAGCGGACCTCATCGGCATCGTTGGCGAGTTTGATGCCGCCGGCCTTGCCACGACCGCCCACTTGCACCTGGGCCTTCACCACCACCGGAAAACCGGACGCCTCGGCCACCCGAACCGCGTCGTCGACCGTGTCGGCGACACCACCCGGGCTCACCGGGATGTCGAAGCGGGCGAAGTACTGCTTGCCCTGGTACTCGAACAGATCCATGTCGTGGAATCCCCTTTCGGACGGTACGGCGGTTCCGAGTGGGAAACCCTAGGTCGTGGGCCGGAATGCCACCTAGTTGGCGCATCAGGGTTGGCGCATCAGGGTTGGCTCCACACCCCGACGCGAGTGAGTTCTGCACCACAACCGCCACGGGTGCAGAACTCACTCGGGTGACACAGGGTCACATCTGGTGCGACAGGACCATTGGTCCGTCGCCGATCAGCGGAAGCGCAGGATCACTCCGGCGGCTTCGACGCCTCCCTGGGCCTCGACGGTGCTGTCATCGGAAACCGGGGATTCGCTCCGTCGGGCTTCGACCATCTGGCTCTCGGCCGGCTGCTCGACCGTCTCGTTCGACGCGTCTGACGCCTCCGGTGAGACTCCCGTCTGAGCCTTGGTCGGCTCGGCTGGGGCAGCGGGGGTTGTCGGGATCGTGGGCGGCGTCACCGGAACCACCTGAATGACTCGATCGTCGGCACGAGGATCCTCAGCGACCGGGTCGTCAGCAACCGGCTCATCAGCGACCGGCTCATCAGCGACCGGGTCATCGGCGACCGGCTCGTCGGCGACCGGGTCATCGTGACCATCGTGATCGCCGTGGCCGTAGCCGTGTCCGTTGCCGTGGCTGGTGTGACCCTTGCCAGTCTTGCCGTCTTCGTCGTGACCGCGAACGGCCTCGGGATTCGGATGTCCGTGCTCGGCGTGGGCCTCGCCACTGCGGCCCGGGCCACCGGAGGCGGCGGCACCGGACACGCCGGCTCCGAGAACGATGGCGGTGGCCGTCACGAGTGAGAGGGCCAGTCGAGCGGGGCGGCGGTTGATCTTTATGTTGTGTCCTTTCGTCGGGCCAGCGGTGTTGTGCTGACACCGGACAAGAGGCCGGTCCGCTCGGGATCTCGCGAAAACTTGGGAAATTTCCTGTGACCACCTTCTCGGTCACGAATTCCCTGCTCAGAGTGGCCGTCGGCAGCGTCAACGGGCAGACTCCACCCATGCGTCGGGTCGAACTCCGCTCCCCGTTGGCCCGAGCCGTGGCCCCGGTGGCGGCGGGACTCGGCTTCTTTCTCGTCCTCGGTCTCGTGATGTGGGGAATCGCTTCGCTGATGGCCGGCGAACAAACCACGACCACCACCTTCACCCCTGATCGCCTACCGGTGGGCAACGTGGTGCGATGGGCCGAGTCGATCGACGAGGAAGGTCCGGTTCTCTTCCCCGGTCTCGGCACCACCACGGGTGAACGCACGATCGTTCTCGACCACGAAGGCACCAACCCCGAGCGAGGCTGGATCGTCTACTACGCGTTCCCCGCCGACCGCGATCCCAGCTGTGCTGTCGATCAAGTGGAGGGCACGCGTGAATTCGTCGACTGCGACGGACGAACCATCGACGTCACCGAACTCGCGCCGCCCACCAACGGTGAGTATCCGATCATCGAAGATCGCACCATGCTCTACATCGATCTCGGCGATCGACCGAACGACGTCACCACCACGGTCGGCGACTGAAACGTCAGTTCGCCGCTGCCACCCGATTGTGCGGCCACAACTCGGGGAACCATTCGCCCGTGAGCGGCTCGCCAGGACGACGAGTCTCATCGGTCGGCGAGATGACCGTCGAAAAGTCGGGTGAGCACACCCAGTCACGAGGTACGTAGACCATGTCGTCACCCAGAACGCGCAGGCTGAAAACCCGGCGACGGTCGGCGCCCGCCACACCTGGCGCGCCGTGCACGGTCAGCATGTGAAAGGCGATCACGTCTCCGGGCTCGAGACTCCACGCTCGAATCGTGAACTCGTCGCGTCGTGCATCGATGTCGGGTAGATCGGCGAGTGATCCTTCGGGAAACCACTTGGCCTGATCGTCGAGAAAGCTTCGTGGCATGAGCCATGGACCTGCGTGAGTACCGGCCACCACTTCGAGTGACGACTCTTGCGGAACCGGGTCGACCGGAATCCAGAAACTGACGTTCTGCTCACCTTCGACGTCGTAATACGGCTGATCCTGATGCCACGGCGTGCGCTGTCGGGTCCGAGGTTCCTTCACCAAAACATGGTCGTGATACATCACGACTCGATCGCTACCCATGAGCTCGGCGGCGATCGCCGGCAATCGTGTCGACCGAAGAAACTCCGAGAACTCGGGGCGATCGCGCCACGTGCAGAAATCCTCCAGGAAGAACCCGGGATCGTCGTCGGAACTCGCGACCTTGGCTCGCGCCGATGGTTGGGCCAACACGGCGTCGATTCCGGCCCGCAAGACGGCGATCTCGTGCGCGGCCACGACTCCTCGGAGAACCACCGCACCTTCGGCTCGGTACGTCTCGATCGTCGAGCGATCGACGGTCGACGACGATGACATGAACACATTCTGATACGAATGTCCTCGTGCCGTACACACCGATCGTCGGAACCCTCGGCTACGTGTTCGATCGAACGGCTCGCGCGGTCCTACTGGTGCATCGCAACAAGCGAACCGGGGACGAACACCTCGGCAAGTGGAACGGACTCGGCGGCAAACTCGAGCCCGATGAAGACCTGGCAGCCGGGATGCGACGTGAACTCCTCGAAGAGGCCGAGATCGTGGTCACGTCGATGCAGCTGCGCGGCACGATCTCGTGGCCGGGGTTCGGTGCCAACGGCGAGGACTGGTTCGGCCCGATCTTTCTGATCGACGGATGGACCGGAACTCCACCTTCATCCAACGTGGAGGGTGATCTGGCGTGGATACCCGTCGAGCGTCTCCTGGCGGCGTGCAGTGACGACCCGACCGAACGAGAGCGCGCCGATCTACCCATGTGGGAGGGAGATCGTCACTTCCTCCCCCTCGTGTTCGACGACGACAGTCGCCCGTTCCACGGTGTGATGCCGTATGCCGGGGGTCGTCCGACGACTTGGTCGTACGAGCGTTGGTGAACTCACACTGATTTCGAATCCGCGCCATCGCGCACACATTCGAAGGTCGGCGACGTTGGACAGGACACATGTCCACGTTCCGAGATCGCACTTCCTTCTGGCGTCGTACTTTCGACGAGGCGCGTCGCCTCGGCGACTGGTACCGAGTCGACAAGTACTACACGCGCAAAACGGCCGCCCAGATCGCGAGCGACATCCGACGGGCCCATCGCAACGAGCGACGAACCATCCGCACGGCCGGTATCGACCACGACGAGATCTGGGAAGCTCGTTGGAACGAAGTGAGCAACGGAGCGTCGGGCGACTGCGAGGTCTGGATACGACGCGTGCGTTGAATCAGTTCGGTGTCTGACCGTTACCGCGGTACCTCACCCAGATGGCGAAGTTTCCCGGCGGGCACTTGTCGTCGGTTCCCCAGCGCGCCTCCCAGTGTTCTCCGGGGAGAATGCCTCGCACCCGCAGAGTGTCGAGGTCGCGAGTATGAGCCGAACGGATGTCACTCGAGATCTGGGCGGCGGTCGACGCCGTGTAGAGACGCTGAATGCGAACCCACCGATCGTGCTGACGCGCCTCCCGCAGAGCCAAGACCCAGAACGACTGCCGTTTCCACTGCCCGTTGTCGGGCGGATCGTCGGGCACGGCATGCCGTACGACTTCTCGCGGTTCGTCCATCGGTGAAATTTTCTTCCACGACCCCGACCAAGTCCGCGGACCGAATGCGTTTCGGTGTAAACGACTTTCTCACACTGATAACAACACCCAGGGCTTCTCCAGTGTTCGCCACAGTATGAGTGTCCCACGCGGTATCGATGTACCGACACAGTCTGGGTCACGCGTCGGCGCGCGACAGTTCATCCTTCGTCGGTCGACGGAACAACACCATCATCACCACACCACCGGTCGCGACCGAAGCCGACACGAACCACCACGCACGATGGAATCCCTGCGCCGGATCGTCGGTCGACAATGCAGCGGTGAGCAACGACGCCACGATGGCGAGACCGAGGGCCGCTCCGACCTGACGGAAGGTGGTGTTGAGCGCCGACCCCATGGCGTAACGAGTCGGCGGCAGGTACGCCGTCGCCGCACTCGACAACGACGAGAGTGACAACCCGACACCGGCACCGATGATCACCATCAACGGGAAGTACATCGACCAATAGCGAGGATCGTCGTCGGCCAACAGATTGAGAGCGGCGATTCCTCCCGCGAGCAACAGCGACCCGACGGCGATCAGACGATGGTGTCCGACACGGTGCGCCACTCGGCCGGCCGGATAGGCGACGAAGGCGGCCGTGAGCGGACCCGGTGTCATGGCGAGTCCGGAGCCGGTGGCCGAGTAGCCCCACACTTGCTGCAAGAACTGCACGTTGACGAAGAACATTCCGAAGAATCCGGCACTGAACACCAGAGTCGAGACATTGGCCGCCGAGACGAATCTCAATTTCATGAGTCCGAGATCGAGGACCGGATCGTCGACCACTCGACACCGCGCCACGAAGGCCAACAACAACACGAGTCCGATGGCGAGCACGACAGCAGGACGGGTGGCGAGCCAGCCCCACTCGTCGCTCTGCACGATGACGAGTGTGAGAAGACCCACTCCACTCATCGCGAGGAAAGCCCCCAACAGATCGGGCCGTCGGAACACCGTGGATTCGCGCGATTCGTTCAACAACCGAACACCCACGACGATGGCCAGCAACGAGAACGGCAGGTTGACGAAGAAGATCCAGCGCCAGCCCAGACTCTCGACCAACAATCCGCCGATCGTCGGACCCGATGCGGCGGCAATACCACCGATCGCTCCCCAGATTCCGATGGCGGCCGAACGTCGCTCGAGTGAGAACTCGGGAAGTACGAGCGCCAAGGACGCCGGTGTGAGCATCGCTCCCCCGACGGCCTGCACCACTCGCGCCGCGATCACGAATTCGGGGTTGGGCGCCACACCACACAAGAACGACCCCACGGCGAACACACCGAGACCCCACAGGAAGATCCGTTTGCGACCGAGTACATCGGCGAGTCGGCCCGCCGTGAGCAAACCGGCGGCATAGGCGATGTTGTAACCCGAGAAGATCCACGTGAGTTCACGGCGTCGGTCGGTTCCGAAGTCACTCAACATGTCACCGAAGGCGACGTTCAGAACACTGACGTCGAGCGACACCAAGAAGACACCGATACTGGTGAGCGCGAGAACCTTGGTTCCGCGTGAGGGACTGGGCATCGTCAGTTGGTCGACTTGTCCCGAAGATGGCGCCCCACGTAGGCCACCACGACCTGTTGGGCTTCGTCATCAAAGAACACGTGGACACGGTACAACCGCGCGCCCTTACCGTTACGGATGTGGGCCACCGCGTATTCGGTGCGTCCTCGCCAACTGAAGGCGTAGTCGTCGGAGTACTTGCGCTCGGCGGTGTCGGAGATTCCTCCGGCGTAATTGAGACCGAGGCTTCGACAGGAAATGGTGAGCGACGCCTTGGTGATCCGACCGCTCTTCCAGTCACCCGCCACGACGTTGAGCCTCACCAGATCTTCGAGCAGACGACTGGCGTCGACGTTCTCGAGTTCGGCCGCCGTCTCGAGGGCACGTTCGTGGAAAGTGAGGTTCTCGCAGATCGATGCCGCCTGCTTCACGGCGTCGAGAGCCGAGGTGGCTCGGAGCCCGCTCGGGCTCTTGCCCAGTCGGATGGCCAGTTCGGTGTTCTGGATCACCAACTGATCGACGAGGTGATCACCTTTCTCGAGCAGTTGGTTCTTCTCGTCGATCGTCCGGTCGGCCTCGGTGAGCGCCTGTTCGAGTTCGTCGATGCGGTTGTAGGCCTCTTGCCAGCCGTCGAGAGCGGCCCGGTACTCCACCATGGCGACCATGTCGGTGGTGACGGCCTCGCTGGCCGCCGGCGTGGACGGAACGGGCGGTGTGTCATCGGCGCGCCGTCGGTATCGAGGCGCGCGAAGTGGAGCCAACGATCCGTTGGCGGCCACGTTCAAGAGGCCGATGCACGAACGGAGTTCCTGGCGAGCTCCGTTCTGCGTGAGTCCCCCGCCACCCCATGAGCGATGGTCGCGCCCGGGCCATACCAGTGCGAGGCCGCGCGCGAGGAGGATCTCGTCGCGATACAGACCATGGAAGGCCGTGCGCGCTGCGTCACCCTCGAAGCGGACCAGATGGGTCTGACCCACCAAGGCTCGCGCTGCCGATTCGATGTCGAACAACGGGGTGCTCTGCGTGGGAACGGTTTCGATGAGAATCGGCAAGGTGCGTCCGGGGGCGTCGCAGAACGCGGCGATCTCCTGGGCGCCGAGTGAGTCCTTCACCACTCGAACCTCGCCGAGAACGCGTGTGTTGGCGTCGTACATGGGTACGGCATCAAGGACCCGAGCGACCAGACCCTGCAACGACGCAACCGGAACATCGGGCATCTTGGGCAGGATCCGATGCCCACCCGGTACCACCACCGTGCGTGCCTCGAACGAGGTGCCACTGCTGTCGCTCGCGACGGTGACGGTCGAGGTGGCCACCGCCTTCTCGGGCAGACCTCGATCGACCGTGAGGCGCCACCATCGTTCAGGGTCGTCGTTGTCGAACCGCACCGTGATCCCGGCTTCGCGTTCGGCGAACGGATACTCGGCCTCGACCCAGTCGGTCACCATGTGCCGCACGAGTGCCGTCACATCGGGCGCCCACGGCGGGCCGTCGAGTCGCATCGCATAGACAACCCTCATGCAGCCGACCTCATTGGACAAGTCTCGCCGATGAGTCGGACGATGACGACCCGAAATCGACTTCTAGGGTGTTGGAGTGGTGATTCTCGGAATCGACTGGTGGTCCGACGAGGTCGGGCAGTGGATCGTCGGCCTCAACGCCGTTGCGACTCTCGTGATGGTCGGCCTCATCTGGTTCGTGCAAATCGTGCACTACCCACTTCTGGCTCAGTTCGGTGCCCACACGTCGACTGCGGTCGCCGACGAACATCAGCGACGAACCGGACTGGTGGTTGCGCTTCCGATGGCCGTCGAAGGGTTCACGACCCTTGCGCTCATCGTCGATCGGCCTGACGGTGTGTGGGCGGGCTGGCCGTGGATCGGTGCCGTCGTTCTGGCCGTGGTACTCGGCTCCACCGTCTTGCTCTCGGTTCCTCTGCACGCGCGTATGTCGCGCGGTCACGACGAACGAACGGGTCGACGACTCGTTCTCACGAATTGGCCACGCACCGTCGGTTGGACGGCTCGCGGGATCATCTGTGCCGTGATGGTGGTCCAGTCCATAGGCTGACCCGCACACAACGGGCAGGAGAACGCTCATGAACAATTCAGAAGGCGTCGACTGCTCGGCATTCGCCGATCTCGGACTGCGCGACGAAGTCGTGCGCGCGCTCACCGATCTCGGTTACGAAGAACCCACTCCCATCCAGCGCGAGGCGATTCCTCATCTCCTGGCCGGACACGACGTTCTCGGTCAGGCTGCCACCGGCACGGGAAAGACAGCGGCCTTCGCGCTTCCACTCCTGCACGCACTCGACAACGAGTCGCGCGGCCCGGTCGCCTTGGTGCTCGTTCCCACACGCGAGCTCGCCATGCAGGTCTCCGAAGCCGTGTACAAGTACGGCCACCATCTCCGTGCAACCTGCGTTCCGGTGTACGGAGGTCAGCCCATCGGGCGTCAGATCGAGGCGCTGAAGCGAGGAGCCCACGTGGTGGTGGCCACACCGGGCCGAGCACTCGATCACCTCCGCAAGAAGACGTTGAAGCTCGACGACGTGCGCACGGTGGTGCTCGACGAGGCCGACGAGATGCTCGACATGGGATTCGCCGAAGATCTGGAGGCCATTCTCGAGTCGACTCCTCCTGGTCGTCAGACCGTTCTCTTCTCGGCCACGATGCCGCCCAAGATCGACCGGATCGCTCGCAAGCACCTCACCGATCCGGTGCGAGTGACCATCGAGAAGTCGAGCACTGCAGCTGGCACCACCCCCAAGGTCAAGCAGAGCGTGTACGTGGTCAACCGTTTCCACAAGGCCGCCGCCCTCGGTCGAATCCTCGACATCGAAGAACCCGAGGCGGCCATCGTCTTCTGCCGAACACGCGGCGAGGTCGATCAACTCACCGAGACGTTGAACGGCCGTGGCTACCGAGCCGAGGCACTGCATGGTGGCATGGACCAAGAGACACGCGATCGCGTGATGGCACGCGTCCGTGCTCGTACCGCCGAACTGCTCATCGCCACCGACGTCGCTGCGCGCGGGCTCGACATCGAACATCTCACCCACGTCGTCAACTACGACGTGCCGTCCGCGCCCGAGTCGTACGTTCACCGCATCGGTCGTGTCGGACGAGCCGGACGCGAAGGAACCGCGATCACACTCGCCGAACCCCGCGAACAGCGTCTCCTGCACAACATCGAACGCCTCACCCGGCAACCCATGGCGTTCGAACGTGTTCCCTCACCGGAAGCGCTGCGCGCCAAGCGAATGCAGACGACCGTCGAAAGTCTGCGCGACGCCATCACCGTGGTGGCCGACGATCATGCCGATGTCGACGAGGTTCTCACCGAACTTCTCACCGAACACTCGATCGAAGACATCGCGCGTGCCGCCGTGAAGCTCGCTCACGACGCCGAGGTCTCGAGTCTCGACGAACACGACATCCCCGATCTCTCGCACACGATGTCGCAGGACGGCAAGAAGGGCAAGAAGGATTTCGGAGATCGTCCCGGTCGCACCAAGACCTTCGATCGCAACAGTGGACACCAACGCGATCGGGGGAACGATCGAGGGCACGATCGGGTCCACGCTCGCGATCTGGCTCGGCTCTACGTCTCACTCGGTCGACGAGCCGGTGTTCGTCCGGGCGATCTCGTCGGTGCCATCGCCAACGAGAGTGGAGTACCCGGACGCGACATCGGCGTTCGCATCTTCGACACTCACTCGGTGGTGGAAGTCCCCGAGTCACGCGCCGAGCACGTGATACGTGCCATGAAGCAGACGTCGATCCGTGGCAAGCGGGCCATGGTGCGCCGCTACCGAGACGAACGATGACCGACCACTCCACGACGATTCGCCAGTTGGCCGAGGAGCGTTACGTCTCGTTCGTGAGTTTTCGTCGCGACGGCACCCCGGTTGCTACCCCGGTGTGGATCGCTCCGTACGGACGCGACGAACTCTGCTTCACCACGGCGGGTGATGCCGCCAAAGTGAGGCGTCTGGCCAACGATCCGCGAGCCACGATCCAGCCGTGCGACGTCCGGGGTCGACGGAAACCCGGCACTGTCGCCATCGACGTGACGGCGCGAGTGGTCACCGGTTCCGAGTTCGCCGGGGTCGAGGCCGCCGTGGCCCGCAAGTACGGCATTCAGTACCGCCTCGTGGTCTGGAGTGGCACCATCAGAGATCGCCTCCGACGGCGCACGACGGCCGATTGTGGCGTGGTCATGAACATTTCGTCCGACCTTCCTGAACCCTCAGTGAACGACGACTAAGGTCGGCTCGTCGGCCGTCCCCCGGCCGATCTGAGGGAGGAAACAATGCGTAGAAAGACCCGTGGGTCGATCGGCATCGCTCTCGCTGCGGCCCTGAGTTTGGGAATCGCGGCCTGTGGAGGCGATGACGGTGACTCGTCCAGCACCCCCGAGACCGAAGCGCCGTCCGGTGGCGGCGACACCGGCGGTGGTGACACAGGTGGCGGCGAGAAGTTCTCACTCGCCAACTTCACGGCCTGGGAGGATCTGCCGGCCGAGGCCGGTGGCCTCGCCGAGAGCCCGGTCATCGACTGTGCACCCGACGACGGTCCGCTGAAGGCCGCGTGGGTGTACGTGGGCCCGATCAACGACGGTGGTTGGACTCAGGCTCACAACGAGTCACGTGAGGCGGCTCAGGCTCACTTCGGTGACGCCATCGAAACCACCTACAAGGAGAACGTGCCCGAGGGCCCGCAGGTCCTGCAGGTGATCGACGACCTGATCGCCGACGGCAACACCTACATCATCGGCACGTCATTCGGATTCCAGGACGCCTTCGCTGAGGCGGCGGCCAACAATCCCGACATCTGCTTCGAGTTCGCCACCGGCTTCTTGAGCGCTCCGAACCTGTCGCAGTTCTACGGCTCGGCCGAAGACACCGACTACCTCACGGGTATGGCCGCTGGCGCCGCCTCGGAAACCGGCAAGCTCGGCATCATCGCCGCCTTCCCGATTCCGGAAGTGGTGCGCGGTGTGAATGCCTGGACCATGGGTGCACGCGCCACCAATCCTGGTGCCGAAGTCACGCTCCTCTGGACGAACACCTGGTTCGATCCGGCTCTCGAGCGAAAGTCGGCCGAACAGCTCATCGCTGACGGTGCCGACGTGATCGGTGTGAAGTCGCAGGACTCGCCGGCTTCCGGTGATGCTGCGGCCGCCGCAGGTGTTCCGTGGGCCGGTTACGACAGCGACCAGAGCACGAACTACCCCGAGGTGTGGCTGACCGCCACCACGTATCACTGGGACGTGTACCACATCCCGCGTATCCAGGCCGCTCTCGACGGCAACTGGATCGCCGGCAACTACTACGGCGCTCTCAACGACGAATTCGTCAAGCTCGCCCCCTACGGCAAGATCGTCGCTCAGGAGACGATCGACGCCATCGAGGTGAAGAAGGCCGAGTTCGCCGAGAAGCCAGGTTCGATGTTCTGTGGACCGATCGTCGACAACAAGGGAACCGAGCAGTTGGCTGCTGGCGTGTGCCACACCTTCGGTGAACTCATGTCGATGATGTATCTCGTCGAAGGCGTCAACGGAGAGATCCCCGCCAGCTGACCGAGGTCCGTACAACGACTCGTCGTCGTGGGGTGGGTTCCGCTCGGAACCCACCCCACGTGTTTCTCGGACCGGGTCTGTCATGAGTGTTGGTCTTTCGTGGCTGAGGGTCCGGTTCCATTAGGGTCACCGACGCAGGGGAAGGTGGGGATATGCAGAGTGCGGTCCGCATGACGGGGATCGTGAAGAGGTTTCCGGGGGTGGTGGCGAACGACGGCGTCGACCTCGATGTCCGACCCGGTGAAGTCCACGCTCTCCTCGGAGAGAACGGGGCCGGTAAGTCGACTCTGTCGAACATCCTGACCGGCCTCTACCGACCCGATGAGGGCACCGTCGAGGTGAACGGTGACGAGGTCCACTTCTCGTCGCCCAAGGATGCCCTGCACGCCGGAATCGGCATGGTGCACCAGCACTTCCGCCTGGTCGAGACCTTCACCGTGGCCGAGAACGTGGTGCTCGGCGAAGACGATGCCCCCTTCCTCATGAATCAGCAGGCCGTTGCGGCACGCGTGAAGGAGATCAGCGATCGCTACGGACTCGCCGTCGATCCGTCGGCACGAATCTGGCAGTTGAGCGTCGGTGAACAGCAGCGAGTCGAGATCATCAAGACGCTGTATCGCGGCGCTCGAATCCTCATTCTCGACGAACCCACTGCGGTGCTCACACCCAACGAAGCCGATGTCCTCTTCAACACCTTGCGCGCGATGGTCACCGAAGGTCGCACGGTCATCTTCATCTCACACAAACTCGACGAAGTCATGAAGGTCTCCGACCGGGTGACGGTTCTGCGCGGCGGTCGCACGGTCGGCACTGTCGACACGGCCAACACGAGCACACGAGAGCTCGCGAGCATGATGGTCGGCCGCTCGGTCGAATTCTCACGAGTCACGCGCGTCAACCGAGCCGACACTTCGAGCACAGTGCTCGAACTCACCGATGTCACGGCCACCGACGATCGCGGTCGAGTCGCCGTCCAGTCGGTGTCGCTCACCGTCGGTCGAGGAGAAATCGTCGGAGTGGCCGGAGTCGCTGGCAACGGCCAACGTGAACTCGCCGAGGTGATCGCCGGCATGCGCGGCTTCAACGCCGGGTCGATTTCGGTCGCCGGACGCATGCTCCAATCAGGACGGGCACGAGTAGCCATCGACAGCGGTATCGCTCACATTCCCGAGGATCGTCTGCACACCGGTCTCGCCTCGAGTCATTCAGTCGAGGAC
This sequence comes from Actinomycetota bacterium, assembly GCA_027592035.1. Taxonomy (GTDB): domain Bacteria; phylum Actinomycetota; class Acidimicrobiia; order Acidimicrobiales; family Ilumatobacteraceae; genus Casp-actino8. The sequence goes on along the minus strand of JAQCIK010000031.1, from coordinate 3,637 downwards.
AACATGGCTCTCAAGAACTACCGGAGCCGCGAGCTGTCACCTTTCCGTATGTTGCGTCGCAAAGCCATTCGCGATCAGGCAAGCGATCTCGTCGATCGCTACGACGTGAAGACTCCCAACACGTCCACGCCCGTCCGCTTGCTGTCGGGTGGCAACGTGCAGAAGGTTCTGCTCGCCCGCGAGTTCTCGGCCATGCCCAAGGTGTTGGTCGCGGCATCACCCACTCGGGGTCTCGACGTGGGCGCCATCGAGACCGTGCGCGACCGACTCGTCGATGCAGCCGAAGGCGGTGTGGGAATCCTGCTCATCAGTGAGGATCTCGACGAGATCATGTCGCTCGCCGACCGCATCCTCGTCATCTACGAGGGTCGGATCGTCGACGACTTGTCGGCCGACGGTGCCGACCGTCAGCGCATCGGCCTCACCATGGGCGGGGCCACCCAGGAGGTGGCGCAGTGAGGACTCCCGTCCGCCTCGAGCGCCGGCTCGAACAACCTCGGTGGCTCAACTGGGCCATCCCGGTGATTTCACTCGTCACGGCACTCGTTCTCGGAGCGATCGTGCTGTGGCTCACGGGAAAGAATCCGCTCGAGGTCTACGACCGCATCCTCGAGCGAGGCTTCCTCGGCAAACGACCTCTTCAGGGCACTCTCATCACCGCCACTCCTTTCGCTTTCACCGGACTGTGTGCCGCCGTGGCGTTCCGCATGGGTGTCATCAACATCGGTGGCGAGGGTCAGTTCTACGTCGGTGCGATCGGTGCCGCCTGGGTCGGAATCGCCATGACCGGTCAGCCGGTCGGCGTGGCCGTGGTCGCAATGGTCGTGATGGGCATGCTCTTCGGAGCCGCCTACGGATCGATCGTCGGTGTATTGAAAGCTCGCTTCAACACCAACGAGATCATCACGTCGTTGATGCTCAACTACATCGCCGGCATCTTGTTGAACTATCTGATCTTCAACTCTCGTTCGTACTGGCGTGATCCGCGATCGATGGGTTTCCCGTCGGGTAAATCGATCGCCGAGCGCAACGAGTGGACCGACTACGTGATCGGTGGGGTGAAGATTCCGCTCGGTTTCTTGATCGCTGTGATCGCCGCCGGCGCGATCTGGGTGCTGTACAAGCGGACTCGGTTCGGTTTCGAGGTGGGTGTGATCGCCGACTCGCCACGCGCCGCGCGCTACGCCGGTATCCGCACACGTTCGACGATCGTTCTCGTCATGGCCTTGTCGGGTGCCTTGGCCGGACTCGGTGGTGCGTCCGATGTGGGCGACTTCCGCCACATCCTCGACGCCAAAGGACTGCAGCTGGGCGGTTTCGGATACACCGGCATCGTGGTGGCGGCACTCGCCCGCTTCAATCCGTTCTCCACACTGTTGGTCGCGTTCTTGTTGGGCGGTCTGACCAACGCTGGCTACGCACTGCAGGGTCCCGACTTCCCGAGCGGCCTGGTGGGAACGATCCAGGGCCTCATTCTGTTCACGGCCGTGGCCGGTGAGATCTTGGTTCGCTACCGCATCAGACCCAACCGCCGACGAGCCCAGGCGGTGGCGTCGTGAACACCAACCTTCTCGTCGTCATCACGGCCTCGGCCGTGTTCTACGGAACACCACTTTTCTTCGCTGCCTTGGGTGGCGTGTTCACCGAACGCAGCGGAGTTCTCAACCTGGGTGTGGAAGGAACCATGCTCATCGGTGCCGTCACCGGAGCCTGGGCGTCACAGCACGTCGGAGGCTCGGCGTGGTTCACGGTTCTCATCTCGATTCTGATGGGAATGGCGGCCGGAGCTCTCACATCACTTCTGCACGCCTTCCTCTGCATCACGTTGCGCACCAACCAGACGGTCGCCGGTCTCGCCATCACCATCGCGGCCGGTGGAGTGGGTCTGTCGAGTTACTTCGCCAACATCTGGGAGGTCGCGGCCAACCCGGTCGATCGGCCGATTCGCAAACTCGACGTTCTCGGTCTGGGTGACATGCCGGTGCTCGGCCCGATCGTGTTCAACCAGACGATCCTCACCTACGTGTCGTGGGTGATGGTCGCGGTTGCGTCGTGGTACCTGTTCCGCACGAAGATCGGCCTCCAGTTGCGGGCCGTCGGCGAGTCGCCCCAGACGGCCGATGCCATGGGTATCAACGTGGTGAAGTACCGCTATCTCCACACGGTGCTCGGAGGATCACTCGCCGGACTCGGTGGCGTGTTCTACAGCCTCGCCATCGTTCCACTGTGGGTCGACGGTATGACGAAGGGTGCCGGCTGGATCGCCATCGCTCTCGTGATCTTCGGCTTCTGGCGCCCCGGGCTGACGCTGGTGGGTGCGTACTTGTTCGGTGCGTTGCAGTCACTCGGTACCGCTCTCAAGGCTCGAAACGTGAACATCAGCGGTGACGTTCTCGATGCGCTGCCGTTCTTCATGACGATCGTCGTTCTCGTTCTGATATCGAGTCGCTTCGCCCACCGCCGTCTCGGCGCGCCGGCTTCGCTCGGTGTTCCGTACGAGCGCGAAGAACGATGACCTCGATCTCCAATCTTTCGCCGCAATTGCGACGGGTCTGGCATCCCGTCGGGCGAGTCGAATCGTTCACTCACGAACCGACTCGCTTCGAACTCGTCGGAGACGCCTACGTCGCCGTTCGCCTGGCCGACGAGATTCGCGTCTTCCGCGACATGTGTCCGCATCGGTTCGCTCGTCTGTCGGACGGCTGCGTGGTGAACGACACGATCCAGTGTCCGTATCACGGATGGCAGTTCTCGGCCGAGGGTCGCTGTGTCCACGTTCCGGCCATGGGTGACGACACCACTCCTCCCCCGGCCCGGCTCACCGCACCTCACGTGATGGTCCGCTACGGACTGGTGTGGGTGTCTCCGGAGGATCCGGTGGCCGACCCGATCTCGATTCCGCGTTGGGACGACTCGACTCTCGAGAAGGTCTGGATCGATCCGGTCGACGTCACCGCTGGGGCGGCCCAGATCGTCGACAACTTTCTCGATTTCGCGCACTTTCCGTACGTTCACTCCGGCACGTTCGGATCCGACAAGGATCGGCTGGTTCACGACTACACCACCGAACGCACCGAAGACGGCTGGGGCTTCGTCGTCGATTATCCACACGTGATCGAGAATCACGAGGATCCCCTCGTCGCATCAGGTGAGCATCCGCTCGTCCAGCCTCGCGAGATGAAATACCACTTCCAGGTTCCGTTCTCGGCGAATCTTCAGTTGTTCCTTCCGATCACCGGAATGGTCAATCACATTCTTCTCCTGTGTCAGCCCATGACTCTCCACACCACCCGCGTGCACATGGTCATGCTTCGTAACGATTGTCCCGACGAGGCCAGCAAGAAGGACGCGATCGACTACGAACTTCGCGTGTTCGACGAAGACCTGAAGATTCTCGAGCGACTACCCGATACGTCGATTCCACTGGAACGGGGGCAGGTGCACGTTCGGAGCGACAAGCACACCGTCGAGTTCCGACGAATCCTCGAACGTCTCGTGACGACGACGGCCTAGCCTGACTGGAGTGGGTGAGCACGACGACAAGTTCTGTGTCTCGTGCGGTCGTCGTATCGAATGGCGCAAGAAGTGGGAGCGCTCGTGGAGCGAGATCCGCTTCTGTTCCGACCGGTGTCGGCGT
>JAQCIK010000064.1:0-3128 GCA_027592035.1 Actinomycetota bacterium | reverse complement strand
GCGCTCAGACTCGTGCGGATCTGTTCGAGATCATTCTTGCTGGCCAGCTGATTCCAGGTGACAGGCGGTAGGTGAGCCATCAGAGTGTCGGCCTCCTCGGTACCAGGATCAACCGGTGTAGTGCTTGTCGGCGAGGTCGAGAACCTCGTCGATGACGGCGATGCCCTGACGCATTTCTTCGTCACTCGTAGTGCACGGAGGAACGACGTGCATGCGATTGAAGTGCGTGAACGGCCAGAGGCCACGAGCCTTGCACGCGCCGATCAATTCGACCATCGGTGCGTTGGCTTCACCGGCTGCGTTGAACGGCACCAGCGGCTCACGAGTCGCACGATCCTTCACGAGTTCGATGGCCCAGAAGACGCCGAGGCCTCGGACGTCACCGACGCTCGGGTGCTTCTCTTTCAACTTCACCAATTCGGGTCCGATGATGTCGCGACCCAGGTGACGAGCGTGATCGATGATCCCCTCTTCTTCGAAGATGTTGATGCTCGCGACTGCCGACGCACAGGCCAAAGGATGACCGCTGTAGGTGAGTCCACCGGGGAACTGGCGCTCTTTGAACGTGTCGGCGATGCGTCGACTGATGATCACGCCGCCGAGTGGCAGGTAGCCCGAGTTGACGCCCTTGGCGAAGCAGATGAGATCGGGCGCCACGTCCCAGGCGTCGACGGCGAACCACTCGCCGCAACGACCGAAGCCCGACATCACTTCGTCGGCGATGAACACGATTCCGAATTCGTCGCAGATCGCTCGCACGCCATCGAGATAGCCGGGCGGTGGCACGAGGATGCCGTTCGTTCCCACCACGCTCTCGATGAGGATGGCGGCCACGGTCTGCGCGCCTTCCACCATGAGTACGTCGCGCAGGTGCTGAAGTGCCCGCTGCGATTCCTCGATCTCATCACTCGAATGGAACGCCGAGCGATACGGATACGGACCCCAGAACTTCACGATGCCGGGCAGACCGGGTTCACTCGGCCAACGGCGAGGATCGCCGGTGAGCTGAATCGCACCACCCGTGGCGCCGTGATAGCTGCGGTAGGTGGTGAGAATCTTGTGACGACCGGTGTGCAGACGCGCCATGCGGATCGCGTTCTCGGTGGCTTCGGCGCCGCCGTTGGTGAAGAACACCATGTCGAGATCGCCAGGAGCACGTTCGGTGATGAGACGGGCCGCCTCGCTACGAGCATCGTTCGCGTGAATGGGGGCGATGGTGCAGAGTCGCGCCGCCTGTTCCTGAATGGCCGCGATCAACTTCGGATGCTGATGTCCGATGTTGACGTTGACGAGCTGACTCGAGAAGTCGAGATAGCGGTTGCCTTGGTCGTCCCAGATCCAGCTGCCTTCGGCCCCGGCCACCACGATCGGGTTGATCATTCCTTGGGCCGACCACGAATGAAAGACGTGGGCGCGATCGTTGACGAACGCTTCGGACGGGCGGGTTTCGAGGCTGGTCATGACCTCAGAATATTCGTTACACGGTGGGGTGAACAGACCCCACTTCGTAACAGGACAAAGCGTTGACGAGTGGTCGGGCGACGGTTGCTACGGTCGGCGTCATGGGAGAGCGTGTCAGTTTCAAGTCGAACGGTGGAACCTGCGAGGGGTACCTCGCCGACGGGGGCGGTCCGGGTGTGATCGTGATCCAGGAATGGTGGGGGTTGGTCCCGCACATCGAGGACGTCGCCGACCGTTTCGCCGCCGAGGGATTCACGGCTCTGGCCCCCGACCTCTATCACGGACGAGCATCGTTCGAACCCGACGAGGCCGGCAAACTCATGATGGCGCTCAATCTGGGTGAGGCCGGCAAGGACCTGACCGGAGCGGTCGATTACTTGCAGGAGCGCACCGGTCGGTCGAAGATCGGTGTGGTGGGGTACTGCATGGGCGGAGGGCTCACCCTCGTGCTCGCCACCCTTCGTCCCGACGCCGTGGCCGCCGCGGCTCCGTACTACGGCGTGATCCCGTGGGCCGATGCCCAACCCGATTGGTCGAAGTTGTCGGCCAAAGTGGTGGGTGAGTACGCGGAGAAGGACGGATTCGCCGGTCCCGAGGCCGTTCGTGCCCTCGAGACGCAATTGCGTGATCTGGGTAAGGACGCCACCCTCCACGTGCACGCCGGCGCCGACCACGCGTTCTTCAACGACACGCGTCCGGATGTGTACGACGCGGCGGCGTCGGCCCTGGCTTTCGGTCGAACACTCGAACTGTTCCGCTCGAGTCTGTGACGATCTGATCCGGTCAGTTCGTTGCGCAGATGTCGACCGGTGATTCGTCGCACAACGCTCGGAACGTGAAGGCGTCGACCGTTCCGTCGCTCGGGAGATCGACACTCTGCTGAAAAGCAACGACTGCCTCGGCCGTCTGCGGTCCGTAGCGCCCGTCACTCGTCACGTCGTAGCCGTTGGCCCGTAGGAGGTCCTGCACCAGACGAACGATGTCACCTCCCTCGCAGAGTCCGACCGGAAGATCGGAGCCAGCACCCGTGAAGGTGTCGCAGGGAGCGAACGTCGACGGAGGGGTCGACACCGACTCGGGACCGACCGGTGCGTCACTCGTCGTCGTGGTGGGCGACACCGTGGTGGCGACCGTCGGAGCCGGTGTGGTGACCGTGATCAGGTTGGTGCGAGGGGGGTCGTCGTCGAACACGTACACACCGAGGAGCACTCCGGTGGCGAGTCCGGTCACGGAACCGACGGCGACCGCGATCCATGTCGCCGGCACCTTCATGAGGCCACCCTAGATGGGTCGTCAGGCGAGGGCGTCGATGGCGGCCTGGACGGCCAGCACGCGACGTGCATTGTCGACGTGCAGATTCTCGATCATGCGTCCGTCGACGGTGATCACCCCGCGTCCCTCTGCTTGAGCTTCGTCGAAGGCGGCGATCACGCGCTGGGCGTAGTCGACGTCGGCGTCCGTGGGAGCCCACGCCTCGTTGCAGATGTCGACCTGACCGGGATGGATCAATGTCTTGCCGTCGAAACCCATCTGTGCTCCTTGTTCGCACTCGGCGCGGAACGCATCGAGGTCCTTCACGTCGTTAAACACGCCGTCGAGGATCACCTTGCCGGCTTCGCGTGCGGCGAGCAGAGCCGTCGACAGATGAGGTAGCAGAGGGGAGCGGC
>JAQCIK010000063.1:0-3242 GCA_027592035.1 Actinomycetota bacterium | reverse complement strand
CGTGACCGCCGCGAAATCGGGATGACGCAAGATGGCGATGTCGGCCGGAATCGTGGTGGCGATTCCTTCGACGACCATCTCCTCGAGAGCGCGAATGGTGCGGGCGATCGCCGTCGGGCGATCCTTGCCCCACACGATCAGCTTGCCGACGAGATTGTCGTAGTACTGGCTGATCTCGTCGCCGGCTTCGTAACCCGAGTCGAAGCGCACACCGAAACCGTCGGACGTCGACAACTTCGTGATGGGTCCGGGGGAGGGAAGGAACTTGCCTCCGGCCGGATTCTCGGCGTTGATACGGATCTCGATGCCGTGTCCGTAGCGACGGGCGGCAACTTGCTTCTGCGTCATCGGCAACTTCTCGCCACCGGCGACACGGATCTGCCATTCGACGAGATCGATACCGGTGATCACTTCGGTGACCGGATGCTCGACCTGCAGGCGGGTGTTCATCTCGAGGAAGAAGAACTCACCGTCCTGATAGATGAATTCGACGGTGCCGGCGTTGAAGTAGCCGACCGCCTTGGCGGCCTTGACGGCTGCTTCACCCATGGCGTCTTCCACACCGTCGGGAAGGGCCGGGGCCGGAGCCTCTTCGACCAGTTTCTGGTGGCGACGCTGCGCCGAACAGTCGCGGGTGCTGACCCACACGTAGTTGCCGTGCTGGTCGCCCACCAACTGCACTTCCACGTGGCGCGGCCACGTGAGGTACTTCTCGACGTAGATCTCGTCGCGTCCGAAGAACGCTTTGGCTTCGCGTTGAGCCGAATCCATTGCTTCTTGAACCTCGGCCGCCGAACGCACGACCTTCATGCCACGGCCGCCGCCACCGAAGGCCGCCTTGATGGCGATGGGCCAGCCGAATTCTTCGCCGAACTTGCGGATCTCGTCGGCTGAGGTGACGAATTCGGTGGTGCCGGGAACGATGGGTGCGCCGCCGCGCAGAGCGGCCTTACGGCTCGAGACCTTGTCACCCATCTCACGGATGGCGTCACCGGGAGGACCGATGAAGGCCACCCCCATCTCGGTGATGGCATCGGCGAAGTCGGCGTTCTCGGAGAAGAATCCGTAGCCGGGGTGTACACCGTCGGCGCCACTCTTTTTGATGGCATCCAGGATGGCCTCGGTGTTCAGGTAACTCTCGGCGGCGGTCTGACCTCCGAGGGCGTAGGCCTCGTCGGCCAGACGCACGTGCAAGGCGTTGCGATCGAGTTCGGAGTACACCGCGACGGTGGAGATGCCCATCTCGCGGGCGGCCCGGATGACCCGGACGGCGATCTCACCTCGATTGGCGATCAGGATTTTTGTGAGGGGTTTGGGGGTCACTTTGGCCGGCACAAGTGACAATGTTGGCTCATGGAACCAGGTGACGCCACACTCGGTGACCCGACACCCCAGGTCGTCGGCCACTGGATCCTGCATCACGTGGTCGCAACGGGCAGTACGAACGCCGATCTGTGGACGATGGCCGAGGCCGGGGCGGCCGATCGCACCGCTTTGCGAGCCGATCACCAGACCTCGGGGAAGGGCCGACTCGATCGCCGTTGGGAGGCGCCGCCGGGCGAAAACCTCCTGCTCAGCCTGCTTTTTCGTCGGATTCCCGATGATCCAGGGGCTCTGGTGCACGCCGTCGCCGTGGCGGCCGCCCGGGCGTGTGGGGAAGTGGCCGGCGTCGAGGTGACCCTCAAATGGCCGAACGATCTGCTCGGAGCCGACGGCACCCGCAAGATGGCCGGCATCCTGGCCCAGGCCGGGCCGGTTTCGGATGGGCGCCCGGCCTTCGTGATCGTCGGCCTCGGCCTCAACGTCAACTGGGCACCCGACGACGCCACGTCACTGTCGCACGAGGCCAGTGGTCGGCTGTTCGACGTCGGGCGCGTGTGTCGGGCATTGCTCGAGCAACTCGACCACGTGATGACGTGGTCGGCGGTGCAGTTGCACGAGGAATATCGACGGCGACTCGGAACTCTCGGACGTGAAGTGCGCGTGCAGGTGACCGATGACGAAACGGTGGAGGGACGAGCACTCGACGTGGAGTCCGACGGTCGGCTCGTCGTTCTCGATCGTTGCGGTGTGACACATCGATTCGCGGTTGGCGACGTCGTGCACGTGCGGACAACTAACTTCAAAGCGTGACGGAACGCCGCCCTCGTCAGCGCATCGCGCCCGGACTGAACGTCGTCACGCTCGGACTCTTCTTCCTCGTGGTGTCGGCCGTCGGACTCTTCGTCGCCACACGTCAACAAGAAGCGAGTGTCGAACGGGTCGGTGAACTCGACGGAGTGATGGCCGACAGTCAGAGCTCGTTCGTCAATTATCTGCTGGTCGGCAGCGACACCCGTGAAGGAGCCGATCCGAACAGCGTCGATTACGGCGGAATCGGCGACACCACCGAAACCGGCGGTAACCGCAGCGACACGATCATCGTGTTGCACGTCGACAACGACCGCGACACCGCATCGATCATGTCGATTCCGCGCGATCTGTGGGTCGACATACCGGGCTACGGACTCGATCGAGTCAATTCCGCTTACACGTACGGCCCCGACGTTCTCGTGCAGACCGTTCAGACCGCTCTCGGTGTTCCGATCAATCACTACATCGAAGTCGACTTCTTCTCGTTCAAGGACATCATCGGCGCCCTCGGCGGTGTCGACATGTGTTTCGACCATCCGACACGCGATCTGAACACCGGCCTCTGGATCGGTGAACCGGGTTGCTACAGCCTCGGACCGGTCATGTCGCTCGCCTACGCGCGCAGCCGGTACTACGAAGTCAACCGAACGGGGGAGTGGGAGGTCGACGGCAGTGCCGACCTCGGACGAGTGATCCGTCAGCAGAAATTCCTGCAGGCCGCAGTGGCCAAGGCCGCTCAGCAGATGGCATCCAACCCATTGCGGGCGAGTGATCTGATCAACGCGGCCGTCGGGTCGTTACGGGTCGATCCGGGCACCAATCTCGTGGAGTCGGCCGAGTTCCTCCGGCCCCTGGCGGCCGGTGGACTGGCTCGCTACACGTTGCCCACGTTCCCCGAAGAGATCGCCGGGAAATCGGTGTTGGTGCTCGGCGCCGAGGCCCCGAAGGTCCTGCGCTACTTCGCCGGTCTCGACGAACCACCGCCGCCCAGCGGTTGAGCGGCGATGGCCGAATGCGGTCGGCGCCGACTGGCAGAATGAGGGCGGTCGTGTCCCATTCGGCCGTTCTCACCTCATGAAAGCTCTCATCCTCGCCGGCGGAGCCGGGAC
>JAQCIK010000008.1:0-76767 GCA_027592035.1 Actinomycetota bacterium | reverse complement strand
ACCGGTTTCGTTCTGGGTGCTGGCACCGAGGTGTCACTCATTCGCAGCGTGGCCAAGAAGTCCGAGGCCGGGGTGTTCGTGGTGTCGATCGCCCTCTTCCTCGGTCTCAACTCGCTGGCCGGCATGATCTGGGGCAATCTGCCTCCCGAGGGAATGGCCAGCTTGTTCCCCGATGCTCCCACTGATTTCGCGCGCATCTTCGGTGCCGTGTGGCGCTACGAGTACATCGGCATTCTGGTGGTCGCGCTCGTCCTCATGGGTCTGTTGTTCCTGCTGTTCGCCAAGACCAAGTTCGGTCTGGCCATGCGTTCGGTGGCCAGCAATCCCGAGTCGGCTCGTTTGGTCGGTATCCCGACCGGTGTCGTGTTGGCCAGTTCGTGGGGCATCGCTGGAGCCATGGGGGCATTGGCGGGAACCTTGGTGGCCGGCGCCAACGGTGAGGTGCATCCCGGTCTGATGTTCTCGGTATTCATTTACGCCTCGGCGGCCGCCACCTTGGGTGGTTTCGACAGTCCCGGTGGCGCGGTGATCGCCGGACTGTCGATCGGTGTGGGCGAACAATTGGCCGCCGGCTATGCGCCGGGTTGGATCGGTCAGGAGCTGCGCCTCGGAGTGGCGCTCGTGATCATCTTCGTCGTCTTGTTGTTCAAACCCTCCGGTCTGTTCGGCTCGGTCAAGGTGCAAAGGGTCTAGCCATGTGGAAGATCAAGGAAGGTTCCACCCAGCATTGGGCACTGCGACTCGTCGGTGTGGCGATCATCTTCGTGGCCGTCATCTGGGTGCCCACTCAGATGTCCACCTCTCGGATCGGCCAGTTCTCCGATGCCTTCGTGTTGATCATCGCTGCCATGTCGCTCAACTTGGTGTTGGGGTTCACCGGCATGATCTCGATCGGCCACTCGGCCTTCTTCGGTCTCGGCGGTTACACGGCGGCGATTCTCATCAAGGATCACGGCTGGAGTCCGGGTTACACCTTCTATGCGTCAGCGGTGATCGCCTTTGTCGCAGGGTGCGTGATCGCCTTGCCGGCGCTGCGCATCAAAGGCATTTATCTGGCTCTGGTCACGTTGGCGGTCGCCGTGCTCTTTCCCGTTCTCGTGAAGTGGAAGAAACTGGTCTGGCTGACCGACGGGGCCAAGGGAATCGACAGCGTGCGCTACGACGACCTGCCGGTGTGGCCCATTCTCGGTGAGTTGAAGGGCCGCGACGGTCGCGCCGTGTTCGCGTACTGGCTCGCGTTCATCGTGCTCGTGGTGACCTACCTGGTGTGTCGAGGCATCGTGAAGAGTCGTTTCGGTCGGTCACTCGTGGCCATCCGCGACAACGAGACTGCCGCCGCCGTCATGGGGGTCAACGTCACCACCGCCAAAGTGTTGGTGTTCGGTATCTCGGCCTCGTTGTGCTCGTTGGCCGGAGTTCTGTCGACGTTGCGCACCGGTGTCATCACGCCGGAGGGCCAATACGTCACCTTGCTCGGATCGATCGTGTTCCTCCTCATCATGGTGGTGGGCGGGGCCGGCACGTTGTGGGGGCCGATCGTCGGTGGTCTCGTGTACGTGTGGCTCGACAACACGACCCGTGGCTTCGGTTCCGAGAGTGATGGTGTGATCGGATTCCTGTTCGGCTGGGCCGACCAGTCCCCGGCCACCATGATTCTCGGGATCGCCTTGATCGTCATCATGTTCGCCGCTCCGTTCGGTTTGGTGGGCCTGATCAAGAAGGTCTGGGTGAAGTTGGTGGTAGTCGTCCCCCGGCCAGCCGGCACATCCGTCGCCATGACAGCTGTAGAAGTCGGTCGGTAGTCTTTCCCCTCGCGGCCACCCCCTGGTGGCCCACTCACAGACGCACGTTCGCGTGCACGATTGGGGAGGAACATGAAGCGCATTTCCAAGAAGGCGATCGCGCTCACCATGGCCGGAGCGCTCGCGCTCGCGGCGTGTGGTGGCGACGACGGAGGCACTGACGCCCCGTCGACCGACGCGCCGGCGACCGAGGCTCCGTCCACGGAGGCTCCGACCGATTCCGACGCGCCCACCACCGAGGCCCCGGCCCCGGCCGGCTGGACCGTCGACACCAGTGAGTGCGTCGATCCCGACGCTGCGAACGCGCCGATCGAAGGCACCATCAAGATCGGCAGCGCCATGCCGCTGTCGGGCAGTACGGCGGCCATTGCTTTCGCTCCGGTGAAGGATGGTTACGAGGCCTACATCGACTGGGCCAACGAACAGGGCATTCTCGACGGCGTCACGATCGAGGTGCAGATCGAGGACGACCAGTACAACAAGGACCTCACCCCGGGTGCGGTCGAGAAGTTGCTCGACAGTGGTGTGAGCCTGTTCTCGGGCATCATCGGCACCCCGAATAACGCGGCAGTGCGTGACATTCTGAACGAGGAGTGCTACCCGCAGTTGTTCTCTCTCACCGGTTCGAAGAACTTCGGTCAGCCCGAGGACTACCCATGGACCACGGGCATTCTGATCGAATACTCGGTCGAGTCCCGTGCTTACGCCAAGGCCATCTCCGACAAGTTCGGTGGTTCGGCCAACGTGGCGCTATTCACCGTGAACAACGAGTTCGGCCAGGAATACGTCGAGGCCTTCGAGGCCGTGGCTCCCGACTTCGGTATCTCCATCGTGGCCGAAGAGACCCAGGAAGCAACCGACGGAACACCGCCGGTGTCGCAGCTCAACTCGATCGCCAGCAAGGCTCCTGACGCCATCGTCGCCGTTCCGTTGGGTGCGGCCTGTGCGGCGTTCCTGACCGAGGTGGCCAACGCCAAGGCGGCCAACCCGGGCTGGAGCCCCGAGATCTACCTCACCGCGACCTGCTCGTCGTCGTTGATCTTGAGCCTCGCGGGTGCGAATGCAACCGGTCTTTACACCTCCAGCAACCTGGTCGACGTGCTCGATCCCGAGTCGGCAGCTCTACCGGCCGTGGCCGAGTACATCGCCTACATGGAGAGCCTCGGTAAGGGCGACATCATCACCACGGCGAACGCTGGGTGGCACACCGCCGAGATGACGGTGAAGATCATCAAGCAGGCCATGGAGTCGCCGGACGGTCTGACTCGTGCGTCGATCATCAACGCCGCTCGCAACTTCGATCAGACCGGTTCGCTGGCCCGTCCGGGTGTGCGCCTGAAGTCCGTCGGTATCGAGGATCCCTTCTACTCCGAGTCGCTGCAGATCATGCAGTACGACGCCGAGACCAAGCTCTTCACCGACATCGGTGAACTGATCACCGACTTCGAAGGCTGATCGAGAGTTTCTCGAAGCGTGAAGAGACCCGCCTTCGGGCGGGTCTCTTTCGCGTCTCGGGTCGAGGGACCGTGGTTCAGCCGATCACATCACCGCTGATCACCGTGATCTCACGGGTTCCGGTGATCTCGACGACGAACAACCATTCGTCGCCGTCGTTGTCAGTCGCGCGACACGTGAATTGCGTGCCGGTCGACTGCGAGGACGGGTCCTCGCACACGGCGTCGGAGAACCGGTAGCCGGCTTCCTCGGCCAGGGCATCGCTCTCCAGGTAGGTCTCACTTTCGCGTCGATAGTCACTCGATGACACCGAGCACGACGAGAACAACACGGTGAGGGTCGTCGCAGCGCCGAGAACGAAAAGAAGACGTCGCATCGTCACGACACGGTAGTGCTCGCACGCGCTCGGCGCACGGTGTCGAGCGTCAACACCACCAGGGCGATCCACACGAGTGAGAACCCGGCGAACTTCGTCCCCGAGACGTCTTCGTCGAAAGCGAGCCACCCGAGCAGGAAGTTGATCACGGGCACCGAGTACTGCATGGGCCCGATGACCGTCATCGGGATGCGCTGGGCGGCGTAGGCGAACATCGTGAGTGGAACGACGGTGATGGTTCCGAGGAGCAGGACGGCGATCCATTCGACGGTGTCGGCACTCGTGAACACATTTGTCGAGTACTGCAGATGCCAGACGATCAAGGCGAGCGCCGGAGCAGCGAGCACCATCGTCTCGGTGGCGAGACTCTCGACGGGCGAGAGTGGCACCGTTCGCTTCAGGTAGCCGTAGGTCGACCAACTCGCAGCGATCAGGAGTGCGTACACCGGTACACGCCCGTATCCGATGGTGAGAACGGCCACCGAAGCAACACCGAGGGTCGCGGTGACGATCTGGGCGGTACGCATTCGTTCTCCGAGAACTCGTACACCGATCGTCATCGTGGCCAACGGAGCGATGAAGTAGCCGAGAGCTGCCTCGACGACGTGATCCTGGGCGACGACCACGACGTAGGAGGTCCAGTTGATGCTGAGAAGAATCGAGGCGAGAGCGATCCGCCTCCAGAGTTTTTCGGTGGTCACGTGACGCACGAGTGTCGTCAGGCGGCGGCGATGAAGCAGGAAGGCGCCCAACATGAGGAGCGACATCGTGACGCGGAATCCGATCATCTCGAGGGGAGCGAAATCGCCGAGCAGTTTCCAGAAGAGGGTCAGGAATCCCCAGATGAGGTAAGCCGAGATACCGACCGTGGCGCCGGAGCGGTCGATGGTCGACGCGTGGTCGGAAGCGGCGACCGGTGTCGATGTCACTTGGACATTCCTATCAGGTGTCTCGACGAACCGCTGGGGTCGTCGCACTAGCGTGCGTCTCATGTCTCTCGAGTCGATGCCCGAGTGGGCGTCCGTTCTCAGGCGTCCCGACCGACCGTCGATCGCTTCGATGTTCGCCAGTGACCCGGAGCGGGCGGAGCGTTTCTCGTTCGAGGTAGGGGAACTCTTCGTCGATCTGTCGAAACACCGTTGGGACGACGAACTACGTGACGACCTGGTTGCCGTGGCGCGGGCAGCCGGTGTTCAAGAGGCACGCGATCGCTTGTTCGGCGGTGAACGTCTGAACGTCTCGGAGGATCGTGCGGTCGGTCATCTCGCTTTGCGAGTCCCACGTGGGGAGGCCACATTCGTCGACGGGGTCGACGTGAGTGGCGACGTCGAACGGGAACACGAGCGGCTGATGCGATTCGTGGAGTCGGTGAGCGACGGCACGATCGTGTCACCGGCCGGCCTCGCCTTCACCGACGTCGTCAACATCGGAATCGGAGGGAGCGATCTCGGGCCGGCCATGGCTCACCGGGCCTTGCGTGCGTATCGCCGCGACACCCCGAGGGTGCACTTCGTGTCGAACGTCGATCCGGCCGCCACCGCCCCGGTGATGGCGACTCTTGATCCCCGTCGCACACTCGTGATCGTGTCGTCGAAGACGATGACGACCTCGGAGACGTTGGCCAACCTCGCCGCGTTCGAGCGGTGGTTCGAACCAGTGGCCGGATCACGGGTCAGTGACCATCTCGCCGCCGTGACCGTCGACGTGGAGGCGGCTCGCCGCCTCGGGATCGACAGCGAACGGCTCTTTCCGTTCTGGGAATGGGTGGGTGGCCGTTACTCGATCGCTTCATCGATCGGTCTGTCTCTGGCGATGGCGATCGGCAATTCGGCCTTCGCCGACCTTCGGGCCGGCCTTCGGGTCGTCGACGAGCACGTGCGCGAGGCACCGATCGACCGGAACGTCCCTCTGCTCTCGGCTCTGCTCGGCATTCTGTATGCCAACCGAGACGGTGCCGAGACCAAGGCGGTCGTGCCCTATGCGCACGACCTCGATCTCTTCGTCGCCTACGTTCAGCAGCTCGATATGGAGTCGAACGGCAAGTCGGTCGATCGAGCCGGAACGCCCCTGACCTCGTCGACGGGTCCGATCGTGTGGGGTCAGCCGGGAACCGATGCCCAGCACGCCTTCTTCCAATTGCTCCATCAGAGTGGCCGGCTCGTTCCGGTCGATTTCATCGGCTTCGCGACTCCGGCTTCGGAGACCGATCTGATCGGGGACGACGATCGACACGACCGTCTGCTCGACAACTTGCTGGCCCAGTCGCGGGCACTCGCATTCGGTCGCCCGTCCGACGAGACCGCGCGCCTCCCTCGGGCCGAACACCGTGCGTTCCCGGGGAACCGACCCAACACCGTGATCCTCGCGCCTCGACTCTCTCCGTCGGTGCTCGGCCAACTGATCGCCTTCTACGAGTGGGTGGTGTTCTTTCAGGGTTGGATCTGGGGAGTCGACAGTTTCGATCAATGGGGGGTCGAACTCGGAAAGCAGATGGCGAGTGAGCGAGACGGAGTCGACGCGTCGACGATGCTCCTGCGGGAGCGACTTCGGCGCTGGACCACCTAATCTCGCGACGTGCACCAACTCGAGCGAGTCACCAATCTCTTGACTCTGCTGTTGTCGGCGCGTCGTCACATCACGTTCGAGGAGATTCGCAACGAGTTGCGCGGCCAGTACCCCGACGGCAAGGAGGCGGCACGAGCCGCTTTCGAGCGCGACAAGGCCGTCCTGCGAGACGAGGGGGTTCCGATCGACCAGGTGACCCTCTCGGGTCAACAGGCCGGTCAGACCGGATACCGCGTTCTCCGTTCGGCGTACGAGATCGAAGATTTCGGATTGACCCCCGACGAGACGGCGGCTCTGCGCCTGGCGGTCGGAACGATTCGGCTCGGAACGAATTGGGCTCGCGAAGCGCTGTGGAAGGTCGATCTCGAACCGGGTGACCAGGCCGGCGATGCGCAGTCGGCCCTGGCCATCGAACTTCCCATCGATGAACGCCTACCTCTCGTGCATCGAGCCATCGCCGAACGTCGATGCGTCACGTTCGTGTATCGATCGGTCGAACGCCGTCTCGAACCTTGGGGAATGCTGGCTCGAGATGGTTGGTGGTACGTGATCGGGCACGATCACGGTCACGATGAACGTCGCACGTATCGCCTCGATCGGATCGACGGTGGAGTCAGGATCGGGCCCGAGGCCATGGTCGACGTTCCGGTCGACTTCGACCCTCGGACGGTGTTTCCGAGCGATCCGAAGCTCCTTCCGGATGCGGTCGACGTGGGGTCCGATGATGCGATCGTTCGTATCGATGCATCCGATGCATCGGTCGTACTTCACCAGTACGGCGAGGAAGCGGTGGTGAGACGGCACGACGACGGATCGATCGACGCGCGCGTGCCGTGTTCCAACGTTCAGGCTTTCGTCAATTGGTTGTTGGGTTTCGTCGAACGGGCCGAAGTTCTCGAACCCGAACCATTACGACAGCTCGTGATCGACTGGCTGAGCGAAACGGCGGGTGCGTCGTGAAGCGACCGGCCAACCGCCCGATCAACCTCCGACTTCGTCGCCTGCTCGTGATGTTGCCGTGGCTGCAGGAACGCGGAACCGTGTCGACTCACGAGATGGCTGCCCATTTCGGTGTCGGAGTCGACGAGTTGGTGGCCGATCTGACGTTGGCGTCGCTCTGCGGTGTGTCGCAGGATCCACGAGACCTGATCGATCTGTACGTCGACGGCGACGAGATCCATTTCGGTCTCCCCAAGTACTTCGATCGTCCTCTGCGACTGACCGCACCCGAGGCGTTCTCCCTCGTGGTGTCGGCGACCGCCGCTCGGTCGCTGTCGGGATCGGATCCCGACGGTTCGTTGTCCTCGGCCATCGACAAGATCGCCGGCGTGATCGGCGTCGAGCGAGTTGCCGGACTCGATGTCGAGGTCGATGTGCCCGATGACGTCGACTCTCTTCGCGACGCCGTGCGGCGCCGAGCCGTCGTCGAGATGGAGTACTGGTCACCTGAGACGGCGGCGACGACGACTCGCCGGGTGGCCCTCTTCGAGGTCTTCGCCGAAGGAGCCCATTGGTACGTGCGGGGTTTCGACATGGGTCGCGACGCCGAGCGAACGTTTCGTGTCGATCGGATCGTGTCCTGGCTCGACACCGGTCGAGTCGACTCTCGTCCCGTCGGACCCCGCCGGGCCTGGTTCGAGGACTCCGATGACGTTCGTGAAGTCACGATCGTGATCGATGCCGGGTGGCTCTGGGTGCTCGATCAGTATCCGGTGATCGAAGCCAGCACGATCGGAACCGACTCGAAAGAAGCCGGTTCCGACGACGAGGGGCGGGTACGAGTGCGACTCGTCGTGACGAGTGATCGGTGGCTCGAACGTCTGATGGTTCGTCTCGGACGCCATGGCCGGATCGAGAGCCCCGACGATCTTCGTGAGGTCGGATCGGCTGCGGCTCGCCGGATCCTTGCTCGCTACGAACGTACGTAACGAGCAAGATCCTCGGGTGAGGTGAGCTCGAGTCGCGCCATGAGATGGGGAAGAACTGCCCCGGCCGCGCGGGCGTCGTACAGGGCATCGTGGGCCCGACCGGGATCGATGCCGAATTCGGCACACAGCGACGTCAGCTTGTGATTGGCCTGACCTCGTTCACCCAGTTGCCGTGACAGGTGAAGAGTGCACAGTGATCCGGTGTGCTCGAGTGCGATCCCGGTTCGCTCCGAGGCGGCGTGAAGGAACCCCAAGTCGAAGGCCGCATTGTGGGCGACGACGATGCACCCGTGCGTGAGCCTGACGAAGGTCCGAAGGGCATCGGACAGTGACGGGGCCAAGATCACTCGTCGACGAGTGATGCCGTGAATCTCGGTCGGACCGAGCGACGTGCGCCAACGCCGAGGAGGGCGGACGTAGGTCGACCATTCTCCGAGACGTCGTCCACCTGCGTCCTGGTGGACGACGGCCATCTGAAGGATGTGGTCGTCACTCGCCCGCAGACCGGTGGTCTCGAGATCGACCACGGCGAAACGACAATTCGGCGGGGGAGCCGAGGGGGCACGAGACACGGCGTCACCCTAGGCGTCGGGTGATGTCGACCCGAGGTGGTCAGACGAGAGAACGCTGACCGCGGGCGCGCACTCCGATGGGTGCGGCGACCGTGAAGCCGGCCAGATGACGCTCTTCTTCGGACTCGCCGCCCCAGAATCCGTACTCACGGTTGTCGCGGGCGAACGACTGACATTCGGAGTTCACCGGGCAGGTCCGACAGAGGAGTCGGGCCTGAGCCTCACGACGGACTCGGGCTTGGGGCCGTTCGGCTTTCGGGGGGAAAAAGAGATGGGTGCGACCTTTGCACACGGCGTGATCCATCCAGTCGGACGACGCCGATACTTCCAGGACCAGAGATTCGAGAGCCGACATGGCAACCTGCCTTTCACCTCGAGATGTGGGGCGGTGGGGACCGGAGGGGTGAGTCCCCACCGCACGCATTTAACACTAAATCGAAAAACCCCCAGCGTCAAGAGGAAATGTGAACTCGTGACCAGGGATTTTCCCGAACAGGGATGAGCAGGCGACCCGAGGTCGGCCGCCCTCGTGACTAGAGCAGCTCAGCGGCCAAGGAGGCCACTTCACCTCGTTCGCACGAGGTCAGGGTCACATGGCCGAAGCAGCGCTGACCTCGGAAGGCGCCGATGAGGACGGCGAGCGCATTGTTGGTCTCGCCGAGATACGGGGCATCGATCTGACTGGTGTCACCGGTGAACACGACTTTGGTGCCGTCACCGATACGAGTGAGGATCGTCTTCAAAGTGGTGGGTTCGAGGTTCTGGGCCTCGTCGACCACGAGGAACTGTCGGTGCAGCGAGCGTCCGCGAAGGAACGTGACCGACTCGAGTGACAATTGATTGCGAGCCATCAATTCGTCGATCATGCCGCGGGCTTCGCGGTTCGATCGTTGATCCGACAGGGCAACGATGGCGTCGTGAATGGCCGACATCCACGGATCGAGTTTTTCATCGAGGCCACCGGGGAGGAACCCGACGTCGGCTCGACCGACCGGGACGAGGGGGCGGTACACCGCCAACTTCTCGTAACGGCGTTCTTCGACGACTTGCTCCAGTCCGGCCGCGATGGCCAGAACCGTCTTGCCGGTTCCGGCACGCCCGTCGAGGGCGACGACACTCACCTCGGGGTCGAGGAGCAATTCGAGCGCGAAACGTTGTTCTTTCGAGCGGGCGCGCAGTCCCCACGCCTCAGGGGATGACGGCGAGACCAGCCGTACGTCATCGTCCTGGCAGCGGGCGAGGGCGGATTGGCTCCCGGCTCGCACGACGACGAAGGAGTTCTCGGTGAGGCTGTCGTCGTCGACCAGTTCGCTCGGAGCCAGTCCGTCACCGTCGTACAGGCGGTCGACGATGTCGGTGTTGGCATCAACCGACACCCAGCCGAGTGGGCGACTGTCGCGTACGTGCCCGTTCGGCTGATGTTCGTGCGCGACCAGACCGAGATGGGCCGCCTTCAAGCGCAGTGCCGCATCGTTCGACACCATGCGAGTAGGGGAGATCTGCGCCTGTCCGAGGGCGGCACCGATGATGCGATTGTCGGGTTTGGCCGGATCGAGGCCGTGTTCCACCAGCAAATGGCGCTGGATCCCGTTGATCTCGATGTGCACCGTGGCACCGGAGTCGTCGAGGGCGACTGGTTCGGCGAGGGAGCCTCCCGCCGACAAGCGAATCTCCTCCAGTCGTCGGAGGGCGGCGCGGGCCGAACGGCCGACGTCGTCGGCGCGGCTCTTCAGGCCGTCGAGTTCTTCGATCACGGTCAGCGGAATGACGATGTCGCACCCCGGATAGGCGCCGAGACACTGGGTGTCGGCGATCAGAACCGAGGTGTCGAGAACGATGCGCGAACCAGTCGGCGTGGAGTCGGAGTTGCCGTGTTCGGAGGAGTGTTCGGAGTCGTGTTTCGGTGGAGTGGACCGGCGATTCGCTCGGCCCTGTCGAGGAGTGTTGGTCGTCGCCCGCTGTGTCCGCACCGAATCGGCCACCGAATCTCCCTTGTCTCGCTGAACGTGTCGTTGGATCGTGACGAGGTCACGTGAGAGGACCGGATGAGGGGCGATCCGGCTCGCTCAGTGTTACCGACCGGAGCGGTCAGGTGGTGGATACCGCGTCCGCAGTCGGTGGTCACCAACCTCTCGTTGCACTTGCAACAACCAGATTGCTTGTAAACCGTCGCGAATTCTCGTCAAATATGTCCGTTCCACCCGAGGAACGACGAATGAACATTCGGGTCGAGTGGTGGCTCCGGCCGACCGACTTCGACTCGACGTGAGTTTCGGAGAGCG
The DNA here is from genome assembly GCA_027592035.1 of Actinomycetota bacterium. Lineage (GTDB taxonomy): Bacteria > Actinomycetota > Acidimicrobiia > Acidimicrobiales > Ilumatobacteraceae > Casp-actino8. The sequence goes on along the minus strand of JAQCIK010000008.1, from coordinate 65,787 downwards.
CATGCCTCGCCGGATCACACGAACAAAAACACACTGCAGTAACCATCAGAAAGGGATATCCCATGGCAGCAAAGAAGAAGGCAGCCAAGAAGGCCCCCGCGAAGCGCAAGGCTCCGGCCAAGCGCAAGGCAGCGGCCAAGAAGGCACCGGCAAAGAAGAAGGCAGCCAAGAAGAAGGCAGCTGCCAAGAAGGCTCCGGCCAAGCGCAAGGCAGCGGCCAAGAAGGCACCGGCAAAGAAGAAGGCAGCCAAGAAGAAGGCAGCTGCCAAGAAGGCTCCGGCCAAGCGCAAGGCAGCCAAGAAGAAGGCAGCTCCGAAGAAGGCTGCTGCCAAGAAGGCTCCGGCCAAGAAGGCCCCGGCGCGCCGCAAGCGTCGTACAGCCAAGAAGTAATTCGTCACCCACCACGGGTACGGAACGGATCGAGCGGGGGAAACCCCGCTCGATTTCATTTTCCGGCTCGATTTCCCTTTCGCCGTGGAACCGACGACACTGCCTGACGTGAGCCGTCCGAGCCGTGCCGAGATCTGTGCCGACCTGGCCGATGAGCACGCCGTCCTGGCCGAGATGGTGGGTGATCTCACCCCCTCTGATTGGCGTCGGGCGACACCATCGCCCGAGTGGTCGATCGCTGATCAGATCAGTCACTTGGCGTTCTTCGATCATCGGGCCACCCTCGCCCTCGTCGATCCCGAGAACTTCACAGCCGATCGAGAGCGTCTGATCGCCGCGGCGCCACGTGATCTGTCGATCGAACTCGGTCGACTCGTGTCAGCCGACGAACTCGTGGGTGAGTGGAACACCAATCGAGCCCGACTCGGTGAAGCCGCCCGGCAGGTGGACGAGACGATCAGGGTTCCGTGGTACGGACCATCGATGTCGGTCACGTCGTTCCTGACGGCGCGTCTCATGGAAACGTGGGCGCATGGATGTGACGTCGCCGACGCCCTCGGACGACCGATCGTCGCGTCGTCCCGATTGCGTCACGTCTCCCATATCGGGGTGTCGGCCCGGCCGTACAGCCTCATGGTCAACGGGCGCGAGGCCGACCGACGTCCGATCCGCGTCGAATTGAGCGCACCCGACGGAGAGCGATGGGTGTGGGGTGAACGAGACGCCGAGGGCGGATCGGTGAGTGGATCGGCTCTCGACTTCTGCCTGTTGGTGGTGCAGCGTCGACACATGTCCGAGACGTCGCTCACCGTTCTCGGTGAGGCGGCGGGTGAGTGGATGGAGATCGCCCAAGCCTTCGCCGGACCGGCCGGTTCCGGGCGCGCGCCTCGCCTTCGCTAGAGGTTGTCGATCTTCTTGAAGATCTCGGCGGCCGCGCGACCGATGTCGTTCCCGAGTTCGGCCAACCGTCGGCGGATTCGACGCTCGAAGGCGGCCAGCGCGTCGGCGTCGGTGGCCTTCATGGTGCTCTCGAACTGAGACCCGTGGGCCAGCAAGGCGTCGATCTTCGCGTCGACCGACCGAGAGACGTCTTCGGCATGGTCGGGTTCGTCGGCTTCCCAGAGCAGAAGGGCATCGGGACGGTGGTGGGCGATGCCGTGTTCGGGGCAGAAGTGAGGATCGCGGGCGACGACGATCGCGTCACAGGTGAGGAAGCCGGCATGGCGATGGTCGGGATGGAGCCGGTAGCGCTTCCACGGATCGTGTCCGAGGACGACATTCGGTCGGAGCCGCCGAATGTGACGGGCGATCTCGCTCACGAGGGCCGGCGATTCGGCGAGTTCACCGTCGATCTGCTCGAGGAAGACGACCTCGCCCGTCGAACCCAGACGGCGTGCTGCCTCTCGCTGCTCGAGCTGTCGTCGCACGACGAGGGCTCGGGTGTCGGCGTCGACGTCCCACGTGCCTTTCGAACCGTCGGTGAGAACGAGGTGATGAATCGTGCATCCGGCCGCGGCCCACTTGGCCAGAGTTCCTCCACACCCGAACTCGATGTCGTCGGGGTGAGCTCCGATCGCCAGCGCGACCGACGGTGTCGCCAGATCGACGCTCGAGATGGTGGGGCCGGCGGTCGAAACGGGGATCGACGGCTGGCCGGGTTCGTTGGCGTCGGTCATGGTGCGGTCCATTCGGGCAAGTGGGTCGCTACGAAGTCTCTCACCAGAGTCAGGTCGTCGACCGTGTCGACGTCGGTGGCGAGACGGTCGTCGGTGACGACGGTGAGCGGAACGCCGATCGTTTCGGTCAGATCGCTGTGGGCGGTGAACGAGTCCGACCCGTAGCAAAACTGCCAACGCGAGAGATGTCGACGGGGAATGACGGCCACGTTGGTCCCGTCCTGGTGGCGATCGGGAGCGAGGAGGACGGAATCCTCGGGCGCATTGCGGATGGCCGAGGTGAGGATCGAGCCGAGATCGGTGGCGAGTGGGAGATCGGCATGGCAGACGGCGACGTGTGAGATACCACTCCGGACGATTGTCGGCAGTGCTTCGGTGAGTGACGCGTTCAGGCCGACCGCCGACACTCGGATGGGTGTGGCGCCTCGCTCATTCGCCCAGTCGGCGATGCGCTCGTCGTCGCAGACCACGAAAGTTCGCACCTCGTGACGGGCGTCGACGACGACCTCGGCCATCGCACGAGCCAGTCGTTCTCGCTGATCGGGAGACAGCGACTCGGACAGACGTGATTTGCCCAGGTCGAAGGAGCGCACGGGAACGACGAGGGCGAGGTCCACGCATCGAGCCTACGAGTGAGCCTCGCGCCGTTACGCTCGGAGTGGGGGTGAACGAGATGACGAACGGTCGTTCGATGAGGGTGGCGGTGATCGGTGCCGGGTCGTGGGGAACGACGGTGGCGTCGATCGTGGCACCGAACGCTCCGACGGTGTTGTGGGCCAGAAATCGCGAACTGGTCGACGTCATGGCGACGACTCGACGCAACGATCGCTACTTGCCCGATGCGCCGCTTCCCCAGGATCTCGAGTTCACGGCGTCGATGGCCGACGCAGTGGCTTCGGCCGATGTCGTGGTCATGGGTGTTCCATCTCACGGATTTCGCGACGTCGTGATCGAGGTGGCCCGATACGTTCGGCCATGGGTGCCGGTCGTGAGTCTGGCCAAGGGCCTCGAGCGCAGTTCGTTGAAACGAATGAGCGAAGTCGTGGCGGACGAGATGCCGGGTCATCCGGTCGCTGTTCTGACCGGACCGAATCTCGCCAAGGAGATCATGGCCGGCCAACCGGCAGCAGCAGTGGTCGCCATCGACGACACCACGATCGCGCACGAGTTGCAGCGAGTCTTTTCGCGACCGACTCTGCGCGTGTACACGAACCCCGACGTCGTCGGCAGCGAGATCGCCGGAGTCGCCAAGAACGTGATCGCCATCGCCTCGGGAATGGCCGCTGGCATGGGATTCGGCGACAACACTCGCGCCAGCATCATCACGCGAGGACTGGCCGAGATGACTCGACTCGGTATGGCGATGGGAGGTGAGGGTCTCACGTTCGCCGGGTTGGCCGGAATGGGCGACCTGATCGCCACGTGTTCGTCGACGCAGAGCCGCAACAATCAGGTGGGTCTGCGCCTTGGTCGTGGTGAATCCATCGATGCCATCATGGAGTCGATGACGATGGTCGCCGAGGGTGTGAAGAGCTCGCCGTCAGTTCTCGACTTGGCCCGTCGCCACGACGTCGAGATGCCGATCACCGAGCAGGTGGTCGCGGTGTGTCATCAGGGCCGAGCGGCGAGTGATGCCATGGCGGCCCTCATGCAACGTCGACGGCGGAGTGAACTTGGCTAGGTGGTGGCGACGAAGCGCTGCGAACGTCGATCCACCCGTCGTTGCGGGTGCGGCGACGGGCGTGCTCGGCTCGCCGTGGCGAGCCGTGGTCAGGCCGTGGGGCGACGTTCATCCGAAGGACGGATCGTCGCCACTGCGCTGGTTCGTGGCCGCTGATGATCGTTGGCATCACCCCGACCGCGAGGCGGCCGTGCGCCAACGTCTCGTCGATGGTGTGCCGGTGATCGAGACTCGAATGCGAGTGCCTCGAGGTGATGTGGTGCAGACGGTCTGGAGCACGACGGTCGGAGACGTGGGGGCGACCGTCATCGACGTGTCGAACGAATCGGCGCTTCCCGTCGCCGTTGCGCTCACTCGTACCGATCTCATCACTTTCCGTCCGACGACGTCCTCGGAGGAATGGCCTGCACCCGGTCTCGATCTACCGAATCGACCGCTCGTGGTTCCGATCGGCCATCGATCGAGCGCTCGAGTCGTGTTGCGCCACGACGGACGTGTCGATTCGCTACCGGCGGAACTTCCCGACGTGGAATCGGTGATGCGTGGCTGGTCGGCGGTGGTCGATCGAGGCGGGCGTCTCGTCGTTCCCGATCTGCTCGACGGTGTTCCGCTCGGCGAACGTGTCACCTCGGCGCGATGCCAGGCGATCCTGCTCGGTGACCATGCCGAGTCGGCTGCCGAACGTCTGCTCGATCTCGACGAGCGAGTTCGAGCCAATGTGGAGGTGGCCGATCCGGTGTTCGTCGTCGGACGAATCGAAGAGATGCTCGACGACATGCGTCGGGGCCGACTCGATCACACGACGGCGCGACTCGCCGTGACGGCTGCTAGCCGACTGTTCGGAGACGACGAGCGAGCGCGGGCCGATCTGGTGGCCGCCGTGGCGCGCGTTCGCGGCTGTCGTGCCGACGATATGTGCGCGGCATGGGGAGACGTCGAACCGGTGACGTCGCTGGCCGTGTCGCGTCACGTGCTGCCGGCGCTCGTGCACGACCGCTTGGCTCGCCTCACGGCGCGCGACACGGTCACGTTGCTGCCCGACGGAATGCCCAACGATTGGCTCGGCGTGTCGTGCGAGGCGCACGGGATCGCCGTCGGTGACCGGCACACCGTGTCGTTCGCCGTTCGTTGGCACGGTGAGCGTCCAGCCGTGTTGTGGGAGATCGACGGACCCGCTGGCTTCGTTCTTCGAAGTGGTGTGGACCCATCGTGGTCGAGCAGTGATGTGCGAGGTGAAGCGCTCTGGACTGCACCGTCGCGGCCGAAGACCTCGCTCGCCGTGAGCGACCAGTCGTTCAGCTGACGTGGTGATCACTCGCCAGAGAGGTTTTCCAGTCGCTGACGGATCAGTTCCTCGATCTCGGGGTCGGTGGTGGTGCCGTCGGCACTGATGTGCTCGGCTCCCTTGGCGATCTGCACCACTGGTTCGTTCACCATCGTGTTGCCGAGGAGAGTGAGGATCCCCGAGAGCTGCTCGATCATGTGCGCGCCACCGGTGCTGCCGGCACTGCTCACGATGCTGATCGTCTTGCCGCGTAGCGCGTGCTGACCGAGTGGCCTCGTCACCCAGTCGATGGCGTTCTTCAGGACCCCGGTCGGCCCGAAGTTGTATTCGGGAGCAGCGATGAAGATCGCGTCGGCTGACGACACTGCGTCGCGCCACTCGACGACGATCGACGGCGGATCCGATTCGAGATCTTTGTTGTAGTAGGGGAGTTCACCCAATTGCTCCCAGAACCGAAAAGTCACACTGTCTGGGGCCAGACGTTGAGCCATGCGAACGAGACCCGTGTTCGAGGACTGGCGGCGAAGGCTTCCGGAAATGGCGAGAATCGAGTGAGTCGACGACATTCTTCGAGTCTGGCGGGCCGGAGCACCAACCCACCAACCGAGCGCTGGCACCGTGCCGTGGTGCTCACCGGGCAAGATAGAGGTGTGCAAGCCCCCGTGCGCGTGGCGTACACCCTCGAACAGTGCTGGCACAAGGTGCCGGGTGGGACCGCATCGTCGGCCTTGCGTTCGGCCGTGGCCCTGGTCGACGTGCCGGGTGTCGAGTTGTTGGGAGTGGCCGGACGACATCGTCGCCCGCCGCATCCGGCCTTCACTCCCACCGTGCCGGTGCATCAGCTCCCGTATCGCGGCGCAATGCTCTACGAACTCTGGTTGCGTCTCGGCTGGCCGCCGATCGAACGGGCCACCGGACCGGTCGACCTCGTCCACTGCACGGGTCTCATCCCGCCACCCAGCCGAGCACCCCTCGTGGCCACCTTGCACGACGTGGCCTGGCGTCATCGACCCGATCAGTTCACCCGCCACGGTGTGCGTGTCTTCGAGCGGAGCCTCGCCGAGATCAGGCGACGCGCCGATCTGGTCCTCTGTCCGTCGACGGCGACGATGCTCGATGCCGAGCGCGCCGGGATCGACGTCGCGCGTCTTCGTCTCGTCCCGTGGGGAGTCGAACGCCATCAGGTCACCGAAGCCGACCGACGGGCCGTGCGCGCCAAGTTCTCACTGCCGTCGGAGTTCTTGCTCTTCGTCGGCACCGTCGAACCGCGGAAGAACTTGCGACGTCTGGTCGAAGCGATCGCAGCGATGAAGAATCCGCTCCCGCTCGTCGTCGCCGGAGCTCCGGGCTGGGGCGAGTCGGGGATCGACGGAGTCGAAGGCGTGCAGTTCATCGGATTCGTTCCCGACGACGATCTCCCGGCGCTCTATTCGGCGGCCGCCGTGTTCTGCTACCCGAGTGAGCGCGAGGGCTTCGGCATGCCGGTACTGGAGGCCATGTCGCAAGGCGTCCCGGTCGTCACGAGTCTCGGTACCTCCACCGAAGAGGTGGCCGGTGGGGCGGCCGTCCTGGTCGACCCCTTCAGCGTCGACGACATTCGTCGAGGTATCGAGGACGCTTTGTCACGTCGGAACGAACTGATCATCTGGGGTCTGCGGCGAGCGGCCCGTCGGGAGTGGTCCGAAACCGCTCGGCTCACCGTTGCCGCCTATCGGGAAGTGGTCGGAGGATGAGCGCCTCCGTCGCCGTGAACCTTCTGTGGTGCCGTCCGGGCTCGGTGGGTGGAAGTGAGGAGTATCTCGTTCGGCAGTTGACCGGTGTGGCGACTCACGGAGTTCGGGCGAAGGTGTTCGCTCCGAAGGGTTTCACGGCTGCACACCCTCGACTCGCCGAACTGCACGATGTGGTCGAGGCACGACACGACTCGTCGTCACGGCTCCGTCGAATCGCGACCGAGTCGACCTGGCTGCCTCGCCGGGCTCGAGGAGTCGACGTCGTTCATCATGGCGGTGGAACCATGCCGGCCCGAAGCCCTGAGCCGTCGATCCTCACGATTCACGATCTGCAGTACCGCAAGTATCCGCAGTACTTCTCGCGAACTCGACGTACCTACCTCGAATCGGTGATGCCACGATCGGCTCGCCGAGCCACTCTGATCGCCGTTCCCACTCATTACGTTCGCACGACGGTCGTCGATGCCTTCGACGTCGATCCAGGACGCGTGATCGTCGTTCCGCACGGTGTCGACGAGCGACTGAATTCGGAGTGCACACCCGAGGACGAGCTGCGCCGACGTTTCGACCTGGGAGACGGGCCGATCGTGGTGTACCCCGCGGTCACCCATCCGCACAAGAACCACTCCTTCTTGATCGACGTGGCCGATCGTCACTGGTCGCATCTCGGGGTTCGGCTCGTCCTCATGGGAGGGGCTGGTTCGGTCGATGAAGCGGTGCGCAGTCAGTTGGTCGATGAGCGGGTGGCCCGCACAGTCGTACACGTGGGCCGGGTCTCCGATGCCGACCGCAACGGTCTCGTCCGTATGGCCCAAGCCCTCGCGTTCCCGAGTGAATACGAAGGGTTCGGCGCTCCGGTGATCGAGGCCATGCAACTCGGAACGCCGGTCGTGGCGAGTGATCAGGCGTGTCTGCCCGAAGTGGTCGGCGACGCCGGACTCGTCCTCGCGCTCCAAGAGGATCTCTGGGCCGGGTTGCCCGATCTGGTGCGAGCGCGGCGAACCGAACTCGTTCAGCGAGGTGTCGATCGCGTCCATCAGTTCTCGATCGAGGCCTCGGGTGCGGCCCTGGCCGACGCCTATCGGATGGTCGCTCCGTGACCGGACGATCGTTGCGTCTCGCCGTGCTGTGTCCGCATTTCGCGCCCGATACCGCTCCGACCGGTGTGGTCATGACGCGCATCGTGAGTGAGTTGGTCGAGCAGGGCCACGAGGTTCACGTCGTCACCTCGCTGCCGTGGTACGCGAAGCACCGCGTCGAGCCCGAGTGGGCGGGGGTGACCTGGCGAACTCGAACCTCGGACGAACCATGGGGCAGTGTCACGCGCCTCGACCCGATCGCCGGCTCCGACAAACGCAATCTCTGGCGTCGCGCGCTCGGCTTCGTCGGATTCTCGGTGACGGCGGCCGTCGCCGGTTCGCGCGTGGCTCGCGGTCGGAGGCTCGACGCTGTCCTCGTGATGTCGCCACCACTCACCCTCGGTGTGTCGGGTTGGTACGTCGCCCGTCGACGTCGAGCACCCCTCGTCGTCAACATTCAAGACGTCTTCCCCGATGCAGCGGTGGAATCGGGCGCCATCACGAACCGCCTCGTGATCGCGACCGCCCGGTATCTCGAGCGCTGGGTCTATCGTCGAGCCGAAGCCGTGACGGTCCTGTCGGAGGATCTGGCCGACAATCTGCGCGCCAAAGTGTCGCGCCAGCGTGCGTGGAGGATCCGTACGATTCCGAACTTCGTCGACGTGGAAGCGATTCAGCCGATCGATCGGCTCACGGCCTATCGACGTGAACTCGGAATCGACGAGCGTCCGGTGGTCATGTACGCCGGAAACATCGGGTTCTCGCAGTCACTCGACTCGATGATCGCCGCGGCCCGTGCGCTGCCTGATGTGTGGTTCGTGATCAACGGCGACGGAGCGGCCCGGGCCGAACTCGAACGGGAAGCGCGCGACCTCCCAAATGTCGTGTTCGGCGAGTATCAGCCGGCCGAACGTCTCTCGGAGGTGTTGGCGACCGGAGACGTGCACGCCGTACTTCTGAAAGCCGGACTCGGCCGAGTGAGCGTTCCGTCGAAGACGTATTCGATCATGGCCGCCGGTCGGCCGATCGTCGCGGCGGTCGATCCTGGTACCGAGGTCCCCCGCCTGGTGTCGGCATCGGAGGGCGGGATCTGTGTTCCACCCGACGACGAGACCGCTTTCGTCGAGGCCGTACGAACATTGGTCGGGGATCTCGATCGCAGTGCTTCGATGGGTCGCCGAGCCCGCCGCCACGTCGAATCCGAAGCCTCACCGGCGGCGGTTGCAGCCTCGTACGCGGGCCTCTTGTCGTCCCCAGGTGTCACACCCGATCAGCGACTCTGATCCCGCCTGACCCGTCGCTGAGCCCTCGGCCAGATAGCCTCGGTCACTCGTGGGTCAGGCATCGTCATCCAAGAGAACATCGGCCGATCGAGTGGCGAAGCTCGCCGCCAAGGGGAAGGGCCGTAAGGTCCGCTTCAAGGGCGGTGCGCTCTTCCCGGCCGTGATGATCGGTGTGGCCGTCATCGGCGCCGCTCTCGTCATCTACTCGCGAGAGTCGATTCCCGATCGCAACGTGCCGCCCACCGTCACCGACCACTGGCACGTGTCGTACGGCTTCTACGCCTGCGACTCCTGGTTGCCTGATCTCCAGGGCAACAAGGAAGAACTCGACACCGCTGGTCAGCTGCTCGTCGACGAATTCCGTCGCACGGGTATCCACAGCCATGACGACGGAGTGATCCACTGGCATCCGTACACCTCGGCGGCCACTGGCCGAAACGCCAAGTTGAAGGTCTTCCTCGACGTCTACGGTGTCAAGCTCTCGGACTCCAAGATCGAATTCCCGGCCGACCAGGGCGGGGCCGTCTACGAAGAGGGCGAGACCAAGTGCATCGACGAGAACGGCGATGCCGTCGACGGTGAAGTCATCGTCTACCTCTACGACTCGTACGACGACGCCTCGAACTTCACCACCTACATCACCAACTTCCGCGAAGTCCGTTTCGACAAGGACGCCATGGCCATCACGATCGCCTTCGTGCCGGCTGGTACGAATCCGGGAATGCCGCTGTCGGCGATCAACCTGCCCGAGCTCGGCGCGGCCGACACCGGCCAGGCACCGCCCACCACGATCGATCCTTCGGCTCCGGTCGAATCAGGTGCCACGACCACCTTGCCGTCCGAAGAGGCTGCTTCGGGAGCCACGACCACGATCGCTGGGCCGACCACCACCGCAGGCGGCTGATGCGCGCGGTGGTGCTCGTGGGCGGGTTCGGTACCCGTCTGCGGCCGCTCACCTTCACGACGCCGAAACCCATGCTTCCGGTCGGCAATCGACCGATCATCGAGAACTTGGTCTCGATGCTGTCGCAGGCCGGTGTGTCCGAAGTGGTTCTGGCTCTCGGATTCAAGCCGGAGCCGTTCATGGAAGCTTTTCCCGACGGTCGGTGTGCGGGTGTGGCACTTCATTACGCCGTCGAACCCGAGCCACTCGACACGGGCGGTGCCATCCGCTTCGCCGCCGAGCACGCCGGGGTCGATGACACCTTCGTCGTGGTCAACGGCGACGTGCTCACCGACCTCGACGTCGGCCGGCTGATCGAGTGTCACCGCGCGACTGGCGCGGAGGCCACCATTCATCTGACTCCGGTCGACGATCCATCGGCGTACGGTGTGGTCGAGCTCGACGTCGACGGTCGGGTGAGAAGGTTCGTCGAGAAGCCGGCCCCGGGTACGGCACCGAGCAATCTGATCAATGCCGGGACCTACGTGTTCGAGTCGTCGGTGCTGGCTCGTATCCCGAGTGGTCGCAAGGTCTCGATCGAACGTGAAACCTTTCCGGCACTCGTCGACGACGGCACGCTGTTCGCACTGTCGACCCACGATTACTGGATCGACACCGGACGTCCGGACACGTATCGGCAGGCGAACTTCGATCTGCTCGACGGGCGGCGTCGCACGGCTCGTTGCGATGCCGTCGCCGAGGGTGCAGCGGTCGATCCGTCAGCCGTCGTCGATCATTCACTCGTCGCCTCGGGGGCACGGGTCGGCGCCGGATCGTCCCTGCGCGACTCGATCGTCTTGCCCGGGGCCGAGATCGGCGACGGGTGCCAAGTGGTCGATTCGGTGGTCATGGGTCGGGTTGAGTCCGGGGCTCATGTCATCGACTGCGTGATCGGAGCCGACGGAGTCGTCGCGTCGCACACCACGCTCGAGTCGGCGTCCGTCCCCGATCCATCGAAGGTCTGAACACGACATGCCCCGGCGTTCGACGTCTCGCACCCCCGACTCGGTGATGGTGGTGGGAGGGGCCGGATTCATCGGATCTCATCTCGTCGATCGCTTCGTGGCCGAGGGCTCCTCGGTTCACGTGGTCGACTCGATGGTGTCGGGCTCACTCGCCAATCTCTCGTCGGCACGAAACTCGGGTCACGAGGGTCGACTCACGATTCAGCAACTCGATGCTGCCGCTCCGGAATTCGCCGACTACGTGGCCCGTCGGCGACCCGATGTGGTGTACGTCGTGGCCGGGCTCGAGCCACGGGCGCGTCAGCCGATGGAAGCCGTCCTCGCTCTCGGAACCTTCGTGAACGTTCTCGAAGCCGTCCGGACCGGATCTCCGGCTTCGAAGGTCGTGTTCACCGTTCCGGGCTCGGTCCTCTACGGAGATCAATCGGCTCGTGCCCTACCTTGTAAGGAAGACGGTGAACTTCGACCGGTGGGTGTCGTCGGAGTCGTCGTGTCGGCGATGATCGACACCGCCGACTCCTATCGCCGGGATCACGGTGTGGAATACAGCGCGATCGTCCTCGGCACCGTGTACGGATCCCGACTTCGGTCCGACTCCAACGTGGTCGGAGCGGCACTGGCGAACCGTCGTGACGGAACTCCCTTCGTGTGCGCGGGGGACGGTCGCCAGACGCGAGACCTTCTCCATGTCGACGACTGCGTCGACGGACTTTTCCGGGCATCGACTCGGGGTGGTGGACTGGTGATCAATCTGGCCACCGGAATCCAGACGGCGATTCGCGACTTGTGGGCGACGATCGGAGGCGGTGGCGAGACGTCTCACGTCGAACCCCGACCCGGTTCACCCACTCGGGTGGCATTGTCGCCGTCGAGAGCGCGTCTTCATCTCGGTTGGTCGCCGTGGACGTCGCTCGACGACGGTCTCGCTCGCTGCGACGAGTGACGAGTCAGCGGAACAGATCTTCGGCCGCTGGTCGCACGATTTCGTCGATCGACGAGTCACGCAACCAACTCGGATCACAGCCTCGGACGACGGCCACTGGTACTCCGCTCGACTTGCCCATCACCAACTCGGCGGCCGACGCGATCTCGTCGGCCACACACACTTCGGTCACTTGCATGGTGCGGCCGAGAGAATCAGGGGTTCCGCGCAGATCGACGACCGCTGCGATACCAGCGACCCCGATCGCGACGTCGGTGAGACCTCGTCGCCACGGACGGCCGAAGGTGTCGGACACGATGACTCCGACGTCGACACCGAGGCGCGCCCGAACGATGTCACGGATCCGACGAGCGGACCGATCGCTATCGACCGGAAGCAGGGCGGCATAGCCCCGTTCGACGTTGGACAGATCGATACCGCTGTTGGCACACACGAAACCGTGGGAAGTCTCAGTGATGATCAGATCACCGCGGCGTCGCACGATTCGTACGGCTTCGTCCTCGACGAGCGACTTGTGCGAGAGAGGATCATCGGCATCGATCTCGACCATCCGTCCTTCGGCCTTCGAGACCACCTTCTGCGTGACCACGAGAACATCGCCGTCCTGGAGAGGTCCGTTGGGTTCGGCGCGACAGGCCTCGGCCACGACGTCACCCAACTGATCGCCGGGACGGATCTCTCCGATTCCGGTGACGGGCCAGATGCTGAGACGGGATTCGCTCATCGGGACTTCCTTTCGACGATCGACGAGACGGTCGTCTCGGCCAGGGTTCGCGAGACATCGGGTGACGACATGATCGTGTCGGTGACCACGCAACGCATTCCTTCGCGCTCGATCTCGTGGGCGCGATCGGCATCGCGCTCGTCGATCACGAGGACCGAGCAGACCGGAGCGTAGAGCCGGGCCACGCCGACCACCGATGGTTCGTGGCCGAGTTCGACGAGCATGCGATCGGCCGGACCCTTCAGAGCGGCACCAGCGACGATGGGTGACACTGCAATCACTCGATCCCGTGCCGACGCAAGTCGTTCGTCGACGCCGTCGAGTGCGCGAATCGGACCGATCGACACCAAGGGGTTGGACGGTGCCAGAACGATCACCTCACTCGAGTCGAGCAGAGGGAGAAAAGTCGGTCGAGCACGTTCGACACCGTCGAATCGGACCGCAGTGACCGGCACCGAATGGCGGCGTCCGACGAAGTATTCCTGGAATCCGACCGTTCGTGCGCGTCCGTCGTCGTCGACGATGTCGACGATCGTGGCCACCGGATCGTCGGTCATGGGAACGATTCGACAGGGAACGCCCCAGGCCCGACGAATCTCGTCGGTCACGTCGGAGAGCGTCGCTCCTTCGGCCAGACGCATGGTCCGATAGAGGTGAGTGGCCAGATCTCGATCACCGAGGTTGAACCAGGTGTTGGCGGCCGCCGAGCCGACCGGACGCACGTCGATGTAACGAGACAGCGACTCCATGGTGCGCCAGCTCTCGTCGGAAAGTCCCCAACCTCGCTCGGGATCGATGGCTCCGGCCACGGTGTACGTCACGGTGTCGAGATCGGGGGAGACTCGAAGGCCATTGATCAGTGAGTCGTCGCCGGTGTTGACCACCGCGGTGATCGTCGATGGATCGACGGCGGTCATCAGCCCGCGTAAGAAGCGAGCCGCTCCGACGCCCCCGGCGACGACAGTGATCATCCCGTCATTCTTCCGTAGAGGTCGATGAAACGGTCGACCGAGGTCGCCCAGGAGAATTCCGCTCGTCGTGAGCGGCCGGCCTCGATCAGACGTCGACGAAGCGTTTCGTCGGTGAGCGCATCGGCGAGCCGACGTGCCAGTCCGTCGACGTCACTCGGTCGGACGAAGAGGGCGGCATCACCGGCTATCTCGGGGATCGAGCCGGCATCGGATGCGACGATCGGAACATCGCACGACATGGCTTCGAGCAAAGGAAATCCGAAGCCTTCGTCGAGAGAGGGATACGCCAGGACGGTCGCGTGACGAAGGATCCACGCCGCGCCGTCGTCGTCGACTCGTCCGAGTACGTGAATCCGCGAACGAGTGCCTGGAGGCGCGGCCGACAGAGCCGCTTCGACCAACGGCGCGTCATCACCCATCGATCCGGCGATCACGAGTCGGACGTCGGAGTGCTGGTCGGCCAGACGCGTGAAGGACTCGATGAGAACCGGAACGTTCTTTCGGCGTTCGATCGTTCCGATGCATGCGATGAAAGGTTCGTCGACCAGTACCGAAGGCAACTGTGTCGGAATGGCGGTCGGTGCCGGACGCGGGTCGGTCGGTCCGAGATGGATCACTTCCACCCGCGCGTCGGGGAAGTGATCCGTGAGACGTCGGGCCGTGGCGTGTGAGGACGCATGAATCACTGCTCCGTCGTCGACCGAGCGACGCAGCGCGTTCATGGACAGACGAACGTCGGCGTGCACGTATTGCGGATGATCGAGTGCCCAACAGTCGTACACGCTCACCAGACGAGGTTTCTTGGTGGGTGGTACGACGTAATTGGTGCCGTGGACGACATCGACGTCACGCCACAGATGCTCGAGTCGAGGGCGCGACGTCGCGGCCCAGGTGCGCAGGGCCAGAGCCGCCGGAAGTGGAATCCGACGGGTGTCGGCGGCGAGACGGGCTCGAAGGCTGAGCACGTAGGGAACGATTCGCACATCGCGTTTCGACAACTCGTCGACGAGTCCTGAGGTGGCCCGGGCGATTCCCGTGGCCGGACCGTGCAGCGGACCGGTGTCGACGGCGATGGTCAGCACGTGACGAGTGTACGACCGTAGAATGCGCCGACGCCCTCGACGGGCATCGACGAAGGAGTCCCATGCCCCGCGCCCTCATCACCGGAGTCACTGGCCAGGACGGCCAGCACCTGGCTCACCTTCTTCACGAGAAGGGTTACGAGGTGTTCGGCGTCGTCAAGGGTCAGAACAACCCCAAGCTCGAGATGATGCGGGACGAATTTCCGTTCGTCGAGATCGTTCCGGGTGATCTGGCCGACCTTCCGTCACTCGTGAAGGCGCTCGAAGTCGCGAACCCCGACGAGGTGTACAACCTGGCTGCGATCTCGTTCGTGGCGTTGTCGTGGAACCAGGCCGAACTGACGTCGAACCTCACGGGAACGGGAGTTCTTCGCATGCTCGAAGCGGTTCGCATGGTGGGAGGGGCCGAGAACAACCCCATTCGCTTCTATCAGGCCTCGTCATCGGAAATGTTCGGCAAGGTTCGCGAGATCCCGCAATCGGAGAAGACGGCGTTTCATCCGCGTTCGCCATACGGGTGTGCGAAGGTCTTCGGACATCACATCACCGTCAACTACCGAGAGAGCTACGGCCTCTATGCGTGTTCGGGAATTCTCTTCAACCACGAAGGGCCCCGACGAGGTGTCGAATTCGTGACACGAAAGGTCACCAACGCAGCCGCGCGTATTCGGCTCGGACTTCAGGACGAATTGGTGATGGGCAATCTCGACGCCAAGCGCGACTGGGGATATGCGGGTGACTACGTGAAGGCGATGTGGCTGATGCTTCAGCAGCCCGAACCCGACGACTACGTGATCGCCACCGGAGAGACTCACACGATCGAAGAACTCGTCCAGCTGGCCTTCGCCGAGGTGGGACTCGACGATTGGAAGAAATACGTCCGACAGGATCCGAAGTTCTTCCGGCCGGCCGAGGTCGATCTCCTCATCGGTGACGCGTCGAAGGCCCGAGAGCAGCTCGGCTGGGAACCCGAAGTCACCTTCCCGGAACTCGTGAAGATGATGGTCGCCCACGATCTGCAGCGAGAGGCCACCAAGGCCGGTCTTGCGATCCCGTCCTGATCAGCCCTCGAGTGGGCGGTCGGTGAAGGCCTCCAAGGCCGAGCTGGCGTCGGGCGTGAGACCCTCGGCGAGTCGTCGTCGCAGTGAGATCGCGAAGACCACGAGTCCGCAGATGGAACTGGCCACGAGGCCGATCTCGACGCGTAGATACAAGTCGTCGGCTCCGACCGCAGTGGCGACGACGAACACGGCCATCGAGACCAACCAGCCCAGGCCGACGACGGCGTGTCCGTGCAGAGCGATCACGGCTTGAGCGGTGGCCAGCGCCACCATGTAGATCGAACTTCCGAGAGCAAGAAGGGTGAGGGTGCGCCGATCGAGCCCTCCGTCGTACACGACGTCGAGCAGTGGTGGACCGATCAGGAACGATCCGACGGTTCCGATGGCGCCGACGCCGATCACGACGAGCAGAAGTCGTCGAAAGCCGTTGCGAAACTCCTGGAGGTCGTTTTGCGCCGCGAGTCGTGCGAGTCGGGGGAGGAGAGCTGCTTGCACGGCCTGGAAGAGGAACAGTGGGATACGAGCGAGGAGAACGCCGTTTCCGAAACGGGTGACACGTTCGGCTTCATCGGAGCGGGCGAGAATGTCGACCGCGATCGGCCCGGCGTTGACGAGCCCGGCCCCCATGAGCGAACCGAGCAGGAGCCAACCGAGGTTGGGTGTGACTTCGCTCCAGGGTGCCTCGGGTCCGCTGTCGGTGGTCAGGCGGCCCCGCGCCACCACGTAGGCCACACCGGTGAGTGGTGAGAGAGCGACCAGCAAGGCGTACGCCCCGACGTTGGTGACGTCGAGCTGCCACAAAACGACGGCACCCACGACGCGAACGAATCCGTCGGCCCCCATGACGATTCCGTACGACGAGAATCGAGCCTGGCCGGAGCAGATACCGCGTGCCAGGTGAGCCGGTGCATAGGCCATGAAGGCGATGATCAGCGATGCGGTGACGAGGGCGTAACCCTCGAAGAATTCTCGGGTGGCGATCGAACTGAAACCGGCCATCACGGCCACCACGACGGCGGCGATGGCGACACCGAGTGGAACCACCCGTGCCACGATCGGCCGACCACCGATTCCGAGTGCGCGCCGGTGGGCGAGGGCGCGTCCCATTTCCTGCTCGAGGGGCAAGAAGAAGCCGGGCGCCACGACGAAGGTGGCGAACCACAGCGCGACGATCGGTTTGAAGTCGTCCTTGCCCAGGGCTTCCTGGCCGACCTTGAAGAAGAGGTAACTCGACAGACCGGCGATCACGAGTCCGACACCGACGGCCGTGGTGCCCTCGGGCAGGGAAGTTCGGGGCTCGACGCCCTGGTCGGTCTCACTCATCGTGGCGTCGTCGTCTCCGCTCATCGTCAGGTCCTCCACGCTAGCGATGAGGGGGGTGTCGGACAGGGGAGCGACCTCATCGGGGCTGGCCACACGGGTAGCCTTCGCCCATCGTGGCCTCACCCTCCACCCCGACCGAGCCCCTCGTGGGCCAGGCGGAGCCGGGTGGGGCGGTCCCCGGGGTCGTGGCCGCGGTGGTGGTCGCCCCGTCCAGTCCCGACCTGGCCGACGTCTTGACGTCCCTGGCCGCCCAGGACTATCCCTCGGTCCAGGTCGTTCTTCTCGTGACCTCGAACGACGAGACCGTCATCTCGGCGCATCGCGACCTTGCGCAGTCGATGCTTCCGACCGCCCATGTGCGGGGGGTGGGGGACATCGGATTCGCTCGGGCCGCCAATCAGGTGTTGCGGTTGGTCGAAGGTGACGGCGGCCTGTTCCTCCTGATGCACGACGACGTCGCGTTGGCGCCGGACGCGATCCGGCGTCTCGTGGAGGAGATGTTCCGGTCGAACGCCGGTGTGCTCGGACCGAAACTCGTCAGGTGGGAGGCGCCAGGGGTCTTGTCGTCGGTGGGGTTCGATGTCGATCGATTCGGTGAACTCGACGACGGTCTCGAACCTCTCGAACTCGATCAGGAGCAGCACGATGCAACCGGTGACAAGTTCGCTCTGTCGTCGGCGTGCTTGCTGATCCGAGCCGATTTGTTCCGACGTCTCGGCGGATTCGACATCGATCACGCGTACCACGGTGAGGCACTCGATCTCTGCTGGCGAGCTCACGTCGCCGGCGCTCGGGTCGTGATCGTTCCCGATGCCGTCGGGCGCCACCGCCAGGCGATGTTCCATCGTGCTCCGACGTTGGTGAGCGAAGTCGATGCCGAACGTCAGCGATTGGCCACCGTCGTGTCGGCGACCGGCGGGCTACGTCTCGTGACCGTCATTCCCGGCCTCGTGATTCTCGGCGTCTCGACGGCGCTGGTCGCGTTGTTACGCGGACGCCCCAGGGCGTCGGCGGCGCGCCTCGTCGCGCTGGTGTCACTATTGACCGGATTGCCTCGCATCATCTCGCGGCGCCGGCGAGTCGCAGGAATTCGGACCGTACCCGACCGCGAGATCGCCGATCTCCAGGTGCGGGGAAGTGTCCGGTGGAATCGATTCCGACGAGGTCGGGCGCGCCACGCCGATCTCGACGAGGTCGTGTCCGAACGTTCGACGGCGTCGATGGTCGTGTGGGGTGTGCTCATCGCTCTGTTGTTGGTCGGAGGTCGACGTGTCGTCACCGACGGCATCCGACCCATCGGCGAGTTGTTGCCGATTCCCGATTCGCCGTTCGACATGATCCGGTCCCACCTGTCGGGCTGGTGGAACCGCGGACTCGGCGACACGACGGCTCAACCCACCGGACTTCTGCTGCTCGGTGTCGCCGGAATCGTGTCGTTCGCGCAGATGGGACTGGTACAGACCCTCGGCGTCCTCGGAGCGCTTCTCCTCGGATGGTCGGGTGCATCGCGCCTCGTGCCGGGTCGAGGTGGACTCGTGGCCGCCGTGGTGTACGCCGCCGTTCCACTTCCCTACGCAGCGATCGCCTCGGGTCGCCTGGCGGCTTTGGTCGCTTACGCCGTGATCCCTTGGACCGTGGTGCTGGCTCGCCGAGTGGTCGATGACGTGACGATCGAAGAGAGAATTCCATCGCTCGCTCGTCTCGTGATCCTGATCGCCGTGGCCGCCGCATTCGCCCCGTCCGCGGCGATGGTCGCGCTCGTCGTTCTGGTCGTGGTGGCCGTTGCGTCGCTCGTCGGCGGCGATTCGTGGCGCCGTTCGGTCATGACGATCGCTGTTTCGCTCGTGGCCTTCACGGGTGCCATCGTTCTCCAGCTTCCGTGGTCGTTGCGCTTTCTCGACGGTGACGGATGGATCGCAGTCGTCGGAAGCCCCGAGCGTCTGACCGCCGACCGCGGACTCTGGCGACTCCTGCGATTCGACATCGGCCCGGCTGCTCTCGGTGGCCTCGTGATCGGTGTGTACGTCGCTCTTCTGGTCGGACTGTTGGTCGCACGATCGGCCCGACTGATCGGAGCGTTCACTGCCGTCCTCGTGTCGTCACTCTTCCTCGTTCTGGCCGTCACTGCCGATGGTGGAGCATGGTGGCTGCCTCAGGCCGGAGTTCTTCTGGCCCCGGTTGCGTTCGCACTTGCTCTCGGCGCCGGAAATCTCGTTCTGTCCTTCCAGTTCGACGTTCGTGGAGGTCGTTTCGGATTCCGACAGCCGGCGAGCATCATCGCTTTCGTCGCCATGTTCATCGGTTGTCTTCCTCTCGCGGCGGCGGCCGTCGACGGAAGATGGCAGCAACCGTCCACGAGTTTCGTCAGTCAACTCGACGAATTGTTGGCCGATCCGGCGTCGAGTGGCGACTATCGCGTCCTGGTTGTGGGTGATCCCGAGCTCGTTCCCGGTGCCGATCGCTTCCACGCCGAGGGGATCGCGTACTCGATCGTCGACGGAGGCCGATTCGACGTGAACGAGACGTGGTCGGCGCCCGGATCGGTGGACGGACGAGTCGTGGACGACGTTCTCACGGCCATGGCCACCCGTTCGACCGCCCGGGCCGGACGTCTGATGGCACCATTCGGAATTCGCTACGTCGTCGTTCCCGTCGTCGACCGGGTGAGGTCGACGACCGAATCGCCGCGGCCACTTCCTGCCGGGTTGGTCGCGGCCCTTCGTGAACAGCTCGATCTTCGTTCGGTGTACAGCCCGGCGAGCATGATCGTGTTCGAGAACGAGCAGTGGATCTCGACGACGGCCATGTTGAGTGATGCCGCCGCCGAGGCGAGTGAACTCGGTGGCGCCGGTGCTCTCGTACGAACGGAATTCGGAAGCACCCGCCCGGTGCTCTCCGGTACGACCGCATGGTCGGGTCCGAGCGAACCTCTCGGACCCGGTTACGTGCATCTCGGCGTTCCGTTCGACGACCGTTGGTCGATCGACATCGACGGACGCCGTGTCGATGCACAGGGATCCTTCGGATCGGTGATGGCCTTCCCGCTCGACGGACGCGGCGAGGTTTCGTTGCACTACGACCGTCCGCTCGGTCGTTGGGCCTGGTTCGTCCTTCAGATCGCCGTCTGGGCCGTCGTGCTGGTGGCGGTGCGACGGCGTCGTCGCGTGCCGAAGATCGATCCGGCGGCGATCGTCCCGATCGATTCGGGGGACGACCGATGAGCCGGCGTCTCGTCGTCGTCGTTCTCGGACTCCTCGCCGCGGCCGGTGTCGTGGTCGCAGCTGCGCCCGAGACATCGAGCACCGATGTCGTCTTCGGCCGGGCCGATGATCCCGGCACACCACGTCTGGTGATCGTCGACGACACCGTCACGACGACGTGGTTCTGTGGAGGGACGGCGGCTCTCGGACAGAGCGAGAGCGGGGAGTACGGCGGTGAGGTCGTGCTCACCAATCCCAGCGACACCCCATCGTTCGGAACCGTCACGGTCTTCTCGATCGATCAGGATCCGGTCCCGATCGGCGTCGAGTTGCAACCGCGCTCGCAATCGGTCGTCGATCTCGATCGAACCGTGACGGCGTCGTACGTGAGCGCAATGGTCGAAGTCGACCGCTCCGAGATCGTCGTCGAACAACTGTCGCGCCATCCGGCCGGAGACGTCGTGTCCACTTGCACGACGACCACATCCGACCGTTGGTTCGTGGCCGATGGTTTCACGGCCGAGGGGTCGGACATGAGAGTTCTCGTGACCAATCCGTATCCCACGGCAGCGATCATCGACGTCGAGATCTCGACGACCGCCGGTCCGCGCACCCCTGATCAGTTGCAGGGCTACGTGATTCCGCCCCGTTCGCTTCGGGTGCTGAACATGGAGGACACCGGTTTCCGTGACGAACCCGTCGTCGCGGTCAACATACGCGCCACCACCGGGCGAATCGTGGTGGCCAAGGATCAGCACTATCTCGGCGGTGGTCGACTCGGGCACGTGACGTCTCTCGGTTCGCCGGCGGTGAGTGACGAGTGGTGGTTCGCCGACGGTCTGCTGGCCGAGGGAGTGACCGAGCGGTTGATCATCTTCAATCCGACCGAAGACGACGTCGAGGCCGATGTGGTCGTTCTCGGTGTTCAGGCACTCGAAACCGACTACGAAGCCGCCTCGTTGACCGTACCGAGTCGTGAGGTCGTCACGTTCGACGTGTCGGGTGTTCCGACGATCGGTACCGGTCCTCACGCTTTGCTCGTGACCGCTCTTGCCGGACCTGCTCTCGTCGTCGAACGAGTGATCACCGAACCCGCCGGTCAGTCGGTGGTCACGTCCACCATGCTCGGCGTTCAGGGTGAAGCGCTGGCGAGTGAATGGTTCGCGTCGTTGACCGCCGCCGACGGTGACGGCACGGCCCTCGTGATCCTGAACGTCTCACCCGGCCCGACGACCATCGACGTCTCGTCGTTCGGTCCTGGTGGTCCCGAGCCGATCGCCGAGCTGACCGCAGTCACTCTCGAGGCCAACGAACGCCGCGAGATCTCGCTCGGTGCGGTCTCGGGGCGACCGGTGTCGATCGTGGCCTCCGATGCGATCGTCGTGGAACGTCTGCTCGAACGCAACGAGAGCGGGATCGGTCGACTGCACACGTTGGCCCTACCGGTGCAGAGGCGGTGACCCCGTGAGCAACGTTCTCGTCGCTCTCGGGGTGTTCGTCGTCGTGGCGATCATTGCACTCGCCGCGCGGCGCCGACAGGTGGCCGACGCTCCGACCCAGAGATCCTGGACGGTTCCTCAGCAACTCGACCCGATCGACTTCCCGGCCGACCCGGGCCAAGAGTGGTCGGTGGTCGTGTTCACCTCGTCGTCGTGTCACGTGTGTGCCGACGTTGCGACCAAGGCCCGCGTGCTGTCGAGCACCGAGGTGATGGTCGTCGAGGTGGAGTACACGGCCCGTCGAGAGTTGCATCAGAAATATGGCATCGACGCCGTGCCGACTCTTCTGGTGGCCGACCGCCAGGGTGTGGTGCGACATCACGCGCTCGGTCCGGTGACCGCCACCGATCTGTGGGCCGCCGTGGCCCGGGTGCGCGACCCCGATCTACCGATCGCCGGGTGTGCGGCGCACGATCACGACGAATGACGACGAGAACGGGTCACTGATCGGCGAGTGTTTCGGCCGAGGGTGACGGTTCACCGAGGCCCTGTTGAACCAGGCGAGCCACCTTGTCGCCATCGATCGTTTCCTCGTCGAGCAGTGCCTCGGCGACCAGGTCGAGTCCGCGACGATGAGCCATGAGAAGCTGGACGGCGCGCTCTTCTTGCTGGCGCAGAATCGTGTTGATTTCTTCGTCGACGAGCCGAGCAGTGTCATCGGAGTATTCGCGACCACTCGTCATGAGGTCTTCACCGAGGAACACCTGCTGGTTGCTGTGCCACGCCATGGGTCCGACCTTGTCGCTCATTCCCCATTCGCGCACCATACGACGAGCGAGTCCGGTCACGACCTCGAGATCGTTCGCTGCCCCCGTGGTCTGCTGATCGAACACGATACGTTCGGCGACTCGTCCGCCGAGGGCCATGCAGATGCGGTCGAGCACGTACTCGCGCGAGTAGCTGTGGCGCTCCTCGGGGAGAGTCTGGGTCACGCCGAGGGCCATACCGCGGGGAAGGATGGTGACCTTGTGGAGGGGATCTCCGTTGGGGAGAACCGCGGCGAGGACTGCGTGACCGCCCTCGTGGTACGCGGTGGTTCGCTTCTCTTCGGCCGACAGGATCAGCGAGTCACGGCGGGCACCCATCATGATGCGATCGCGCGCCGACTCGAAGTCGATGCGTTCGATCTGAGCACTGCCGCGGCGGACGGCGAACAAGGCCGATTCGTTCACCAAGTTGGCCAGATCGGCACCACTCATTCCGGGTGTGCCCTTGGCCATCACCTCGAGATCGACGTCGGGTCCCATGCGCTTGTCGAGGGAGTGCACCTTCAAGATGGCCAGGCGTTCCTCGAACTCGGGGAGGGGTACGACGATCTGTCGATCGAAACGACCCGGGCGGAGCAACGCCGGATCGAGGATGTCGGGCCGGTTGGTGGCGGCGAGGATGACGATTCCCTCGGACGTCTCGAATCCGTCCATTTCGGCGAGCATTTGGTTGAGCGTTTGCTCCCGCTCGTCATGACCTCCGCCGAGACCGGCACCGCGCTTGCGGCCGATGGAGTCGATTTCGTCGATGAAGATGATGGCGCGTCCCATCTTGCGGGCCTGCTGGAAGAGGTCGCGCACGCGACTCGCTCCGACGCCGACGAACATCTCCATGAAATCGGAACCGGTGACCGACAAGAAGCCCACTCCGGCCTCGCCGGCCACGGCTCGGGCGAAGAGTGTCTTGCCGGTTCCGGGAGGGCCGACCAAGAGGATTCCCTTCGGAACACGAGCACCGATCTCCTTGAAGCGCTCGGGCATACGAAGGAAATCGACGACCTCTTTGATCTCGGTCTTCACGCCGTCATAACCGGCCACGTCGGCAAAGGTGGTGGAAGGGCGGTCGGTCGTGTAGGCCTTGGCGCGACTCCGACCGATCGACATCACGTTGCCCATCTGGCCCGAGGCTCGCCGATTCATCCAGACGAGGAACGCCATGATGAGGATGAATGGGAGAAGGAGCGGGATGAGGCTCACGAGCCAGTTGGACTGTGGAGTGCTGGCCTGGAAGTCGACTCCCTGTGTTCGGAACAGCACGCGGTCGGACTCGTTCGGGAACCCGGGCGGAGCCGTGGTCGAGAACTCACTGCCGTTGGTGAACACTCCCGTGATCCCGAGAGTCGTGTTGTTGAGTTTGAACTCGTCGACTCGGCCGGCCTCGACCTGGGTCATGAACTCCTCGAAGCCGATCTTCTCGCGGTCGGGACCGGGGAGCAGTTGAGGGCCGAAGATGAGCAGCAACACGATGCCGAGCAGCACCCATGGCGACCATTTCGGAAGGGCCGGGCGACCGTTGCGGCCCTCGGGGCGCGTGTCGTCGGGCTTGGAGGGGGACGAGCGTCGGCGGTTTCCGGATCGGTCTCCGGGCGGAGGAGGCGGCGGAGGGGGAGTCGGATCGCTCATGGAACCATGCTAGGGCGGGGGTGCGCGAGGCCGCACCGCGGAGCCGGACCTGAGAGAGACGTCACGCTCGAGTGCCGAGACACAAGATTGGTGCAGGTAGGCAGGCTGAAATCCGCGATCTCGGGGTCCGGTTTGCGTACCGTTGTCGTATGCGTCTCTGCACTCGCAACGGCTGTCGCGAACACGCTCGCACGTCCATCACCTTTCACTATCCGTCGTCCGTGATCTGGCTCGATCATCTGGCCGATGAACGTGTCGCCGGTGTCTACGAATTCTGCGAGGCCCATCTGCAACGGTTCGTGTCTCCGAGCGGTTGGCGCCTCGAGGATCGTCGACGCGTCGAAGTCCTTCCTTTCGTTCACCGTCTCGCCGGCTGAACGTTCCGTGCGACCGGCCAGTCACGACGCACGTTTCTCGATCGCCGCAGCAGCGGCCGTGTGGCTCGGCGCGTACGTCGCCGCTCTTCCCCTTCAGGCGGCGATCATCGCCATCCTCGGTCAGTCGGGAGTCGATCCCGACGATTGGCCGACGTCGACGATGGTGGCCACCGTTCTGTGTCTGTGGGTGCCCTTCGTCGTCGCGCTCGGCGTTCTCAGTTCTCGTCGCGGGTCGGGATCGATACGCGACGACTATCGCGTTCGCTTCCGCCCGATCGATCTGGTGGGACTGCCGATCGGAGTCGTCGGTCAGTTCGTCCTCGTCCCGTTGCTCTACTGGCCGCTCAGGTCACTCTTTCCCGACGCCTTCGATCCGGCCAAGGTGGAGGAGCGGGCCACTGACCTCTGGAATCGCGCCGATGGGTGGTGGATCGTCGCGTTGATCGTCGTCGTCGCCGTCGGTGCACCACTCGTCGAGGAGTTCGTGTACCGCGGTGTGATCCTTCAGTCGCTCGAAGGTCGGTTGAACGACACGATCGCACTCGTGGTGTCGGCAGCGTTCTTCGGTGCGATTCATCTGCAGCCCGTCGAATTTCCGGGTCTGTTCCTCATCGGTCTCGTGTTCGGCCTGTGTTGGCAACGTACGGGTCGTATCGCCTGCCCGATACTGGCTCATCTCGCTTTCAACGCCTCGGGTCTCCTTCTCGCCGCCAACTGATCGAGTCGAACCGCCGTCGAATGGCAGAATGACGGGGTGAGCGAGTCGTCGGAGCTCCCGGTGGATGGGGTCGAGTCCGATCGTCGTGAGGTCTGGAATCCGTTCCGCGGCTGGCCACGAGAAAAGCTGGTTCGGTTCTGGGTGCGGCTCGTCTTCTTGGGGGTCACCACCTTCATCGCGATACGAGTGGTTCAGCCGTCACTTCTGTTCCGTGACTCGACACCGACCGGTGGTGACATGGGAGCCCACGTCTGGGGTCCGGCGTACCTGCGCGATCACTTGTTGCCCTGGAAGCTGAACGGGTGGTCGATGGACTGGTACTCGGGATTCCCGATCTACCGCTTCTACATGGTGGTGCCGGCCATCTTCATCGTTCTCCTCGACGTGGTCCTGCCCTATGGCGTCGCCTTCAAGTTGGTGGCCGTCCTCGGAATCGTGACCTTGCCGGTGTGTCTGTGGATCTTCGGACGGTTGGCTCGGTTCGCCTACCCCATCCCCGAGATGTTCGCCGTGGTCGGCTTGGTGTATCTCCTCGACGAGAGCTACACGATCTACGGCGGCAACGTGGCGTCGACCATGGCCGGTGAATTCTCCTTCTCCATCTCGCTCTCGTTCGCAGTACTGGCCTTCGGCCTGTTCGCGAACGGGCTCGAGACCGGACGCCATCGCGCCAAAGCAGCGATCTTCATGGCTCTCGCAGTCCTGAGCCATGGGATCGTCGCGATCTATGTCGCAGTGGGTCTGATCATCATGGGACTGCTCTGGCTCGATCGACGCCGTCTGCGCTGGTTCGCCGTGACAGTTGGAACGGGTTCGCTCCTCGCGGCGTTCTGGATCGTTCCGTTCCTCTTGAACCACGCCTACATGACCGACATGAAGTACAAGGGTGAGCCGGGTAACGGTTCGTTCACGTCGTACTGGGGAATGTTCTTCGCCCTGCCGCCGTTCTGGAACGTGTTCTTCACGTTCTTCGCGGCGGTCGGCCTCGTTGCGGTTCTGGCCCGACGCCACACGAACGGAGTCTGGATCGGGGTGACCGGTCTCGTCTTCGTGGCCCTCGTGTATCTGTTCAACGACAGCTTGCCGGAGATCGGCCTGCTCTGGAATCCGCGACTGCTCCCCATGGTGAATCTCTGCCGGTATCTCCTGGCGGCGATCGGCATCGTGGAAGCGGTCCATGCGGCCGTCCGACTCGTTCAGATCGAGCGACGTGAGCGAGTGGTCGATCCGGTGCCGTGGGTCGCCGATGCCGTCGCGCGTCGAGCGTTCTTCCGGTGGCGAACGATCGCTGCCGTGGCGAGTCTCGTCGTGACCCTCGTCGTGTTGGGCTTCCGCTTCCAGGTCTTGCCGGGCGGTCGACTGATCGACGAAGGGCAGGGACTCGAGTACACCTGGGGGCCTTTCGAAACCGAGGCATCCGACAAAGGTTTCGTCGACGGATGGGCGCGCTGGAACTTCACCGGCTACGAAGGTCGCTCGGCCTACGGTGAGTACTACGAGCTGATCCAAACGATGAAGCAGATCGGTGAGAACCGAGGTTGCGGCCGCGCGCTGTGGGAGAACTACAGCAACAACGATCGCTACGGCACCACGATGGCACTCATGCTCCTGCCGTTCTGGACCGACAGCTGCATCGGATCCAGCGAAGGATTGTTCTTCGAGGCGGCGGGAACGACGCCGTATCACTTCCTCGCGGCCGGAGCGATGTCGAAACAGAGTTCCAACCCGGTTCGCGAACTTCGGTACGTGAACAACGATGCCGAGACCGGCATTCGGTACTTGCAGTCACTCGGAATCCGTTACTACATGGCCGTGACACCCGAGGCCATCGACGAGGCCGACGCGCTGGCATCGTCGACCGGCGAACTCCTCGAGATTGCTCGCTCGGGTCCGTGGAAGGTCTACGAGGTCTCGAACTCCGAGATCGTCGTACCGCTCGAAACTCGGCCGGTCGTCGTCGAGGGACGAAGTGGTGATCAACGAGAGCGTTGGCTCGAACTCGGAACCAGTTGGTTGCAGAACACCGACGAGTGGAACGCACTTCCGGCTGCCGATGGACCCGATGCATGGCAACGGGTCGCGGTCGAGATCGATCTCGGACGACGGGTCGGAGAACCCGGTGCCGACTCCCGACAGGTCGACGTCGTGGTGCCGGTCGAATCGATCGAGCAAGTCGCTGTCGAGCCGGTGACGATTTCCGATGTCGCGGTGGGTGACGATTCGGTCTCGTTCTCCGTCGATCGGGTCGGAGAGCCGGTGTTGGTGCGAGTGAGTTATTTCCCCAACTGGAAGGTGTCCGGTGCCGATGGTCCATATCGGGTCGCACCGAACATGATGGTCGTCGTTCCGACCGACAACGAGGTGTCGTTGACGTTCGAAGCGAGCCTGATCGACCGCTTCGCCTACGTGTTGACTCTCGCCGGATTCGTCTGTCTACTTCTCATTCGGCGGGACGATCGTCGCCGGCGAGGAGCATTCGACCGATCGGCCGATGCCTCCGGCGACCAGTCCGTCGATGAGGTATCGACCTACGATTTCCCCGATCCGGTCGAGGTATCCCTGTCACCTTCGGATGAATACGGTGATTCACCAGGGGAAACACCACGCGAAGGTTCCTGAACCTCCTCGTGGGTGCGACGCCCCACCGCTAGCGTGGAGGATCGCTATGCCGAACGCCGAGACCCTCGACACGATCGTCAAGGCGTACGACATTCGTGGCACCGTGCCCGATCAGCTCGACGCCGACATCGCTCACGCGCTCGGCGTCGGATTCGCTCGTTTCACCGACGCGTCGGTCGCCATCGTGGCTCGGGACATGCGTCCGTCCGGCATCGATCTGGTCGACGCGTTCTCACGGGGGCTCATGGAGCAGGGGGTCGACGTGATCGACATCGGCCTCGCCTCGACCGATCTCGTCTACTTCGCCGCTGGACGCCTCGACGCTCCCGGAGCGATGTTCACCGCATCGCATAACCCGGCTCAGTACAACGGGGTGAAGCTGTGCCTGGCTGGCGCCCGTCCGGTGGGTGTCGACACCGGACTCGACGTCGTGAAAGAGGCCGCTCGTCGAGTGTTGAACGGCGATGGTCCGAAGCCGGCCGATCGATCGGGTCGCCGGACCGAGCGCGACCTCCTTGCGTCGTTCGTCGACCACGTGTTGTCGTTCGTCGATGTCGACGAGCTCCGTCCGATGAAGGTCGTCGCCGACACGGCCAATGGAATGGGTGGACTGGTCGTACCGGCGGTGTTCGAACGGTTGCCGCGCCTCGAACTCGAGGTGATGTACCCCGAACTGGACGGAACCTTCCCGAACCACCCGGCCGATCCTCTTCAGCCGGCCAACCAACGTGACCTTCAGGCACGAGTCGTCGCCGGAGGATTCGATATCGGCCTCGCCTTCGATGGTGACGCTGACCGCGTGTTCGTGGTCGACGAGCAGGGTCGCGGACTCTCCGGTTCCACGACCACGGCGATACTCGCAGCATCGATGTTGCGCAAGAATCCCGGGGCCACGGTGCTTCACAACTTGATCTGCAGCCGTGCCGTGCCTGAGGTCATTCGTGAGAACGGTGGTTCTCCGGTCAGAACCAAGGTGGGTCACTCTTTCATCAAACAGACAATGGCCGAGACCGGCGCGGTGTTCGGTGGTGAGCATTCGGCGCACTACTACTTCGCCGACAACTACCGCGCCGACAGCGGACTCATCGCGACCATGTTGATGTTGGAAGAGTTGTCGCGCTCGGGAGTTCCGATGTCGGAGCTCCGGCGGCCATTCGAGCGTTATTCGTCGAGTGGTGAGATCAACACCCAGGTCGAGAATCCGACGGCTGTGATCGATGCGGTGTCGAAGAAGTTCGGGAACTTCCCCCAGGATCGCCTCGACGGTCTGACGGTCGACTGTGGTCCGTGGTGGTTCAATCTGCGTCCGTCCAACACCGAACCCTTGCTTCGATTGAATCTCGAGGCGTCGAGTCGTGAGGAGTGCGACGAGAGGGTGGCCGAACTACTCTTGGAGATCACGTCGGTCTGAACCGGCTCGATGTGTTGGAGGAAACATGCCCCTCGATTCCGAACTCGTGAGTGTCCTGGCCTGTCCTGAAGATCACGGGCCGCTTCACGTGTTCGACGACGAGGACTGCATCTACAACCCTCGTCTGAAGCGCCGGTACGCCATTCGAGACGGCATCGCCGTGATGTTGATCGACGAAGCCGAAACGGTGTCCGAAGCCGAGCACGAGAGGCTGATGGCCCGAATTTCACAGGGTGAAGGTCGCGCCACCGGCACTCGTATTGCCTAGTCTCGGACCAACAGACGTCATTGCCCCCGTTCCCGTCAGGAGTTCCTGTGTCCACTCTCGCCGCCCGTCGTGACTATCGCGTCGCCGATCTGTCCCTCGCACCGTTCGGCCGCAAGGAGATCCACCTTGCCGAGCACGAGATGCCAGGACTGCGGGCATTGCGCAAGGAGTTCGGTCCGCAGAAGCCCTTGAAGGGAGCTCGGATCTCGGGATCGCTCCACATGACCGTGCAGACCGCAGTTCTCATCGAAACTCTCGTGGAACTGGGGGCCGAAGTTCGTTGGGCGTCGTGCAACATCTTCTCGACACAGGACCACGCGGCGGCGGCCGTCGTCGCCGGACCGAACGGTTCGCCCGACGATCCAGAGGGTGTTCCGGTGTTCGCCTGGAAAGGTGAGACGCTCGAGGAGTACTGGTGGTGCACCGAACAGATGATGACCTGGCCCGACGGCGACGGTCCGAACATGATCCTCGACGACGGTGGTGACGCCACTCTCTTGTTGCACAAGGGCGTGGAGTACGAGAAGTCCGGTGAGGTTCCTGATCCGACCACGGCGTCGAATGCCGAGCTCGCCATCGTCCTCGGCCTGTTGGCCCGGGGCTTGAAGCAGGACCCCACCAAGTGGACACGCCTGGCCGCCGGGATCAAGGGAGTCACCGAAGAGACGACCACCGGTGTGATGCGTCTCTACAAGATGCACGAACGCGGCGAGTTGCTCTTCCCGGCGATCAATGTGAACGATTCGGTCACCAAGTCGAAGTTCGACAACTTGTACGGCTGTCGCCATTCGCTCGTCGATGCCATCTGCCGAGCCACCGACGTGATGCTGGCCGGCAAAGTCGCCGTCGTGTGCGGTTACGGCGACGTGGGCAAGGGATGCGCCCAGGCACTCACTGGTCAGGGCGCCCGAGTGATCGTGACCGAGATCGACCCGATCAACGCTCTGCAGGCGGCGATGGAGGGCTATCAGGTCACCACGCTCGACGAGATCGCGCCCACGGCCGACATCTTCGTGTCGGCTACCGGTAACGACCACATCATCACGGTCGACCACATGCACCGCATGAAGCACAACGCCATCGTGTGCAACATCGGACACTTCGATTCCGAGATCGACATGGCCGGACTGGCTCGCAGTGGCGCAGTGAAGGACGAGCTGAAGCCCGGTACCGATCTCTGGTCGTTCCCCGACGGGCACTCGATCATCGTGTTGGCCGAAGGTCGACTGGTGAACCTGGGTTGTGCGACGGGTCATCCGAGTTTCGTGATGTCGTGTTCGTTCTCCAATCAGGTGATCGCTCAGATGGAGTTGTTCAACAACCTCGACCAGTATCCGCTTGGGGTCTACGTGCTGCCGAAGCGTCTCGACGAGAAAGTTGCAGCTCTGCACCTGGAAGCACTCGGTGTGAAGCTCACCAAACTCACCGACGAACAGGCCGACTACCTCGGTATCGAACCATCGGGACCCTTCAAACCCGATCATTACCGGTACTGAGCATTCAGTGGACCGAGTGCCCGAGCGGCTGACGCGCTGCGTCGTCGGCCTGTTCCTGTTCGGTCTGGGCATCACGTTCTTCATTCGTGCACGGGTGGGCCTGGCCCCATGGGACGTCTTCCACACCGGAGTGTCCGACAAGACGGACATCGCCGTCGGCACCGTGATCATCATCGTCGGTGTGCTGCTGCTACTCCTCTGGATTCCGCTGCGACAACGACCCGGTGTGGGCACGATCCTGAACGCCGTCGAGATCGGTCTGGTGGTCAATCTCACCAAACCCGTGATCGGTGTGCCGGGGAACCTGGTGGGCCGCGTGGCACTCATGTTGGCCGGGCTGCTGATCGTGGGGGCCGGTTCGGCGATCTACATCGGCTCCGGACTCGGCGCCGGACCCCGTGACGGTCTGATGCTCGGGTTGTCAGAACGCGGCATCAGTATTCGGCTCGCCCGTACGGTGATCGAACTCACGGTGCTCGTCACCGGCATCGCGCTCGGCGGACCGATCGGACTCGGCACGGTGGCCTTCGCGCTCGGTATCGGACCCATCGTGCAGGTCCTGCTGCCTCGCTTCGACATGCGAACGCGAACGGACCCCGGTCTCCCGGGGCCCGTTCACTGATGTTGTCTTCAGATTAGGGTTGTCACCCTTTCACACAGCTGTAGGTGATCGGGAATCGTCCGGCGAACTGGCTCAGACGGACCGAATAGCTCAGCGCCGTGGAAGCTCCGTTCCGGTCGACTGCGAAGTGGGACGGTAGTGATTTGGTCTCTCCCGGCTGCACCTTGATCACGTACGTACGCGATCTGGGCGACGGGCCAGTGAACAGCGAGTCACGGATGAACTTGGAGCCTTCACCGATGTAGACCAGATCCTTCTCAGTATCCGACGCGGTGACTCGCACCGAGCACGTCCCCGCCTTGGCGTCGTACGTTGCATCCAGCGAGTAGGTGACCATTGGTGCAGTGTTCTTAGCGGGGGCTGCAGTGGTCGAACTCGAGGAGCTCGGTGGGGTGTCACAGCCGGTGGTCTTCTCCGACACGGCGATCGAGGCGGTCGCCTCGGCGAAGACGGCAGGTGTCATGGCCTCGACTGCTCGGGCCACGAAAGTGATCGTTCGCCCGATATCGGCCGAGGTGATGGTGAACGAATCGGTTGCGGTACCCGGACCACTACCAATGTTCAACTGCTGACCTCCGTCCTTGCTGAGGAGAATCGCCAGGCGATCGTTGTCGACGTCGGCCGAGGTGATGGTGATGGTCACGGGAACCGATGTGTTCTGACCCGACTTGCAGACCTGGACCTTGCCGGACGGATTGGTCGCGATCGTCACCGTCGGCGCCGAGTTCTTGGTCGGCGTCGACGTGCTCGGAGTCGGGTCACAGTCACCGGGGTACTCGACCCGAACGGTTGCCGTGTCCCGGCTGGTGTCCTGCCCGTCATCGGCGTCGCCCTTGAAGGTGAACGTGGATCCACGGTCCTGGTAATCCACCACGAACGTGATCGACTGCGATCCCGAGCCGTTGATCGTGTACCGGCCGGTGGGGATCGTGCGGCTGCTCGATCCACCACCCAGGACGACTGCCATCCGATCGAGGTCGGCGTCAGAGACCGTGATGGTCACGGTGACCTTCACCGATCCCTCCGATTCGGCTTCCACGCACTCGGGTGCACGGACGTCGACGACAGGAGCCGAGTTCTTCTGCTCCGGCTTCGAGTCGTCCGGTGTCGAATCGTTCGGTGTCGAATCCTCTGGCGTGGTCTCATCGTCACAGGGGATCACCTTGACGTAGTGAACCGCAGTGTCGGACGTGCCGAGGTCGTCTTCACCCTTGGCTTGAATCTCGAGTTCACCTTCGCTGGCCGCGAGTAGCGAACCCGAGTACGTGGTTGGGTTCTGTTGACTCACTCGGGTGGGTGAACCGTCGGCCGTCACGTCGAGCGACGAGAGATTGGCTCGCCGATCGAGGGTCACGATCACTTGGAACACGAACTTGTCACCGACGCAGACCACGGTGTCGGCGTTGATCGCCACGTCGATCGGGAGCGGGTTCGACTGTTCGGTCGAATCACCGCATTCCTCGACGACGACCACCACCAGATCGGCTCCGCTCAGCCCGGCTGAGTCCTCGGCCGATCCCTTGATCTCGTAGTAGCCGGGTGCATCGGGTGTCCAGGTGTGCACCCAGACCGTCCGCTCCACCTGGACACCGAAGTCACCGGCGTTGTCGATGTTGATCTCGGCGGTGGTGATGAGCTGATCTTCACTCGGTGTCGCCACCAGAACGATCTCTGCTGAGTCTCCGACACAGAGGATCTTCGGCGCACGAACATCGACGCGGATGCCGCCCTCCTGGATCACGAGGTCGTCTGGCTTCGGACAATCCGAGAGGAACGGGTCGAGTTCGACCGTGTACTTGTATTCGGCCGTTCCGTCCTCGTAACGATGGAACCAGCGCTGTCCATGATCGGAGTCGGCCGGATCGGGACTGAAGCCGACCCACACCCACTCGATGCCATTCGAGTCGACATAGCGAGCGCCCTCGTACTCCTCCGGGCATTCACGCTCGAGCGGAACGTCCGGGGGCAAGCAGGCCTCGGCGTAGCCGGGGATGTCGAGAACGTCATCAGCCGTGCGTCCGTCTTCGGCCAGCCACTTACCGTCACCGACGTAGCGCCACACGACACCACCCGAATCACGGAACGAATGACCGAGCTCGGGCTCGGTGTCCGGGGTGACACAACCCTCGGGGTTGCAGTCGTCGCCGGCAGCGATGGAAACCCCCACCAACTCGTCGACGATCTGTGTCAACTTGGCCGGCTCGTCACCGGGCTTCACGTCGACGGCCTGCTCCTTGTCGTCGCCGTACGGATCGTCCTGCCGAGAGACGGGTCGTTGATCTTCGTCGTACTCGAAGGTCATGCCACCGTCGGACTCGGGGTCACAGGGCGGCAAGCAATCCTCGGTGTAGAAGGGAAGGTCGCGCGTGTCGTCGATGGTCTCGCCATCGGGAATGCGGTACCACTCGGTGCCACCGATCGGCTTGATCCAAACCTCGCCGTTCGACGGATCGACCCAGACACCGAAGTAGCCACTGTTCGTCGCATCGAGCGGAGGGCAGGGCGGCAAGCAGTCGTCGCGATATCCGGGCAGGAGCACGGTGTACGGAACGACGGAACCATCGGGGTCGGTTGCGTCGATCCAGCCACCAGCCGCAGCCTTGTAGACGTAGGTGTGGCCGTTGTCGCCGATCCAGACCGTGCCGTCGGCGATCTTCAGGATCGGCGGACACGGACGCTCCTCGATGGGCGGCAAGCAATCATCAGGTTGATTCGGGAGATCCTGCGTGAGCAGATTCTCGATCCACTCGGTCGAGACGTTGTCCCAACCGTCTGCGCCACCGTCGTTGGCGGCGTACACCCATTCGTTGCCCAGGGTGTCGATCCAGACCTGACCAAGGATCGGCTTACCGGGCGGGCACTCGGGGGTCTCGTCGGGAGTCGTCCCGTCCGGACAAGCCTGCCGGTACAGCTCGAGTCGTGAGAGTCGTTCGCCAGTGACCGAGTTCTCCCAAACCAAGCGTGGGAACCCGTTGTCGGACCGAACCAATCCGAAGGTCCAGACATCACCCGTGGCCGGATCGACCCAGGTCTCGCGGTAGTCGGGACGGAGCGGCGGACACGGATTGCCTTGGTCGTCGTTCGGCGACGGACAGTCCTTCAGATAACCCGGTAGGGCTGACGGATCGTCGCCGGGGATGACTTCACCGGTCTGCTGATTCGTCCAGCTACGAGTGAAGGGATCGAAGAGCCAGACCTCGCCACTTCGTGTGACGTAGGCCGTCCACGAGAGAGAGTTGGACTCCTCGTGCACGTATTGCTGCGGACACTCGGGCTTGACTCCTGAATCGCCCGGATCATCGGTGTCGTCTTCGTCGCAGTTTTCCGAGTAGCCGGGCAGATCTTCGGTCGAGACCTTGAACTGATCGAGATCGGTCGTCGAGTACCAGGTGCCGCTCTGAGGGTCGAAGATCCAGATGTCACCGTTGGGGTCGGTGTAGGTGACCGGAGGCGAGTTCCAGTCGGGGCAATCGGGATCGTCCTGTGGAATGCGCTGGTCTTCCGGTTCGGGACAATCGATGAATTCAGGTTCGAGTTCTTGGGTGGTGCGGTAACCGTTCGAATCCTCGTCCCACCAGTTGGCACCACCCGGTGACGTCTCGGGTGTGGGGTTGCCCTTCACCCACGTCCACGTGACACCGTTCGAATCGGTGTACGTGTTGCCTTCGAATTCTTCGGGGCATTCGGGTCCCGGGCGACGCTCGACAGGGGGAACGGTGTCATCGCCGGGCGGGACGGTGTCATCGCCGGGGGGCACGGTGTCGTCACCCGGGGGAACCGAATCCTGGGGTTCGGGATTGCCCTCGTCACCCGGCGGGACGGTGTCGTCCGGAGGAGTCTCCGAGCTGCCGAGCAACGGGTTACCGCACGCGCAGCGAGCACGCGGCATGCCCTGATCGTCGATCAGAATCGCCGTGCCGGCGGCGATGACGGCGTCGTAGCCGTACGACGAGCCGTTCTTGAAACCGAACATCTGCACGTTGAGGTTCTGCAACGCGAAGACGGGGGTGAGACTGCGCAGGTACGTCTCGAGGTTCTCGAACTCGATCCCCTGCACGTCGGCCCAAGCGCGACCACGATCCTCGTAGAAGGTGAGGAACTTGATCATTGCTTCGACGTCGCAGATGTTCTGTCCCGAGCCGCCATATGTGCGGCCGGCGTAGAGACCGGGCGCCGAACCCGACACGGTGCCGCTCGTGAGCGACCCCGGATCGACCTGATACGACGCGACCGAGAACGTGGGAGCGAACGAGTCGGGACCGACCACTCCGGCGGGTTGGAAGAGCTTGCGCGACCCGCCATCGGACGTCTCGCTGCTCTCCTTGTCGCCCCCACCGCACGCGGCAGTGAGAAGTAGTGCTCCGGCCAGGAAGAATGTGGATAGACGACGCATCGTCCCCCTCTTTCGCGTCGAGGTGACATTTGTCGTGTCACCGGTACCTCGAAGTGTAACGAGCCGTCGAAGCCTCTTCGAATGCCTCGTGTTCAGATCGAGTAAAGGTTGGCCGTCGGGCGGGGTCGAGCCCTCGTTCACCGGCGGTGGGTGGAATGAGTGATCCATGCCTCTCCAGAGCGCGATCGCGAGAGGATCTGACAACTTTCGTCCGGATTACTCTTCGCCCATGAGTGAAGTTCTCCTGCCCGATGGCCGTCTGACCGGCGATCGCCGACCTGATGGAACGCGGGCTTTCCTCGGCGTTCGCTACGCCAACGTGGTCCGATTCGAGCCGTCACAGCCAGAAAGTCCCTGGTCAGGGACTCGGGAGGCCCGTGCGCACGGGCCGATCTGTCATCAGGAGCCGGGTCTCATCGAGTCGGCGATGGGGGGATCGCTGCCGCCGATGGGGGAAGACTGCCTCAGCCTCTCGGTGCACGCCCCCGGGGACGGTCGGACCGGACTGCCGGTCCTGGTCTGGATTCATGGAGGGGGATTCGTCAACGGATCGGGATCGTCGCCCTGGTACGACGGCGCGTCACTCGCTCGCCGAGGCGTGGTGGTGGTGTCGATCAACTACCGCCTCGGGGTGTTCGGGTTCTGGCGGGGGAACAACGTCGGTCTCGGGGACCAGATCGAAGCCTTGCGATGGGTGCGCCGAAACGTCGAAGGATTCGGTGGTGACCCCGACAACGTCACGATCTTCGGTGAATCGGCCGGCGGGTCGAGCGTCGTGGCACTCATGGCGAGCTCCAGTGCTCGTGGACTGTTCCATCGAGTGTGGTCGATGAGTCCGTCGATCGGCCAGTACCGATCGAGTGCCCGTGCCGACATGCATGCCGATCGTTTTCTCGAGCTCGCCGGCGCCGACGACGATGAGGAGCTGCGGACGAAGTCGGCCGAAGAATTGCTCGACGCGCAAAAGAAGCTGATGGGTAAGAGCAGTCGGGCCTATGACTTCTTTTCTCCGACCGCGGGCGGAGTTCATCTTCCCGGCGACATCGTCGACCTGGCCGCCACGAGCGATGCGCAACTCGTCGTCGGTACGACTCGTGACGAGAACCGCTTGTTCGGTGCGTTCACGCCGGAGGCACAGAACATGACTCCCGAGACCATGGGATCGATGATCTCGTCGATGCTTCCCGGGTGTGACGAGGCGATCGACGTGTACCGCGATCATCGTCCGGGTGAGAACGATGCGCAGATCGTGATGGCAGTACAAAGTGACGAGGGTTTTCGTCAACGTGCCGTGCGGCTGGCCGAGAAACACGCGTCGAACGGCGGACGGTCGCACATGTATTGGTTCACGTGGCCCACACCCGCATTCGGTGGTGTGTTCGGGTCGTGTCACGCGATCGACATTCCCTTTACGTTCGACAACCTCGATGCTCCGGGAATCTCGATGTTCACCGGTGATGCGCCCGAGCGGACCTCGATCGCTCGCGACGTGTCGACGCAACTGGTGTCGTTCGCGACATCGGGGGAGGTCGACTGGCCCCGCTTCTGTCTGGATCGACGAGCGACCCGAGTGTTCGACCTGGAGGCAACCGTTCTGCACGACCCCGAACCCCGCATCCGCGCCCTCTGGGAGACCTCCCGCCCCGATCTCTGAGCTTTCCTTGGTGCTTCTGGTGGCAAAAACGTCACGGAAAAGGCCTTTTTTTGCCACCAGAAGCACCAAGGTCCAGAGCCGTGTCACACCCACATGGTGAGGTGAGCACATGGAACGAGAGACACACGACCCTTCGCAACCGATCGTGTCGGCATTGCCCTACGCGGGAGATGTCCGACGGCGCGTCGTCGACATGAAATACGGTGGACGCCGGTCGTTCGCACGCGAATTGGCCCGGCAGTTGGCTGATGCAGTTCGGACCGACGCCATCCGAACCGGTGTCGACGGCACGATCGATGTCGTCACCTGGGCTCCCACCTCGTCGTCTCGGCGCCGGCGGCGTGGATTCGATCAGGCGGCAGTCATCGCTCGCCACGTGGCGCGCGAGCTCGGTGTGCCGTGTCGGCGTCTTCTCGTACGAGAGAGTCGCGCCGCGCAGACCGGGCGTTCACGGGTGGCGCGTCTGGCCGGGCCGCGGTTTCGCGCCCTTCGCACCCGTCGACCGCGTCGCGTTCTCGTGGTCGACGACGTGGTGACCACGGGAGCCACACTGCGGGCGGCGGCTCACGCCCTCACGGCATCCGGATGGGGAGACGTCACTCTGGCCGCCGTCGCCGCGACTCCGACGGGGAACGTCGAGTCGACTCATCGTCGGCCGAACGTGGTGATCCGTCCCCGGAACACCACACGTGCTCAGAGGCCCACGAGTGATCGGACTCGCTCGATGGCCGGTCTCTGATCGATCTCGACCAGGATTCCGTGCATCCCGAGGGCGCTGGCGGCCTGAACGTTCACTTCCATGTCGTCCAGAAACGCGGCCTGGTGGGGTTGCGCACCGAGCCGTGACAACGACAACTCGTAGATCGACCGATGGGGTTTTCGCAGACCGACCTCGTGGCTGTCGACCACGTCGTCGAACAGGGCGTCGAAATCCATGATCGATCGCCAGCGATCCCGGAACTCACGAATGTTGTTGGTCAGCACACCGAGCCGACATCCATGGTCGCGGAGGTCGTGAACGAGTCGGAACATGTCGTCACTCCGGACGAATTCGAAGCCGAGACCGCGCCGGGGAGTGTCAGGCTCGGGGTCGCGCATGGTGAATCCAGCCTCACCGATCAGACGCCCGACCGCCGAGCGATAGTCGTCGAGACTGATCTCACCTCGCTCCAAGCGATGCCATGGGTGGTCGGTGTCCGAGGCGTAGTCACCGAGCATGACCGCCATGACTTCCTCGGCCGGATGGTCGGGGAATCTCTTCACGACATCGAGAGCGCGGCCCGACGACGACAACACGCCGCCGAGGTCGAAGATCACGGTGTCGACGGTCGTCTCGGAGGGAATCGTCATGTGAACAGTCTTCCCGGCCACCATCGAGAAGCCCGAATCGGCACTGATCGAGGCGACCACGAGGGGATCGAGGGTGAACGGTAGGATCGACCCTCGCATGGGAATCCTGGATCGCATTCTGAGGGCCGGTGAGGGCAAGAAACTGAAGGCTCTCGAGGGCCTGGTTCCCGACATCAATGCCGAAGAGTCCGTCGTCGCTGCCTTGTCCGATGACGCCCTGCGCGACCGCACGAATCAGTTCCGTCAGCGACTCGAGCGTGGCGAGTCGCTCGACGATCTCCTCATCGAAGCCTTCGCCGTCGTTCGTGAGGCGGCCAACCGAGTGATCGGTCAACGTCACTACGACGTCCAGTTGATGGGTGGCGCAGCTCTGCATTTCGGCTGGATCGCCGAGATGAAGACCGGAGAAGGAAAGACCCTCGTCTCGACCCTGCCGGCGTACCTCAACGGTTTGTCCGGTCAGGGTGTTCATCAGATCACCACCAACGACTATCTCGCGCGTCGAGACTCGGTCTGGATGGGCCAGATCCATCGCTGGCTCGGCTTGAACGTCGGCCTGGTGGTCCCCGGACACCAGGAGCGACCCGAGCAGAAGCGGGCCAACTACGCCGCCGACATCACCTACGGCACGAACAACGAGTTCGGCTTCGACTACCTGCGCGACAACATGGCGGGAACCAAGGCGAACAAGGTCCAACGAGGGCACGCATTTGCGATCGTCGACGAAGTCGACTCGATCCTCATCGACGAAGCGCGTACTCCACTCATCATCTCTGGTCGTGTGGCCGATGCGGCGCAGCTCTATTACCGGTTCGCATCGATCGTGCGTTCGCTGAAGCGCGACGTTCACTACGAGGTCGAAGAGGACAAGCGGGTCGTGATGCCGACCGAGGCCGGTATCGAGGCCGTCGAGAAAGAGCTCGGTGTCGACAATCTCTACGACGAAGTGCAGCGAAATCTGGTGCACCAACTCCAGGTGGCGCTGAAGGCCAAGGAGCTCTACCGCCGCGACAAGGACTACATCGTCCAGGCCGGAGAGGTGAAGATCGTCGACGAGTTCACCGGACGAATCCTCGAAGGGCGTCGCTGGAGCGAGGGCATCCACCAAGCGGTGGAGGCCAAGGAAGGCGTGAAGATCAAGGAGGAGAATCAGACTCTCGCCACGATCACGCTGCAGAACTACTTCCGTATGTACGACAAGTTGGCCGGTATGACGGGTACTGCTCAGACCGAAGCGGCCGAACTCATGAACACCTACGGATTGCAGGTGGTGCCGATCCCGACCAATCGCGAGATTCGGCGAGCCGACCAACCCGACCTGATCTTCAAGTCCGAGCAGGCCAAGTTCGACGCAATCATCGCCGACGTCGTCGAGCGCAACGCGGCCGGCCAACCGATCCTCATCGGTACGGCGAGTGTCGACAAGAGTGAAGTTCTGTCCACGCTGCTCACGAAGCGCGGGGTCAAGCACGAAGTCCTGAACGCCAAGCAGCACACTCGAGAGGCCGAAGTCGTGGCGCAGGCCGGACGCTTCGCCGCCGTCACCGTGGCCACCAACATGGCCGGGCGAGGTGTCGACATCCTTCTCGGGGGCAACCCCGAAGGCCTGGCCACTCGGTCCGTGCTGAGCGAGGGATTCGATCCGTCGACCCTCACCGATGAATTCGCGTTGCCGGTCCCGCTCGACCAGATGCCCGAGGAGTACCAGCACGATCGAGCCCGCGCCCAGGCGCGATTCCAGGAGCATCTGCAGAAATTCTCGGCCGAATGCAAAGCCGAAGGCGACCGCATCCGCGAGCTCGGCGGTCTTTACGTGATCGGCTCGGAGCGACACGAGAGTCGTCGTATCGACAATCAGCTGCGTGGACGCTCGGGCCGTCAAGGTGATCCGGGTGAGACCCG
This sequence comes from Actinomycetota bacterium, assembly GCA_027592035.1. GTDB lineage: Bacteria > Actinomycetota > Acidimicrobiia > Acidimicrobiales > Ilumatobacteraceae > Casp-actino8. The sequence continues at coordinate 24,750 of JAQCIK010000008.1, read as the reverse complement.
CTTCTACCTCAGTCTCGAGGACGAGCTCATGCGCTTGTTCGCGACCGGAGCCCTCAGCTGGGTGATGGGGCGCGCTCTTCCCGACGACGAAGCGATCGAACACAAGATGGTCACCAAGGCCATCGAACGAGCACAGACGACCGTCGAACAGCGCAACGGTGAGATCCGAAAGAACGTGCTCAAGTACGACGAAGTCATGAACGAGCAGCGCAAGGTCATCTACATGCGCCGTGACCAGATTCTGGAGGGTCTCGATCTCAAGGCGGCCGGACTCGAGTACCTCGCCGAAGCGGTCGACTCCCTCATCGAAACGCACTGCGTCAGCGAGGTCGACGACGAATGGGATCTCGACGGTTTGGCCAAGGAGATCAAGACTTTCTGGCCGAACGAGATCACCGAAGGACAGCTGGCGGGCTGTCGCAGCACCGATCAGATGTACGACCTCGTGATGGCCGACGCCTCGTCCTACTACGAGCGTCGTGAAACCGAACTCACTCCGACCGTGATGCGCGACGTCGAGCGTCAAGTGATGCTGCGCATTATCGACCAACGGTGGCGTGAACACTTGGAAGAGATGGATTATCTCCAGGAGGGCATCAACCTTCGGGCCATGGGTCAGAAGGATCCGCTCGCCGAATGGCAGCGCGAGGGCTACGAGATGTTCGGTTCGATGATGAAGGGCATCGCTCAGGATTTCGTGCGTTACGTCATGCACGTTCAGGTGGTGCGAAACGACGCTCCGGATCTCGCCGTGAAGAACGTTCAGGAAACGAAGTCGGAGGCAACCCCGGCAGTTCAGTCGGCGGCCATCGAAGCCGGTCTCGCACCGTCGCCCGCTCCCGCTGCTCCCGCCAAGCCGCGCACCGTGGTCAACGACGAATGGTCGAAGACACCACGTAACGCTCCTTGTCCGTGCGGTTCGGGCAAGAAGTTCAAGATGTGCCACGGCGCCAACTGACACATGCGTGATTTCACCGACGACATTCGCGACCTCCAGCGGCGCCTCGAAGAGGCCCGCGGCTACTTGAGAGTCGACGAGTTACGAGCTCGAGTGGCCGAACTCGAGATCGAGGTGTCTCGCCCCGATCTGTGGGACGACCAGAATCAGGCGAAGAAGCTCAACGCCGAGTACGCGGACTCCAAGGGCGATCTCGATCAGTACGACCTCTTGTCCCGAGACGTCGAGGACGTCGAGGTTCTGCACGAATTGGCACGTGAGGTCGACGATGCGAGTCAGGAGCCCGACATCGAGTCCGGAATCGCGTCGATCGCTCGTCGTCTCGACGGACTCGAATTGCGCAGCCTGTTCACCGGTGAACACGACGAAGCCGACTGCATCGTGCACATCAACACGAAAGATGGTGGGGTCGATGCGCAGGACTGGAGCGAGATTCTCCTGCGCATGTACTCGCGGTGGGCCGAGCGGCGCGGTTTCGAAGTCGAAGTCGACGACGTGTCGCCCGGAACCGAAGCGGGCATCATGTCGGCCGAGTTCACGATCAAGGGTCGCTACGCCTACGGGCTCATGACATCGGAGCGCGGAACCCACCGCCTGGTGCGCATCAGCCCGTTTGACAACCAGGGTCGGCGCCAGACCAGTTTCTCGGCGGTGCAGGTGTGGCCGGTGATCGACGATCCTGATGTCGAGATCAACGAGGCCGACATTCGCATGGAGGTTTTCCGTGCGTCGGGTGCGGGTGGTCAGCACGTGAACAAGACGTCATCGGCGGTTCGTCTCATTCACGAACCGACCGGACTCGTGGCGTCCTCGCAAGAGGAACGAAGTCAGCTGCAGAATCGTGAGAAGGCCATGAATCGCCTGCGGGCGATGGTCGCGGCGCGCATCGAAGAGGAGCATCAGGCCGAGCTCGATCGCATCGCGGGTAAACAGGCGACCGTCGGCTGGGGTAGTCAGATCCGTTCCTACGTTCTGCAGCCGTACCAGATGGTGAAAGATCTACGAACCGAGTTCGAGACGTCGAGTGTCGAGGGAGTGCTCGACGGTGACATCGACGACTTCATGGAGGGTTATCTGCGCTGGCGTCGGGCCGGTGACGAATCCTGAACGAGTGACACTGGTACCCTCTCGCTCGCAGGAACACCATGATTCGTCTCGAAAACGTCACCAAGTCCTACAGCGCCGAAGTCACGGCCCTCCGTGACGTCTCGTTCGAGATACCCAAAGGTGAATTCATCTTCCTCGTGGGTCCATCGGGTTCCGGCAAGTCGACCCTTCTTCGTTTGATGAACCGTCAGGAGGTCCCCGAAAAGGGCTCGGTCTGGGTGGCCGGAAAGAACATCAACGACCTCCCGGAGTCGAAAGTCCCGTTCCTTCGCCGGAGCATGGGCAACATCTTCCAGGACTACAAGCTGCTTCTCAACAAGACGGTTTTCGAGAACGTGGCCTTCGCGCTCGAGGTGATCGGCCGTCCTCGGCACGTGATTCGTCAGCAGGTCCCGGCTGTGCTCGAACTCGTTGGCCTGGCCGACAAGGGTGACCGTTTTCCGCACCAGTTGTCGGGTGGAGAGCAGCAACGAGTGTCGATCGCCCGTGCCTTCGTCAATCGTCCGCTGATCCTGCTCGCCGACGAGCCGACCGGAAACCTCGATCCGGCCACCGGTGAAGGAATCATGCGCCTGCTCGACCGCATCAACAGCACGGGCACCACGGTGGTCATGGCGACGCACGACACTCGGGTCGTGAACATGATGAGACGTCGCGTGGTTCAGCTCGATCGCGGCATCATCGTTCGCGATCAGGAGCGAGGGGTGTACGACTGATGCTCGCTCGAATCAGCTACGCCCTTCGTGAGACGTTCGCCAGTCTGCGCCGCAACGTCACCCTGACCGCGGCGGCCGTCGTCACGTCGGCAGTCTCACTCCTCCTCGTCGGATCGACCTTCTTGATCCAGCGTGCCTTCGACAATCTCCTCACGCGTTGGAAGGGCGATGTCGAACTCATCGTCTACATCCGCTCCGACGCGAGCCCTGAACAGATCCAATTGGTCGAGGACGCCCTTCGATCCCAGCCGTCGGTGATCGACGTCGATCGACTTCGGTATCTCGATCAGGCCGAGAGTTACGCCGAGGCCGAGAAATTGTTCGCCGGTGATCCGGGTACGTTACGACTTCTCACTCCCGAGAACATCCCATCACAGTTCAAAGTGGTTCCGATCGCCGAAGATTCGTCCCTTGTTCGGGAACTCGGTGAACAATTCCGTCAATTGGCCGGAGTGAAAGAGGTCGCCTACGCACAGGACGTGTTCGACGTGGTCTCGCGGGTGTCGCAATTCATTCGAGTCGCCACGACCGCGATGTCGATCATTCTTCTCGTCGTGGCGGTCGGCCTGATCTGGAACACCATCCGAACGGCCATGTTCGCCCGCCGTCGAGAGATCGAGGTGATGAAGTTGGTCGGCGCGACCAACTGGTTCATCCGCGTCCCCTTCATGCTGGAAGGGCTCCTGCAGGGCCTGGTCGGCGGAGTCCTGGCCTGCGGCGGACTGTGGGGTCTCAACTCGGCGTGGTCGGGCGCAGTCGACGACTTCAACGACACCGAATTGGCGGCCCTCGTGGTCTCCGACGGATACGTGAGCAGTGTGATGCTCGTTCTGTTGCTGATCGGAGCGCTGGCCGGAGCCGTTGGTTCGGGGATAGCCGCCTCGCGCTTCCTCGACGTCTGACGCGTACGAATCGATCGTTTAGGGTCGAGCCGTGGACTTCCAGGAGATTCTCTATTCCGTCGACGGACCGGTCGCGACCATCACGCTCAATCGGCCCGACAAGATGAACGCTTTCACCAATCGCATGTTGAAAGAAATGATCGCGGCATTCGATCGGACCGATGCCGATGACGACGTCCGGGCGGTGATCGTCACCGGAGCCGGTCGAGCCTTCTGCGCCGGAGCCGACTTGTCCGGTGGCGGAGAGACGTTCTCCAAGGGTGGAAGCGACGTGGCGGCAAAATCCGGAGTGGTACGCGACGGTGGGGGGCTGGTGGCCTTGCGTGTCTTCGAGTCGAAGAAGCCGGTGATCGGAGCGATCAACGGAGCCGCCGTCGGAGTCGGAGTCACGATGACCCTCCCGATGGACATCCGGGTGGCGAGCGAAGCGGCCAAGTTCGGATTCGTGTTCGCCAAGCGAGGCATCGTCCCCGAGGCAGCGAGCAGTTGGTTCCTTCCCCGCCTGGTGGGAATTTCCCAGGCGGCCGAGTGGTGTTACACCGGTCGAATCATCGGTGCCGACGAGGCACTCCGAGGGCGTCTCGTGCGCAGCGTTCACCCGGCCGACGACGTTCTCGACGTCGCCCGGTCGATCGCACTCGAGATCGCCGATGGAACTGCACCTGTATCGGTCGCCCTGACGCGCCAGATGCTCTGGCGCATGTTGGGAGCCGATCATCCAATGGAAGCCCATCGAGTCGATTCGCGAGCCATCAACTCGCGAGGCGCAAGTGCCGATGCGAGTGAGGGTGTGATGAGTTTCCTCGAGAAGAGGCCGGCCCGGTTCCCGGTCACGGTCAGTGAGGGCCTGCCCGATGTCTTCCCTGATTGGCAGGATCCTCAGTTCTCGTGATCGACGACCTCTACGAGCGAGTCGGGGGACTTGCGTTCTTCGAGCGATTGGTCGACGAGTTCTATCGAGGTGTGGTCGACGACGAAGTGTTGTGGCCGTTGTATCCCGATCAGTCCGACCTCGAGGGAGCGAAGCGACGTCTCGCACTGTTTCTCGCTCACTATTGGGGAGGTGTCACCACGTATCTGGAGGAGCGAGGTCACCCTCGCCTTCGAATGCGTCACATGACCTTCACGGTCGGTCCGCTCGAACGTGACCGTTGGTTGGTTCACATGGCACGGGCCATCGAAACTGTGTGTCCCGACGCCGAGGTGGCCGGAGAGATGATGGGTTACTTCACCAAAGCGGCCGAGCACCTGCGCAACGACACCGGTCTTCCGATCACGGCACCGAATCGCTGACCGTCGGCCGCGCGCGGTGACGGGTCAGCCGAAAACGACGGTCTTGCGCCCGTAGACGAGCACGCGGTGTTCGAGGTGGGCGCGCACGGCGCGGGCCAGGACGATGGTCTCGAGGTCCCGACCTTTGCGGGTGAGCTCGGCCACCGAGTCGCGGTGCGTGACCCGAGTGACTTCCTGATCGAGAATCGGCCCCTCGTCGAGTTCTTCGGTGACGTAGTGCGCAGTGGCGCCGATGAGCTTCACACCTCGGTCGTGCGCCTGTCGGTACGGGTTGGCGCCGATGAATGCGGGAAGGAACGAGTGATGGATGTTGATGATTCTCGACCGGTATGCATCCACGACCCGTGGGGACAGGATCTGCATGTAACGAGCCAACACGACCACGTCGACGTCGAGGGACGCGAGCGTGTCGAGGAGCCGAGTCTCCTGGTCGTCCTTGCCTCCCGGGGTCACCGGAAGGTGGTGGTAGGGAACTCCCATGTGTTCGACCAGGTCGGCGTGGTCGGGGTGATTGTCGATGACGCCGACGATGTCGGCTGGAAGTTCACCACTCCGCCATCGAGTCAAGAGATCGAACAAGCAGTGGGGCTGCTTGCTCGCCAAGAGAGCGACTCGCGGACGTACGTCGCTGAATCGGAGGTCGACCGACATGTCGAATCGTCGGGCAACGGGGGCGAAAGCGGACAAGATGTCGTCACGCCCGACATCGAAACCCTCGAGTTCGAACTCGACACGCTGAAAGAACACGTGCTCGACGTCGTCGGTGTGTTGTTCGGCGTGGACGATGTTGCCATTGTGCGAGGCGATGAATTCGGCCACTGAGGCGACGACCCCGCGTTGATCGGGGCAAGACAGCAGAAGGACTCCGGTACCGGACACCCCGGAAGTCTGCTGGTTTCCCTTCGATTTCGCACCCCGTGAACCGGCGGCGAGACTGTCATCATGTCGACCCAAGGCCGTGACTCGAGTCGGGATCCACTCGTGATCCGCTCGGCCGGGACACTGCTCGACGAGGAGGGTGAGGTGTATCCCGTGGTCCGCCTCGATGCCGACCGACGCCCCGAACTCGCGGACCTGGTCGACACCGTGGAACTCGAGGGAGTGGGTGACCTCGTCACCAACGCTGAACTGCGGCTCGGTGACGGCGGTCGTCGTTTCGTTCGTCTGATCTCGTCGATGAACACTCCGGTCGAAACCGAGTGGTGTGTCGACTTCGCCCTTCCCGGTTTCGAGGACCTTCTCCGCCTGGCCGCCGACATGGGAGGACTGGTCGTCTCGTTCCTGGTCGATGGACAGGACGGCGATCGGTGGCTCGGTGTGAATCTCGACGCCGACGCGTTGCTACCGCTCCTGAACTGAAAACTGGTCAGTGGGTCGGTGGGCCGAACAAGGCGAAGCACGCCACGGCGGCTGCGGCGGCGACGTTCAACGAATCGATCTGCTCGTTCATCGGAATTCGGACCCGATGACGAACCGTGTCGAGAGTCCGGTGGGTGAGGCCGTCTCGTTCCGAGCCGAGTAGGACCGCCACCTTTGCGCCGGGTGCGAGACGATCGGCTACCTCGAGAATCGGAGAGGCGCCGGTGCCGGGCGTGAGTGCGCACGTCTCGAAGTTCGCGGAGTGAAGCCGGTGAATCAGATCGTCGATCGAGCGAGTCCGCGTATGGGGGAGAAGAAGCGATGTTCCCATGGACACGCGGAGAGCACGACGGGCGAGAGGATCAGAACTCTCGTGGTCGAGAACGAAGGCGTCGGCTCCGAGGGCGACCGCACTCCGCGCCATGGCACCGACGTTGGTCGGATTGTCGACTCGTTCGGCGATCAGCATTCTTCGCGACTGTCCGAGCAGTGAGTCGACGTCGGGAAGGGTGCGACGTTCGAAGAGGGCGATCACGTCGAGTGCAACTCCGAGGCCGGTGAGCATCCGACGAGCCTCGGCGGTGGCGGCGTACACCTCGATCGAGTCGGGGAGTGCGAGCGCAACTGGTGAAGGACGAGACGCATCGGTCAGCACCGATTTCACCCGGTAACCGGCCTGAAGTGCCCGTTCGACGACCAGGTCACCCTCGGCCACGAAGAGTCCGGGGTCGATGCGTTCGAGATCCTCGGCTCGCATGCCGGAGCGGACGCGCTCGGGAACCCGACGGGGACGGAGTTCGCGCTCGCGGAGTCGAAACGACTGAATACGGGGATCGTCCGGAGTATCGACGACGATCAACGGACGGGTCATCGACGACTCAGTAGTACCAGGGGAACGGCGACCAATCGGGATCGCGCTTCTCGAGGAAAGAGTTTCGACCCTCTTGAGCTTCGTCGGTCATGTAGGCGAGTCGAGTGGCCTCGCCCGCGAACACCTGCTGGCCCACCAGGCCGTCGTCGATCAGATTGAACGAGAACTTCAACATCCGTTGCGCAGTGGGGCTCTTGCCGTTGATTTCGGCCGCCCACTGCAACGCTGTCGACTCGAGTTCAGCGTGGGGAACCACGGCGTTCACCATGCCCATTCGATGGGCGTCGTCGGCCGAGTACTCGCGTCCGAGGAAGAAGATCTCACGGGCGAACTTCTGCCCGACCTGTCGAGCGAGATATGCCGATCCGAATCCGCCGTCGAAACTGGCCACGTCGGCATCGGTCTGCTTGAAGCGCGCGTGCTCGCGACTCGCCAAAGTGAGATCGGAGACGACGTGGAGGCTGTGTCCGCCGCCGGCCGCCCACCCAGGAACCACGCAGATGACGACTTTGGGCATGAAGCGAATGAGTCGCTGAACTTCGAGGATGTGGAGGCGGCCGCTCTTGCCAGCATCGATCGAGTCGGCGGTGTCACCCTCGGCGTACTTGTATCCGTCGCGCCCACGAATTCGCTGATCTCCACCACTGCAGAAGGCCCAGCCGCCGTCCTTCGACGACGGGCCGTTGCCGGTGAGGATCACGCAGCCGACGTCGACGGACTGTCGAGCGTGCTCGAGGGCCGTGTAGAGCTCGTCGACGGTACGGGGTCGAAAAGCATTACGGACCTCGGGGCGATCGAAGGCGACGCGAACCGTCCCGTGCGCACGAGCTCGGTGATAGGTGATGTCGGAGAACGAGAAGCCGGGAACTTCGTCCCAGGCCGTTGGGTCAAAGATGTCGGAGACGGTGCGGGAAGTCACGTCCCTATGGTGCCACGATCGGCACGGGATCGACGCGCTGAGGAGGGAGGGTCGCCGGACCTGGTCTCAGGAGGAGGGTGGAGACCAGTCCCCAGGTGGCAATAGGGGAAGCCCGGCTTGACGGATGAGACGGATATCTTCCGCCATCTGGAATTTCACGAGTGCTGACTCGTACACGATTCGGTAGATCGCCAATAAAACGAGACCGAAGATCGGTCCCAACACGATGGACAAGCCGTTAGTTGCGTTCGCACTGGCTAGTGATGAGACGACGACGAAGACGGTGAACAAAACGGTCAGGATTGCGTAGACGAACTTGATCAATCGCAGAGCGAGATACGACTCGAACTTGAAGTCGAAGAGTTGTCGTATGGTTTTCATGCTGTCTCCCTATGGGTGTGGCTCGGAAAATAGCGAGGTCGGCGGCTTCAAAGTTAGTGGTGCCGGAACCGTGACATTTCTTCGACGGTTTGGCGCCAACACCTGGATCCCGAAGGTCGGTACCGTGATTCTCCTGTGAACGTGTTCTCGTCGTCCCGCATCGCTCTGGCGCTTCTCGGACCTCTGGTGATCGTCGCCTGTTCAGCGGCCGACGCCGAGGCTCCCTCGTCGGTGGTGACGACGAACCCCCCACCGACCTCGCCGACCAGCTCGACGAGCACGACCAGCACGACGAGTACGTCCACGTCCACGACCTCGACGACGACTACGACCACGACCGTTCCGGCGACGACGACCACACTTGCGGTTCCCGCCCTCGACGAACCCCTCGTTGCGGTGGGTGGTCGGGGAGGCGATGAGACTCGCCGGGTACAGCAACGACTGCTCGACGCCGGTTATTGGCATCTGGCGGTCGACGGCAAGTTCGGCCACACGACCAGACAGGCCGTGATGGCGTTCCAGAAGTACCACGGTCTGAAGGCGACGGGCTCCGTCGACGAAGCCACGGCAATGGCCCTCACGATGGTCGCCGACCGACCGGTGGCGAAATCCGAGATCGACGACGTCGTGAAGGACGGAGTGGTGGTGGAGGTCGACAAGGATCGACAGATCTTGATGATCGTCGTGAACGGTCGCGTCGAGTGGGTGCTCAATACCTCCACGGGGAACGGTCAGTGGTATCTCGAGCAGAACCAGAAGGATCCGGAGAAGTGGGAACTCGGAAAGTCGATCACCGATTCGGGACGATTCAAGGTCGATCGTCAGCGTTCCGAGGGATGGTGGGCCGGTGACCTCGGTGAGATCTATCGACCCAAGTATTTCAACGGTGGTATCGCCATCCATGGCTCGCGCAGTATTCCGAGCTACCCGGCGTCACATGGTTGCGTACGTGTGAGCGTGTCGGCCATGGACATGATTTGGGCATCGGGCCTCGTTCCGAAGGGAACTCCGATCTGGGTGTACGGTGCCGACCCTGAAACCGAGAACGAGAAGCCGGAAATGCCGACGACCACGACAACCACGACCATCCCGGTGCCCGAGTCGACCCCCGAGTCGCCCGACACCGCCGTGACCGTTCCCGAATCGACCCCCGCACCCTGATGTCGCACATTCGTTACGAGCGCGAGGGTCGGGTGGGTACGATCACGATCGATCGGCCGGAGAAGAAGAACGCCATGACGTTCGCAATGCTCGGAGATTTCATCGAGGCGGTTGGTGAGGCATCGGCCGATGAGGCGATCAATGTTCTGGTCGTCACCGGAGTGCCCGGCGCGTTCTGTGCCGGCACCGACTTGGCCGATCTCTCGACCATTCCGGGTGAGCAACGTGGCCTTCGGGGTTCGGCCGAAGAGACCGACAAGTGGTGGCCGCTCGTCCAGTGTTCGAAACCCACCATCTGTGCGATCGATGGACCGGCGGTCGGAATGGGGGCCGAGTTCACGTCGCAGTGCGATCTGCGAGTCGCCACGCATCGCGCGCGCTTCGCCTGGAACTTCGTCCATCGAGGGCTGGTTCCCGACACTGGTGCCGGAACCTGGCTCCTTCCGCGGATCATCGGCCTGCAGAACGCCCTCCGCCTCACCTACACCGGCGACATGATCGATGCCGAAGAAGCTCGCCGTCTCGGGTACGTGCTCGACGTGGTCGATTCGGATGACCTTCCATCGGTGACTCGAGATCTTGCCGAACGGGTGGCAGCCGGCTCTCCGCACTCACATCGTCTGATCAAGCAACTCACCTACGAGGGGCTCACGGCCTCGGTGGCCGATCACATGGTTCGACACACGTCGGCCATGTCGGCGTCGTTCAAGAGTGACGACCATCGAGAGGGAGTGGCAGCGTTTCTCGAGCGACGGGCGGCCGAGTTCACCGGTCGTTGACCGGGCCGATGCCCGTTCGACACCATCGGTGAGGCACGATGGGGTCCATGCGTATCCTCCTCACCAACGACGACGGCATCGACTCGGTCGGGCTGCACGTCCTGGCCCGAGCGATGCGACCTTTCGGCGACGTCGTGATCGCCGCACCCGATCGAGAGTTCTCGGGTGCGGGCGCCGCACTCGGTGCGTTGCATCTCATCCAGCCCGAAGTTCATCAGGCGTCGGTCGATGGAATCGATCAGGCCTGGGCGGTGACGGGGCCGCCTGCACTGTGCGTGATGTTCGCCCGGCTGGGAGCGTTCGGTGATCCCTTCGATCTCGTGGTGTCGGGTATCAATCCGGGTGTGAACGTCGGCCGGTCGGTGTACCACTCCGGAACGGTCGGTGCTGCACTCACGGCGCGTAACGGGCTGGTGTCGGGTGTCGCCGTCAGCCAGGCCGTCACCGGATTCGGTGTGGAAGGTCAGGGCTGGGACGAGATGTTGGTCGGCCAGAAGTGGGAAGCCGCAGCTGAAGTGGCCGCGACATTCGTCGAAGGGTTTGTGTCGAACATGCCGACCAAGCCAGTGGTCGTCAACATCAACGTTCCCAACAAGGACGTCGACGACATGAAGGGTTGGCATCTCGGGCGAATCGGCCACGAGCCTCCGAGGCGGATGAGCACGGCCGTGCTCGAGCCCAAGACCGGTCACGACGGCGCGTATTACGTGCGCATGCAGTGGGGTGAGGCAGTCGAATTGCCGGCCGATACCGATGGTGGTCTGGTCGAGAACGACTACGTGTCGGTGAGTTACCTCAGCGCGATCGGCCACGATGATCGAGACGACGTGGCTCGAGGGGAATCAGCGCTCACGGCCCTGTTTGATCGCTAGACGACGCGATGAATGTCGTCTAGACGACGACGACGACCTTGGTGCCCACCTGGGCGAAGTCCCACATGAAGGCGGCGTCAGCATTGGCCTGACGCTGACAGCCACCGCTCAGTCGTGTCCCGAGTTCGTCCTCGGTCTGATACGGCGAATCGTCCTCGCGGTGGAGGGGAATGGCGTGGAAGCCAATGTGGCCGATGTCGGTACGGAGCCAGCGAATCATCTGGGGCAGCCACGCTTTGCCGTTCCAGGCCGTCGACATCTCGGAACGGCTGTACACCTCGTGGGTGCCCGGAAGTTCGTTGTCGTACTTGCTGCCCGAGACCAACCACGAGCGAAGGATGATTTCGTTCTCGTCGACGGCCCACACCCGTTGTCCGGCTCGCGAGTACACGACTCGTCGTCCGCTTCCCGAGTTCTCGGGGAGTGCGGGCGCGTCCGCTCCGGCCGACGCAACGGTGGAGAGTGGATAACCGAGGAGGTCGACCGCACCCGGAGACGGCGCAGCGGTTCTGACGACGAGTGATTGTTCGTCGGGCCAGATGCCGAGAGAAATCGCCGTCTCACGTCCGACCAGACCATCGACGTACAGATCTCGATCGGTTTGCAGTGCCTGCACGGCGGACGCCGTTCGATTGTCGTAGGTGCCGGTCGGATCGGTGTCGAGGTAGCCGGCTTCGCGCAGAGCCGCCTGCAAGCAGATCACGTCGGGGCCCGAGGAACCGCCGCCGAGACTGCGCTCGGTGAGTGTGCACTCCTCGGTCGACGCCGGGTCGGCTCCGACCAGGTCGTTGCCGTCGGCCACGACGAGTCCTTCGACCACGAGACTCGACTCGGTGGGTGTGGTGACATCGAGGATGGTGTCATCGGTGCGAGTCTCGTCGAGAGAGACGTCGGTTCGGTCGACGGCGACGTCAGTAGACGGGCCGCTCGAACCGCTCGAGAACAGAGCTGCCGCGATGCACGCTGCGGCGACGAAACCCACCGCGCCGTAGAGCCACGGACGATCTCTGAGGTCTGACATCGACTGTTGAGGCTACTGATCTCGATCACGGGGGTGTCGGCATGAGCATGAGACACTTGACGGAATGGGAGTCGTGGTGGTGACCGGAGCGAACAGCGGAATCGGATTGGCGACCACCACCCGGCTGGTGGCCGATGGGCATCACGTCGTCATGGCCTGTCGCAATCTCGACAAAGCCGAGCGCGCTGCCGACGAGGTTCGTCGGCTCGCCCCAGCCGGAATCGTCGAGACGGCCCACCTCGACCTGGCCGACCTCGAGTCGATCCTGGAGTTCACGTCGGTCTGGCCGCTCGATCGTCCGATCGACGTGCTCGTCAACAATGCCGGTGTCATGGGTCTCGATCGATCGACAACCAACGAGGGTTGGGAGAAGCAGTTCGGCACCAATCACCTCGGACATTTCGTCCTCACCGGACGACTACTGCCGGCATTGTGCCGATCCGAGAGCGGGCGGGTGGTGACGGTCTCGAGTCTGGGTCATCGCGTCGGTCGTCTGCGACTCGACGACGTCATGTACGAGCGTCGGCAGTACGACAGGTGGGGCGCGTATTTCCAGTCGAAAGTCGCCAACGTTCTCTTCGCCCGTGAACTCGACCGTCGGCTGAAGCTGAACGACACCGATGTTCGGTCGGTGGGATGTCATCCCGGAACGGCCAGTACCGAGATCGGAAAGACGGGAACGTCGGTCGCCAATTCGGTGATCCGAACCTTCTTTCCGGTGGTCGCACGATCGGCCAATCGGGGAGCGGCGGCCGTGGTGCACGCCGCGACTGCATCGGTCGAGGGTGGGGAGTTCTTCGGGCCCCGTTGGTACGCGTTCGGCCGGACCCGTGAGGAGACCCCGAGTCGGCGAGCCCGTTGCGACGACACAGCGCACCAACTCTGGGAACTGAGCGAGGAGCTGACTGGTTTTCGCTACGAATTCTGAGTGGGGGAACGGCGCCAGTCGAGGCTCATCCAGATGGAATCCTCGGTGATGAAACCGAGTCGTTCGTAGAGCCGTCGTCCACGTTCGTTGTGGGTCTCGGTTTCGAGGTAGATCCGCGCGAAACCGAGCCGTTGCACTTCTTCGAGGACGAGTTCCATGGCACGGGTTCCGATACCTGACCCTCGGTGTCGGACGTACAGTTCGTCGAAGAGAGCCTCGGGGCCTCCGGCTTCGATGGAGTAGCCCCATGTGACACATGCGTAACCCACGGTCGACAGTGACGGCTCGACGATCAACCAGATCGCGCCGTATCGATCGTCGGTAAGGAGAGGTGCGACCGCGGAGCGGACCGTCTCTTCGTCGAAACGGTGATCGTCGGCGTCGCAATACTCGGCGACCAAGTCGATCACGAGTTCGAGATCGGGTGCCGTAGCCCGTCGTATCGTGAGCTCCAACCAGCGCTTTTCGTCCCTCACAGCACGATCGTACGCATGGTCAGCGGATAGATTCGGGTGCTTGGTGAGCCGGGAAGTCTGGTCGGCATCGGATCCCCCATGACTGTCATCGTCCTCGCCCATTTCCTCGTCGGCTCGACGATTCTGGCCGTGGGCCGAAAAGGGCCGCGACTCGCAGTGACCAGCGGAGTCCTCGTTCTGTTGGCCTCTTTCGTCTCGATGATCGCTCTTGGTCGTCGAGACACCCCGGCCCGTGACACCTGGGCGTGGATCGACGATCTCGGGCTCTCGATCGACCTGCGGCTCGACGGATTTGCCACGGTGATGGTGCTCGTCGTCAGTGGATTGGGCGCACTCATCCTCGCCTACGCCGCGTCGTACTTCGATCACGACCGGACCTTCACTCGATTCGCTGGCGTCTTCGTTCTCTTCGCCGGGGCCATGACCGGGCTGGTTCTCAGCGCCGACCTGTTCACGATGTTCGTCTTCTGGGAGATGACATCGATCTTCTCGTTCCTGCTCATCGGTCTCGACGACCGATCCGAGAAGGCTCGCAAGTCCGCGCTACGAGCTCTGCTCACCACGGGGATGGGCGGCTTGGCACTTCTCGGTGCCGTGGCACTCTTCCAAGTCGGCGCGGGCACGACGTCGTTCGTCGATCTGGCCGAGTCGCCTCCGTCCGGGGCATTGGTGAACGCCGCACTCGTTCTGGTGCTGGTGGCCGCCTTCACGAAGTCGGCCCAGTTCCCGTTCCATTTCTGGCTCCCCGGCGCCATGGCGGCACCCACGCCGGTCAGCGCATATCTGCATTCGGCCACCATGGTGAAGGCCGGCATCGTCCTCGTGGCTCGTATGGCTCCCATCTTCGGTGACCGAGAGTTCTGGCGCTGGTCGATCGTCGTGTGTGGCGGACTCACGATGATGATCGGTGGACTTCGCGCCCTCAAACAGAACGACATCAAACTCCTGCTCGCTTTCGGCACGGTGTCGCAGTTGGGTTTCATGATGATCCTGTTCGGGTTGGGCACACCGTCGCTCACCTACGCCGGGGTCGCTCATCTGGTAGCCCACGCGGTGTTCAAGGCGGGATTGTTCCTCGGAGTGGGGGTGGTCGATCACACCTTCGGTTCGCGTGACATCACCGTCCTGTCGGGTGTGGGTCGGCGAATGAAGTGGTTGGCTGCGCTCGCGGCCGCCAATGCTCTGTCGATGGCGGGCGTGATCCCGTTGCTCGGTTTCGCGACCAAAGAGAAGGCCCTCGTCGGCCTGATCGATGCCGACGACTACGTGGGTGGTCTCGGCTTCGTCGCTCTCGTCGCGGTGGTGCTGGGTTCGGCCGTGACGGTCATGTACACGTTGCGCTTCTTCGTCGGGACCTTCGGACGACGCTCTGGCGCGACTGACTCCGAGATCCACCACGGCCCGGGATGGCTGCTCGTCGGTCCGATCGTTCTCCTGGCGGGCATCTCGTTGGTGGGCGGCCTGTTTCCGGGAGCGCTCGGCGATCTGGTGCGAGGTCCGGCGAAGTCGTTGGATGCCGCAGCCAAGGGTTATCTCGTGTTGTGGCCGGGAATCAACGCAGCGTTCCTCACATCACTCGGAATTCTCGTCGGTGGTCTTGTTCTGTGGCGAGTGACGCGAAGTCGGTCGTGGAGCCGAACCCTCCCGATTTCGGGTGAACGTGCCTACGACATGACCTACGAAGGCATGTTGAGTGGTTCGCGCCGCGTGACTGCGGTCAGTCAGACTGGATCTCTCGTCGTCTATCTCGTGGCGACGATGTTGGTGGTTCTGGCTTCTCTCGTCGTGGCTCTTGCTCGCAGTGGCGATCTGAGTGTCACGGGAACCGTTGTGGCCGACTCCTGGCAGCAAGGTTTGATCGTATTTTCTGTGTGCGCATCGTCGATCGCCCTCGTCGTGGTACGTCATCGATTCGTCTCGGCCGCCCTTCTCGGCGTCGCCGGGTTCGGTGTGGCAGTTCTCTTTGCGCTTCACGGTGCGCCTGACCTGGCGCTCACTCAGCTGCTGGTCGAGACTCTGACCCTCGTCGTGTTTCTCCTCGTTCTTCGACAGATGCCCCGTCGATTCGACGCGGCTCCGTCATGGGCGCCTCGGGCGTTCAGGCTGGGGGTGTCGTTGGTGATCGGAGCGGCCGTTGCGTTGTTCTCTCTGAAGGTTTTCGAAGCTCGCGATGCGGTCTCGGTGGGTGATGAATACGCAGTGTTGGCGAAGCCCGAGGCCGGCGGTCGGAACATCGTGAACGTCATCCTGGTGGACTTCCGGGGATTCGACACTTTGGGCGAGATCACCGTTCTGGCGACGGCGGCTCTGGGTGTCGTGAGCTTGGTCCGCATGGCGCAGCGGCATCGACGATTCCACGTCGACGGGGAGTTCGAGCATGAGGGGCAGGTGACGACGTGATCGGCAAGCGACTCACCGTTCTCGACGAAGCCGATCGCTGGCTCTTCCGGACCCTCATGCTGGTGTCGATCTACGTGATGTTCCGCGGTCACAACGCGCCAGGTGGTGGGTTCGCAGGAGGTCTGATCGCCGGTTCGGCGTTCGTGCTTCGCTACTTGGCCGGAGGTGTTCTGAGAGTTCGTCGTTCGTCGATCGTCAATCCGACTCGTCTCATCGGATTCGGACTCGTGATCGCCGGAGTCGTCGCTGCATTACCCGTTGCGCTCGACGAGCCGGCTCTCTCGTCTCATATCTGGAAGTTTTCGGTACCTGTCATCGGTGATCTGAAAGTCGTCTCGTCGAGCTTGTTCGACCTCGGTGTCTATTTCTTGGTGGTGGGCGTCGTGCTGACGGTGTTGGTTCACTTGGGCTCGGATCCGTTGCGGAGCGAGCCATGAGCCTTGCCTACGCGCTCCTGATCGGTGTCCTGTTCGCCGTGGGCTCGTTCCTGCTCATGCACCGAACCCTCACGCGCATCATTCTCGGGGTGGCGATGATCGGTAACGGAATCAACGTGATGATCGTCGCCGTGTCGAGTCGACCCGGGCGAGCGCCGATCGTGGGTGAGGCCGAAGCGACTGACTCGGTCCCTCAGGCGCTCGTGCTCACGGCGATCGTGATCGGTTTCGCCCTCATCGCCTTCATGCTGGCTCTTGCCTGGCGCAACTGGACGATCGACGGTAACGACACCGTCGAAGACGACGTGGAGGATCGAAGGGTGGCGCGTCGCACCGAGCCCGACGGCGGCGGGGGTGAGTCGTGAACTCGTTCTTGGCGCTTCCGATCGTGGTTCCCATCGTGGCGGCTGGCTTCTTGGTCATGGCCCGCGATCGCGCTTTTCAAAGAACCATCTCTCTGATCGTGCTGTCGGCGAGCGTTCTGATCTCGATCATCACGTTGGTGCAAGTCGCCGACAGCGATTCGATCGAGACGACAGCTCTCGGCGGATGGCGATCGTCGATCGCGATCGTGCTGGTCGCCGACCGACTGTCGGCACTCATGATGGTGATTTCGTCGATTGTGCTGCTCTCGGTGTTGATCTTCGCTATCGGACAGAGTGCCCGTGACGAACAGTCGCCGTTCTATCTGCCGGCATATCTCGTCCTGTCGGCGGGGCTGTCTCAGGCCTTTTTGGCCGGTGATCTCTTCAACATGTTCGTCGCTTTCGAACTCCTCCTCATGGCGAGTTACGTGTTGCTGACACTCGAAGGAACGAATGCCCAGATTCGTTCGGGAACGACCTATGTGGTGTTGAACGTCGTCGAGTCGATGGTGTTGCTCCTCGCCGTGGGGTTGGTCTTCGCGGCCACCGGCTCTGTCAACATGGCCGTGCTCGCCGAGCGGCTGGCTGAACTGCCCGACTCGGTCGCCCTCGGGTTGAATCTTCTGCTTCTCACCGCTTTTGGTATCAAGGCCGCCGTCTTCCCCTTGTTCTTCTGGCTTCCCGATTCCTACCCGTCGGCCCCGAGTTCGGTCACAGCTGTGTTCGCCGGACTACTGACCAAGGTCGGCGTGTACGCCATCATTCGAACCGAGACCTTGCTCTTCCCGGGCGGACAAGAGAATCTTCTGCTCGTCATCGGAGGGGCGACGATGTTGATCGGGGTCCTGGGAGCGATGTCTCATGTCCAGATGAAGAGAATTCTGTCCTTCCACATCGTGAGTCAGATCGGCTACATGATCATGGGGATCGGATTCGGGACGACGATCGGCTTGGCGGCAACCGTCTTCTATCTGGTCCATCACATCCCTGTGAAGGCTTCGTTGTTCCTCGTCGAAGGCATCGTCGAGAAGGAGACCGGTTCGAGTTCATTCGACCGAGTGAGTGGTCTGGCAAGTCGCTCCGGATTGTTGGCCGTTCTCTTTCTGATTCCTGCTCTGAGCCTGGCTGGTCTGCCTCCGTTCTCGGGTTTCCTGGCCAAGTTCTCCTTGGTGAGGGAGGGGTTCGCCGATGGCCGGTACGGAGTGGTCGTCGTGGCGATCTTCGTCAGTCTGTTGACCTTGGTCTCGATGACGAAAATTTGGACGGGTTTGTTCTGGGGCGACGTCACACCCGAACCTCCCGCTGGGCGAGTCGGAGTCCTGCGTCATCATCGGCTCATGAGTGCTTCGACGATTGCCATCGTGGGTGGCACGCTCTTGATCGCTGTTCTGGCCGGCCCCTTGTACGACTACTGCGAAGCTGCGGCACGACAATTGGCTGACCCGTCGCGTTACATCGGGGCGGTGATCGGGTCATGATCCTGCGTCTTGGCGCCCTCACTCTTCTGTGGGTCGCGCTCTACGGCGAGGTCAGCGTCGGCAACGTGCTCGGTGGCGTGCTGATCGCTGCGATCCTCGTTCTGCTGTTCCCCTCGAGTCGCAGATCGGTCAAGAGCGTTCGCCCGATCGGTGCAGTGGCTCTCGCCTGGTACGTCTTCGTGAACCTGGCCGTTTCCACCTGGACGGTCGTCGTTGCCGTGCTGTTCCCGCGTCCCGAGCGAGTCGAGACGTCGGTCCGGACGGTGCGAGTGTCCACCCGCTCGGCCACCGCCATGACATTGATGGGAAACCTCATCACCCTGACACCCGGCACCATGACGGTCGACATCGATCCGGCGGAAGGAATCCTGAGGGTTCACGTCCTCGGTCGTACCGACGACGAATCCTTCCGGCGAAGCATGGCGAATCTCGAGAGCAAAGTTCTCGATGCCCTGGTGATGGAGGAAGTCCGATGACCGTCGTGGCTTATGTGTCGATCGGGGTGCTTCTTGCAGCCGTCGCTCTCACGTTGTTCCGCATCCTTCGGCCTGGTGAACTGGAAGATCGTGCCGTCGCCCTCGACGTTCTCACCTCGGTCATCATCTGTGGTGTTCTCGTGTGGGCGGCGGCCGATGAATCGGGAACGTTCCTCGACGTGGCACTCGCGCTCGCAGTCGTCGGGTTCTTGAGCGCGGTCACCATCGCACGATTCATCGAACGGGGATCCGAATGATCGCCCTGGTCGACGAAGTACTCGATGTCGCCTCGGCGATCCTTCTGATCGCCGGTGCGACGTTGGCTCTCGTGGCGTCGATCGGACTCTTACGTCTGGGCGACCCCCGTTCTCGTATGCATGCCGCCACGAAGCCGGCGACCCTCGGTGTGGTGATGTGCGGAACCGGAGCGATTCTGCAGTTCGACGCCTGGAGTCCGATCACGAAGCTGTTGGCAGTGATCGCGCTGCAGTTGATCACCGTTCCAGTCGGGGCTCATGCGCTCGCTCATGCCATCACCGAGCGCGAAAACGACGAGGGGTGACGTCATCGATTTCGTCTGGATTCTGATCGGCCTCGTCCTAGCCGCGGTGGGTGGGTCGCAGTTCGTCGAAGGCGCGGTGGGAGTGGCCCGAGTTCACTCGCTCTCCGTCGGGGTCGTGGGTGCCACCTTGGCGGCCTTCGCAACGTCGAGTCCCGAACTCGCAGTGGCCATCGCCTCGGCGGTCGACGGCCGCCCCGAGATCGCTCTCGGGGACGTCGCCGGAAGCAATGTGGCCAACCTCGGTCTCATTCTCGGACTTGCAGTTCTGATCCGGCCCCTCTTCGTCGCCAAGGCCGAACTACGGCGAGATCTGCCCTGGGGTGTGGTGTCGGTGGTGATCGTGTCGGTCATGATTCTCGACGGTCGACTCCAAAGGTTGGAAGCGGTGGTGTTGCTCCTCGTCTT
Organism: Actinomycetota bacterium; assembly: GCA_027592035.1. Taxonomy (GTDB): domain Bacteria; phylum Actinomycetota; class Acidimicrobiia; order Acidimicrobiales; family Ilumatobacteraceae; genus Casp-actino8. The sequence goes on along the minus strand of JAQCIK010000008.1, from coordinate 4,884 downwards.
CGTGGCGTGGTTGTCGAGGGTCCTGGCCCGGCCGGTATCGCTGACGATCGACGAGGTGACCGAGAGTCGCCGCAAGGTGTGGATCCGCGTCGGCTTCGGGTTGTCGGCTCTCGTCGTGGCCGGACGAGCAATCGTGGTGGGGGCCGAAGGAGTGGGAGACCGATTCGGTTGGAGCGATTTCGTCGTCGGAGCTCTGCTCGTCGCCGTGGCGACGTCGACGCCCGAATTGGTCACGGTTCTCGTGTCGGTGAGGCGCGGTCACACCGACCTGGGTGTCGGAACACTCGTCGGTTCGAACATCTTCAATACCATGTTCATTGTTGGCGTGGCCTCCTCGATCAGCGAGATCGACGTCGACGGCTCAGCGGTCGGGGTCACTCTTTTGCTCGGAGCCTTGGCCTGCGTGCTGATGTGGCCGTGGCGAGGATCGCGACTCGGGCGGTGGCAAGGCGGGATTCTGGTCGGGGTCTTCGTCGCTCACCTGGTGGCAACGGCTTCGATCGGTTAGAGCGACCGCCTGATGGTCAGGACTCGCTGAACCCGCATTGCTCAGCCCCGAACGTTTCGAGAACGGTTCCGGCTTCCATGATGGCTGGGTCCATCATCATGCTCATGACCTCGGCGAAGGCATTGGGGTCGCTCTCGTCGATCTCGGACATGCTCTCAAGGAGCGGAAGCATGGTGTTCAGGGCGTCCCGCAATTCTTTGGTGGGCGCTGCCGACGCGAGATCCTTCAAGGCTCCGAGGGCCGAGGCCATGTCGTCCGGGTCGCCGGCCGCATCGAGCGCTTCGATCTGGTCACAGAATTCTTCGACCGAGACGGGGGATGAGCCGGCGCCCGAATCGTCCCCTCCGCAGGCGACGAGCGGCGCCAGAACGGCCAGAGCGATGAGGGACGAACGAATACGCGACGAGAACATGTGCACAACGTACTCGGTCAGGAGCGCGGCGAGATTAGGGGAAACTCGATCTTCACGGATATGCCGCGGTCGCCGACAACTACGTCCATTTCGGAGCATCGGAAATTCTCTTTCCCTTCGCCAGTGAATGGAAGTCGACGGCGGTTGCGCTCGGAGTGATCGCCACGTATCTGCTGGTGATCGTCCAAGTCACATCGCTCATGATGAAAAAGCTTCCCCGGAAGGTTTGGCGCACGATTCACCTGGCGAGCTACGGCTCGGCGTGGTTGGCTGTCATTCACGCCGGAATGGCCGGGACCGACACCTCGAATCGTTTGTACCGAGTCGTGTCACTCGTCGCGATTCTTGCGGTGACGTCGGTTGCCGTCGTTCGGGTGTCGGGCTCCGGCAAGCGCACTCCGCGCGAGCGGAACCGTTCTCAGGAGACCACAGAACTCACCAACGCCTGATCCTCGGCATCAAGTGACATTTTCGCCGCACCCGACTCCCGATCTTCTACCACTCTGACGCAGCGACCGATTCGGTCGAGGTCTGGTGGAGGACGACGATGGGTTCAGGTCTTGCGACGAGGAGAGGACTATCGATTCTTCTCGTGTCGCTCGGCGTGTGTGCGATCTCGATTGCGGCGCCGACCCGCGCATCGGTTTCGGCCGACCCTGCACGTGGTCCCTGGGTCGAGTGGGGTGGAGATCTGGTGGCCCATCCATTGCGGTTGTCGCTCCGGCCTGTCGTCATCGAGGTCATCGTCGATTCGTGGCAGTCGGCTTCGAGCGAGGAGCAGGCTCCGCGGTTGGTGATCGAGCAGTTGTCGCCGTGGCGACGGACGGTGTTCGACGCGCCGATGTCGGTCCGTCACGACGACGTCGGCACGATTCTTCGGACGGAGTGGTCGATGTTCGATGTCCGAGGTCGGGCGCGCCCGGGTGAGTACCTGTTCACGTTGGAGACGGACCCTCGCCGAGGTTTCACGCCCTCAACGACGAGCCTCCGGGTCGACGTGTGGCCGTCGGCGGTCAAGCGAATTCCGGCGACGTTGCCACCCGCCGATTCCTCCCGGCCCGAGGTCGTCATCATCGGGCGCCAACAGCTCGTTCCCGAAACATGAGAAGGAGAATGACATGAAACGAAGTACCCAAATATGCGCGCGACGCCGTTGGGGCCGTGTGGCCGTCGTCGCGGCTCTGATCAGTGGTTTGATCCTCGTGCTGTCGGGGCCGACGTCGGCCTCCGACGACGAGACGATGGCCACCGATACGACGATGGCAGCCGACGTGGTCGACGTCTTCCTGTCGGATCAAGGTGTGCAACCGAGTGACGACGTGCGAGACGACCTCGAGAACGAAGTCGTCGGCGCGATTCGAGTGGGCGCCCTGCTCTGGGAAACGTTGAACGAGCTCGGATTCTCGTGGTCGTCACCACCGACGGGAGTGACGAGCACCTCCGGTCCGCCCGTGTCCTTCCCCGGTGAACTTCTACGGGAGCGAATTCGACAAAGGATCGAGGAGCAGCTTCGAATCTGGAACTTCATCGCACCCGAGTGGCACGAGGTCTTCGCCCAACTACGAGATCGGATCCAGGAGTGTCGGGAGAACGGTGATGATTCGTGCTGGAACGAGTTGCGGCTACGGCTCCAGTACGAGCACGCACAGCGGTTCGAGCAGAACTTCGAGAACGAGTATCGCAACATGCAGGAAAACGGCGGAACGCCCTCTGATCTGGCTGAACTCGAGAGGATGCGCGAACAGGCCGAGGAACGAATCCAGTCGATGATTCAAGAACGAGCCGAGCAGATGCTCGACGATGCCGGACTTCAACTCGGAGATCTGGAACGACTGCGGGATCAACTCCGTGATCAATTGCAGATCCACGACATGACGTCGAGCACCTCGACCAGTTCGAGTGTGCCCGGTAGTTCGCCGGCGACAAGTGGGCAGCAATCCGGACCGGGAGGAAACTGATGAAGGTCAACGTGAAGTTCACTGCAATCTGGCGTCGAGCTCTCGTCGTCGTGCTCGTACCGCTGGCCGTCATCGCCTGTGGTTCCGACTCCGATGACGAAGCCATCCCTTCGGGAGGTGACACTTCGGCGGAGATCGACGGTTCCACGACCACGTCGGACGCTGTCATCTCAGCCGAGGACGTGGATGGCGCCGACGCCGAAAAGGTCCTCCTCGCCGCCGTGCTTATCGGGGTCGGTGACGTGGACGTCGCCCTGTCGGAAGGCCTCGTCACCGCTGACGAAGTCGATCTGGCGGCTGCCGCGCTCGCCACGGGCACGTTGGCCGAATGGGCCGATCGGGCGAACGCCGGAAACTGACGTCAGACGGGAAGTCGGAAGTCGGTCACCTGAGCGTCATCGGCTCCAGTGTCGGCGAAGTTGTCGTAGGCACGGGCGTCCATGAACTCACGCCAGGCGAACGCTCGGTAACGCGCTCCCGTTCCGCACATTTCGGGAACGGGAGCGATCACCGAGTCGCGTGGCGGATTGAGAAAGTACGGAATGCTGAATCGACGAGACGCGGTCATGGGCAGCACGCGATGAACGGCCGCCCGATACCGATCGTTCGTCCAGGCCTGCATACAGTCACCGAGATTCAGCACGATCGTTCCGGGAACCGGTGGGACGTCGATCCATCCGTGCTCGGCCGACTCTGCTTGGAGGCCACCGGTGTCGTCTTGTAGGAGGACGGTGAGAACGCCGGGGTCGGTGTGATAGCCGAGTGCGGTGTCGCCGAGTTCGGCCAGACCGTCACGTTCTCCCTCGGGAACCGGATCGCCGACCGTGTAGTGGTTCAGGCGGATCATGCTGCCGCGTCGATCGCCCACGACCTGTCGGCGTGACTCGGGTCCGAACTCGAGTAGTTGGTGGATGAGAGCCAAGGCCTTGCCCGCCAGATCGTCGAAGGCGTCGTAGAGCGCCACCATGCTGTCACGGAAGTCGGGCCGCTCGATCGGCCAACGGTTGCGGGCGTCGTGGGGCGGGCTCATCGGGTCGACGAAGTCGAACACCTGCTTGTGGTCGCGCTTGCGTTTGGTGAGTTCGCGGTCGAAGTAGCCGAGGGGGTTGTCGCAATCGCGCATGATTCTCTCGTGGACCGAGCGGTCGGCGTCGAAGAAAGCCGCCGTCTCTTTCCACGTGTGGGCGATGAGGTCGTCGAGGCCGTGCCCGGCCAGGAGGAAGAACCCATGATCACGGAAGGCCGAGTCGAGGTCTGCGAGTGAGGTGGACGTGGGGTCGGCGATGTCGACCACCGGAACCTTGTTCATGTCTTGATCATGTCATACCGCTGTCGGTCGGCTTCGTGGGCTATCTTCACCCCCGATCAAAGGCGTCGCGCGACGTCGAACCAAGGAGACTTCATGTTCCGTTCATCCCGCTCACTCGTCTCGGCTCTGGCGGCCGGCCTCCTGATTCTCGGGGCCTGCGGCGGCGACGATTCCGGCTCCTCATCCGATTCGGGTTCGACCGAGGAGAGTTCGTCGTCTGCCTCGGGCGGTGCGGCCGAGGCGACCTTGGCCGAGATGGTGGGAGTGATCGAAGGCCTCGGTTACGAGTGCACCCCCGAGAGTTTCGTGATGACTCTGGCGGTCCGTGAGACCTGTCTGTCTCCCACGGCGGCGTTCGTGTCCGCTTTCGCCTGGGCCGACGTCGATTCGTTCGCTCAGCAAGTCGGGAACGAAATCCGGTGCACCCTCGACTCGAATTTGGGCGAGCTCCGCTCGTTGCAGGGTGACACCTGGGCTGTGACGTCGTTGTCGCTCAGTGGAAAGCCGACCGTCGAATATGCGACCGAAATCGACGCCGCGCTCGGCGCGATCCAGGCCGAACTCGGGGGCGAGCTCGTCACGTCCCCATGCTCCTGAACTGGCACCAATGAGTTTCGATGACTGGGGCCCGGTTGCGGACGCGATTCGCTTCGCGGCCGGGTGCATCGACTTCGACCCCGATCCGCTCAACGACCGC
>JAQCIK010000062.1:0-3308 GCA_027592035.1 Actinomycetota bacterium | reverse complement strand
CACGATCTCCATGCAGTCGGCGTGCACTTCGCCCCGGGGGCCCACCTCGACGAGATTCCGACCGGGCGATGCATCATCGTCGTGACTCCCGATGCCCAGCGCACGATGAACACGTATCTCGGTGTCTCGTCGTACTTGTGTCCCGACGACGTCGACGAAGCAGTCGTGGCCGACGGCCGAATCCTGTACATGGAGGGCTATCTCTTCGATCGCGACGATGCGAAGGAGGCTTTCCGGCACGCAGCGCGGATCGCTCACCGTGCCGGTCGGCAGGTGTCGCTCACGCTCTCCGACAGTTTCTGCGTCGATCGACACCGTGACGATTTTCGGGCCTTGGTCGAAGACGAAGTCGACGTCCTGTTCGCCAACGAGGAGGAACTGTGCTCGCTCTACGAGACCGAAAGGTTCGAAGCAGCGATCGCATCGGTTCGTCGGGACAGTGCGCTGGCGGTCGTCACCCGGGGGCCTCTCGGGGCCACCGTCGTGACACGTGACGAGATCGTCCCGATTGCCGCCGAACCAGTCGATCACGTCCTCGACACGACGGGCGCCGGAGACCTCTTCGCGGCCGGGTTTCTCTACGGACTCACCAATGGTCGTTCGCTTGCCGAAGCGGGTCGACTGGGTGCGATTGCGGCGTCGGAAGTGATCTCTCACGTGGGTCCGCGTCCGCTCGTCGAGTTGCGCACTCTCGATCCGCGTCACTAGTGCGAAACTCTTGGAGTGTCCACGATGATCGACGACTCGCAGTCGGATGAACGGATCCGTACCGTGGCCGTGGCGTGGCGCGACGCCGAGCCGGACGAAGACATCCGAGCCGAGATCGACGATCTGCTGGCCGGACCCATCGAGATGCTGCGAGAGCGTTTCACGGGCGGGCTGACGTTCGGCACGGCGGGGTTACGAGCGGCGATCGGTGCCGGTCCGCGTCGCATGAACCGCCTGGTCGTGCGACGCGCCGCAACCGGTCTGGTCGATCGGCTCCTCGCTGACGGAGGGGACGTCGTCGATCGAGGAATCGTCGTCGGCTGGGATGCTCGTCCGAAGAGTCACGACTTCGCGTTCGACACTGCGCGGGTGGCGGCAGCGCGAGGGGTGAAGGTCTTTCTCATGCCTCGCGAGGTGCCGACTCCGGTTCTGGCGTGGAACATCACTCGTCTCGGATGTGTCGCTGGAGTGATGGTGACGGCGAGTCACAATCCACCCTCCGACAACGGGTACAAGGTTTATCTCGGTGGGGGAGCACAGATCGTCCCGCCGGTCGACGCCGAGATCGCATCGGCGATCGATGCCGTCGATGCCACGCAGGTTCCTCTCTCGTCGATCGACGATCCATTGATCGTTCGACTCGACGAGTCGGTGATCGATGACTACGTACGGTTCGTTCCGTCGGTCGCTCTGGTTTCCGAGGAGAAGTTGACGGGTGCTCGGGTGACCGTTGCATACACGGCTCTGCACGGCGTCGGAGGCGAACTCGTGCGGCGCGTGCTCGAGTCGATCGACGGTGTCGAGCTCGTCGTGGTCGACGAGCAACAGACTCCTGACGGGACGTTCCCCACCGTTCCGTTCCCGAACCCCGAAGAGCCCGGGGCCATGGACGCGGTGATCGAACTGGCCCGTCGATCGGAAGCCGATGTCGCTCTTGCCAACGATCCCGACGCCGATCGTCTCGGGGTCGCGATACCGACGGCCGACGGACATTGGCGGCGACTGGCGGGCGACGAAATCGGATGGTTGTTGGCCGATCACGTTCTCGCCAATACGGCAGGCTCTGATCGACTGATGGTGAGCACTCTCGTGTCGTCGTCCCTGGTGGGTCGCATGGCGCGCGAGGCCGGAGTGCACTTCGAGGAGAGCTACACCGGTTTCAAGTGGATCGCCGACGTCGCACGTCGGTTTCCTGACGAACGTCTGGTCTTCGCCTACGAGCAGGCCCTCGGATATCTCGTCGGCGGAGACCCGCTCGACAAGGACGGGATGAGTGCCGCTCTGGTGGTGGTCGAAATCGCTCGCCTGGCTGCGTCCGCCGGCACGACGATCGAAGGGCGTCTCGAGTCCATCGCTCAGCGGTTCGGTCGGTACCGAACCGCTGAAACTGCCGTCCCGATGTCTCCGGAAGAAGGTTCTCGAGTCGTGGCGAAGTTCCAGGCGTCACCGCCTTCGCAGATCGCCGGACGAGACGTGGCCTCGATCGAGAATCACCCTGAGGCGTCGCTCGTCCGCATACACCTGTCGGGACCGAATTCGGTGCGAGTTCAGATCAGGCCGAGTGGCACCGAACCCAAAGTGAAGCTCTACGGAGAGGCCGTCGACATCGACCCCGAACCGTTTCTGCAGGCCGTGCGCGAAATGTTGTCCTCGTCGTGAGCAGATGTCACTCGGCGCGGCCGACCGGTTGGCCATCGATGATCTGATCGAGATACTCCGACAGGCCGTAGCCCTTCTTCCCGGAGTGCTCGGCCGAGGTCATCGTCCATTCGGTCATGCCTTCGCTGATGCGGGTGGTGAGCCACTCACCATCGGGAGTCTGTCGTCGGTTGCGAAGAGGAATCAGGCTCATCACTTCTCCGGTGAAGGTCCATTCCCTGCCACTTCGTGACGAACGCAGTACCGCTTCGATCTTCTCGTGGTACGAGTCGTCACCGCGGAACTCGGTGGAGATCTCGGCGTGATCGCACAGGTGAAGTTGGCCGTTCTCCCACACGAAGCCGCCTCGACTGCCGGGCCCGTCCTTCTTCGCCACTCGGGACAACATGAAGCCGAGATCTCGATCGAAGTTGGCCGTCAACCATCGGTAGTACCACGGGGCCTGCCAATAACGGGGGCCCCATGAATGATCACGAAGACCGAAACCTCGAATGTCCCACTCCTGGTCGCCTACTCGAATCGTGCCCCGGGCCTCCACCAGTTGTTCGTAATGACCTTTGGCGAACTCCTCACCCGGAGCCTCGTGCGGAGTGTCGGGCTCTCCGCCGAACATGCTCGGTCGACCCTGGCCCGTGAAGGTGATGTGCACCTCGCACTCCGAATAGGGATTGTCGGTGAACGCTGTCTTGGGGTCGACCATCTGCTCGGGTTCGGAGAGCACCACGACCTTGCCGAGGAAATCGATCTTCAATTCTTCGAACGGCTCGACCATGGTCCAGGTGAGTCCGCCCGCGTCGAGGCGATCGTTGTCGGTGATCGGTGGTCGTTTGAACATGAAGCCCACCGAACCGTCGGGGAGGTAGATGCACACCGTCATCTCGGCGTATCCCTCGTTGGCGCGATTGCCCATTCGGAACCATCCGCCCACCTTGTGTTGCGGG
>JAQCIK010000061.1:0-3332 GCA_027592035.1 Actinomycetota bacterium | reverse complement strand
GATATCGCACTTGCCCTTCTGGTCGGCGCAGCGTGTGTGGCCATGCTCGTGACGGCAAGTCGGATGGAACCGCACTGGGCGAGCAAGGACGGGCGGCGCTTCATCGCCCGTATGCAGTCACTCGGGCTGCACGACGTTCCCGAAGGACCGTGGCGCGAGATGCGTCTCCTCGTCGAAGGCGATTCGCTGATCGTCGGGGCACGCGGACTTCGGGGATCGCGGCTGCGAGGCCATTACAACGTCGTGGCCAAGAGCGCCGAACCGCCCCGCAAGCGCGCGATCTACGTCATTTCCGGACCACAGAAGGCATTGCTGCGTCTTCCCGACACCAGCCGGGCGATTCCTCATCTCGACGCGATGCTGGCCGAACCAATCAGTCGATCGAATCCAGAAAGCGAGTGATCGGCGGCGCGACCTGATCGAGATCGATCAGGAACGAGTCGTGCCCGTGAGGTGAGTCGATCTCGACGTACTCGGCCCGCACATCGTGGGCGGCGAGAGCGTCCCGGATCTGCAGTTGCTGGTACGACGGGTACAGCATGTCGCTCACGATTCCGATCGAGAGAGCCGGGGCGCTGATCCGCTTGATCGCCGCCTCGAGACCACCTCGCCCGCGGGCGATGTCGTGCAGATCCATGGCCCGACCGATCAACAGATAACTGTTGGCATCGAAGCGCCTCGAGAGTTTGTCTCCGTGATACTCGAGGTAGCGCTCGACCTCGAACTGTTGCTCGGCCGGTGCCAGGTGATCGCCACCCGCGATGTCGCGCCCGAACTTCTGGTTGAAGACGTTGTCGCTTCGAAACGTCACCTGCGCCACCATGCGCGCCGTCGACAAGCCTCGGTGCGGGCCCTCGCCGGCGGGCGCGTCGTAGTAGTCGCCACCTCTGAAGTTCGGGTCGTGCAGAATCGCCCGCCGACCGATCGACTCCCAGGCGATCTGCTGAGCGGATGCCTGAAGACACGACGCGATCGGAACGATCGAGCACACTCGGTCGGGGAAAGTGACCGCCCATTCGAGGACTTGCATCCCACCCATCGAGCCTCCGATCACCGAATGCCAGCGACGAACACCGAGATGATCGGCGAGACGCGCCTGAGCTCGCACCATGTCGCGGATCGTCACCACGGGGAATCGCGAGCCGTAGGGGCCGGCACCGTTCGGATCGAGTGAGGACGGGCCGGTCGTTCCTTGACATCCGCCGAGAACGTTGCTGCAGACGACGAACCAACGATCGGTGTCGATCGCTGCGCCCGGGCCGACGATCGATTCCCACCAGCCCGGTGTCGGGTGCCCCGGGCCGGCTCGACCGGCGGCATGACTGTCCCCCGTCCAGGCGTGGCACAACAGGACGGCGTTCGAGGCGTCGTCGTTCAAAGTTCCCCAAGTCTCGTAGGCGACCTCGACCCCATCGAGAATCGCACCACTGTCGAGCGCGAGTTTGCGATCGAGGGTCAGGAACCGTCGTTGTCCGGCCGGATCGCCGGGACGCCACGCGCCAGTGACCGGATGCAGTTCGCTGGACATGGGGCTCCTCTCTGACTCGACACGCCGGGTCGCCCATCCAGGGAAGCTTCGTTGCCGACGACGCCGGCCACATCCCCGCCGGCCGAGACCAGCAGGAGGCACCTTGGGGCTTCCGCCCAGGTTGCCGGGTCCGATCTCTCGGACCGCTCTGGATGAGTGAGTCGAACTCTACCGACTCACGAGAAATGTTGCTCGTCTCGAAGATGCTCGGGCAGCCCGACCAGGTCGGTGAACGAGTCGAAGGAGTCGAGCCGGTCGAGATGATCACGAAGGCTGCCCGCGCCGGCGAGGAGACGGGCGGCGTCACGAATCGCTCGACTGGCCGACAGCAAAATCGATAGGGGTGAGACGACGAGACGGAAACCCATGTCGGCCAGTTCGGCCGGCGTGAAGAGCGGCGTCTTGCCCTTCTCGACCATGTTGGCCACCAGAACGCACCCGTCCAGAGCCGACGCAATGGTTTCCATCTCGGCGCGGGACTGGGGAGCCTCGACGAACACGGCGTCGACGCCGAGGTCACGTGCCATCCGGCCACGTTCGATGGCCTCGTCGAGCGAGACGGCGCCTCGCGCATCGGTACGGGCCGTCACGAGAATGTGTTCTCTCCGTTCACAAGCGGCCCGCAACTTGCTCAGCCATTCGTCGCGAGGCACCACTGACTTGTTCTCCATGTGACCGCACTTCTTTGGCCAGACCTGATCCTCGACGAACATGCCCGCCGCTCCCGCCGCCTCCCACAGTTCGACGGTGCGGATCGTGTTCATGGCGTTGCCGTAGCCCGTATCGGCATCGACCACGAGGTTCAGTGTCGGAGCAGCCGAGCAGACACGGCGGGCGACGTCGGCCATCTCGGACTGAGTCAGATACCCCACGTCGGGGCGACCGAGCAACGTCCCCGACACCGCGAAGCCCGACACAAAGGCCGTCGAGAAGCCGGCCTCCGAGACGGCACGGGCCGACAACGCGTCCCAGACTCCGGGCATGAGCACCGACTCGCCCTCGGCGAGGCGGCGACGCAGATCGTCACTGCGGGCGGGTCCGTCCGGGTGCGTCATGTCGAGAGACCGAGACGCTCGAGGGCGACCGACTTCAGACGCTTGTAGTCGACCTTGCCGTTCGGCGCGCGTCCGATGGAGTCGACGATGACGAGGTTTCGGGGCGCCTTGTACGCGGCCAGTCGTGACTTCACGTGAGCCGAGAGTTCGTCGAGAGACGGCTCGTGACCGGGCTCGGCTTCAACGACCGCACAGATGGTTTCACCGAAGCGAGTATCGGGGATTCCCACCGCCACGGCGTCGCGTACCGACTGATGGCGCTTCAACTCCTCTTCAACTTCCTCCGGGAAGACCTTTTCTCCTCCGGTGTTGATGCACACCGATCCGCGGCCGAGAAGCACCAACGTGCCGTCGGCGAGAACTTCGGCCCAGTCACCGGGCACGCTCCATCGCTGACCCTCGAAGATACGGAACGTCTGAGCCGACTTGGCCTCGTCTCGGTAGTACCCGAGCGGAATGAAACCTCCGACGGCGACGAGACCTCGCTCCCCCGACCCCGGCTCGACGCGTCGCCCGTCCTCGGTGAAGACCGCGCACGTCGGTCCGATCGTGAATCGAGCGGTTTCGGTGGCGACCCCGGCCGTACTCACCGCACCACCCATACCGACGGCTTCCGACGAACCGAAAGAATCGAACAGGATCACGTGCGGAATGTGTTTCAGGAGACCGGATTTGTTCTCCTGACTCCACATGACACCCGATGACGTGATCATGATGAGGCTCGACAAGTCGTACTTGTTCGGCTCGGA
>JAQCIK010000030.1:0-20183 GCA_027592035.1 Actinomycetota bacterium | reverse complement strand
GTTCTGCGGATGTAGTTCAATGGCAGAACATCAGCTTCCCAAGCTGAGAACGCGGGTTCGATTCCCGTCATCCGCTCGATGCTTTCCCGCCAGGTGGCCCTCGAACTCGACGCCGCCGATCCATTGGCGTCGTGTCGAGACGAGTTCGTCGTACCCGATCCCGATCTCGTCTATCTCGACGGGAATTCTCTGGGTCGTACTCCCAAATCAACCGTGACTCGGCTGAAGCAGGTCGTCGAAACCGAGTGGGCTGGCGATCTCATTCGCAGTTGGGAGCACTGGCTCGATTTGCCACGTCGGGTGGGTGACCGAATGGCGGCGATCATCGGTAGTCGTCCCGGTGAAGTCGCTCTCCATGACTCCACCACCCTCAACCTCTATCAAGGTGTGCACATCGCTCTCGGTCTGCGACCCGACCGTCGGGTGATCGTCGTTCCGACCGACGAATTCCCGACCGACCGATACGTGGTGGAGGGCATCGCCGCCGAGAAGGGACTCGAGGTGCGTGCTCTCACCCCGGATGTCGATCTCACCGATGTCGCGGTGGTTGTTCGCAGTGTGATCGACTATCGAACTGCCGAACGCGCCGACGTGGCCGAGTTCACCGCTCATGCACGTGCCCAGGGAGCACTCGTCCTGTGGGACCTATCTCATACGGCCGGCGCCATCGAGTTCGATGTTCACGCGCTCGGTGTCGAACTCGCCGTCGGTTGCACGTACAAGTTCCTGAACGGAGGACCGGGTGCACCTGCTTACACATTCGTGGCGACCGACGTGCAGAAGGATGCCCATCAACCGATTCATGGCTGGTTCGCTCAGAAGGATCAATTCGAAATGGAGCGTGGTTTCGAACCGCACGACGACATCCGCCGTGTACTGCTCGGGACTCCGCACGTCCTCAGTCTCGTTGCCGCCGAAGAAGGCATTGCTTTGTCGGAGCGGGTCGGGATGTCGCCCATCGCCACCAAGGGTCGGGCTCTGACGTCGTTCGCCCTCGACGTGTGCGATCAACTCGGCCTTGTCTCGTCGACCCCACGCGATCCCGATCGACGCGGTTGCCACATCGCGGTTCACGTCCCAGATGCTCGTCAGCGTCTCGAAGAACTCGCGCGGCAGAAGGTGATCGCTGACATGCGCCCTCCGGACATCCTCCGCTTCGGGATGAGTCCACTCACGACCAGATTCGTCGATGTCTGGGACGGACTACTGGCAACCGCAGAAGTCGCATCGTGATCGAGTACGACCAATCGCTTCGAGACTCGATCTCTCGCCACCTGGCTGCGCACGAGAGACGGGTTCACACCCTCGACGGATATCGCCATGCCGCCGTTGCGATCGTTCTCGTCGACAGCCACCCCGATGATCACGAAGATCCCTGCCCCGTAGGCGACGATCAGATGAAGAACGTTCCCGGTGACGTGGACGGTCTCGACGGCCGGGTATTCGGGGTCGCCGGGGGAGCTGCGTTTCTACTGTGCCGCCGAGCAGCGAAGATGAATCGTCATGCGGGGCAATGGGCACTGCCCGGAGGGCGTCTCGACGACGGAGAGACGCCGATCGAAGCCGCGTTACGCGAGTTGCACGAAGAACTCGGTCTGCAGCTGAGCTCCGATCACGTACTCGGACTGCTCGACGATTATCCGACGCGCTCAGGATTCGTGATGACGCCAGTCGTACTTTGGGCCGGTCACGATGCCGTCATCACTCCCGATCCCAACGAAGTCGCGTTCGCGTACCGCATCGGCTTGCGTGAGTTGTGTCGGCCCGACTCACCGCGCTTCGTGACAATTCCGGAGAGTGACCGCCCGGTGATCCAGCTCCCGCTCAGTCGGGATCTCATTCATGCTCCGACCGGCGCGGTGCTGGCTCAGCTGCGCTGGGTCGGAATCGAGGGTCGCATCAACGAGCGGGTCGATCATTATGAGCAACCGGTGTTCGCCTGGAAGTGATCACTCGCCAGGCGAGCCAGATCATGACGAACTGAAGCGGCAGCCGCCCGTACGACACCACTTGCTCCGAGAACGGGCGGTCTCGCCAGTCCCACGTCATGTAGAGGTTGGCCGGGTACACGCCGATGAAGAGCACGATCGCCGACACGGCTCCGATTCGGCGAGTACGTGAGAACACGAGGAGCGGTCCGACTGCGAGCTCGACCACGCCACTCGCGTACGTCCAGAAGCGTTCCGACGGCGGAAGCCACGGCGGGACGATGTCGTCGAAGAACTGCGGATTGACGAAATGCATCACACCGGCCAGCGTGATGAAGATTCCCATTGCAATGGCGACTCGATTCCACCGGGTCGCAACCATGGGTTCACCCTAGTAGCGGTACGCTCGAACGGTGAGCGGTGACACACTCGTTATCGACTCCCCGATGGTGATTCGCCCCGCTCTGCGTGGCGTGTTCCATGGCATCGCTGTGTTCTTGGCCGTTCCGGCCTTCGCCGTTCTCATCTCACTCGCTCCAACGGCCGGGGCCCGTGTGGCCACGGCGATCTATGCGGTCGGCATCCTTGCGATGCTCGGGGTGTCGGCGGTGTATCACTCGGGTCGTCTCAGTGACCGAGCGACCCACATCTTCAAACGCATCGACCACTCGACGATTCTTCTGGCCGTGACCGGTAGTTACACGGCGGTGGCCGTGGGCGCGCTCGACGGCCGCAGTCGAATGACCTTGTTGGTGTTCGTCTGGACCGCTGCCGTGGTCGGGATGATCATTCGCATGCGGTGGCTCCACGGACCACGTGCCGTCACTGCGACGGTGTACCTGGTGGTCGGTTGGAGTGCCCTCATCGAGATCACGGCCTTGGTTCGATCGCTCGATGCCATCGACACCGTGTTGTTGGTGACCGGAGGTCTGCTGTACACGGTCGGTGCGATCGTGTATTCGACGAAATGGCCGAATCCTTTCCCACGCGTACTCGGGTTCCACGAGGTCTTTCACGCGTTGGTCGTCGGCGCAGTCGTCGTTCATTACGTCCTCGTCGCTCGCTTGGTGATCCCTACATGAGCGGCCAGACGATTCTCTACGAAGTGATCGATGGTGTGGCCATCATCACGCTCAACCGACCCGACGTTCGCAATGCGTTCGGCGCAGGTATGGGGGACGAACTCTCGGCGGCCTACCGACGAGCCGACCTCGACGATCACGTTCGTGTCGTGGTTCTCACGGGTACCCCTCCGGCGTTCTGTGCCGGAGCCGACCTGTCGAGTGGTGGTGACACGTTCCGCCCTCGTGACGAGCAGGGGTTCAGCGCCTCGGGTGTGTCGATGCGGCCGTGGGACGTTCGCAAACCCGTGATCGCCGCCGTGAACGGTCATGCCATCGGCATCGGTTTCACACTCGCGCTTCAATGCGACATTCGCATCTTCGCGCGTGACGCCAAATACGGAATCGTGCAAGCGCGGCGCGGGATGATGGGTGATGGGATGTCGCACTGGACATTGCCCCGGATCGCCGGATTCGCCAACGCCGCTGACGTTCTTCTCACCGGCCGCATGTTCGACGGTGACGAAGCAACACGAATGGGAATCTGCAGTCGTGTGGTCGACAACGATCAGGTGCTACCCACTGCACTCGAAGTAGCGAGAGACATATCCATCAACGTGTCACCGGCTTCGGCGGCGGCGAGCAAACGTGCGTTGTGGCAGACCTGGACGTCGACGCCCGACGACATCGAACGGCTCGAAACCGAACTCCATCACGTTCTGATGCGTCTCCCGGATGCGAAAGAAGGTGTCGAAGCATTCCTCGAGCGACGTGAGCCTCGTTGGACGACACGCGTCACCGACGTGATCGAGTGACATTCGCAGCCCGACACTGAAGTTTCGTCGACCTAACGTCCGTCGTCTCGAGCGTCGGAGGTGACGACATGACGGCAATGTTGACCAGGATTCACGAAGAACATCGAGAGATGCTTCTGCATGTGAAGGCCATGCGAACCACGGCCGAACTGGTGGGTCACACACCACATTCGGTGGTGGTGTCCCGCTGCGAAGAAGCACTCCAGTTCTTCCAGTATCACCTGCTTCCCCATGCCCGAGCCGAGGAGCAGTTCTTGTATCCGGTTCTCGATCGATTGGAACGAGCTCGACTCGGTTCAGCGTTGCTTCGATGGGATCACGCCCAAATGGAGCGATATGCCGACGACTTGCGAGGTCATTGGGAGAAGCTCGTGTCGAATCGACTCATGACCGACGATGTCGAACGACGGGTCCGTGAGACCCTCCTCGGTCTCCACGATCTCGTCGTCCAGCATTTCACCAAGGAGGACGACCTCGTGGTCCCACTCCTGGAGGCCAATCTGTCGCAAGAAGAGGCCGACGAGATCGAACACGACATGACAGTTCTCGAAAGACGCCTCGTGTGACGTGAGTTGACCCACCCTCGCCAGTGGGGAGGATCGAGGCCCGAGTTAGTCTTTCGACCTGGTGTTGTCGCCTCGTCGAGCCCCCCGTCGACCTCGTCGCCCCTCCCGCTCGTCGTGGGTCGCGGGCGCCTTCGGCGTGGTCGCAATGGCGTTCGCGTGGGGTGGCACTGCATCGGCCGACGACTCGGTCACCGATGGAACCCGAACACTCACGGTGTCGAAGAGTGTCGACTTGTCGGGTGACGGTGACACGATTCTCGTCACCGGCTCGGGCTACGACGAGTCGAAGGGAATCTATGTCGGGCTGTGTGTGATCACGTCCCCCGACGAACAGCCGTCACCGTGCGGCGGCGGCATCGACCGTGAAGGAGCGACAGGCGCATCCGAGTGGATCTCGTCCAACCCCCCGTCGTATGCGATCGGACTTCCGATCCCGTACGAGCCGGGTGGTTCGTTCAGCGTCGAATTGTCGGTCACACCGTCGATCAACGAGGTGGTCGACTGTCGAGCAGTTGCATGCGCCATCGTCACCAAGAACGATCACACGATCATCAGTGACCGCTCACAAGATCTGATCATCCCGGTCACCTTCACCGGAGTCGCCCCCAGCACGACGACCCGACCGCCGGCCGAGTCGACGACCCCGTCGGAAACCGCTCCTGAGATCACCGTCGCCGATGGAGTGTCCGATCTCGCCGAAGTGGCCACGTCGGAAGGCGAGAGCGATTCGTCAGCAATCGTTGTGATCGTCGCCGCCGTCCTGATCGTCTCGGTGGCTGTGATCGCAGTCCGTCGTCGTTCGAAGTCGAATCTTCGATGAAGACGACGAAGCCACTACGCCGAGTACTGGTCGTGGTGTCTCTCGTCGCCACCATCGCCTGTTCGTCACAGTCCGATCCGACGACCGAGGGTGAGCGCATCGTCACGATGACTGCCGGCCTCACCGAAGCCGTCTTTGCTCTGGGTTTCGGTGACCTGGTGGTGGGCCGGGACCTCGGCAGCACTCTGGCCGAGGCGTCCGATCGTCCGATCGTCACCACGACTCATGATGTCAACGTCGAAGCATTGCTCGCTGTTCGACCCACACTGGTGATCGTCGACGAAGACACCGGCCCCGACGAAGCGCTCGACCAGATCAGGTCGACCGGGGTTCGCGTGGAGATGGTCGACAACGCAACCCGTGTCGACGAGATCGTGCCCCGGCTCGAAAAGGTCGCCGCCATTCTCGGAGCCCCCGAACGAGCCGAACGTCTCGCGACGCTGATCGATGGTGAACTCGAGCGCGTTCGTTCCGAGTCGTCGACCACCGTACGTCCTCGGGTCGCGTTCTTGTACGTACGTGGACCGGCTGGCGTGTATTTGCTGGGAGGTCCCGGCTCGGGTCCCGACTCGATCATCGAAGCCGCTGGTGGAATCGATGCTGGAACGGCGATCGGACTCGACCTGCCCTTCACGCCGTTGACCCCCGAAGCGCTCGTCGAAGCCGCTCCCGATGTCTTGCTCGTCACGACGACAGGTCTCGATTCGGTCGATGGAGTCAATGGTCTTCTCGAACTCGTCGGGGTTCAGCAGACTCCGGCTGGTAAAGCTCGACGTGTCATGACGGCCGAGGACGGATTGCTGTTCAGCTTCGGCCCGCGCACGCCGGACTTGGTGGCCGGACTCCGAGCGGAAATGATCGTGCAGATGGAGAAGGTGCCGGCATGAGTCGACGGCGTGATCATGTCGCCACGTTCGACCCGCGAGCAGTGGCCGCCGTTCTGATCGTGATGCTGTTGGCCACGGTGATCCTGTCGGCTGCGATCGGGGCCTATCAGGTGTCGATCGGTGACGTGTTCGGCTCGGTGGCGCGTCGAATCGGAATCGTGTCCGATGATCCGAGCGACCCGATCGCCGATGAACTGATCTGGTTCATTCGCCTTCCACGCATCGTTCTCGGAATACTCGTGGGTGCGTGTCTGGCGACGGCGGGAGCCGTGATGCAAGGTGCGTTCGCCAATCCGTTGTCCGAGCCAGGAATCGTCGGTGTGTCGTCGGGGGCGATGGCTGGAGCCGCCCTGCAGATCGTGACGGGTTTCGCTCCGCTCGGAATCTGGACACTTCCGGTGGCGGCCTTCCTGGGTGGTCTTGCCGCCGTTGCGATCGTCTATGCGACCGCTCGACACGACGGCCGAACCGAGACGATCACTCTCATCTTGATGGGCGTGGCACTCAATGCGTTGGCCGGTGCCATCATCGGTCTGCTGGCCTATGTGGCCGATGACGCTTCGTTGCGATCGCTGACATCGTGGACTCTCGGTTCCCTCGCCCAGTCCACGTGGGAGAAGGTGTGGATCGTTGCCCCGGCTGCTCTGCTCGGTATGGTCGGCGCATTCTCGCTGCGGCGCACACTCGATCTGCTATCCCTCGGTGATCGCGCGGCCCGCCACGTGGGTGTCGACGTCGAGAGGGCGCGGATTCGAGTGCTGATCGTGGTGGCGATCCTGGCTGCGTCGGCGGTTGCCGTGTCGGGAATCGTGCTCTTCGTCGGTCTGTTGGTTCCCCATGTGGTCCGTCTCTTCGTCGGTCCCACTCACCGAAATCTGCTCCCATTGTCGGTGTTGTTCGGTTCGGTCGTGGTGACATTGGCCGACTTGTTGGCTCGCAACATCGTCGAGCCGGCCGAACTTCCACTCGGAGTGTTGACGTCGATCCTCGGTGCTCCGGTCTTCATCTGGCAGTTGCGCCGTCTGCGTACTCGTCACGGGGGATGGGCATGACCCGTCTGTGTGCCACCCAGGCTTCGCTCGAACGTGACGGCACGGTTCTGTGCCGTGATGTCGCCGTCCAATTCGATGGTGGTCAGCTCGTTGCCATCGTCGGTCCGAACGGAGCCGGAAAGTCGAGTCTGCTCGCCCTGTTGGCCGGTGACCTCGACCCGGCGACCGGATCAGTCGAACTCGACGGGACCGGATTGGGAGCGTACGAGCCACTGGAGTTGGCTCGTCAGCGAGCCGTGCTGTCGCAGTCCAACAGTGTGGCGTTCCCGTTCTCGGTGGCCGAGGTCGTCACGATGGGGCGTTTTCCGTGGTCGTCTCAATCGAGTGCGGCGACCGATCAGCGGATCGTCGCCGAGTCGATGGCCGCGACCGATGTGGCTCACCTGGCCCGGCGTCGCATCACCACGTTGTCGGGCGGAGAAGCCGCCCGAGTCGCCTTGGCACGAGTCCTGGCTCAGGACACGGCCATCGTTCTTCTCGACGAGCCGACGGCCTCCCTCGACATCAAGCACCAGGAGATGGTGTTCGACCTCTTGCGCGCCAAGGCGGCGGGCGGAGCCCTGGTCATCATCGTCGTGCACGACCTCGAGGCCGCAGCCGCCATCGCCGATCGTCTGATCGTGATGAACGACGGCCGAGTCGTCGCCGACGGCCGTCCCGACCAGATCCTGTCGTCGGAGCTGTTGAGTGACGTCTACGACTACCCCCTGACGGTGAAAGTCGATCCGACCAGTGGTTCACTGGAGATCCGGCCCCATCGGAATCCCCCGAACGGCCGTTGATCCGGAGGTCAACGATGAAGCGAGCGACTGGTCGTGCTGTCGTGGTCGTGTCGATCCTGTTCGTCGCTGCGTGCGGTGGCAACGACGAGTCTTCGACGGACTCCGTCGAGGCGACCGAACCACCCGCGACGGCAGTGTCGTCGACCGATGCTCCTTCCACGACCGTGGCCGAGACCACGACGACGATTCCGACGCCGGCCGGACCGCAGATCGAGATCGTGGGTGACCGGACCGACTTCCCGGCTGATGGCGAAACGATCGTGACGGTGAAGGGGACCGGCTTCACCGATCTGGCTCTCGGCAACCGGCCTCCCCTCGACGGCTTGCCGACCGGTGTGTACGTGGTGGTCGGAACCTTCGACGAGGTGTGGCAGCCGTCGACTGGTGCCGGAGCCGGTACGCGTCGTACCGACGCGATGAACCAGATGTGGGCCATGCCGGTCGAATCTCGAGAGGTCCTCGATCCCGACGGACTTCTTCCCAACATATTCGTGCTCGACGAGGACGGCAGTTTCACGGTCGAGATCCCGGTGAAGAAGCCCGAAGGTGAGGGCACCTACGCCATCGCCGTCTATCCGGCGAGTGGCGCCATCAAGGCCGAGCACGAGTTCCTCGTTCCGATCACGTTCTCGTGATCGAGAGGCTCGTCAAAGAGTCGCCAGATAGTCGTTGAGACGTCGGCCCACCAGATCGGCGGCGTCGTCGGATGGGTGGTCGGTGTAGCTGTAGAGCCGAACTCCATCCTTGATGTGGCCGCACATCTCGCCACAGAACACGTCGGTGGCGTCGAAGGCCGTCACGTCGTCACCGAAGTCATCGGCGATGCGATCGAGCATCGCCCGGTACTTCTCGGTGTCACTCGAGAACTGAGCCCGGGTGGTGGAGCATTCGGGGTTCTCGGTCACCAGGAGCGAATTGAGAAGGCCGATCGTCGAACGTCGTTCGGAACAGTCCTCGGGAGCCGCCAGAGCCGGATTGTCGACGTAGAGAACGACGGTCTTACCGCCGTCGGTCAGTCGCCGAACCGTTTCTCGCAGTGCCGACTCGACCTTGTCGTAGAGGGGGCTCTCGGGCAGCCAGGAGAACTCTGTTTCCACCGGATACTCGAACATGGCTCGAACGGCTCCTTGAAGGACGACCACCTCGACCCGCGGATCAGCGATCACCGTGTCGACGGCGGGAACGATCAAGGGCTGAAAACGTTCATGGGACGGCTCGTCGGAGATGAGCGGAACCGCTGACCCGAGACCGAGGGTTCCGCCGAGAATCGTCCAGTAGGCAGCGTCGAGCGAGGTGCGCATGAAGCCACCGATCAGAGTGGACGCCTTGCTGTCTCCGATGAGGGCATACGACGCCGAACCGCGCACGTCGGTCCGGCAGTCGGCGAACAGCGACTCGGTGTCGAAGGGCAACCCGCAGCCGAAGGACGAGATCAGATCGATGTCGCGGACCTCACCCGGATCGATGGCGATGTTCACATCGTTGAATCGTCGTTGTTCGATACCACGCTGCTGGAAAGTGAAGGCACCCGCGGCACCGATGATCGCCACTGCGGTCACGAGTCCGAACACGACCGTGCGACGTCGACGATGAAAACGCAACGGTCGCTCGATGAGTCGATACGTGACGTACGACAGGACGAGAGCGAGTACCACGGCTCCGACACGGACGGCCGCCGACGGAACGTCACTCGCGATGATCCGTGCGTACACGAGAAGTGGCCAGTGCCAGAGGTAGAGCGGATAGGACACGAGGCCGATACCGACCATGATTCGACGGGAGAGAACTTGACGTCCCCACCAGGTGTCGGGTCCGGTGGCGATGAGGAGAGCGGTGCCGATCGTTGGTCCGAGAGCGTTCCAACCCGGGAAGGAGCTGCTTCCGTCGAGAGTGAACATCGGAACGACGACGAGGGCCATGCCGAGCGTCGCGACTGCCGTGTTCGTCGATGGCGAGAGCCGGGAGGACAACGTCGATCCTCGTCCGAACGAGACGACGGCGAGCAGTGCCCCGATGAGCAGCTCCCAGAAGCGATTGATGGGTGAGTAGTAGCCACCAACCGAGTCGAG
The DNA here is from genome assembly GCA_027592035.1 of Actinomycetota bacterium. GTDB lineage: Bacteria > Actinomycetota > Acidimicrobiia > Acidimicrobiales > Ilumatobacteraceae > Casp-actino8. Next base: position 10,203 of record JAQCIK010000030.1, on the reverse strand, counting down.
TGCGAAGAGACCGAGTACGAACGAGACGAGCAGCAGAACCACGGTGCCGACAGCGACGTTCGCCCCGATCCGCCGACCGAATCGGAACAGGCCCCAGAGGGCGAGCGGCCACACGATGTAGAACTGCTCCTCGATGCCGAGCGACCACAAGTGGACGAGGGGTTTGACCTCCGAGGCAGTGTCGAAGTAGCCCGATTCGGCCCACAAGAACAGATTCGAGACGAAGAACGCTCCTCCGGCCACGTGCTTGCCGAGTTGTTCGAATTCCTTGTCGAAGAGTGACACCCATCCGAGCGCGTAGGTGGCTGCTAGCACGGTGGCGAGGGCCGGAAAAATGCGGCGGATCCGCCGGTCGTAGAAGCCACGAATCGTGAAGGTCCCGGTCGAGAGCCCGCCGAGGATGTTGGTCGTGATGAGGTATCCCGAGATCACGAAGAAAACGTCGACACCCACGAAGCCGCCGGGAACCAGCCAGGGAAAGGCGTGAAAGATGACGACGGATCCGACAGCGATGGCCCGCAGCCCATCGACGTCGGGTCGGTAGACGTGCGTCGTGTCGTGGGTTTCCGTCGATCTCGGCACATGTCAACTTTGCCACGAACGTGAACCCGAATGACATGATGTATCAGGGGGGAAACGATGGTGGATTGGTTACGAGCTTCGGCTCCGGTTGCCGAGGGACCACGGGGGCAACTCGCGCACCCCAAGGCTTTCGACCAAAGCGACAGGTTGCAGCGCCGTCTCTACACGGTTCGCTCCGGGGTGTGGTGCCTGGTCGGAAACGGGCTGTCGAATCAGACCTTCATCGAAGGCCCCGATGGGATCATCGCCATCGACACCGGCGAGTCGATCGAGGAGATGAACGCAGCGCTCGACGAACTCGTCACCGTGACCGATCGACCGGTGGTCGCAGTCCTCTACACGCATTTCCACTACGTCAGCGGAACGCAGGCGGTTCTCGATCGCTTCGGTGACGTTCCCGTGTTCGGTCACGAGCGAATCTCGTACAATCTGGCTCGGGTCACGTCCGAGATTGCGCCGGCGTACACGCGAGGACTCGTTCAGCAGTTCGCCGTGCGTCTTCCCCTCGACGGACCCGACGGCCAGGTGAACGTCGGTCTCGGTCTGTACTACCGGAATCCGGACCATGCGACGTCGACCCCCGGTCACGTCCCGGTCACTCGTTCATGGCGGGGCGGTGAACGATTGACCATCGCCGGCCTCGATGTTCACGTGAATCACGCACCGTCGGACGCCGACGACTCGGTGACTCTGTGGTTCCCCGAACTCGGTGTGTGTGCCCAGAACATCGTGTGGCCGCTGATCTTCAACGTGTACGCCATTCGAGGTGAGGAATACCGAGATCCGATGGTGCTCTTGCCCGGAATCGATCACGTGTTGTCCTTGAATGCCGAACACCTTCTGTGCACTCACGGACCCCCCATGAGTGGGGCCGACGAGATCCGTCGTCGCACCACGCGCTATCGCGATTCGATCCAGTTGATGTGGGACCAGACGGTCCGGCTGATGAATCAGGGGCGAACGATGGACGAGATCGCCCACACGGTCGAGTTGCCCCCGGGGTCGGATGACGATTACTACACGACCGAGTATTACGGCCTCGTCGAGCATCACGTGCGACAGATCTACACCGGTGTTCGCGGATGGTTCGATGACGAGCCCGGCCACCTCTTTCCTCTCGAACCCACCGATCGTGCGTCACGACTCGTCGAAGGTTTCGGGGGAGTTGAGGCAGTCCGTGATCGGGTGAGGACGGCTCTTCGAGAAGGAGATCTTCGCTGGGCACTCGAGCTGTCGTCGTGGTTGATGTGGCGACCCGACGCCGAAGACAGCGATCGGTCGATCCAGGCCGAGGTGTTGCGTTCGATCGCTCATCGCACCACGGCGGCCAACATCAGGAGTTGGTGTCTGACTCGTGCTCGAGACATCGAAGGAACGGCATCACTCGATTCGTTGCGAGTTCATCGGTTGAGAGAGAAGCAAATTCTGGCGATGACACCCGAAGCGTCGATCGACATGTTGCGTGTTCTGGTCGATCCGGAGCGTGCAACGGGTCAGGACGTCCACCTCGAACTCGACTTCGATGGGCGATCGGTGGGCCTACATCTTCGTCACTGTGTGTCGGTTCGTACCGATGGACGCGGTGCACGTCATCGGGTGCACATGCCCTGGAATCTCTGGGCGAAGATTCTCGGTGGTGGCGTTCATCTCGGCGACTGCATCGGTGACGGACAGGTCGTGATCGAAGGAGATCAGGACCAGGTACGAAAGGCGTTCGATGCCTTCGATGTGGACGGCCTTCGAGGTGAGCCGTGACGAGTTTGCCGAGACCGCGCGAACCCTTCGCCGGCCGGATCGATCGGCTGATGGTCGACTCCGAGCCATCTCGTCTCGTGCCCGAGACCGCTCCGTCGGGAGCACCGAACATCGTCGTGATCATGCTCGACGACGTGGGCTTCGGTTCGTTCAGTACTTTTGGTGGCCCGGTACCCACGCCGACATGCGATCGTCTGGCCGCTGAAGGCCTCCGCTACAACCAGTTCCACACGACGGCTCTGTGTTCTCCCACCCGCGCCGCTCTTCTGACCGGCCGAAATCATCACACGGCTCACATGGGCGGGATCCCCGAGAACGCCAACACGTTCCCGGGTTACGACAGCATGATTCCGAAATCGACGGCGACCTTGGCCGAGGTTCTGAAGCAGAACGGATACGCCACGGGTTGTTTCGGCAAATGGCATCTCACGCCCACGTGGGAGATGGGACCAGCCGGACCTTTCGATCGTTGGCCGACCGGTATGGGGTTCGATCGCTTCTACGGAATCTTGAACGCCGAGTCGTCGCAGTACGAACCACCCGTGTACGACCAAACCACCCCGGTGGCGCCGTATCTCGACCGAGACGATTATCACCTCACCGAAGATCTGGTCGATCGTTCGATCGAATGGATCGACCGAGTGCGTACCTCGTCTCCGAACAAGCCGTTCTTGTTGTACTTGCCCACTCCGGCCGTGCACACTCCGCATCACGTGCCGCAGGAGTGGATCGACAGGTTCCGTGGGCGCTTCGACGAGGGTTGGGATGCTCTGCGCGAGGAGATCTACCGGCGACAGATCGACTCGGGGATCATTCCTGCCTCGTCGGTCCTGTCGCCACGTCCCGAGGGCATTCCCTCGTGGGACGAGTACCCCGACCGGTACAAGCCGGTGGCATCTCGGCTCATGGAGGTGTTCACCGCGTTTCTCGCGCACACCGATCATCACATCGGTCGACTGATCGACCACCTCGACGAGTGCGGAATCGGCGAGAACACCATCGTCGTCTACATCACGGGTGACAACGGAGCCTCGGCCGAGGGAACCGTGCACGGAGCCTGGGCGGCGCCGTCTTTCCAGAACGGACAACCCGAAGATCCGGAATGGTTGCTCGAACACATGGACGACTTCGGGTCGGCCCGTTGCGAGAACCACTTCAACATCGGGTGGGCGTGGGCGCTCGATTCGCCGTTCCAGTGGATGAAGCAGGTCGCGTCGCACTTCGGTGGCACTCGTAACGGCATGGTGATCCGCTGGCCGGAGGGGATCGTCGATCGAGGGGGTTTGCGGACGCAGTTCCATCATGTCGTCGACATCTGGCCCACTCTTCTCGACATCGCCGGCGTGACGAGTCCGAATTCGGTGAATGGTGTCGATCAGGAACCCGTCGACGGTGTATCGATGCGGTACTCGTTCGCCGACGGATCGGCACCGAGTGAACGAACAACTCAGTACTTCGAGATCCTGGGTAATCGGGCGATCTATCACGACGGCTGGATCGCTTCGTGCTTCCATGGTCGCCCTCCGTGGATCCGTTTCGTGCCGATGCCCTTCGACGGGCCACAGGAGAAGTGGGAGCTGTACGACATTCGTTCGGACTTCTCACAGAGTGTCGATCTGGCTGATACTCACCCCGAGAAGTTGGCCGAGATGATCGAGTTGTTCGACGAGGAGGCTCGGCGCAACGGTGTGTATCCACTTCGTGACCCGATGCCGGGTCGGCATCCCGATGCGATCGTGCCGACTGCTCTCGGTGGACTCACATCGATGACGTACAACGCTTCACACGTGCGAATTCCGGAATCGATCGTCGTCAACCTGAAGAACTGCTCGTATCGCATCAGTGCCGACGTCGAGTGGAGCGAGGCAGAGGCGAGCGGGGTCATTGCGTGTCAGGGTGGGAATCTGGCTGGGTGGAGCCTGTATCTGGTCGACTCCCGTCCTCACTTCGTCTACAACTTGTTCGGTCGCGTCATCACCACGATCTCCGGCGAGCGAATGCAGAAGGGACGACACCGAATCGTGGTCGAGTTCGATTACGACGGCGGCCTGGGTGCCGGTGGAACCCTGTACCTGACATCCGATGACACTCCGCGAGCAACTGCTCGCCTCGAGCAAACGGTACCGATCGTGTTCTCGATGAGTGGCGAGACCTTCGATGTGGGTCGTGACACCGGAGCTCCGGTCGGTGACTATTCCCACGAGTTCGCTTGCACCGCACGAATTCACGGTGTGACACTCGAACGTCTGACCGAGCTGTCGGATGCCGATCGAACTCGGCTGGCCGAAGCTCAGTTCAGAGCCGATCTGTCAGCGCACTGAGCCTCGGACTCCGTAGCCTCGACTTTCGATGAGGTCCTTTTCGCCACGTTGCCCCGATCCGGTCACGTTCGCTGTGATGCGTCAGGAATGGCGTGATCTCGCGTACGTGCATTGGCGATACGAACCCGAGGTGGTTCAGGCTCTGCTTCCCCCCGAACTCACCGTCGACACCTTCGACGGTTCGGCGTGGGTCGGGCTGATTCCGTTCTCGATGCGCAACATCGGACTGCCTCATGGTCCCGCCGTGCCGTATTTCGGATCGTTCCCCGAGATCAACGTGCGTACCTACGTGATTCGCGACGGACGTCCAGGTGTGTGGTTCTTCTCTCTCGACGTGAATCGTTTCCTGCCCGCTCTCGTTGCGCGTCTCACGTACCGTTTGCCCTACTGCTGGGGGAGAGCGAGTCACGAGGTGACGGAGTCGCAGTGGACGACACGAGTTCGTCGGCGTTGGCCCCGTGCGGTCGATTCGACCGAGATCGTCGTTCGTCCGGGAGAGGAGATCGAACCCGATGATCTCGATCACTTCCTGACGGCGCGATGGGGTCTCTACTCGGCGACTCGTCGGGGTGTGCGCTACGCCCCCGTGGATCACGATCCGTGGCCGTTGCGGGCGGCCGAACTGGTTCGAGCTGATTCGGCTCTGGTGGAAGCGGCGGGGTTACCGACCCCAACCGGAGACCCCCACGTGCGGTGCTCGCCGGGTGTCGCAGTGCGTATCGGCCGGCCTCGTTCGGCGAACTGAATTCACCCGTAGTTCATCACGTTCAATATGTCTCAATGAACATTGAGACATATTCTGCGGGCCGTGAACGTGGAGAAGCGAGCCGCCGCCTTTGCTGCCCTGGGTGACGTGTCTCGTCTGCGCATCGTCGATCTGCTCCGCCTCACTGATCTCTCACCGGGCGACATCGCCGAGCGCCTCGACCTCGACTCCAACCTGGTCGCTCACCACCTCCGGGTGCTCGAACGGGCCGATCTCGTGCGGCGGGTGACGTCGTCCGGAGACGGACGACGCCGTTACGTGCAACTCGTCGACGAGTCATCGACGTCATTGTTTCCCGTCAGCGCTCGGAACAGCCGTCCTCGGCGAGTGCTCTTCGTGTGTACTCGCAACTCGGCTCGCAGTCAGTTGGCGGCAGCTCTGTGGCGGTCGAGCGGGGCCGGACCGGCCGATTCGGCAGGGACGCACCCGGCCGATCGTGTCCATCCAGGTGCCGTTGCCGCCGCCCGTCGAGCGGGACTCCAGCTCGATGACGAGACCCCCAAACATCTGTCGGACGTCCGAGGACGTCCGTCGTTGGTCGTGACGGTGTGCGACGAGGCCCATGAAGAACTCGATCCTTCGTCGGACTGGTTGCACTGGTCGATCCCCGATCCGGTTCGCAGTGGGCGAGCCACTCAATTCGACGATGTGATTCGAACAGCGCGTCGCCGCATCGAACTCCTGACCGAGTCGACGAACGAAATGAGGAGTTGAACATGACCATCCGCGTGGGAATCAACGGATTCGGACGCATGGGCCGATTGGCGGCCCGGGCTTTCCGTGAGCACCCCGATCTCGAACTCGTGCACGTCAACGAGGTCAAGGGAGGGGTCGAGGTCGCCGCCCACCTGCTGGAGTTCGACACCGTGCACGGACGGTACGACGGCTCGGTGTCGGTCGATGGTGTCGGCTTCGTGCTCGATGGCCGACCGGTGTCGTTCACCGAGCACTCTCGACCGGAGTCGATCCCGTGGTCCGAACTCGGTGTCGACCTCGTCATCGAAGCGACCGGGAAGTTCAAGACCGTCCCGGATCTCGAGCCCCATCTCACCAACGGTGCCCGCTCGGTCGTCGTCGCCTGTCCTGTGAAGGACGACTCGGTACTCAATGTGGTGATGGGTTGCAACGACCACTTGTACGACCCGTCGATCCATCCCATCGTCACCGCCGCGTCGTGCACCACGAATTCGCTCGCGCCGGTGGTGAAGGTGTTGCACGAGAGCATCGGGATCGAACGGGGTGCCATCACCACCATTCACGACGTCACCAATACCCAGGTGATCGTGGACGCGCCACACAAGGATCTGCGGCGCGCTCGTTCGGCCCTCAATTCGCTGGTTCCCACCACCACCGGATCGGCCACCGCCATCACTCTCATCTACCCCGATCTGACGGGCAAGCTGAACGGAATGGCGGTGCGGGTACCGCTCCTCAACGCCTCGCTCACCGACTGTGTGTTCACGATGTGTCGTGACGTGACGGTCGACGAGATCAACGGCCTGTTGCGTGCGGCCGCCGAAGAGCCTTTGGCCGGCATCCTCGGCTTCGAGACACGGCCTTTGGTATCGGCTGATTACGTGAACGATCCTCGATCGGGAATCGTCGATGGTCCGTCGACGATGGTGATCGACGGACGACTGGTGAAGGTCTTGGTTTGGTACGACAACGAATTCGGCTACGCCCACCGCATGGTCGAACTGGCCGCCAAGGTCGGGCGCGCGGTGAATTCGTGAAGTTGCGCAACTACGTCCTCGTGACCGCCGGGTATTGGGTGTTCACCCTCACCGACGGTGCCCTTCGCATGTTGGTGCTTCTGCACTTCAATGAGCTCGGCTACTCGGCAGTGGCGATCGCGTTCTTGTTCCTCGCCTACGAGTTCATGGGTATTCTCACCAACTTGCTCGGCGGCTGGGTGGGGGCACGTCGAGGGCTCAACCGAACACTGGTCGGTGGACTCGTGCTGCAGATCGTCGCCTTGTCGGCACTCACGCTCGAGGATCCGTCGTGGGAGCGATGGTTGTCGGTGTTGTTCGTGATGGCCATGCAGGCCTTGTCGGGTGTGGCGAAGGATCTCACCAAGATGAGTTCCAAGAGCGCCGTGAAGACGGTGGCCGGCGATGGGTCGCTCTTCCGATTGGTGGCGATTCTCACCGGATCGAAGAATGCGCTGAAAGGAGTCGGATTCTTCCTCGGTTCGGCACTCTTGTCGGGACTCGGTTACGACGGCGCACTGTGGAGCATGGTCGGAGCACTTGCGGTCACCGTGATGTTGCTCGTCGTGTTGTTGAACGAAGACATCGGGAAGGCCAAGCGCAAGCCGAAGCTCACCTCATTGCTGTCGAAGTCGCCGGCCATCAACAAATTGTCGGTCGCTCGCTTCTTCCTGTTCGGATCGCGCGACATCTGGTTCGTGGTCGCGGTGCCGGTGTTCCTGGCCGATCAGTTGGACTGGTCACACGAAGGTGTGGGTGGCTTCCTCGCCGCGTGGGTGATCGGTTACGGCATCGTGCAATCGACGGCCCCCAAGTTGTTGTCGACCGGTGGACGGGTGACCGACGAGAGTCGAGCAACGAGAACGTGGGCTTTCGTACTCGCCGTCGTGTGTGCGGTGATCGCAGTACTGGTGAGTCTCGATTGGGGAGTCACCGGCGCGATCGTGGGTGGTCTCGTCGTCTTCGGTGTTGTGTTCGCCGTCAACTCGTCGTTGCACTCGTTCTTGGTGCTGGCCTTCGCCGACGACGATCAAGTGGCGCTCGACGTGGGCTTCTATTATTCGGCCAACGCGGCCGGTCGCTTGGTGGGCACGCTGCTCAGTGGTGCGCTGTACGTGTGGGGTGGACTCCCGCTCGCGCTGTGGGGGTCGGTCACCTTCGTCGTTCTCACCTGGTTGGCGGCGCAACGACTACCCCCAGTACCGACGGGCACTGCAGTGTCACTGGCTGATGTGGACGGTGGCGATTAGATCAGGTTCAGCGAGTGCGCGACCGTTGGCGCGAGCGTCCGCTCTTGCGCGCGGAATCAGCCTTGCGTGGACGACCGGATTGCGACACGTTCTTGGGCCGTGCCGGCTGAGTCGGCTGGGCGGCCGGAACCTTGCGCATGCGTCGTTCGGCAGGGGGCCCCGTGAGTTCGGTGATGACGGGGTGGCCGGGCTGAACCTTGGTGTGGGTGGGCGAGATACCGGCCCGACGAGTGAGGGCGTCGACGTCCTTGCGTTGATCAGGAGTCATCACCGTGACAACGGTTCCTGATGCTCCGGCGCGTGCGGTACGTCCCGAGCGATGAAGGAAGGCCTTGTGTTCGGCCGGTGGGTCGACGTGGACGACCAGATTGATGTCGTCGACGTGGATGCCACGCGCTGCGATGTCAGTAGCGACCATCACGAGTACTTCTCCGGATGCGAAGGCCTCCAAGTTCTTGGTGCGAACGTTCTGCGAGAGATTCCCGTGCAGATCCACGCTCGGAATGCCGTTCTTCGACAGCTGAAGAGCGATCTTCTTGGCCGTGTGCTTGGTACGAGTGAAGAGCAGCGTTCGCTCGCGGCCCGATGCGAGGGCCTGGACGACGGCTGGCTTGTTCTCGCGATCGACACAGAGAACGTGGTGCTCCATGTCGGGTACCGGCGATTCGGCCGGGTCGACCGAGTGCATGACCGGGGAGTCCAGATAGCGATCGACGAGTACGTCGACGCCGTTGTCGAGCGTGGCCGAGAAGAGAAGACGCTGACCCTTGGCCGGTGTCTTGTCGAGCAGCCGCTTGACGACCGGAAGGAATCCGAGATCGGCCATGTGATCGGCTTCGTCCACCACGGTGATCGCCACATGATCGAGACGGCATTCGCGTTGCTGAATGAGATCTTCGAGACGACCGGGGCAAGCGATCACGATGTCGACACCTCGTTGGAGGGCCTTCACCTGTGGGAAGGCACTCACGCCACCGTGGATGACGACGTGGGAGAGTCCGAGGGCTTTGGCCAACGGATCGAGGGTCTCGGCCACCTGGGCGGCGAGTTCACGTGTGGGTACGAGGATCAGGCCGCGCGGCTGACGGGGCTTCGACCCGCGACGATCGGCGGCGAGTCGCGCCACCAGGGGCAGGACGAAGGCGAGGGTCTTGCCGCTACCGGTGCGGCCACGGCCGATGATGTCGGTGCCGCGCAACGAGTCGGGCAGGGTCTGACGCTGGATGGGGAACGGTGAGGTGATGCCGTTGCGAGTGAGGATTCGGACGAGGTCGGTCGGGACGCCCAGTGAGGCGAACGAGGCAGTGTCGTTGTCGGGGCGCGAGGACGCGCGATCGGGACTGGTGATGGGGGACATGAGGATCCTTTGGTTCGGGAGACGACACCGAGAAGGTGTCTGGGGGAGGAAGCCTCTGACGAGCCTGAATGCTCGTCACGTCGCACGCCACTCATGAACGGTGAGACCCACCGATCAACGCCGTCAGTATGGGGGCGTTTCAGCGAACTTCCTCGCGAGGACTCGAAATGGTTCGTCACTCGGAGCACATCCCACACCTGACTCGTGGTTCTCGGTACGGTGACGACATGAAGGCGACCACCATCCTCCGGATCACCACGCTTTTCGCTGCGGGGGCAAGTCTGGTCCTGAGTGTCTGGCTGTATTTCTCCGATGGTGCGTCGATCGATGATCGGCTGAATGGAATTTTTGTCGGAGTTTGGGTTCCCTCCATTTTGGCGCTGGGGGCGTTCCTGGTGGCGACCGAGTCGAAGAAGGAGTGATCATGAGTCAGGGTGCTCTGTTCGCATTCGGTGCCACC
>JAQCIK010000060.1:0-3461 GCA_027592035.1 Actinomycetota bacterium | reverse complement strand
CGATACCGGCCGAGTTCACGAGCACACGGAGCGGACCCATCGACTTGGCCATCTCGACGGCGTTCACGATGTCGTCGGTCTTGGTGACGTCGACCTTGCAGAACGCACCGCCGATCTCGTCGGCCATGGCGTTGCCCTTGTCCTCCTGCAGGTCGGCGACCACGACCTTGGCTCCACGCTGGGCGAGAAGACGGGCGGTGGCGGCTCCGATACCCGAGGCTCCACCAGTGACGATTGCGCTTGCTCCGTTGATGTCCATTCCGGCGAGGCTACGGCTAGCGCTGCTTCAAGGCCAAAGCCAAGGCCTCACAGACCGCCGACGGCCCACCGATCACGATCTGCTTGGTGGCCGACAGGAGCGCCGTCTTCGTCGCGTCGGGGATCGATCCACACGGAGGCACGAGAAGAAGCGGTGAACGTAGCGAGTTGCCGGCCAGGAACGGGGCCGACGTGAGCGAATCGATCGGTGATTTGCCCGAGGCCAGACCCACCGAACCCGAGTTGAACCCGGTGACGTTGGCCTTGATCCACTCCACGGCGAGTGCCGATGTGGCGTAGCGATCGGCACCGGCCAGACGCGCCACTTGGTTCTCGGGGATGCCGAGAGCGAACAGCTGTTGATCGACCACCGGCGACAGCACGGCTGTTCCACCGACCAACACCACGCGACCACTCGGATGCGACTCCCACCACTCGGTGATCGCTGTCAGAGTCTCGGCATCGATACCGGCTGGTGTGGCGAGCAACAGCGGATCGGCCAACGCGAAGGCGGCCGGTGCGATCGACAACGCATCGACCTGTGACGATCCGGCTGCGATGAACAGAACTCCGGCATCGGCGAACACTGCTCGGGCGAGTTGTTCGGCCGTGCGGTAGCGGTCGGCCCCTTCGATGCGCACCACTGCTGCACTCGGCAGCAACGCTCGTACTTGTTCTTCCACCACCGGTTGAACGGCATTCGTTCCACCCACGATCGTCACCGCGGCGGGCTGATTGGTCGTCAAGTAGTTGGACACTGCGGCCGGCAACGCATCGGCCTGAGTGAGCAGGATTGGTGCCCGACGAGAGCCGGCGTACCCCGATGCGGCGAGACCGTCGACCGTTCCGAGTCCGTTGACGATCACGACCTCACTCGATGCGATGGCACCACCCGACAACGAGCGAGTCGCGATCTCGATGGCGGTGGTGTAGCGAGTGTCGCCGTACACCCGGGTCTGCTCGACCTGTCCGGCCATCTCGAGGATTCGTTCCCGCAACCACAAGGCGAACTGGGCTTGACCCGAAGTGTTGAGGTGCACACCGTCGTTGAACCAACGCGACTGGTTGCCGGCCGAACTGGCCGCATTCCAATCGAGAACTCGCAACTGCGGCCACTTGTCGGCCGCCGCCCGCACGGCTCGGTTGTGCGCGGCGTAAGTGGGGGATCCATTCGACGTACGTCGCTCCGACATGGTGACCCAGCCGACGGCGCGAACACCTTTGTCGACCAAAGCTTGCATGACTTTGTCGATCTCCCCAGCCATCGACGAACCGGAATCGTTGTAACCGAGTTCGACCACCACGACGTCGGGAGATCCGGTGAGTGCCTGCGCAACGCCCAGGCCGTCGAGTTCTCCGGTCACGCACGATCCGACCGTGCAGCGATTCGTGAGCGCGTCGTACTTCGACGATGCGAACACGCCACTCAAGAGAGCCGGCAGTTCACCGCCACCGCTGCGATCCGCGATGCTCTCACCCACCGAGTCGCCGATGAAAGCGAACTCCTCGGCCGTCACTCGATCGCGTCGTACGACCCTTGCCGTGAAGGCGATCGATGGCAGGTCGTACGCATTGCGCAAACTGGCATGAGTGACCGTGATCGAGTTGGATCCGTTGTACAGCCGGGTACGAGTGGCCCACAGACCGAGAAAACCTTGCTGGGCCAATGTGGTGTCGGTTTCGTTGGCGGCATTGGTGATGGCTGACAATCCGTAGCGAGCCGTGAGACTCGACACCGGGATGATGCGACTCCATCGGTTCCACGGATTGGCATCGATCTTGTCGCCGTCGTCGTCGACCGACGGGAACGCTCCGCCGGCCGTCTTGTCACCGTTCGACGACGAGAATTCGGTGGACACCGGATTGGTGGTTCCGGGACGCACACGAATGCTGAGGGCCGTGTCGTCGATGGCGCGGTTGGTTCGGGCATCCTCGATCACCGACGGCACACCCGTTGCCGAGCCACGGGTGGCGGCTCCGCCATACACCTGACAGGCCGTGGTGTCACACGACTTGGCGTAGGAATAACGACTCTGTGCGAGCCCGTACGACCGGGCCGCTACCGACTGAGCGCGCAAGGCGTTGATACCGGCTCCACCGGCGGCGTCACCCCACGAGGCCGGCGACTCGCGCGGCACCACACCGCGCAGATACATCTCGACCGGCGCATCGTTCACCGTTCGTTGCGGGGTGGACGAGCCGGACGCGTAAGCAGCGATCATCGAACCGCGGTAGTGCCGAACCGAACCATCCTTCTGACACACACCGAGCGAGTATTCGGCCGGGGTCGACGGCGAATCTCCGCCCGGAGTGGTGATCGTGACCGCCCAGCCATTCGATCCGGCCGGATATCGACCGAGATACACCCAATCCGACGTCGATTCGACCGGCATCTGCGCGATCACGTTGCGAGCCACCGTCGCCGTATCAGGCCCCCACACGCCATCGGCCGCACCGGAATAGGTGCCTTGCGAGATCGCCCAATTCTGGAAGGCGATCACGGCGGCTTCTGTCATTGCTCCGAAGATTCCGTCGACACCGCCCGGATTCATCGACGCGTCACCGAGGAAAGATACGGCGCGCGTGAGGAACGTCTGGATCTGTCGTGCCGAACCGTTGTCGGAGGTGCCACGAGCGATCGGACCGTCGGGAACTTCGAGCACGCTCGGCGTGTTGGTCCCCAGGCTGGCCGACGAACTCGGACACGCGAACTGTGCCGAAGCCCACACGTCGAACTGCTGAGTGCCCGACACGAGTCGTGCCGTGACGCTCGCATAGGCACCCGAACCATTCACGCTGGCATCGACGAGTGGCGCAATCACCGACGTTTGGTAGCCGTCGAGCGAGACCAGACGTGTCGTCATGCGCTGGTCGCCGGCAACGGTGCCCATCTGGGTGCCGCCGTAGTAGTGGTCGAGGATCCAGGTCCAGTCCTTGCCATAGGCGGTGGCCCAGCCGTACGAACCCCACTGGCTGAGGCCTCGCCCATGCCCGTTCCCCTGGCCCTCCAAGACCACCACCAGGGCCTCGTCCGCTGTGGGGGCCGCTTTGGCCGCCGGGGCGCTCGGATCCGCCGCTACCGAAGCGACGGTTCCAGCGGCCACGAGGAGGGCCAGAACGGGACGGAGGAGGATGGACGGTGATTTCACGGATGAAGGGACGTGGGGACGGCCCAGGTATCGGCCCGGAGACGCCCCCACTGA
>JAQCIK010000059.1:0-3590 GCA_027592035.1 Actinomycetota bacterium | reverse complement strand
TCGGGGGACGATTCCTTGCGAAGTCGAATCAACAAGTTGCCGATGATGTCGGTCCAGCCGTCGTTCACCAGATCGATCTCGGCGAAACCACCCGATACCAGTGCATTGAAATTGTCCATTCGTTCCTGTTGCCAACCGGGCTCGAGACTGTCGGCCCATTCCGGATCGGTCGGTCGGTTGTTCCGTACGTCGATCGACGACGGTGTGCGCTGGAAAACGAAGAGCTCCTTCGCGTATTCACCTAAATGCGGCACGCACTGCACCGCAGTGGCTCCGGTACCGATGATGCCCACCCGCTTGTCGGCGAGTCCGGCGAGACCACCGTTCGACGATCCACCGGTGTACTCGTAATCCCAACGACTCGTGTGGAAGGAGTGACCGGCGAACGATTCGACGCCGGGGATACCAGGCAACTTCGGTCGATGGAGAGGACCGTTGGCCATGATCACGAAACGCGCGCGCATGCGATCGCCGCGATTGGTCGAGATCGTCCATCGTGCATCGTCGTCGTCCCAGCGAATCTCGGTCACTTCGGTCTGGAAGCAAGCGTTCCGATACAGATCGAAGTGCCGACCGATCGCCTGACTGTGGGCGAGAATCTCAGGAGCCTTCGAATACTTCTCCGTCGGCATGTAACCGATCTCTTCGAGAAGTGGCAGATAGATGTACGACTCGACGTCGCAGGCTGCCCCTGGGTAGCGGTTCCAGTACCACGTTCCTCCGAAGTCACCGCCCTTCTCGATCACTCGAATGTCGTCGATCCCGGCCTCACGCAGTCGGGCACCGGCCAAGAGGCCGCCGAAACCACCGCCGACGACCACCACGTCGACCTCATCGAAGAGTGGACCGCGTCCGACCTGCTCCACATAGGGATCGTCGAGATAATGGGAGAAGCGTCCCTCGATCTCGACGTACTGCTCGTTGCCGTCGGTGCGGAGTCTCTTGTCCCGCTCGGCGAGATACTTCTCGCGCAAACGATCGGGATCGAATTCGGTGACCGTCATGACGCACCCCCAGTGTCGACGTCGGCTAGATCCCCAATAATGCCAGTGAATCGAGATCGAGGCACTGTTGGCCGTACTGCGTGGCCATGCGGACGAACAGGTCGTCTCCCCGTTCCGTCCGCGCTGCCATCGACGTCGCCAACACGGTGATGGCGAGACCCCAGAAGGATCCGAAGCGGTAGTCGCGCCAACACGTGTCGGCGTCGTACGAGATCCCCGTCGCCTCCAGCTGACGACGATACGACTCGACGAGATCCCGTTCGATCGACGGCCTGCCATCAGGGTCACAACTGCTCGCGATCACGTAGGCGACGTCGACCATGCCGAGCCCTTCGTTGGCGGTCTGCCAATCGACGACGACGATCGGAGGTGCTCCCGGTTCACGTGCGAAGAGGAAGTTGTCGGGCCGGAAGTCGTAATGAGCCAATGTGAGCGGGGAGCCCGAACCCTGAGCCCAACGCTTCACACCGAGACCGAACTTCTCGCAGATCTCGACGATCGACGAATCGAGGCGCCCACCTAGTCGGTCGAGGAAGGCCGGCAACAGCATCGAGTAGATCATCTGCAACGCGTCGGATCGTTCCTCGATCGACATCGGGTTCGGTCCGGCCGTTGCGAGCGACGGATCTCCCCACCGAGGGGCATGCAACTTGACTGCCTGATCGATGGCCAGCGCGGTTTCATCGGCGCTCAGACCGACGAAGTGATCCCCCTGATCGGAACCCGACAGATCTTCCATGATCAGGCAGAACTCTTGTTGCTCGACGTTCAACGCAGCGTGGTAGCAGTGCGGTGCACGCACGTCGACGGTGTGTGCGAGGTTGCGGTAGAAGTTCCACTCGGTCACGTAGGCGCTACCGCCGAAACCGGTGGCACGAGCCGTTTCGTCGCGCGACGGGAACTTGCCCATGATGGTGGCCGGACGACCGACCGGCCTATCCCAGTCCAGAGCGAAGCGGGCGTTGCAGCCCGTCTGACCGGTGCCGACATAGCCCACGAACTCGCACGAGCGAAGCACCGCTCCCTGCGACAACCCCGCGGCATCGAGCACGTTGCGCATCCACTCGGTCTCGAGCGTCTCGGGGTCGCTTCGGATTCCGAGGTCGTCATGGAAACGTGGCGTGTTGTCGGTCACGTTCCGGACGTTAGTCCCGGTCCGAGATCGTCAAGTCATTCTCAATTCGGGACATTCGAAACATTTCTCGAACTCGTACGGTTGTACCTTCGGAAAGCAGATCCGGAGGTCACGGGTGAAGAAATCAGCCACGACGACGAGAGGCCCGAAGGGCTTGCGTCACCCGTGGCTCGCCGTCGCTGCAGTTCTCGTGGCTGCCGCGTCGACCGTCTCGACGGCCTCGGCCGCAGTCGACGGATCCGATGTCTCACCCGAACCATCTGTCGCGCTCGGTAGCGGGGCGTCGACTGAGCTGGTCGATCGACTCGTCGTTCGTCGACACGAGGGTCGCAGCAGCGAGGCCGCGCGTACCTTTCTCGCCGAGGTTCATGAGATCGAGACCGATTCTCCCGTCTCGATCGGCGATCGATTCGAGATCATCACGCTCAGTGACGTGCTCACGGACGAACTGGCGATCGCCGTCACCGACGAGTTGGTCACCCGTGGTTTGGTCGAAAGTGCCGAGCCCGACGTGATGCGTTCGTCGTCCGTCGTTCCGAACGATCCGCGCTTTTCAGAGCAGTGGTACCTCCAGACTCCGGGCTCGAGCACACAGGGCATCGATCTCCCGAGTGCGTGGGACGTCTCGCGCGGATCGTCGAGCGTCGTCGTGGCCGTGATCGACACCGGGCGACTCGATCATCCCGAGCTCTCGGGTCGCCTCGTCGACGGATACGACTTCGTCTCCCAGACCAAGAACAGCAAGGACGGTGACGGCTGGGATCCCGACGAAACCGACGTCGGTGATTGGTCGGAGTCCGATGACCCCCTCTACACCTGCACGGTGGGTGACCCTTTCAAGCCGAGTTCGTGGCACGGAACGCACGTGTCGGGAATCGTCGCCGCCAATGGCAACAACTCGGTTGGCATCACCGGTGTCGCACCCAACGTGCGTATCCAACACGTCCGAGTGCTCGGAACGTGTGGCGGACGAACCTCCGACGAGGCGGTCGCCATCCGTTGGGCGGCCGGCCTACCGGTCGATGGTGTCCCGCTCAATCCCACCCCGGCCAAGGTGATCAACCTCAGTCTCGGTTCGGCCACCGCCTGTGCGTCGGTCGAGCAGGCGGCGATCAACGATGCCGTCGCCGCCGGAGTCACTGTCGTCGTCGCCGCCGGAAATGCCGGCGTCGATCTCGACACGAACGACTTCGCGCCGTCGAAGTGCGACAACGTCATCAGCGTCGCCGCGCTCCGCTACGACGGAAGTCGGGCGTCGTACACGAACTACGGATCGCTCGTCGACGTCGCTGCTCCCGGTGGTCCGGGGGGCATCC
The DNA here is from genome assembly GCA_027592035.1 of Actinomycetota bacterium. Classification (GTDB taxonomy): domain Bacteria; phylum Actinomycetota; class Acidimicrobiia; order Acidimicrobiales; family Ilumatobacteraceae; genus Casp-actino8. Next base: position 135 of record JAQCIK010000059.1, on the reverse strand, counting down.
TCTCGTTGCAGAACGGCGGGTCTCGAACCGCGACCGGCGACTGGACCTACGGCTACAAGCAAGGAACCAGCATGTCGACCCCGATCGTGTCGGGAATCGCCGCTCTGGTGCTGTCGGTGAACCCGAATCTCACAC
>JAQCIK010000007.1:0-81371 GCA_027592035.1 Actinomycetota bacterium | reverse complement strand
GTGCCGAGTTCGTGCCACTGCCGCTACGGCGTAGTCATAAGAAGATGATGAAAATCTCCCTGAACAGGGAGATCAGTGGTCGGGGTGAGAGGATTCGAACCTCCGGCCTCCACGTCCCGAACGTGGCGCGCTAGCCAAGCTGCGCTACACCCCGATTGGTGCGACGAGGATGCTACCCGGCGTCGACGGTTTCGCCGGTGGGAGCCTCATCGACCTCGGACATTTCGACCGGGGCCTCGCCGGACTCTTCGGCTGCGTCGGCGACCTCGGGCAGGCCTTCGGCGAAGCATCCGCCACTGGCGATGGCCCGGCTGGCCCGGCGCAGGCGCAATGAGTCGAGAGGCTTGATGAGCCATCCGTCCGATCCGCTACGACGAGCCAGATGCACGTCGACGTCACGGTCGAGAACGATCAGGATCGGAACGTGCGGCAGGGTGCCGGCGCTCTCGTCGAGTCGCAGGTCCATGGTGACCGCAATGCCTCCCATGGTTCCGATCTGCATGTCGAGGATGACCAGATCGGGAGTCCTCTCCTTCACGAGTCCGGCCACGAGTCGACCTTCACGGCAGACCGTGAACGAGGTGTCGGAATCTCCGAGGGCGGCGACGACTTCGTCGACCAGCCAGTCGGCATCGGTGGCCAGAATCACGTGCACGGCGTCACGCTACCGCAGGGCTTTCGTACGTCCCGAATCATCCAGCCAGGATCGAGGTACCGATCTCCGAGACGGCTTGCAGGTCGTGGACGTCATCGGCTCGTTGCGTCACTCGAGCGATCGGAACATCGGACAACCGATCGAGAAGCGGTCGAATGCTCACTTCCTCAGCCTCGCCGATCGCCCGTAAGCGGGCGAGATTTTCGTGCAGGAGCGCCAGTGTTGCGTCCCCGTCCTTTTCGGCCCGCCGGGCATTGGCGGTCGCCGACTTGGCCGATCCTCGTCCGAACATCGGTTGGAGACGGTTCACCACCAGACCACCCGTGACGACTCCCGCTCGACCGAGCTGCTCGGTGAAATAGAGCGCTTCGTTCACGGTGTCGGAACGAGGCGAAGCAACGACCAAGTACTTCGTCTCGTCGGATCTGAGCAGTCGGTCGACGGCGCGTGCACGATCACGGAATCCGTCCTCGATTCCTTCGAATGCTCGGAAGAAATCGACTGCGTCGGCCAGTACGTCGGCACCGATCACTCGTCCGATGGTTCGCAGGATCGGTTGCGCAGCGAAATTCACGATCTTCAGACCGCCACGTGCTGGGGCCACCAGCCAGCGATACACGCGGTGATCGAGGAAGTTGGTGAGCTTCTTCGGCGCATCGAGAAAGTCGAGGGCTTCGCGGCTCGGTGGCGTGTCGACCACGACCAGGTCGAATCGATCGTCGTCGCGCAGTTCGAAGAGCTTCTCGGCTGCCATGTATTCCTGACTGCCCGAAAGTCGACTGGCGATGTTCACATAAAACGGATTTCCGAGGATGTCGTCGACCTGTCGGGAATGACGTGCCTCTCGTCGAACCAGATCGTCGAACGTCTCCTTGGCGTCGAGCATCATCGCCCAGAGTTCGCCCCGATGATCGTTTGGATGATCGTCGGGTAGATCCAGTCGGATCGGTTCGTTACCGAGTCGACCGGACATACCGAGCGCATCGGCGAGTCGCTTGGCCGGATCGATGGTGATCACCACCACGCGACGACCGAGACGTGCGGCTTCGACGGCGATCGCCGCCGCTGTCGTGGTCTTGCCGACACCACCAGACCCGCAACAGACGAGAACCCGTGCCGAATCGATCATGGTTCGCATCGGACCGGCCTGTCGCGCCATCAGAGCAACTCCTCGTGTGAGCCAGCGATATCAGCGAGGTACGACACGTCGTCATGAGTGAGACCGGCGCGAGCCACGTGAGGAAGTGAGAGGACGGCACCGCCGAGTTCGTCGTCGAGGCGGGCGACTTCCCGGCGATGCACCGCGCATTTCGTGGCCCGAAACCGAGCGGCGTCGCCGAGTTCGCCAGTGGGAGCCGACCCTGATGCCACCAGTTCTTCCACGTCGGGTGCGTGATCGACGCCGTTCACCACGACTGGTCCGAGTGTCATCGCAATGTCGCCGTTCGAGTCGGTGACGACGCTCATCGTCTCGAGAAGTTCGTTCACGGGAGTCGTCTCGGGAAGAGTCACGAGAATCAGCCGTGAGCGGTTCGGGTCGCGCAGCATGTCGCGCACTTCGATGGCCTGTGAACGCAGTGGACCGCCTCGCACCGTCGTGGCGATATTGGCCGGTGATCGAAGCAGTGACAGTGCGTGGCCGGCCGCTGGACCATCGACCAGAACCAGATCGTGCGGACCGTCGGGTCCGGCCAGACCGACGAGATGTTTGATCTTTCCGAGAACGAGTAGATCGTCGATTCCCGGCGCTGCACTCGCCACGACGTCAACCACTCCGGTCGAGACGAGACGCTTGGCCAGTCGAGCCAGTCCCTGAGTGGCGAGATAGTCCTGCAGAGCCTCGGACGCCGACAGTGTCCGGAGATGAATCGACCCGGTCCCGGAGTCGCCTCGACCAACACTCACGAGATCACCGTCGTAGGAGGCTCCATCACCCGGTGAGCCACCGAGCAGCACGTCGAGACCGGGACGGTCGTCAAGCGTCACAACCAGCACACGAAGACCGAGGTTGGCTGCAGCGTTGGCCAGAACTGCCGTTACCGTTGTCTTGCCGACACCCCCTTTGCCGGCCACCACGACGAGACGTGTCGCGGTGAACAGCCGGTCGATGGTCGACCGGCCCGAATCCGACTGGCCAGTAGATGATCTCAACGGAGGCACTCGTGCGCAGACTAGCGATCGTTCTCGTTGCCCTTGGTGGCGTGCTCGGTGTTCTTGGTGTGTCATCGGGTGCATCACCGGTGTCGGCTCAGACACCCGGTACCGATGGTGTCGACGATGTTTCCGGCGACGGTGTTTCTGGCGACGATGACTCCGTCGATCTTGGTCTGCCGGCCGTCGACGTCCTGCAGGTGTCGGGTCTCATCGACTCGATCGTCGCCGATGAGATCGAACGCGCCCTCGAACGAGCGGCCGACGACGGATCTCAAGCGATCATCTTGCAGATCAACTCCAAGGCATCGGTGATCGGTCGCGATCGGATGCGAGATCTCTACGAACTGATCGAGAACGCCGATGTGCCGGTGGCCATCTGGGTCGGCCCGTCCGGTGCTCGAGCAACGGGCCTCGTCGCACAGTTGCTCTCGGCCGCTGATGCCACGGGTATGGCGCCCGGTGCTCGTATCGGGCGCACGGGAGTTCCGCTCACCGATTCGGTCGACTTCGGTGCCGCCACCGAAGTGCTGCAGGCCGGAACCCTGGGTTTTCAGGACGCCCGTCAGCAAGGCGCATTGAAGCTCGAGATCAGTGACGAAGGGGCGCCCACCATTCGCAACATGGTGTTCGCACTCGACGGGCTCGTCATCGATGGTGTGGAACTCGACACGGCGGTCGAGACCCTCAACGACGACGGATCGGTCTCGAACGACATCACGGTGGTGCGTTTCCAGAAGCTCGGTCTCTTCAATCAGCTCTTCCACACGGCGGCCAGTCCTCCGGTGGCTTACTTGTTCTTGATCATCGGTCTGGCGTTGTTGGTCTTCGAGTTGTTCACGGCCGGAATCGGCGTGGCCGGCGTGGTCGGCGCCGTGTGTTCCTTGCTCGGTTTCTACGGTCTCGGCGAGCTTCCCGAACGAGGCTGGGCACTGGCCTTCATCATCGGGTCGATGATCGCGTTCGCCATCGACGTCCAAGTGGGTATTCCACGCTTCTGGACCGGAGTCGGACTTGCCTTGTTCGCCGTCGGTTCGTGGTTCCTCTTCCCCACCTTCGATCAGCAGAATCTTCGTCCGTCGTGGCTCACTCTCCTCGTGGGTATCGGAGGTATCGCCCTCACGTTCGTGTCGGGAATGCCGAGCATGACCCGGACGCGATTTGCCACTCCGACCATCGGACGCGAGCGACTCATCGGCCAGATGGGTCGAGCCGTCACCGACATCTCTCCTGACGGTTCGCTTCAGATCGACGGAGCGCGCTGGAAGGCTCGCACCAACCGCGCGACTCCGGTGAAGGCCGGTGAGTCGGCACGAGTGGTGGCGATCGACGGTGTCACCCTGGAAGTCGAACCCGAAGAAGGCGGTGCGCGCGACTACCGCGAGCGCCGGAGCAAGACGACCTCCGAGCAGTGACTCTCTTCGGCGGGGCGCCGACCCGGGAGTTGCTTCCCTACGACGGGAACGCGGTGTTCCACGAGTGGGTGCTAGGAGCCGAGTCGCACGAGGATCTTCTGGCCACGCTCGTCGAAGAACTCGACTGGGAACAGAAGCACCTCGTCATGTTCGGTCGAGAAGTGGCCGAGCCCCGTTTGAGTGCTTGGTACGGCGACGAGGCCTACACCTATTCGGGAATCACCCTCGAACCCCGACCCTTCACACCCACTCTCGAACGTCTGAAGGCCGTCTGCGAGCACGAAGCCGGCACGCCGTTCAATTCCGTCCTCGTGAATCTCTATCGCAACGGTGACGACAGCATGGGTTGGCACGCCGACGACGAACCCGAACTGGGAACCGAGCCCGTGATCGCATCGTTGAGTCTCGGCGCGACACGTCGATTCAAATTCCGTCACCGACGCACCCGTGAGGTGATCGAGCATGATCTCACCGGTGGCTCACTGCTCGTGATGAGTGGCACGTCGCAGTCGGCGTGGGTGCACTCGATCCCCAAACAGAAGCGAGTGACCGACGCGCGGGTGAACCTCACCTTCCGCTCGATCAAGAAGTGATCGGACGATCGAGTCGCGGACCCTCGATCCTCACGTCGCCTCGTCGTCTGGTGATTCCTCGTTCGTCGAGTTCGGTCGCGAGTGGCACGGCGTGTTTGCGCGTGACCCCGAGAGCATCACGGAACTGTGCCAGCGTGAATCCGGCCTCAGCGTGATCGATGAGTTGGCGCGCCACGGATCGGGCTGTTTCCAGTGCGTCCACATGGAACCACAGGCCGTCGCGCTCGACGAGAAGTCCGGCTCGTTCGAGTCGCCGAAGTTCACCCGGCGAGACGTCGGTCGGGGCATCGGGAGCACAGCCCTGGGCGCGGAGCCGCTCGATCACCGGGTGCGAAAGCAGTGGATCGACTGCTCCAGGGCGACGAACACGGTCGCCATCGGTGACGAGTTCGTCCATCGTCGCGAGCAGTGCTCGACGGCGATCGTCGAGACGTCCGAGATCGAGACCGTCAGCACCGGAGTTCGTGACGGCGTCGATCAACTCCCGACGTGATCGCTCGAGCACCTCGGGGTCGACGACCCATCGACCCACCGACGGCTCGTGGCGAAGTCCGGTCAAACGCCCGAGTTCGTCGCTGTCGATCCAGCCACGTTCGAAGACGATCCGGTCGACCGAACGGTCGGGACGGGCCTTCGAGACGGGACGAATCGGATCGATATCGAGAACCTCTCCACCACCGACGGTCTCGCCCCGTCCACTGTCGCGAACCACGAATCGATCGCCGGGGAGCAACGGGAAAGAACGATCGAGATGGATGCGAACGAACCCACTCGTTCCCGGCTCGAGAGAATCGGGTCCGATCACTCGGAGTCGAGCCGGAACGTCGGCTGAACCGATGTGCACTCGGTAGGCACCGCGCCGTGACACGGAATGACCGAGTGAGGAGAGAACACCGAGTGAGGCATCGAACCGATAGGTGTGGTGCCAGTCGTCGGCCCGGGTGATGACGTCACCCCGTGACACCTCGGCGTGTTCGACACCCGAGAGGTTCAGAGCCACTCGATGTCCAGGGCCGATCGAGTTCACCGACCGACCATGATTCTGAATCGAGCGAATTCGACAGGTTCGCCGATCGGGTCCGACGATCATCGTGTCGCCCACGTCGAACCGACCGTCGATGGACGTGCCGGTCACCACCGTCCCACTTCCTTTGGCGGCGAAGGAACGATCGACGAAAAGACGCGGAAGTCCCCGATCGACAGCGGTCGGCGTCGTGTCGAGCAGCCGGTCGATGGCGGCGAGAAGTTCGGACAGACCCTGTCCGGTATGACTCGACACGGCCACGACCGGGGCATTCTCCAGAAAGCTGTTCCGTCGGCGATCGTCGAGTTCGAGGCGGGCCAGTTCGAGATCGTCGTCGTCGACCAGATCGATCTTGGTGATGACGATCACTCCGTGCTGGAGACCCATCAGTTCGAGAATCCGCAAGTGTTCCTCGGATTGGGGCATCCATCCTTCGCGTGCGTCGACGACGAACAGGCAACCCTGTACTGCGCCCACGCCAGCGAGCATGTTGGCGATGAAACGCACATGACCTGGAACGTCGACGAACGAGACGTCGTGTCCGGCGGGTGTGACCAAACTGGCGAAACCGAGATCGATCGTGAGACCCCGCTCTCGCTCTTCGGCCCAACGATCGGGGTCGGTGCCGGTCAGAGTTTTCACGAGTGTCGACTTTCCGTGGTCGACGTGGCCGGCCGTGGCGAGAACGGTCATGGAACGAAAAGGCGGCGCAGTGCCGAGACGATGTGATGGTCGTCGTGAAGAGCAACCGTTCGTAGATCGAGAATCGTTCGATCGTCACGGACACGAGCCACGATGGGAAGGGGCTGGCTTCGCAACCCGCCGGTGACGTCGCCGTCGATTTCGATACCGAACGACGCGATGTGTGCACCGGGAGTGCTTCCGGCTCCGGGAAGGGAATCGCAGGCGACAACCCGTCCGACGCCAGCCCCTGCGATGACCTCTTCGCACCGTTCGCGCACGGCTTCGGGGGGAATCGAAGCCATCGTCCAGAACGGAACCCGTTCACACACCGTTCGTTCGAGATACGACATCACCACGTCGTGAAGGGCAGCCAGCACCAGACCACCCGGACGCAACGCTCGAGCCAACGGGTGAGCCGCGCAGCGGGCGACGAGGTCGGCTCGTCCGGCGATCACCCCAGACTGTGGACCACCGAGGAGTTTGTCGCCGCTGAAAGTGACGATCGATGCTCCCGCTTCGAGGGCCTGGCGTGCCGCTGGTTCCCCACGAAGCCACTCGGGAGGTCCCGTTGCGAGCCACGGGCATGCTTCGTCGAGAAGACCCGATCCGATGTCGGCCACCACATCGACACCCAAGGTCGAGAGTTGTGAGACCGGCGTTTCTTCGACGAAGCCTTCGACGCGGTAGTTGGACGGGTGAACTTTCAGCACCAGAGCGACATCGTTCCCCGATCGATCGATGGCCTTGCGGTAGTCACCGAGTCGAGTGCGGTTGGTGGTGCCGACGTCGACCAGTCGGGCTCCGGATTGTTCCATGACTTCAGGAACGCGAAAGCCGCCACCGATCTCGACACTCTCTCCACGACTGACGGCGACGTCGCGGCCGGACGCGAGTGCGGCCAGAACCAGAAGGACGGCGGCGGCATTGTTGTTGACGACCAGAGCGGCTTCGGCGCCGACGGCTCGAGCAAGCAGTCGACCCACTCCTGACTGTCGACTTCCGCGACGGCCGGTCAGAAGGTCGAATTCGAGGTTCTGGGCGCGCGCTTCGGTGTGCACGCCCAAGGGGGCCCGACCGAGATTGGTGTGGGCGATGACACCCGTGGCGTTGATCACCGGCTGCAACAGAGCGGCCCGCAATTCGATCGCCAGACGCTCGGCGTCGTGGTGATTGCCGGAAGCGATCGCCTGACGCGCCACGTCGACCAGGAGCGGATGGGGGAGTTCGACGTGCGAGAGCGATCGTGCGAGCGCATCGACCGAAGGAGGACGAGTGTTGGCGGCGTCGGCGTCCATCGCTCCGAACGCTAGTGCCGAGTCGGCGGGTTCGATTCGGTGACCGACCGAACCTCGTGTGCGACCATGGTTAGGGTGATCGTGTGATCCTGTTCCTGCTCTTCATCGTGTTCCCGGTGGCCGAGCTCTACGTGATCATCCGAGTCGGCTCGTCGATCGGCTTCCTCAACACTCTCGGACTCATCGTTCTCATCGCCGTCGTGGGTAGTTGGCTCGTGAAGCGAGAGGGAATCCGAGTCTGGACGAAGTTCAATCGCAGTGTCCTGGAGGGCCGAGTGCCGACGCAAGAGATCGTCGACGGAGTTCTCATCATGATGGCGGGTGCTCTCCTTCTCGCACCCGGATTCGTCACCGACGTCCTGGCGATTCTCGTCCTCTTTCCTCCTACCCGAATGGTGTTCCGGGGCATGCTTCTCCGACGCGCTCGAGCGGGAACCACCATCCTGGGTGGCTTCGGCACGGCGTCTCGGCCGCCCGGCGCACGCCCGGGCGACGTGATCGACACCGACGGAACCGAACCGCACGGCGAGATCTGAGACAGGTTCGTCTCTGCGATCCTTTGACGTGAGTCGTCGTCAGGTGAGTGAGCCGATGAGTGACGAGTAGTCAGTCACCACCAATGGTCGCTCGAGAATTTCTCCGGTTGCTCCCGGTACGGCGACTTCGGCCTCTTCGTTCAGTACGCGAACCGACGAGATGTCGAGATTCTTGAAGAGTGAGAGCACCACTTGGGCCAAGAGAAGTCGCTGTTCACTTCCGGCCAGATCGAGGAAGGTGGACGACACACTGATCTCGGCGATATCACTGTTGAGTCGAGCGTTCTCGATCACGAGCGGAGAGATCGACAGCGACGAACGTAGATCGTTCGCCAATTCGAAGTCGGACAGACCCGATGCGAGTGAATCGATGATCGATTGCGGATTCAAGGGGGAGAGCGAGAGTCGAGGACGACTCACCACCTCGTCGCCGCGAATGAGGTAGACGATGATCGGTTCGACCGGACGGGGAATTCCGTCGTCCGGCCCCCCGATCTCGATACGACGGTCGTCCCCGAGTCGATTGGCTGATGATTCGGTTCCGAAACTGCACGACACGAGGAGAGTCGAACAGACGATGCCGAAGATCGTTCGGTGAGTTCTTGTCATCACTCGTCCTCCTCCTCGACCACGTCGAGGTCGAACGAGAATCGAGCTCCGCCACTCGGACTGGATGCGATGCGCAAGCGTGATCCCATCGAGCGCAGATGTCCGTCGGCGATCGAGAGTCCGAGTCCCGAGCCCGGGAGGCCCTGTGAGCGTCGACCTCGACTGAACGGCTCGAGAATCGACTCGCGCTCGTTCTCGCTGATTCCGGGACCGTCGTCGTCGACATGAATCACGAGTCGTGGGTGATCGGTCGAGTCGCCACTCGACTCGACGCGAAGCGCCGTGACTCCGCCGGCGTAGAGAGCGGCGTTGCTGATGAGATTGCCGAAGACGTGCTTCAGTCGAGTCACGTCGACTCGAACACTGATCTGTGACAGATCAAGATCGGTCGTGAAGACGTGGGTCGGTAGTTCGAAGTTCTTCATGATCGCGGCGAACAGAGCATCGGCTTGACGAATCGTCAGGTTGGCGCGATCGGATCCCGAGGACTGCCGTCCGAGTACGAGCAGGTCTTCGAGCATGCGTTCGAATTCGGAAACTTCGGTTCCCAGGTTGTCGACCAGTCCTTCGAGGCTCCCGGGAAGGGTGTCCTTGTGCATCTGCAAGATGTCGGTCGTACCCCGAAGCGCGGTGAGTGGAGATCGCAATTCGTGTGCGGCCTGGGCTGCAAATCGCGACTCGGCTTCCAGTCGGTGCTGCAGTGACTCGGCCATCTGATTGAACGAATGAGAGATACGGGCCAGGTCGGGTTCACGGGGAATGCGTACTCGTGCTTCGAGATCACCGGAGCTGAGTTCGACCGATGTCGTACTGATCTCCTTCAGTGGCTCCATCACGCGTCGTGACAGCCAGAAGCCGATGAGAGCTCCACCGATCGAACTGATGAACACGCCGATGAGCAGGGCCCGTCGGATCGCGTTGACGGTGTCCTGGATCTCCGAGAGTGACGACACACCCACGTAAGCGAGTTGACGATCGGCCCCGATCGACATGGGAAACGTGACGAAATAGGCCGGTTGCCCGTTCAGAAGACTTCGCTGGTCGGCGGGTTCACCGATCTCGGCCCGCCCGAGCAGGTCGGATGGCACGTTCCCCACACCGATTCCAGCGCTCAACGACAGCCACTCGTCGTCGACTTTCATGAGAGCTCGGTACGACGGGCTGATCGTGGGAATCGACGTGAGGGCATCGGCTGGCTCTTCACCGGCCAGAATCGCCCGAGCGACCAACTCGGCGTGCACGAACGATTGTTGTTGAGCCGCTGACTCTCGCTGACGAAGCAGATAGGACTGAGCGCTCGACCAGGTGATACCGGAGGCGACGAGCGAGATGGTGAGGCCGACGAGCCCACCGATGATCACAGCCTTGCCACGTAGCGATACTCGCTCACTGACGTTCATGGCTCACCGTTCAGTCCGTCGGGTCGACGATTCGGAAACCCCGGCCGCGCACCGTCACGAGAAGGTCGGAGGCCTCGACGGCCGCCAACTTGGCGCGAAGGCGATAGATCTGCGTGTCGACGAGACGGGTCTCACCGAGGTAGTCGTACCCCCACACCTGTTCGAGAAGATCGGCCTTCGAGAGGATGCGCCCACTGGCGAGAAGTAGTTCACCCAGTACCTTGAACTCGGTCTTGGTGAGGTGAAGTTCTTGCTCGTCGAACGACACCTCGCCGGTGTCGAAGTTGATGGCGAAGCCGGCCCGATCGAGAGTCTGAATCGGCTCATCGTTGGACGCGCTTTCGATACGGCGCATGAGAGCGGCCAATCGAGCGCGCAGTTCCTTCAACTCGATGGGTTTCGACAAGAAGTCGTCGGCTCCGGCTTCGAGAGCCCGAATGACGTCATTGCTGTCACTGAAGGCCGTGAGGATCACGAGGGGAATATCGAGTTGGAGTCGAAGGCGCTGTACGACTTCGATGCCGTCCATCCCGGGCAACCGAAGATCGATGACGGCAAGATCAGGATTCTCCGATGCCGCCAGGGCGATTCCGGTCTCACCGGATTCGGCTTCGATGACGTGGTGGCCGTCGTGCCCGAAGGCAGTGGCCATCACCGATCTGATCGACTGGTCGTCTTCGACGAGAAGGATCCGGTACGTCACGCTTCCTCATCTAATCCGCTGGATCGCGAGGTCGCCACGTGTGTCGGCGACGTTTTCGGGACTTTTTCGTTCGATCGCGGGTCCACTTCTAGTGTGAGCCCGTGACCTCGTTGGCTGACTTCGACCCGGCGAGTGTTCCCATCCGGCCCGCAGCCACGGTGATGCTCGTACGTCAGTCGAGCGGACCTCTCGAGGTGTTCATGATGCGACGAACCACCAAGGCCGCATTCGCCGGTGGCATGTACGTGTTTCCGGGAGGCGCCGTCGACGCGGCTGATTCATCTCATCCCGACACGTCCAATCTGGATACATCGTTCGAAATGGCATCGATACGGGAATGCTTCGAGGAGGCCGGGGTTCTCCTCGCATGTGACGGTTCGGGTCGAACGGTGAAGTTCGACGATCCTGAGGTCGCCCGACGATTTGCCGAGTACCGCCACGTCGTGCACGCCGGGGAGCGGACCATGTCGAGCATTCTCGGCGCCGAAGGTCTCTCGGCTCGTCACGATCATCTGTCGTGGGTCGCGCATTGGATCACACCGTTCGGTGAAGTGCGACGCTTCGACACCCGTTTCTACGTGGCGGCCATGCCCGACGATCAGGAACCGCTGCACGACGATGTCGAGACCGTCGACAGTCTCTGGGTGGAGCCGCGCGTGGCACTCGAGCGCGCGTCATCGGACGACTTGCTCATGCTTCCGCCGACGATGGCGAATCTGCGATTCCTAGCCGAACATGGAACAGTCGACGACGTCATGAGTGCGGCACGTGAGATCGGGACGCCACCACGCATCCTTCCCAAGGTCGTGTGGGGCGACGATGGACGCATCACCGCCCTCCTCATGCCCGGCGACGACGGCTACGACGCGATACCGGAGCGCTGAGCACTAGGCGTCGACGAGAGCCGACCAGGCGTTGTACCCGCCGAGGATGTCGCTGACGTCGTCGAAGCCATGGGCCCGCAAGGTGCTGGCCGCGATCGAGGAGCGGTATCCACCAGCGCAGAACACGACGGTCGGACGCTTCGGATCGAGCTCACCGATTCGGCGAGTGAGACCGGCCAGTTCGACATGTCGTGCGCCACTGATCGTGCCCAGTTTGAACTCACCCGGATTGCGCACGTCGACCAGTTGAAGATCGGCGATGGAGTCGCGGCGGGCTCCGAAATCATGAGCCGTGAGACGCGACGCCATGGCGACTTCGTTCGGATTCTCGATGAACGCCTTGACCGGATCGTCGAGGTAACCGAGCACGTCGTCGAAACCGATACGGGCGAGTCGCGTGGTGGCCTCCCGCTCCTTGCCCGGCTCGGCGACGATGACGATCGGAGTGCCGGCCGCGACGACCTCACCGGAGTATTCGGCGAAGCGTCCACCCAGTCCGACGTTGATCGAACCGCGCAGGTGTGCGAGGGCGAAGTCACCGTCGTCTCGGGTGTCGATGATCGCGGCACCGGCCGAGCGCGCCTTGACGACGTCGGCCATCGAGAGGGCGGTGAGCGGGGCGTCCTCATCGAAGGTGTCACGCGCCTTGCGATTGGTGGTCGCCGCATGCAAGAAGTACATCGGGGCCGTCGACTGGCCTTCGGTGACCGCGGCCACGAATTGATCTTCCGACATGGGAGCCAGTGCGTAGTTGGTGGTGCGTTGTTCGCCGATCGAACTCACCGTGTTGGTCGACAGGTTCTTGCCACACGCGCTACCGGCTCCGTGGGCCGGATAGACCAGCGTCGTGTCGGGAAGTCTCATCAACTTCTCGTGCAGTGAGTGGTAGAGCATGCGACCGAGATCTTCGGCCGTCTGGCCGACGGCCGCGAGCAGATCGGGTCGGCCGACGTCGCCGATGAAAAGAGTGTCACCGGTGAACACGGCATGCGGTGCGGCCGAGACGTTCTCTCGCACGACCACGGAGATCGATTCGGGTGTGTGACCCGGTGTCTCCAGAACCTCGAGACGGGCATGGGAGTCGGAATCGCCGAGGACGATCACGTCACCCTGGGAGAGAGCGGTGATGGCGAAATCGGTACGACCCGTGGCTGCCGAGCCGAAGACGATCTCGGCGCCGGTCGCCTCGGCCAATTCGAGATGGCCCGACAGGAAGTCGGCGTGAAAGTGGGTCTCGATGACGTACTTGATGGTGAAACCGTTCTCGGCCGCTTCGGCGAGATAGGCCGAGATGTCACGTTGCGGATCGACGACGGCGGCGATTCGACTGTCGGTATCGGCCACCACGTAAGACGCGTGCGAGAGACATTCGAGGTAGTGCTGGCTGAGATGCAGAGCCATGGCGAGACGAATCCTTTCGTGTCGGTGGTCGTTGAGTGTCGAACGTGGCGTGGGTCAGGCGAGTTTCAAGAACAATTTCTCGACCTCGGCGAGGTCGAAACCGTTCTTGGCTGCCTCGACGGGATCGGCGAGGCAGTGACTGAGGCCGGTGGCGAGCAATTTGAAGCCCACCTGGTCGAGCGCTTTGCTGGCCGCCGACACCTGGGCCACGATGTCGCGACACTCACGGCTTTCGGTGAGCATCTGCTGGATGCCGCGGACCTGGCCTTCGATACGGCGCAGCCGTCGGGTCAGATCGTCGATGGTGTCGTCGGGAAGTTGCATGAGGCCTCCTGGTCGGTGGCCCCACTATACCCCTAGGGGTATCTACTGTCCACCTCGGAGTGATACCGGTGTCACCGATTCGACGATGACCCCGTCGTCACCGACCGAGACCTCGGTGAACCCTCGTCGATCGTCGGAGTCGTCGCCTTGGCGGGCTGAGCAATCCGCCATCTGCACCGGGGGAATCGTCTCGGTCACGAGCTGGTGAGCGATGGATCGAAAGGCGAGGGCCGCCGGTCCTGATCCGGTCAGAACCACGGGCTCGCCGGCGTCCGATCCGGCGGCGACATGCGGTTCGAGGGGAATCTCACCAAGGAGGGGAACCCCGATCTCGTCGGCCAGCGCCTGGCCTCCGCCTCGGCCGAAGAGCGGGTATCGCTCACCGTGATCACAGACGAATTCGCTCATGTTCTCGATGACACCGGCGATGCGCAGGAACGAGCGACGAGCCATGTCGGCGGCTCGGATGGCGACCTTTTGTGCACTGACGGCCGGGGTGGTCACGATGATCATGTCGGTGCGGGGCAACATGCGAGCGAGTCCCATCTGCACGTCACCGGTTCCCGGAGGCATGTCGATCACGAGGTAGTCGAGGTGACCCCAGGCCACGTCGTTCAAGAATTGTTCGAGCGCCTTGGTGAGCATGAGCCCTCGCCACATGAGTGCCGTGCCCTCGTCGTCGACCAGGAAACCGGTCGACACGACCTTCAAGAGGCCGTCGCCCACTGCGCGCGTGTTGGGGCGAATCCGGGGCCGACCACTGTCGGGATCGGCCTCGGCCTCCAGGCGCTGATCGAGGCCCAGCATGCGCGGCACCGAGAATCCCCAGATGTCAGCGTCGAGGACACCGACCGTGAAGCCTTGAGCGGCGATGGCAGTGGCCAGATTGACCGTGACCGAACTCTTGCCGACGCCACCTTTGCCCGATGACACGGCGAGCACCCGAGTCGTCGTCGGAATCGCAGTGTCAGGGGCTTTTTCGCGGGCGTTCCAGCGAGCCTTGGCCATCGTGGCCGAACGCTCCTCACTGGTCATCTCACCCCACTCGATCTTGACCCCGCGGACCCCGGGATGGGTGTCGACGCGTGTCTCGATGTCCTTTTTGATCTGGGCTCGAAGTGGGCAACCGCCGATCGTGAGCAACACGTCGACCACCACGTACCCGTCGGACGACACCGAGCGACACGACGCCATGCCGAGATCGACCACATCGGACCCGAGTTCGGGGTCGATCACGGCGCGGAGAAGGTCTGTGACCTCGGCTGGAGTGGGGGGAACGACTCCGCTCACCATGAGGAAAGGGTATCGGTGGCCAACGACTGTCGAGACGCGCAGTCAGCCAGTAAATTGTGGATGTCGGAGACGTCCGACCGAACGGGCGCCATCTCGTTCCGATGTTCACGAGGAGACCGCACATGATCACTCTCACCGATTCCGCAGCCGTCAAGGTGAAAGAACTGCTCACCGCCGAAGGTGCCGACGATCTGGCCCTGCGTGTGGCCGTACGTCCCGGTGGATGCAGCGGCTTTTCGTACGAGATGTTCTTCGACGGCGACGTCGCCTCCGACGACATCGAAGCCACGTTCGGCGAAGCCGTGCGCGTGATCGTCGATCCGGCATCGGCCCAACTGCTCGAGGGTGCGACTCTCGATTACAAGGACGGCCTGAACCAGGCGGGTTTCAACATCACGAACCCCAATGCCACCCGCACGTGCGGTTGTGGCCAGTCGTTCAGCTGAGCGACGTCTCTCAGCTCAGCAGTTCTCGTAGTTCGTCGGCGTCCCACACCGCGTCGAGCCGATCGACAACGACACCTGATGCATCGGTGACGAACACCGTGGGCTCGAACGTGAGGCGAGCCGCCGTCACGGCCGGTGCGACCTCGGTCGCGGCACGGTCGGCGTACACGTCGGCGTGCACGAACGTCGCTGCGTCACCGAGCTCGGTGGCGAGGTCGATCATCTGCTCGAGGACCGGACCGCACACACCCGTCTGACAATGGGCCGGTGTGCCCACGATGTACACCACCGGCCGACCCCGCTCGAGAGCTTGGTTCAACGTGATCCCGTGGAACGGACACGGTTCGGGTTGTCGTGTGCACACCACGTCCACACCGCGTGGATCGTCGATCGTGGGAGTGTCGAATCCGGTGAGCGGGTCGCCTCGACGATCAGCGACCAGGTCGGCCGGATCCCGGATCTGGAAGGCGGCTCCTTCGGCCGGACCTCCGTCCACGACGAGGCTGTAGAACCCGGGTCGTTCGAGAAAGGTTCGGAACGTCCAGAACGGAATCGTTCCCTCGCCGAGCGATCTCCGATCGGCGACGAGACCTTCGGCGACCGACGTGTCGTCGTCGAGAGGCATCACGTTTGCGTACAGTTGTTGAGGGCCGACTTGGGAGAGACCGGAAGAATCGCCGATCGAGAGGGGAAGGCGTTGCCGACCCGGGCCGAGTTCGGTGGGTATCCAACGGGCGGCGAGGATCGAGTCATCGGGGAGAGACCTCGTGTCGTCCGACCGGCTCGAGCCACCGCAGGCCGTCAGAAGTGATGCCATCGGAACGCCGATCACGGCCGATGTCCCGAGACCGAGAAGTCGACGGCGGGACAGACGTCCAAGATCGAGGTTCACGTGGCGGACGATATCCCGAGCCGTCTTGTGGTGAGCCGCCCCCAGCGTGTGACATAGAGGTATGTCGACTCGGGAACCAGTAGTGAACTTCGAACTCGACGGTCGACCGGTGTCGGTGTCGGGATTGGTGAGTTTGCTCGCCGCCCTGCGTGATCAGCTCGGTGTTCGTTCGGCCAAGGACGGTTGTGCACCACAGGGTCAGTGCGGCTGTTGCACGGTGTGGGTCGACGGCGAACCGCGCGTGAGTTGTGTGACGCCCGTGTCTCGAGTGTCGGGTCGTCGTGTCACCACGATCGACGGACTCGGTCCGACGGTTCGTGACGAATGGGCGCGAGCGTTCTGTGCGACGGGTGGGAGCCAGTGCGGTTTCTGCACACCCGGAATCGTGATGCGATTGGCCGCCGAGCGCCATCGAAGTGACGATCGGGCCGACATCGCGTCGAGTTTGACGGCGCATCTGTGTCGATGCACGGGGTGGCAGACCGTCATCGACGCCGCAACGGCCGTCGCCACCGGTGTGACGATCACCGACGACCGCGACTTCGACGCAGCGAGTCGACGGGCCACCATCGAAGGTCGATCGACACAGGTCGTGTCACCGCGTGTCGCCCTCGGTGAGGGTGGATTCGCCGACGACGCCGCGCCCGACGATGCGTGGGTGGCCGTTCTCGCGCCCGACGATTCGTGGAGCGTCGCCCGAACGGTGACCGAGGCGCGGGCGGTGGCCGGTGTGGTTCCCGGTCGCCGGTCGACTCTCGGAGTCGTCTGGCCGATCGATCCACCGGTCGGTGACTTCGTACGAACCCTGTCGACCACCTGGGTCGAACCGGCCTACCTCGAGCCCGATGCCGTGTGGTGTCGACCGGGTGGTGAACCATTCGGCCCGACCGAGAACGGAGGCGCCTTCGGAAGCAAGTGCCAGTGGTTACGAGACGCGGCCCGACGATTGGCCGACGAGAACCAACGACCCGTGCGAGTGGTTCTCTCGCGTGAAGACGTGGTGCGACGCGGTGCGAAGCGACCGGTACTCGCGGCCGGAGTTCGTGCCGACGGTTCGGGAGTGATCGTCATGCGGCGCACCGAGGGTGCGGCGGATCTGGTTCGAGCCGTCGCTCCCGACTGGGAGTTACGCGAGGTCGATCTTCTCGGTCCTCCCACCACCTTGGACCGTCGAGGTGCCGTCTGGGCCGAGATCGCCGTACTGCGCTCGTCGGTGTCGGAAGCGGCATGGGATCACGTGATCTCACCCGATGGCGCCGAGGCGTGGGCCCGTATGGACGATGACGCGATACGTGTGAAGGTGCGCTGCGGACAAGTGCTCGATCGGACGGTGCTTCGCTCGTACTGCGTCGGTGCGGCCCATATGGCTCTCGGCTGGGTGCGATCCGAAGGTGTCGCAGTCGACGAGTCCGGAGCGGTTCACGACCTGACCATCCGATCTTTCGGTGTCGTTCGGGCTTCCGATACTCCCCTGATCGAGGTCGAGATCCTCGACGACGACACGGAGCCGATCAACGGGAGCGATGCGGTGTTCGCAGCCGTGGCGGCGGCGGTGTGGAGGTTCGACGAATGGCCGGCCCGCTGGCCGAAAGAGCGGGACCTCGGCGACCGCTAGCGTGACGGTATGGCGAAGAAGACATCGGTGAAGAAGACGTCCACGAAGAAGACGTCCACAAAGAAGACATCAGCGAAAGCGTCACCCGCGAAGCCGCTCGGCCCGTATACGCCCGTCGTGCGCGCCGGTGACTGGATCATCGTGTCGGGTCAGCTCGGTATCGCCGACGGGGCTCTCGTCCCTGGTGGCGTGGCCGCCCAGACTGCCCAAGCGGTCGTCAATCTGAAGGCGCAGTTGAAGTCGGTCGGTGCGTCGTTGTCGGATGTGTCGAAGACCTTGTGCTTCCTCACCGACATGGACACCTTCACCACGTTCAACGAGGCCTACGTGGCCGGTTTCGGAAACTCGCGCCCGGCCCGTTCGACCATCGGAGTGGCTGCGTTGCCCTTCGGAGGTTCCGTGGAGATCGAAGCGTGGGCCTACAAACCCCTGGCTGCGAAGAAGTCAGCTGCGAAGAAGTCAGCCGGGAAGAAGTCGCCGGCCAAGAAGTCCCGAAAGTAGGATCGAGTCGTGCCCGGTGCCATCGTCCTCGTGATCGTTTTGTTCGCCTTTCCGGTGATCGTCGGCCTGAGTTCGGCGGGTCTCGCCGCCCTTCTCGGCCACCTTCTCTGGAAGGACGGCGAGGAGCGCCACGAAGGCAGCGAGCTCCTCGATCTGAACGTCTGACCACCGGCGTCGTATGAACTGCGCTCGACGTCGTGCGAGCCGATCCTCGGATCCGGCATCATGACCGCTCCTTCGTCCGCCGACCTGCTCGTTCGCAACGCTCGTCTCGTGGCGACGATGGACGATGAGCGTCGTGAGCTGGCCGGAGGATGGGTGGCTGTGACCGATGGACTGGTCTCGGCGATCGGATCGTCGATTCAGGAACCTCCGGTGGCTCGTGAAGTGATCGATGCAACCGACTGTCTGGTGACTCCCGGACTCGTCAACACGCACCACCACATCTACCAGAATCTCACCCGGGCGTTTCCGCCCATGACCGACAAGCCCTTGTTCGGTTGGCTTCAGTCGCTGTATCCGCTTTGGCGCGGTATCGACGAGGAGTCGGTGTACGTGAGCGCATTCGTCGGATTGGCCGAACTCGCGCTGTCGGGTTGCACCACGAGTACCGATCATCTGTACCTGCACCCGCGCGGTGCCGGCGATCTGTTGAGTGCCGAGATACGAGCGGCTCGGGATCTGGGTGTGCGTTTCCACCCGACGCGCGGATCCATGTCGTTGTCGGAGAAGGACGGAGGTCTACCTCCCGACGACGTGGTCGCCGACGACGATGAGATCCTTGCGGCGAGTGAGGAAGCGGTCGGTCGACACCACGACCGTTCGCACGGTGCCATGGTGCGTGTCGCGCTCGCTCCGTGTTCGCCGTTCAGCGTCACCGAACAGCTCATGGTTCGTTCGGCCGAGCTGGCCGAGAAACTCGACGTGCGTCTGCACACGCATTTCGCCGAGAACGCCGAAGACGACGAGTTCTCGTTGGCAACTTTCGGGTGTCGCCCCATGGAGTATCTCGAGCGCACCGGTTGGTGCACTGATCGCACGTGGGTCGCTCACTGTGTGATGCCGAACGATCACGAAGTTGAGCGGTTGGGTGCGGCCGGCGTGGGAGTGGCGCACTGTCCGAGCAGCAACTTGATCCTGGCGTCGGGCATCTCACCGATCGTTCCGTTGCGACGGGCCGGAGCCAAGGTCGGTCTGGGTGTCGATGGATCGTCGTCGGCCGATTCGGCATCACTGTGGCTCGAAGCTCGTCAGGCGATGTTGCTCGCCAAGTTGCGCGACGGTGCATCGGCTGGCACGGCGCGGATGGCCCTCGAGGTCGCCACACGTGGTGGAGCCGGTTGCCTCGGACGTGAGGGTGAAATCGGTGAATTGAGCGTGGGCGCGGTCGGTGATCTCGCCGTGTGGCGTCTCACTGGTCCGCAGTTCGCCGGCGCGCTGGCCGACCCGATCGAGGCGTGGTTGCGGTGCGGACCGATCGGTGCCCATCACACGATCGTGCACGGCCGATCGGTGGTCCGCGACGGCGTGGTCGTCGATCCCCGACTCGACGACGTGTTGCGCCGTCATGCCGTCGAGAGCCGACGGATTCAACGTCTCGGCGAGTCGCGCTGAGTCACATGTCGTCCGCGAATCTGCCGGCCGCCGTTCTGTGGGACATGGACGGCACCCTCGTCGACACCGAGCCGTACTGGATCGATGCCGAGTTCGAGATCGTCGAGATGCACGGCGGTACTTGGAGTCATGATCACGCCAAGGCTCTCGTCGGCTCCGATCTTCTCGATTCGGGTGCGTACATCCGAGAGCACGGAGGGGTCGATCGACCGCCGGCCGAGATCGTCGAGATGTTGCTCGATCGAGTCGTGGCGCGAGTGCGAGCCGAGGTGCCGTGGCGTCCCGGGGCGCGTGAACTTCTCGGCTCGGTGCGGGCCGCCGGAGTCGACACTGCACTCGTCACCATGTCGTGGAGGCGATTCGCGGAAGAAGTCGTGACGTGCCTGCCGACCGGGAGCTTCACGGTGTCGGTCACCGGTGACGAGGTGGCGCGGGGCAAACCTCACCCCGAGCCATACCTACTGGCCGCCGAACGTCTGGGTGTGCGCCCCGAGCAGTGTGTGGCCATCGAGGATTCTCCCACCGGCGTGCGGTCGGCTCTGGCTGCTGGTTGTCGTGTGATCGGCGTTCCGCACGTGGTCGACGTGTCGCCCGACTTGGCTCATCTGCCCGAGTCACTCGGGATCCTCACCTTGCTTCCCACTCTCGTTGGCGTGGAACTCGGTGATCTGATGCTGGCCGACCCTCAGCTCGACCAGCGAGGGGACTGACCGAAGCGATAGCCCACGCTGCGAACGGTCTGGATGAGATTGGCGTACTCCTCACCCAACTTGGCGCGCAGTCGACGAATGTGAACGTCGACGGTTCTCGCGCCGCCGTAGTAGTCGTAACCCCACACTCGTGACAGGAGCATCTCACGGGTGAACACCTTGCCCGGATTCTGCACCAGGAACTTGAGCAGTTCGTACTCCATGTACGTGAGATCGAGTGGACGACCGTCGACCGACGCCTGATACGTCTCGAGATTGAGGACGAGTTCTTCGTAGTCGACGAGTTCGGAGCGGGGCGCCGACGTGGAGTACGAGAAGAGGTGGCGCAGACGAGCCTCGAGCTCACGAGGATGGAACGGCTGCAGGCAGAAGTCGTCGAACAGTTCGTCACGCAGGGTGAGTTCGTCGAGCTGAGCGCCGGTCACGAGCAGGAGCAAAGGAACGATCACCGATTCCTTCTTGCGGAGTACCCGAGCGAAGGCCCAGGCCGCCTCGAGATCGACGTCACCGCACACGATCGCTCCGAGCCATCCCTCGGCGATGTCGGCTTTCGACAGATCGTCGGCCGAGGAGAACGCTTTCCACCGATAACCGGCCAGGTCGAGCGTGCGCGCCAACTCGGGCGGCGGCGGCTCGGGGAAGACGGCGATCAGATCACTCGACATGATCAGAGAGACCTCAAGTACCGATCGAGCTCGAAGGGTGTCACTTGCGTCTTGTAACCGCGCCACTCGGAGCGTTTGTTGCGGACGAACCACTCGAAGATGTGCTCACCGAGCGCCTCGTGCACGAGGCTCGATTCCTCCATCACCTTCAGAGCATCGGACAGTGACTGAGGAAGTTGGTCGATACCCAGTTTCTCGAGTGCGTCGTCACCCATTTCGAAGAGATTGGCGTCGGCTTCGGCCGGCAGTTCGTATTTCTGCTCGATGCCACGAAGACCGGCGGCGAGGAGGACCGAAAAAGCCAGGTAGGGATTGCAGGCCGGATCGGGAGAGCGATACTCGACTCGGGTGGCGAGTGGATTGGCCCGCTTCGGAATCGGGACTCGAATGAGTCCGCTGCGATTGTTGCGCGCCCACGAGACGTGCACGGGAGCTTCGAAGCCGGGCACCAGTCGCTTGTAACTGTTGACGGTCTGATTGGTGACTGCCGTGATCTCGCTCGCGTGGTGGAGTAGGCCGGCCATGAAGTGCTTGGCGACCGGTGACAAGTTGTACGGATCATCTCCGTCGTAGAAGGCATTGCCGTCGTTGTCGAAGAGCGAGAGGTGCAGGTGCATGCCGCTTCCTTGCACTCCCTCGAGCGGTTTGGGCATGAACGTCGCGTGGACCCCTTGCGCAGCGGCCACTTCTTTCACCACGAGGCGGAACGTCATCACGCTGTCGGCCATCGTGAGGGCGTCGGTGTGGCGGAGATCGATCTCGTGCTGTGACGGCGCATCCTCGTGGAACGAGTACTCGACGGGGATCGAGAGTGTCTCGAGAGTGCGAATGGTCTCCTTGCGGAGACTTCCGGTCACGTCAGTGGTCGTCAGATCGAAGAACGACGCCTCGTCGAGAATGCGAGGTGGCTGACCGTGCTCGGGCGGTGCGAAGTAGAAGAACTCGATGTCCGGTGCGATCAGGAAGTCGAAACCGTGCGTTCGTGCTCGCTGAAGATTGCGCCGCAGCACTTGGCGCGGATCACCGTCGAACGGAGTGCCGTCAAGATTGTGGATGTCGCAGAAGATGCGGGCTTCGGGAGCCTTGGAATCGGCCCAGGGAAGCGTCACGAAGGTGTTGGGGTCGGGGATCGCGAGAACATCGCTTTCCTGGACGCGAGAAAAACCATCGATCGACGATCCGTCGAATGTCATTCCGTCCTCGAGGGCGTTCTCGAGTTCGGCCGGACTGATTGCGAAACTCTTGAGGTTGCCGAGAACATCGGTGAACCACAGTCGAATCAGACGGACACCGCGTTCTTCGACGGTTCGCAGCACGTAATCACGCTGCTGATCGAGCATGTTCATCTCCTCAGTCTGCCGGGTGGTCCGAGAAATCACGAGAGCCGGGGGATGACCCCCGGCTCTCGTCACTGCAGTTCGGGTGGATCGTCAGCTTCCGCAGACCGTCTCCACGAGGAGTCGGGTGACGGTGTAGGGATCCATGTTGGCGTTCGGACGGCGGTCCTCGGCGTAGCCCTTACCGGTCTTTTCGACCGACCACGGGATACGGATCGAGGCACCGCGGTTCGACACGCCGTAGCTGAACTTGTTGTACGGAGCGGTTTCGTGGGCACCGGTGAGACGGCTCTCGATGTCGTGTCCGTAGTTCTTCACGTGGAGATCGACCTTCTTGCCGATGGCCTCACAAGCGGCCTTGATGGCCTTCATGTCCTTGTCGTTACGCATCGACTTAGTCGAGAAGTTCGTGTGGGCGCCGGCCCCGTTCCAGTCGCCCTTCTGAGGCTTGGCGGCGAACGAGATCACGATGTCGAAGTCCTCAGCGATGCGGTGCAACAACCAGCGAGCCACGGTGAGGTGGTCACTCACGGTCACGGCGTCGGCGGCACCGATCTGGAATTCCCACTGACCGGGCATGACTTCGGCGTTGGTTCCCTCGATCAAGAGACCGGCGTCCATGCAGGCCTGGGTGTGCTCTTCGACGACCTCTCGACCGATCACTCGACCCGTGCCGACACCGCAGTAGTAAGGACCCTGCGGAGCGGCGTAACCACCGGGAGGGAAACCGAGGGGCGAACCATCGGGGCGAAGCATCGTGTATTCCTGTTCGATTCCGAAGATCATCTCGTCGGACGCGTACTTCTTGGCGGCCTTGGCGCATGCGGCACGGGTGTTCGTGGCGTGCGGCTTACCCGTCTGGGCGAGCATCACTTCGCAGAGCACGAGGATGTTGTTGCCACCACGGATGGGATCGGGGCAGCTGAAGACCGGATGGAGTGCGCAGTCCGACTTGTCGCCGGGGGCCTGGTTGGTCGACGAACCGTCGAAGCCCCAGATCGGGGGTTCGGTCACGTCGTCGGAGAGAATCTTGGTCTTCGAACGAAGAAGTGGTGTCGGCTCGGTGCCGTCGATCCAGATGTACTCGGCTTGGTAAGCCATCTTTGGGGGTCCTCCGTGGGTGAACGTCCGGTTGTCTTCCGGCACTGCTGATGGGGCGCCCTCACTCTCACAGCGAGGCGTTTCTCATCCGTTGCCCAATTGTGAACGCTGTGTGAACCGACCGACCGTGTGTTGTCCTGGGTGATGTCGAGCCGTGACCAGGCTCCAAGACGTGAATCCGACCTGCTCAGCAGGGGTGACGACCGAATTGCTCGTCGGGTCGACCGTTAGCCTGGCGTTCGTGACGACCCTGCGACTCGCCATGGCTCAGTCGAACCCGGTCGTCGGCGATCTGGCCGGTAACCGGGATCGAATTCTCGAGGCCTACCGAGTTGCCGATTCGAACGGCTGCGATCTGGTCGTGTTCGGTGAACTCTCGATCACCGGATACCCACCCGAGGATCTCGTTCTGAAGCCGGGCTTCGTGCGCGACAACCGAGCCGTTCTCGACGACATCGCCGCGACGACGAACGACTGTGTCGCAGTGGTGGGATTCGTCGATCGAAGTGGTGAGATCGATCCAGCGACCGGACGGGACGTGTTGTTCAATGCGGCTGCGATCTGTTCGAACGGTGTGGTGCGAGGTGTGTACCACAAACGAATCCTTCCCAATTACGACGTGTTCGACGAAGAACGGACTTTTCAGCCGGGTGTCGGTTCGTACCACTTGCACGAGATCGCCGGGGTACCAGTCGGGCTCTCGATCTGTGAGGACGTGTGGTTCGAAGACGGGCCGGTCTCCGAACAAGCGCGTGGCGGTGCGATGCTCAACGTGAACATCAACGGGTCACCGTTCCACGGAGGCAAGGTCGACGAACGTCGTCGCATGTTGGCTCAGCGAGCGCGTGACTCCGAATGCGCGATCGTCTACGTGAATCAGGTCGGCGGTCAGGACGAGTTGGTTTTCGACGGCGCATCGATGGTCGTCGATGCACGCGGCGAGCTGATCGCCCGATCGGCGCAGTACGTGACCGACCTCGCGATCTTCGATCTCGAGGTCGATGCACCGGCCCGACCCGTTTCGCTGCCGATCACGCGCATTTCGGCGGCGTCACGGGCGACCGGCTCGACGATCGGGCCGGTGATCGCTCCGACCCTCGACGATCGGGCCGAGTTGTACGACGCGCTCGTACTCGGCACGCGCGATTACGTGCGCAAGAACCGGTTCACCGACGTCGTGATCGGTTTGTCGGGTGGTATCGACAGTTCCCTCGTCGCCTGTGTGGCCGTCGACGCGTTGGGTGCCGAACACGTGCACGGCGTGGCCATGCCGTCGCGCTACTCGTCCCAGGGCTCGATCGACGACGCTTATGCCCTCGCCCGAGCCCTCGACATCGACATCCGGACGATCTCTATCGAGCCGGCGTTCCAGTCGTATCTCGACATGTTGGAGCCGAGTTTTGTCGGGCGGGATCCCGATCTCACCGAGGAGAATCTTCAGAGTCGGTGTCGCGGTCAGACGCTCATGGCCCTGTCGAACAAGTTCGGTTGGATGGTTCTCACCACGGGCAACAAGAGCGAGCTGGCCGTCGGCTACTTCACCATCTACGGAGACTCGGTGGGTGGGTACGCCGTCATCAAGGATCTCCTGAAGACCGATGTCTTCGGACTCAGTCGCTACGTGAACGAGCGGGCCGGACGGGAGATCGTTCCGGAGTCGGTGCTCACCAAACCTCCGTCGGCCGAATTGCGTCCTGATCAACGGGACGATCAGTCGCTACCCCCGTACGACGTTCTCGATCCGATTCTCGAGTTGTACGTCGAACAGGATCTGACGGCGGCCGAGATCGTCGAGCGTGGACACGACGAAGAGATCGTTCGTCGGATCGCGCGTCTCGTCGACGTGAACGAATACAAACGACGTCAGTGTCCACCCGGTGTTCGGGTGTCCCCGAAGGCATTCGGAAAGGATCGGCGTCTGCCGATCACCAACGGATACCGAGGCTGACCCTCTGGCGGTAGGCCACGAGCGAGCCGATCACGCACAATGCACATCCGGAGCCGAGGAGTGCGGGAGCACCGATTCCGTGCACTTCGTAGGTCGCCGTAGCGACGAGCGACATGACGGCACGACCGAGAGTTCCGCCTCCGATGGCGAATCCGAGACCGCGGGCCGGTGATTCGGGGATGACGTTGGCGGCGAGTGGCAACAGACTCACGATCGCGAATTCGAAGCCGAGAAGAAAGATCGCGAGAAGGCAGATTCCAGCGACGGCGTTGGAGCCGACGATGGCCAAGAGAATTCCACTCGGCACGATGAGAGCGGCTCCGAGAGCGGTGCTGCGCTCCTTGCCCCAGACGTCGGTTCGTCGAGAACTCGTGATGGATGCGAACAGCTCGAAGGCACCGAGACCGAAGGCCACGGCGGCGATACCGGCTTCGGTGAAGCCGAAATCGTCGTCGAGCCATGATCCGAAGGTCACGAACATGCACTGGCTGGCCGCCATGAGGAAGAACATGGCGAGCACGACCCAGTAGCCCTCCTTGGGCAGCGGACGACGTGGGCTCTCGGTCCGTCGTATCGCATGATGATCGCCGTCGGGACCGAGGCGACGGGCGATCACGGCGGCCATCAGCGCCGTGGCCGCGGCACCTGTGACGTAACCCCATCGCCAACTCGAGGCCGAGGCCACCAGACCCATGATCGTGACGCCGAGCAGCAGTCCGAGGGCCCAGGACGTCTCGGTGATCCCGATGACCCGCCCTCGCCGTTCGTAGTCGACGTGATCGTTGACCCAGGCCGTGAGTCCGACGTCGAACACGAGCTTCGACATACCGAGCACGGCGATCGCGACCACGAAGACGACGAGACCGGGGCTCGCGGCGGCCAATGCGGCGGCTGCCGACACACCGAGCAGTCCGGCGACCATCGACGTTCGCCGATGCATTCGATCGACGTACCCGCCGATGATCGGCGACACGATCATGAGAAGTTCGGTGATCATGAGAGCGACGCCGATTCGGCTCAGACTCGTGGAGAGATCGTCGGAGATACTGGCGAGGAACGGTGGAGCGAAACGGAAGCAAGCGTTGGCGTTGAGTCGCGCGATCGTCACCGCAATGACGTGACGTCGCGTCTCCTCGGGGTAGGTCTCGTCGAGCAGAGGTTTCAACACGGGGACTCGTCGTCCCCGCTCTTCGCGATGAGGTAGCCGATGGCGCGCTCGGCACGCGGGTAGCGATTCACGACGTGCCAGAAATCAGGACCGTGATCAGCGATCACGAGGTGCGCCAGTTCGTGCACGATCACGTAGTCGAGAACCCAGTTCGGAACACCGACCAACCGACTCGAGATCTTCACCTCGCCGTTGGCGGGAGTGCACAGACCCCACACCGCCGTGAGTTTGTCCGACCACTCGATGGACGAGGGAAGTGGGAGAAGGTGAGTCGACGCCAGTTCATGGGCTCGAGCCGACAAGTCGACGCCACGAGTAGCGATCTTGCGCTCGAAACGCCGCACCATTTCCTGAACGGCCTCTTCCTCTTCCGAACGTGACATCCACGACGGAACGGTGACCTTCACGACTCCGTGTTCGAGGCGCGCCCCGACGCTCCTCTTGCGCCGCGTCGAGCGCACCACTTCCACGCGAAGTGGACCGCTCACTCGACGGCTCCCGAATTCTTGAGTTCCTCGGCGATGAGTTCGAGCGGGAAGAGGAGCGATCCGGCTCGCCAGCCACGCTCGGTGTCGTACTCGAACCAGGAACCACCGAGGTTGGGGAAGTGATGCTCGGATCCGGTGAGTCGACGCCGAAGGATGCGGAGAACCCCGCTGTGCGACACCACGAGTACGCATCCGCCGGCGTGATACGACGCGATGTCGGAGAAAGCCGACATCGCTCTCGCTTCGGTCGATTCCGCGGTTTCGAAGCTCGGAGGGCGTCGTCCCGCCTCGAGCCAACCCGGCCACTGCGCCTGGATGTCACGACGAGTGAGCCCTTGCCATTCGCCGGCGTCGTTCTCGCGCCAACGAGTGTCGACGCGGCGATTGGGGCACTCGACCACTTCGGCGAGCAGATCGGCGGTCACCGATGCCCGGCTGAGGTCGCTCGAGACGACGAGATCGAAGGGTGGGCACTCGGAAGCGATCAGCGATCCGGCCTGGCGAGCCTGTAAGCGACCGAGAGTGGTGAGGGGAGGGTCGGCCTGACCCTGCCACTTGCCGAGCGCGTTCCATTCGCTCTGACCGTGTCGAACGACGAGAACTCGGGTGACGGCGTCGGACACGAGCATTCACGGTACCCCCGCTACGCTCGTGACGTGGTCAACCTGCGTCTGTTCGCTCAGGCTCGCGAAGCCGCCGGAACGTCGCGCGACACGGTGTCGGGTTCGACGGTGGCCGAAGTCGTCGAAGCAGCGAGCAACAAGTACGGAGAGCGTTTCGTCACGGTTCTTCCGATGTGTCGGATCTGGTTGAACGGGGAGGAAGTCCACCCCTCGACAGCGGTCAGCGACAAGGATGAAGTCGCCGTGTTGCCACCGGTCTCGGGAGGATGTCGATGAATGAGGGTGAACTGACGTCGATGCCCTTGGCCGAGTTGCGCGCCGAGCGCGACAGCCTGCGCGCCGAGGAGGATGCGGTGTCGTTCGTTCGTCGGCTCGCCCAAGGTCGAGTCGATCTGGTGGCCGCGGTGAGGGCTCATCGCGAATCTGATGGATCGGGTTCGATCGCCGACATCATTCGATCCGGAGTCGGCGCGGCTCCGAGTACCGGTTCGAGCCGTCCCCCGCGTGACACCGAGGTGGCGGCCGACCACCCGTTGGTGGAGGAGTTCGAACACTTGAGTGATCGACTCGGATTCGACGACATGGCCGACCTCGATCCCGAGTCGCTCGCCCGTCTCGGCCAGGGATTGGCCGATTTCGAGAGTCGGATGTCGGCTCGTCGCCGGGAGCTCTTCGATCGAATCGACGCTCTCACCGCCGAACTCGTGCGTCGCTACCGCGACGGAGATGCTTCGGTCGATTCACTTCTGCAGGGCTGACGTCCTGGTCGATCGCCTCGATCGAGCGTCGTCGCTTCGTCGCCGGTAGTTTCACCTTTCTGTGACACGAGTGGCGATGCTTTCTCTGCACACCTCCCCGCTGGTTCAGCCGGGTGCAGGTGATTCGGGTGGCATGAACGTCTACGTCCGCGAACTGGTGGCCGCCTTGGCTCATGCCGGCGTCGAATGCACCACGTACACGCGCCAGTGGAAGCGGGGTCTGCCGCGCGAGGTGCTCGTCGAGCCGAATCACCGCGTCGTCCACGTCCCAGCCGGACGATTCGATCTTCCGAAGGAAGAGTTGGAGTCGGTGGTTCCCGCGTTCACCGATTTCGTTCTCGAGGACGTCGGTCGGACGGCGCCGGTCGACGTCGTGCACGCGAACTACTGGCTCTCGGGAATCGCCGGTCACTCGGTGAAGCACGAACTGGGTGTCCCACTCGTGAGCACCTTTCACACCCTCGCTCGCGTCAAGGCCGAGGGTGGTGACCCCGAGCCGGCGCGCCGTGAGCGAGCCGAGGCCTCCGTGATCGGTTGCTCCGACGCCATCTGTGTGTCGTGTGACGAAGAGGAAGAGCAGTTCGTTCGCCTGTACGGAAGTCCGCCCGGACGGATCGAAATCGTCGCCCCCGGGGTCGAGCACGCGTTCTTCACGCCCGGAGATCAGCGAGGCGCGCGCCATGCACTCGGAATCGGTAGCGGACCGATGATCCTCTTCGTCGGTCGTCTGCAGCCGCTGAAGGGTGTCGACGTCGCCGTGCGGTCGCTCGCCGCTCTCGGACGTTCGGACGCCTCGTTGTACGTGGTGGGTGGATCGAGTGGTGCCGAGGGAGACGATTACGTCGACCACGTGCACCGTCTGGTCGCCGAACTCGGTCTCGAGTCTCGGGTCCACTTCGTCCCGCCCCAGGCCCACCACATCTTGTCCACGTACTACCGCGCCGCTGATGCGGTGTGGGTTCCGAGTCGCTCCGAGAGCTTCGGATTGGTGGCTCTCGAAGCGGCGGCGTGCGGAGTCCCGGTGATCGCTCACGCGGTGGGTGGATTGGTGTCACTCGTCGATCACGGGCGCACCGGCTTCCTGGTTCCCGACCGCGATCCCGACGTGTTCGCTGCGTACACCGCTCGGCTTCTCGATGATCCCGACCGACGAGGTCTCATGTCCGATGCCGCGGCCGAGCGGGGTCGTCGGTACACCTGGAGCTTCGCAGCGGCTCGGCTTCGTCGTCTCTACACCGACGTTTCGTCGCGTTCGCTCGTCAACTGCTCGTGAGCGATCTTCACGACGACGAGTCCTTGGCCGTACTCGAGCGGCGGATCGACGAGTGGCTCGGTTCCATGCGGGCCGGTAACTCGGCCATCGTCGCGATCGATCGGGCCGAACCCGAGCCGGCCTTTCGGGCCCGCTGGTACGTTCGAATGACCGGTGAGTCGAAGGACTTCACCACTATCTGGATCACTCTCGGGCAAAGAACGCTTCGCTACGAGACCTACGTGATGCCGGCTCCCGAGGAGAATCTGCCCGAGTTCTTCGACAATCTGTTGCGTCGTAACGAGAGACTGGTCGGGGCTCATTTCTCGATCGGAGCCGAGGACGCGATCTTCTTGCGTGGCGACATTCCCCTACGGGCCCTGAACGAGTCGGAACTCGACCGCATCGTCGGTTCGGTCTACGCCTACGTCGAGCAGTGCTTCCGACCCCTTCTGTCGATCGGTTTCGCTTCACGCTTCCTTTCGAGTTGAGCGGACTCCCACCTTCACCCCGCTCCACCGGCGTTGATCGGGAAGTCGTGCCGGTGGAGCACCCACGTGTGGTTAGCGTGACGGTGTGAATTCACCGTCCGTACTCGCCGTCATCGGCGGAGGAAACATGGGGGCCGCTCTCGTCGGGGGCCTTCTCTCCTCCGGAGCCATCGCCGCATCGTCGATCGTGATCGTCGAGACATCGGCCGAACGGCGTCGAGTCCTGAGCGAGTCGTTCCCCGATCTGGCGATCGTCGATTCCACGCCGACCTGCAGCGAGGCGCTGATAGCGGTGAAGCCCCCCGATGTCGCTCAGGCGGCGCAGGTCGCCGTGGCCGCTGGAGCCCGCCGAGTTCTCTCGATCGCGGCCGGTATCACCTTGGCGCGCCTGGAGGAAGCGTGTGGCGCCGACGTCGCCGTCGTGCGCGCCATGCCCAACACTCCGGCTCTCGTCGGTCGAGGAGCCTCGGCAATCGCCGGCGGTCGTTTCACCTCCGAGTCCGACATGGTCTGGGCCGAAGAGATTCTCGGATCGGTCGGACTCGTCGTGCGCGTCGCCGAGGGTGATCTCGATGCCGTGACCGGATTGATCGGTAGCGGTCCGGCTTACCTGTTCCTCGTCGCCGAGTCCTTGATGGCCGCCGGTCGTGCCCAAGGACTCGACGACATGGTCGTCGACGCCATGGTTCGACAGCTGTTCACGGGTGCGGCTGCGCTCATGGCTGCAGGTGACGACCCGGCCGAGTTGCGGGTGCGGGTCACGTCACCGGGAGGGACGACGGCCGCTGGTCTCGACGTGCTCGATCGGCACGACGTGCGCGCGTCGTTCGCGGCGGCTGTCGACGCGGCGACGGTCCGAAGCCGCGAACTCGGTCGGTGACGACGAGATTTTTTTGGACGTCGAACGTGATGGTCGTTGAGTCGGCGCAGGTCATCTATTTAGTGCAAAAGCACTATTTCTGTACAGTGCAAACATCGACGAAAAATGCGTGTTCGGCACTTCCGTTTCCGTGACGAAGGTGTCTAATGTGTCGCACAGGTCACAAGACCACCGGCTCTTCGCAGTCGGGAGACGCACCCGCAAGGGAAGCGCCGAAGGGCCGGTGCCATCGGGGGGTTGGCACCGGCCCTTTCGCGTCCGAACACGTTCCGCGTCGTGACGCGGTTCGCTCGACGAGTCGCATTCGTCGGACCGCGCTGACACACTGCCTGCGATGGCGGCGGATCTCATGGACGGTCTCACGTACGACACGGTGTCGTTTCTCTCCGACCTCGGTCACGGCTCCGATGCCGTCGGTGTGGTGCACGCGTTGTTGCGCGATCTCGCGCCGGACGTGCGAGTCATCGACATCACGCACGAGGTCGCGCCTTTCGACGTGCGTGCCGGTTCGCTCGCACTCGCGCGTTCGGTTGCGTACGTACCCCGCGGTGTCGTGATGGCGTGTGTCGATCCGGGAGCCGGCACCGATCGTCGTTTGGTGGCCGTGGAAGTCGCCGGAGGCGACGGAGTGTTCATCGGGCCCGACAACGGTCTGCTCGCGACAGGGGTCGCTCTCGCAGGAGGCGCTGACCGCGCCGTGGTTCTCGATCGTGTCGAGCATCACGTGGCCTCTCCGGGGGCCACGTTCGCAGCACGTGACGTGTTGGCTCCGGTGGCGGCTGCGCTCGCGCTCGGAACTCCACTCGAGCAGTTGGGTTCACCCATCGACCCGGGTTCACTTCTTCCGAGTGTCGTTCCGATTCCGCGGGACGAGAACGGAACGCTCGCGTGTGAGGTCTTGTGGGTCGATCGTTTCGGGAACTGTCAGATCAACGTGTCGACCGATGACGTCGACGCCGCCTTCGGACCAGGAACACGGCGGGTGCGGGTGTCGTTTCTCGACGAACTGCGCAATGTCGAGATCGTCACGTCCTACGGCCAGATCGGTGCCGGAGCACTCGGACTCGTCGTCGATGCGTCGGGCCTTCTCAGCCTGTCGATCGATCGAGCATCGGCCGCTCAGCACCTCGGAATCGGTGAAGGGGAGTCCGTTCTTCTGGCCGTCTCCGACGAGCCCGGTGGGGTGACGGTTCCGGTGTCCTTGCGTTCCTGATCCCTGTGGTGAGTAGCGTGCTCTCCGTGAGACCGGCGACCACCCTCACCATCGCCCTCCTTCTCGGAGCCATCTTCGTCGCAGGCATCGTGTCGCTCCTGAGTCTGTGACGTGATCCGGTGAATCTGGCGTCGATCGTCGATGGTCACGAAGACGGCCGACCCGCCATCGTCAGTCGAGGTCGGACCACTGACTACGGAACC
Source organism: Actinomycetota bacterium (assembly GCA_027592035.1). Classification (GTDB taxonomy): domain Bacteria; phylum Actinomycetota; class Acidimicrobiia; order Acidimicrobiales; family Ilumatobacteraceae; genus Casp-actino8. Next base: position 48,499 of record JAQCIK010000007.1, on the reverse strand, counting down.
CTTCGGAGTCAGATCGACGGGTTTCGAGGCTCGTTGATCCAACTCGGGGTTCGCCGTAACGATCGAGTGGCCCTCGTTTGTGGGAACAGTCGCGCCTTCGTCGTGTCGTACCTCGCCACGGTGGGTCTCGGAGCCATCGCCGTTCCCCTCAACCCACTGGCTCCCTCACCTGAGTTGCAGCGAGAACTCGAAGTCGTCACACCGACCTTGGTCGTTCTCGAGGCCTCGGGAATGCCGTCGTTCTCGGGCCTGCTCACCGACCGCCTCCCGGGTCTTCGCCACGTGGTGTTGACCGATCGACAGAGTGTCGCGTCGATATCCGGCTCGATCGAGTCGCATTCCTTCGACGAGATGACGTCGGGAAACCCGACACCCGTTGTCGACGTCGACGATCGGCAGCCGGCGGTGCTCGTCTTCACGAGTGGTACGGCCGGATCACCGCGGGCGGCCAATCTCACCCACCGGAATCTCCTCGCCAACATCGAACAGAACCGCCGGATGCCCGATCACGTTCGAGCCGACGACGTCGTGTTCGGGGTACTTCCCGTCTTCCACATCTTCGGACTCAACGTGGTGATCGGGATGACTCTCGACGCCGGCGCGTGTGTGGTGCTCGTGCAGCGATTCGATCCGGTGACCGCGGTCGAGACCATCGGTCAGCGAGGTGTGACCGTGGTGCCCGGAGCGCCTCCGGTGTGGGTGGCTTGGTCGATGCTGGAGGGTTTCGAACCGTCGCATTTCGCCTCGGTTCGTCTGGCCCTCACGGGTGCGGCGCGAACTCCGGCCGACGTGGCCGACCGTCTGGCGGAGAAATTCGGGATCACTTTGCGTGAGGGCTACGGTCTCACCGAGGCATCGCCCGTCGTCACGAGTTCGGTCGGCGTCGATGTCCGTCGTGAATCGGTGGGTCGAGTCGTCCCCGGCGTCGAGGTGAGAGTCGTCGACTCCGACGGAAGTGACATCATCGCCGGGGACAGCGGTGAAGTACTGGTGCGCGGTGACAACGTCTTCGCGGGCTACTGGAACGATCCCGAAGCCACCGCACGTGTTCTCGACGACGAGGGATGGTTGCACACGGGAGACATCGCCACCGTCGACGGCGACGGTTATCTCTACCTTCTCGATCGAGCCAAGGATCTCATCATCGTGTCGGGTTTCAACGTCTTTCCGGCCGAGGTCGAAGAGGTGTTGATGCGACATCCGGCCGTTCGTGAAGCCGGCGTGATCGGTGTTCCGCATCCGCAGACCGGCGAGTCGGTGCGTGCCTACGTGGTGCTGAACGAGGGAACCGAGACCGACGAGGACGCCTTGATCGACCACTGTCACGATCACGTGGCTCGGTACAAGTGTCCGAACAAGGTGTTGATCGTCGACTCGTTACCCCACAACCATTTCGGCAAACTGCTGCGACGATCTCTGTGATCGCGTCGTCGGAACCGATGCCACGAGAAAGCCGGAGAAGAGGATCACGACACCGATCACGAGAGTGACGGCGAAGGCTCGATCCTCTCCCAGTCGTCCGGCGAGAGATCCACTGGCCGACAACACGAGGGCGCCGACGGCGATGAGAACGTTGGCGATCGTGTGTCGTCGAACGTTCGTGACCTGACGTGAGGCACCGTCGAGGGCCGGAACTCGCCCGCGAAGTGTGCGTACGATCGACCACACGGCACCGATGACGATCACCAGGGCCGCGACTCCCGAACCGACGGCTGCGAAAGCTCGCGGGGCGGCATCGAACAACTCGCTTCCTTTCGGCATGGAGCCGGCCTCGACCTCGGTCCACGACATGGGAGCGACGAGGGTGACCCCGACTGCGGCTCCCGACAGGCCGATCAGCCATGAGCGCACACGATCGCCGATCGTTCGTCCGGCCAACAGATACACGGTGCCGAGAGCGAGCCAAGGAACGTTCAGAATCGCGCCGGCGAGGTAGAAGGTGCGGAACGAGGCCCGGCTCCAACCACGCGCCTCGGCCCACCACAGTGCTGCCGAGCCGAGGGCGAAGAGAACGAGTGAGATCGTCCACGCTGCTTCGTGGGGTCGTCGCCGGCGCGACCAGCGGTCGAAGGTCGACAAAGCGAAAGCCGATGCAACGAGAGTGGCCATGGCCGGAAGGGCCGTGTCGAGGGTTGCCGCCGCAAACACGGGAAAGCCGAACGTTGCGTCGCCGAACATCCCTCGCAGACTAGAAGTCGGCGCCGACAAGACGTCCTCGTCGAGGACATGGCGGGCCGAACTCGGAGATTTTCGGCTCGTGAGCAGGGGCGTCGTCACGGTGACCGATGACCTTGGGCCCATCCGAGAGGGACTTCGTGAACTCGGGAATGGTCCCGTAGCGTATGACTCTCATGGTCGATCGCCCCCGCCGCCGCATCCCCGAAGCCACGGTGATCCGACTTCCGGTGTATCTGCGGATCCTGACCGAGGCGGGCGATGAGGGGGTCGAGCACCTGTCCTCCGACCGTTTGGCCGAACTGGCCGGCGTCAACGCCGCCAAGGTGCGCAAGGACCTCAGTTATCTCGGGAGCTACGGCACTCGTGGAGTGGGTTACGAGGTGTCGTATCTCGTGTACCAGATCCAGCGTGAGCTCGGCCTCAATCACGAGTGGCCGATCGTGATCATCGGTGCCGGCAATCTCGGTCAGGCTCTCTCGGGGTACGCGGGCTTCGGTCAGCGTGGCTTTCCGGTGGCCGGCATCGTCGACGTCGAGGACTCCAAGATCGGTTCGGTGATCGGTGGTGTTCGCGTGCGACACATCGACGACTTGCCGCAGATCGTCGCGGCCCGTCAGGTGTCGATCGGCGTGGTGGCCGTGCCCCCGGGCGCCGCTCAGGACGCCGCCGACCGACTGGTACGCGCCGGAATCACGAGCATTCTCAATTTCGCTCCGGTGGTGCTGTCGGTTCCCCGTGGCGTCACGGTTCGCAAGGTCGATCTCGCCCTCGAATTACAGATTCTGAGTTACTACGAACAGAAGCGTTCGGGAACTCTTCACGTCGTGCCGCGGTCGGGCGCGTCGGCCTGACGGCGACTCGGCGCTCTACGCTCGTCTCATGAGACAGTTCGCCTCGTGGCGAGTCTGGGCCGCGATTCTTCTCGTCGTGGTGGCGCTCGTGTGGTTACGTGCGTGTGTCGTCGACGAGAGTTCGTCCACCACGACCGACGTCGCTCGGTCACGACGCATCGACCTCATTTCATCGACGGCGACGATTCGATCAGACGCACCCTGGTTCGTGAGTGACGGGGCCATGTCGGGTGACGCAACCGCCGTGTTGACCAACGGACGAGTCGTGCGACTCACCGATGGCACACTCGGCGAGAGTTCGTGTCTCTTTCCTGACGTGCTGAACGCGTGTGTCTTACTGGCCGACACGTTGGGCGATGGAGTCGTGTGGTTCGCGCTGTTGCCGGCGCCGGCGAGCGCGTCGACCGAACTCGAATTGCCCGCCATCGACACGTTGCTCGATGGAGTCACCTACGCCCGACTCGACAACGGTTGGGAGATTCCTCTTCTCGATCGAGTGACACGACGATGTGACGTCGAGACTCCGAACCTCACGTCGTTCGTTCAACGATTCGCCGGTCGCCACGTGACGATCGTCGATCTCGAACGGGCCGAGGTGTCGGCCGTGCGTTGTCTCACCGACTGACTGGTGGACGATCAGGCGTTGGGAGCGAGTTTCACGATCGCCGCAGCGGCCTTGTAGGCGGCTTCGGCCGGACCGATCTCGTCGGGGCGCAACAAATTGGCCATGATGCGCAGGACCCACTCCATGAGTGTGCGGCTGTGCATTCCCACTCGACTCAATTCACGCATGATCGCCGGACGACCGATGATCCGAGCGAACAGTCGCGCAACCTTGAAGTACTGGCCGTACTCGGCATCGAGCAACGACTGATATTGCTGCAGAGCGGCCGGATCGTTCTGAGTGATGGCTTGGTGGAGCACGTCAGCCGCGATGCGAGCGGTCTCGTAGGCGTAGTCGATTCCTTCCCCGTTGAACGGATTGACGCTTCCGGCCGCATCGCCGACGACGAGATACGTCGGTCCCGACTTCGGTCCGACCGAACCACCCATCGGGATTCGACCCGAGGTGGCCTTCTGCGTCGGTGCATCGGGATCGATCTCCCATTTGTCGGCGACCATGTGCGCGTATTCGTTGAGCAGATGAGTGGTGTTGACACTCTTGAAGTCTCGGAAGGTCGAGAGCAGACCGACTCCGATGTTGACCGTTCCGTCACCCACCGGGAAGATCCACCCGTAGCCCGGTAGCGGATTACCGTTTCGGTCCTTCACGTCGAGCGCCGATTCGATCCAGGGATCGGCGTGACGGGGAGTCTCCCAGTACGTGCGAATGGCGGTGCCGTACGGCCACTCCTTGGTGCGGAAGGTGCCGAGTGCTCGTCCGAAGCGACTGTTCGCTCCATCGGCCACGATCACGTACTTGGCCGACACGTCGAACGTCTTGCCGTCCTTGTTCGACAAGGTGGCACCCCGGACGAAGCCGCGGTCGAGCACCGGAGACACCGCTTCGTGGCCCTCGAGCAACTGCGCGCCGGCTGCTTCGGCATTGCGGGCCACCATGGTGTCGAGTTCGCGTCGACGAACCACGTATCCGTGTTGTGGGTAGATCGGATGGGTCGGCCACTGCAGTTCGAGCTCTCGTCCGTGAGCGGTGGCGCGCAGACCCTCGTAGCGATGGAACTGCTCGAGTGGTTCGGCCAGCCCCATGTCGGAGAGCTGCTTGACCGCACGAGGTGTGAGGCCGTCACCACAGGTCTTCTCACGGGGAAACGTCTTCTTGTCGACCATGACGACGTCGAGACCGTGCCGGGCCAGCCAGTAGCCAGCCGCTGATCCGGCCGGACCGGCTCCGATCACGAGGACGTCGTGATGAGAGCCGTCGTGCACAGTGGATTCGGACATGTCTGTCAGTGTGTCGCCGTCCGAGCCGAACTGCCCAGGCGGGCGTGGACGGTGACGGTGACGGTCGGCTCAGGCACCAGGGGCCCGAGCCGAGTGGTCACATGCCGTCGGCCGAGCCGGCAGTGGTGCCGAGGCGCGGTTCGGTGCCGACTCCCACCTCAGGGCTGTCGTAGGTGAGGGTGCCGTTCTGCAGTCCCGCGAAGATTTCGCTCTCGGCACTGCACCACTTCTCGTACTCCTCGGCCCATTCGCCACCCTCGTCGGCGCCCGACAGGTCGTAGCGGATGTGGCACACCACACCCAGGATCTCGTACTGGGTCAGGGCCCCTCCGTAGGTTTCGCCTTGGGCGGGCATGGGGCTCCCGTTGTACGAGCGGGGATAGTGGGCGCCACCCTCCCGGTCGGGGTCGCCATAGGTCTCGACACCGGCGGCCTCCCAGGCCTCCGTCCCTGCATAGACCCACAAAAGCATGTCTTCGATGTGCGGGAACGTCTTCAGGGACTCGCCACCGCTCAGAACCCGACCGGCTCCGCCACCACCGTCGCCGCCATGGCACGACGCACAGGCCCCGTATTCCTCGATACCCAGGGCAATCGGGCCGCTGGCCTCGGCTTTTTGGGGCTGGAGCCCTCGGACGTACATGAAGAGAAAGAGAGGCAGAAGGGCCAAGGTCGCCATGGCCCATGAGGGAATTCGGCCTCGGGACTTGGCGGCGGCGACGTAGGCCGGATCGGGCTTGGCCACCGGAGCAGCCGGGGCCGGGGCTTCGGCTCGGGGAGCGGGGGTCGCCGGGGTCGTGGTGGCCGGCACCGAGGCCCCGGAATCGGCGGATCCACCGGTGGCATCGCCGGACGAGCCACCCGCACGGCGGTCGCGAGAGCGCTTCAGAAGATGTTCGGGAATCTCGGTCACTGACCAGTCCTTTCGGGTGACCCGATGGGGGCACGAACGTCCACAGATTAGAGCCCCGTCAGCACGAATCGTGAATTCCCGGACCGACGTCACCAGAGAGCCGAGAACGATGACTCGACGTCCGTACCGTTCACCGGAACACGAGTTCACAACCGCCCCGATCCTGCGGGCCGGCCTGATAGACCACTGTCGAGGATCCCTCCCGTCCGAACGCCGTGGGACGGTTCTCGTCACCCCCGATCCGCGTGACCGACGTCGTCGTCGTGAGCGGAAGTGGGTTGGGTGCTCGAGAACCTCCGACGACTAAAGTCGTGAAGGAATTCTCATGGTGGTTCGCCACCTGTCAACGACCAGTTCACACGGCCCTCGACGGGCACAGAAGGGATGACCGGCACGATGCTGGCGATCGACATTCTGAAATGGCCGGGGATCAACCAGGCTTTCCTCTTTTCGCTTGCGATCACGTTGATCCTGACCGGTCTCGTGTTCGTGTACGGCAAGCGCCGTCCGATCGGCACGCCGGTGTCGTGGGGCGAGGCGATGGTCGGGTCGGTGTACGCGTTCTTCGTGATGTTCCTGGCGTACGGCGTCGTGCCCCACCAGTGGCTCGTGCACGTTCAGAACGAACTCGGCTGGCAGTCCGACAAGATGCTCTACGGACCGGGTGACATCTTCAAGTCGCAGGCCAAAGGTGGAAGTTTCCCCTTCGACATCAACTATCTGCAGGTGGGCGACATCATCGTGACCGGTATCTACGGACTCTTTCTGGGTCTGCAGATCTACGTGTGGGTGTGGTGGCAAAAGCGCGGCAAGTCGGCGTCCACCGAACTCGAGCAGTCGAGCTACGGCCGTCCGTTGGTGAAGAAGGTCTGACATGGCTCGCACCGACGCCAATCCTCCGATGATGCCCTTCACCGACCAGTACCAGCTGGTCGAGGTCGATGCCGATTATCTGACCAAGGCCGTCAAGCCGAAGCAGTTCATCCACATCGATCAGACCGAATGCATCATGTGCGAGGGCTGCGTCGACATCTGCCCGTGGAAGTGCATCCACATGGTGCAGCCCGAGGCCATCGTCGAGGCGACCGGCACCGAGAAGCCCGGCCTCGACCCCAGCGACAACGTGATCTTCATCATCGACGACGACGTGTGCACACGGTGCGCACTCTGCGTCGATCGATGCCCCACAGGTGTGATCATCCTCGGCAAGGCCGGCTCGGCGCTCGCCACGGGTGACACACACATGCGAACGAACAACCACGGTTACGCGTACGGAATGCGTTTGTAGGAGACGACGAGAACTATGGCCAAGGTCATCGACAACCCCCGCCCCACTGCGAAGGAGCGTCTGAACAAGACGATCGACTCCGTTCAGGGCAGCCAAGCCTGGAATTCGATCTTCCGTCCGGGCTCCATCTTCCGTAAGGGTTACACCGACAGCCCGCGTAATCGGTCGTACGTGGTCATGAACTCGGTGCTCTACCACTTGCATCCGGTGAAGGTGAAGCGACATGCCGTGAAGGTGAGCTACACGCTGTGCCTCGGCGGACTCAGCTTCTTCCTCTTCATTCTTCTCACCGTGACCGGAATCTTCTTGATGTTCTTCTACCGTCCCGAGGCCACGGCGGCCTGGAACGACATCAAGAGTCTTCAGACGTCGGTCGCCTTCGGATTACTCGTGCGAAACATGCACCGTTGGGGAGCTCACCTCATGGTGCTCACGGTGTTCTTGCACATGGCTCGCGTCTTCTATCACGGCGCGTACAAGCCGCCTCGCGAGTTCAACTGGGTCATCGGCGTCGTGCTCTTGACTCTCACTCTTCTCCTGTCGTTCACTGGCTATCTCTTGCCGTGGGACCAGTTGGCGATGTGGGCCGTTGCGGTGGGTACCAACATGATGGGTTACACACCGGTCTTCGGTTCACAAGTGCGGTTCGTCCTTCTCGGAGGAGTCGAGATCGGATCGGAGACGTTGTTGCGTTGGTACGTGTTGCACGTGCTGATGCTTCCCTTCGTGATCGTCATCTTCATGGCGATCCATTTCTGGCGAGTTCGTAAGGACGGAGGCATCTCGGGTCCGCTGTGATCCGAGAGCTGAAAGGACGCACGAGAGAACCATGACTGAGATTCCCGAACACCTGTTGAAGCGAGCCCAGGCCGCTCGTGAGAAGGCAGCCGCCGAGTCGGGTGGTGGCGAGTCCGCTGGTGGCGACGCCGGTGCTGATCCGCGCATTCCGGCTCACTTGCTCGAGCGCAGTCGGGCCGCGAAGGCCAAGACCGAAGGTGACGGTGGTGGCGTGGCGGTGGCCGACAAGGTTGCCGCCGTCGTGGCGGCTGGTCCCGCTGCCGGTGGAGTTCCGGTGGGCGCCGGCCCGGGTGGTCACACCCAGCGCCTCCTCACCGTCGTGAAGTCGGGTTCCATCCAGGACGTGAAAGCGACTCCGGTCGACAAGGTTCACACCTGGCCGCACCTGCTCGCCGTCGAGTTCGTGGCCGCACTGGCCTGCACGGCGTTCCTCTTCTTCTTCTCGATCTTCGTGAACGCGCCGCTTCTGCAGTTGGCCAACCCCAACCAGACGCCCAACCCGTCGAAGGCCCCGTGGTACTTCCTCGGCCTGCAGGAACTGCTCACCATGTTCCACCCGATGGTGGCCGGCGTGACGATTCCGGGAATCGCGTTGTTCGCGTTGATCCTCGCTCCGTACATCGACAAGAACCCGTCGAACAAGCCCGAGGATCGCAAGTTCGCCACGTCGCTCATGACGGTTCACCTGATGTTCTGGGCGGTCTTGGTGATGATCGGTTCGTTCTTCCGAGGTCCAGGCTTCAACTTCGTGTTCCCCTGGCGCGACGGTCTCTTCTTCGAGTTGTGAGGTTCTGACCATGAGTTCTGCAGCAACAATCGCCATCGTCATCGCCGCCATCGTCGTCCTGGCCGCCGTCGTGCTCGTCACGACGGCTCGTCGTGCCGACGTACGCGGTGCCGGAGCGCTCTCGCGCGAAACCGTCAAGCGCGACAAGAGTTCGGCGAAGGTCGGCGCCCCGGCGGGAGCGTCGTTCGAATCGGCCGAAGTTTCGGCTCGTTCCACTGCCCTCGAGAAGGCGTCGGAAGTCGCCCCCGTCGCGTGGGTCGCTCCCGACGAAGAAGCCGTGGGAGTTTCGCGGCGTCAGTTCTTCAACCGAGCCGCCGTCACCATGATGAGCGCGAGTATCGGTGCCTTCGGTGTGGCCGTAGTGGCGTTCTTGTGGCCGCGAGCCGGCGGCGGTTTCGGCTCCAAGGTCAACGTCGGTCGTCTCGATGATCTCATCGTGCAGATTCGCAACGAGAAGGGTTTCGTCTACAAGCCCGAGGCACGCACGTGGCTGACCGCGTTCCCGGCCGGGGCCTTGCCGAAAGCGCGTGCGGCTTATGCGTCACAGCCCTCCGTTCTGTCGGGTATGGAAGCCGGAGTGGTCGCGCTGTATCAGAAGTGTCCGCATCTCGGTTGCCGTGTGCCCGAGTGCAAGAGCTCGCAGTGGTTCGAGTGTCCGTGCCACGGTTCGCAGTACGACCGAGTCGGTGAGAAGAAGGCCGGTCCGGCGCCGCGCGGTATGGATCGTTTCGGTGTGTCGGTGAGCAACGGCAGCGTGATCGTCGACACCGGTACGGTCTTCAACGGTCCGGCCATCGGTGTGAACACCACCGGTCAGGAAGCCGAAGGCCCGCACTGCATCACTGGAGGAGGAGACCACTGATCATGCTCGCCCTCGCCACCACCACCATCGCGATTCTCATCGCGATCGCTGTTTCCCTCGCTTGGCTTGTCTATGCGTTCTTCAACTGGGTGACCGGACGTTCCGAGATCGGGTCCGAGATCGAACTGGCCGCCAACCGCAAGCCCTACTACGACGACGAAGTTCTGGAAGGCAAGCGTCTCGAGCGTGTCCAGTTCCTCGGGGTCATCCTGCTCGCCACCATTACCATCGGCCTTCCGGTGTACTGGCTCTACGAACCGCAGCGTCAGGCCAATGCCGAAGAAGGATTCACCAATCGCTTCGCCAGCTGGGGCGGTCAGCTCTTCGACGTGACGGCCAACGGTGGCTTCAACTGCGCCGGTTGCCACGGCGGCATGAACGCCACCGGCGGTGCAGCCGAGTACACGGTGACCGATTCCAAGACCGGTCAGGTGAAGGCGGTGTCATGGAAGGCTCCGGCTCTCAACACCGTCTTCTATCGCTACAGCGACGACGAGGTGCGTTTCATCCTCGAATACGGTCGACCGTTCTCTCCGATGTCACCCTGGGGTGTGCGCGGTGGCGGACCGATGAACGATCAGCAGATCGACAACCTCATTGCGTACCTGAAGAGCATTCAGGTACCGCGTGAGAACTGCATCGTGGCCGACGCCGACCCGCAGGGATGCGAGGGTGGACACCTGCCCGTCGAGACACAGAACGACATTCAGGCCGCCGCCGAACGAACGGTGGCCGACGGAACCTACGGAAGCCTCGGTGAAGCCCTCTTCAATCTCGAGTTGGGATCAGGCGCCTACAGTTGCGCTCGTTGTCACACACCGGGTTGGAGTTGGGGCGAGCCCGGTGAAACCGGATCGGGTGCTCTCGGCTGGAACCTCACCGGTGGCGCGACCAACTCGCACTTCGCCACCGAACAGGAGATGATCGACTTCATCAAGGCCGGCTCGGTGTACGGCGCGAAGTACGGTGTGCAGGGCCAGGGCAGCGGACGGATGCCCGGTTACGGCAGCACGCTCACCGACGAGCAGATCCGCGCCATCGTGAACTACGTCCGGAGTGAATTGTGAACGCGATCCTGAGCATTGGTTGGGAGCCCGAACTCCGCGGTCTCCTGACTGTCATCATCGGGACCGTCGCGCTGTGCGGCAGTGTGTACCTGTTGCTCGCCACCAACATGGGTATCCGTCTCGGATTCCTCGTGGCCTTCGCCGGGCTGTTCGGATGGATGGCGACGATGGGCGCGATCTGGTGGGCCTATGGCATCGGTCTGAACGGACGAGCACCTTCGTGGGAGCCCTCGCAGCCCTTCTCGATCGTGCGCGAGGGTCCGCGTCTTCTCGACGCCGAGGTTCTCGATTCACCCGTGATGGTCGACGCCGGGGCATCGTTCACCGACGTGGCCGAGCAGACCCAGACCGCGTTGGTCGCCGATGGCTGGACTCGCCTGCCCGAGGACGACCAGGGTCGAGGCCAGGCGGTCGCGGCCGCTGACGAGATCATTCAGAACCAGGCCGAGTTGTATTCGGCGGGTGAGTACCAGGCCGTTGCCGTGTACACGCGCGGAGGTGAACGTTGGCCGAAGATCGGCGACGAGGTCGATTTCCTGGCGTTCTTCCACAAGCCTCATTACGCAGTGGTCGAGATCGCACCGGTGATTCCGCAACGTGTCGAACCCGGACGAGCTCCGGCCCGTCCCGTCATCGACGAATCGCAGCCGCACCAGTACGTGGTGATGTTGCGCGACCTCGGCACCAAGCGTCAGCCGGCGGCCTTCATCACGATCGGGTCCACGATCATCTTCCTCGTCTGTTGCTGGATGCTCCATCGCCGTGATCGCATCCTCACCCGTCACGTGTCGAGTGATCTCGTTCCGGCTCGGAGCTGACCGATGGGGCAGTACCTTCCGGTCGTCGCGCTCACCGTGCTGGGGGTCCTGTTCGGAGCCCTCAGTTTCGTGGCCTCACGATTGCTGGCCCCGCGTCGTCCGTCGGTGGCCAAGGAAGCTCCCTACGAATGTGGCATCGTGCCGAGTCGCGAACCACCCGAGCGTTTTCCGGTGAGCTTCTACACAGTGGCGATGCTCTTCGTGATGTTCGACATCGAGATCGTCTTTCTCTATCCCTACGCCGTCAGTCACGGTGAGCTCGGAGTGTTCGCTTTCTGGGCGATGTTCGTGTTCTGTGCCGTGTTCTTCCTCGCCTTCGTGTACGAAGTGGCGAGTGGAACTCTCGACTGGGGCCCGATCACGAAGTCCCGGCGCCTGACCGATGGCGTGAGTGCCGAACGCACGTCGACGTCGACCATTCGTCGCGTCGGCCTCGAGGGTCGCGTCGACGCCGATCAGGCGGCCTGATCGCCGGAGGTTCATGATGAGTGTGATTCGTAACGTTCTCGACGACGGCCTCGGTGGCATCCAGCACAACTTCCTCACCGGAAAGATCGAGGATCTCGTCAAGTGGTCGCGGAGTCGATCGAGTTGGGGTGCGACATTCGGTCTCGCCTGCTGTGCCATCGAGATGATGGGGACCGGCGGAGCGCACTACGACATCGCCCGCTTCGGGATGGAAGTGTTCCGTGCTTCCCCCCGCCAGGCCGACATCCTCATCGTCGCCGGTCGGGTGAGTCAGAAGATGGCGCCGGTTCTGCGTCAGGTCTACGACCAGATGATGGAACCGAAGTGGGTGATCTCGATGGGTGTCTGCGCGTCGAGCGGTGGCATGTTCAACAACTACGCAATCGTGCAAGGTGTCGACCAGGTCGTTCCGGTCGACGTGTACGCGCCGGGTTGTCCTCCCACTCCCGAAACCCTGATCCATGCCATCGAGACGCTGCATCAAAAGATCGAAGACGGAGAGATCATGCGTCGTCGTCGTGAGACGGGCGCCGGTGCCGAGATCCACGTCACGGAAATCGCGGCCGAGTCGTCGCCGATCACTCTGAGTGCGACGCGTGGAGGTGTTGCGGTATGACCGACACCTCGACGACGCCCGACGACGAGTCGTTGTTCGGAGCTCCGGTTTCGTATTCGCGCGGGCAGAAGGTCGTTCATCCGTCCCGTGATTCCTACGTCTCGGTTCTGAAGCAGGCGATCGACGCCGGCTACACGATGTGCACCGACCTGACGGCGGTCGACTATCTGACCCATCCGGGACGTGAGCTGCCGGTCGGACTCGAAGCCGAACGGTTCGAAGTGGTGCTCAATCTCGTGTCGATCGCCGAGCGAACGCGGCTCCGGGTTCGGGTTCAGGTGCCCGAGAACGATCCCACCATCGCATCGTGCTTCGACCTCTGGCCCGGGACCGAGGCCATGGAGCGCGAGGTGTTCGACATGTTCGGACTTCGTTTCGACGGTCATCCCGACCTGACGCGAATTCTCATGCCCGAGGACTGGGAGGGCCATCCCTTGCGCAAGGACTACGCAATCGGTCGCATTCCCGTTCAGTTCAAGGGAGCACATTCATGACCGCCGTCGAGAACGTCCGTCTGACAAGTGAGGGCGCCCAGGAGATGCGCCCCCGCAGCGAACTCGGTGCGAAGGAACTGATGCGGGAAGTCGGTTCGGTTCTTCGCATGAGTGAAGCCGAGGCCGCTCAACTCGGACAGATGCCGGTCGACGACGAAGAGCAGACCATGATCATCAACATGGGTCCGCAGCACCCGAGCACACACGGCGTGTTGCGTCTCATGCTCGAACTCCAAGGTGAGACCGTCCTGCGCTGCAAGCCCGTCATCGGTTATCTGCACACCGGAATGGAGAAGACCGGCGAAGATCTCACCTTCTTGCAGGGTGGAACCAACGTCACTCGTATGGACTACCTGAGCCCGCTCAACAACGAGCTCGTCTTCTCCATGGCGACCGAGAAGCTGCTCGGTATCGACGGTGACATTCCCGAACGAGCGGTCTGGATGCGCATGCTCCTGTCGGAGATGAATCGCATGAGCAGCCACCTGCTGTTCCTGGCCACCAACGGAATGGACCTCGGTGCGGTGTCGATGATGCTGTACGGCTGGCGCGAACGCGAAGAGGTTCTGCGCTTCTTCCAGAAGGTGACCGGCCTGCGAATGAATCACAACTTCATTCGTCCGGGAGGACTGGCCGCCGACCTGCCTCCTGGCTGGCGCGACGATGTGCTCTCGATCCTCGAGATGCTTCCGCCGCGCCTCGAGGAGTACGACATCTTGATGACCGACCAGCCCATCTGGCGTGAGCGTCTTCAGGGCATCGGTGTCATCACCGCCGAGGAAGCCCTGGCGTTGGGAACCAGTGGTCCGATTCTGCGGTCGACCGGAGTGCCGTTCGACCTCCGTCGCGACATGCCGTACATGCACTACGACGAACTCGAATTCGACGTCATCGTCGGTTCGTACGGTGACGCATTCGATCGCTACGCGATCCGACTGAACGAAATTCGTGAATCGATCAAGATCGTCTACCAGATTCTCGATCGCATGCCCTCGGGTGACTACCGGATCCAGAACAAGAAGGTCACTCCACCTCCGCGTGCGCGTATCGACGAATCGATGGAGGCCTTGATCCATCACTTCAAGATCTTCACCGAGGGATTCAAGGTTCCCGAGGGTGAGGTGTACGTCGGTATCGAGAGTCCACGCGGTGAGATCGGGTGTTACATCGTGAGCGACGGCGGACCGAAGCCCTATCGCATTCACATGCGCGCCCCGAGTTTCGTGAACATTCAGGCTCTGCCGCACATGATGCGCGGTGGGCTCGTGGCCGATGCGGTCGCCGTCATCTCGTCGGTCGACCCCGTTCTGGGAGACGTCGATCGCTGATGGCACGACTCACCGAAGACAACGTCCGACTGGCTCGCGAGATCATCGCTCGCTACCCGCGTCCACGGTCGGCCACGATTCCGTTGTTGCACCTCGCTCAACAGCAGGACGGCTACGTCACGAACGACGCCATGGCTCACATCGGAGAACTGGTGGGGGCGACTTCGGCCGAGGTGTTCGGTACGGCCTCGTTCTACGAGATGTTCAAGTTCGAGCCGGTGGGCAAGTATCTCGTGAACATCTGCGGAACCATGTCGTGCGCGCTGTTGGGAGCCGAAGAACTCATCCATCACGCCGAGCACCGACTGGGGGTGAAGCTCGGGGGCACCACTCCCGACGGCAACTTCACCCTCGAGCGAGCCGAATGTCAGGCGGCGTGCACCGAGGCCCCCTGCCTGCAGGTGAACTATCGCTATCGATACCGTGTCACCACCGACGAATTCGACTCGTTGATCGACGACTTGGCGGCCGGTCGCCTCGACGACGAGATCCCGCCGCACGGCACGGTGGCGCGGGTGCGCCAACGGATCTCTCCTGATCGCGGTGTCGGCGCGGTCCCGCCCGAAGACGTGGTCGAAGCCCCGTCCTGGCTCGACGGAAAGGCGGCCCTGTGAGCGCTCAAGGAAGTTACGCACACGCGCCCGGATTCTTCGTCGGTGATCGACCCAAGATCGTGACCTCACGTTTCGAATACGACGACTCGCACACTCTCGAGCGCTACCTCGCCACCGGTGGCTACGAGGGTCTCCGAGTCGCTCTGACGCGCCCGGCGGCCGATATCCACGAGGCGGTCAAGAGCGCAACCGTTCTCGGCCGAGGCGGCGCCGGGTTCCCGGCCGGAACCAAGTGGGGACTCACCCCGCAGGGAGTGTTCCCGCGTTACCTCGTGGTCAACGGCGACGAGAGCGAACCGGGCACGTACAAGGATCGACTTCTCATGGAGCGCGATCCGCATCAGCTCATCGAGGGCTGCTTGATCGCCTGTTACGCCGCGGGGCTTTCCCAATGTTTCCTCTACATCCGCGGTGAGATGGCGGTTGCTCAGGAGAGGGTTGCTGCCGCGCTGAACGAGGCCTACGCCGCCGGTTACGTCGGCCGAAACGTTCTCGGTAGCCGATTCTCGATCGACATCACCTTGCACTGGGGAGCCGGTGCCTACGTGGTCGGTGAAGAGACCGCACTGATCGAGAGCCTCGAGGGCAATCGCGGCATGCCGCGCCTGAAGCCTCCGTATTTCCCGGCTGCCATCGGTCTGTACGGTCAGCCGACCATCGTCAACAACGTCGAGACCTTGGCCAACCTGCCGTGGATCATGCAGCACGGTGCCGACGCCTACACCGCGATCGGCACTCCGACGTCTCCAGGAACTCGAATGGTCGCCGTGTCGGGTCACGTGAAGCGGCCTGGTGTCTACGAGATCGTCAACGGAACCACCACCTTCCGCGACCTCATCTTCGGTGAGGATTTCTGTGGTGGCATGCGGGACGGCAACGAATTGAAGGCCTTCGTCCCCGGTGGTGGTTCGGCTCCGTGGTTCACACCCGAACAACTCGACCTGCCGTTCGAGGCCAGTCAGATCGGGCCAGCCGGTTCGATGCTCGGTTCGGGAGCGATCATGGTGATGGATCACACCACCGACATTCCGCGAGCGGCGCTCACACTCACCCGCTTCTACGCTCACGAGTCGTGCGGTAAGTGCACACCCTGTCGTGAAGGTGGAACCTGGCTCGAGCGAATCCTCTCGCGCATCGTCGACGGCAAGGGCACCGACGCCGATCTCGACCAACTCTTCGAAGTCGGTGAGTCGATCTGTCCGGGGGCCTTCCCGCATGCGTCGAGCTCGAAGCTCGGCCTGGCCGCCACGCCGTTCCCGTACCGCATGAACACCATCTGCTTCGTCGGTCCGTCGGCGTACGCGCCGATCCACTCGGCACTCACTCTCTTCCGCGACGAGTTCGAATCGCGGGTGACGAAACGTCAGCGAATTCCGGTGACAGGAGTCGTGTCATGAGCACCACCGAGACGACACCCGAGGAGAACGTTCCGCCGGCCGATCCGAACGCGGTTCGGCTCACGATCAACGGCCGAGAAGTCGAAGCACGCAAGGGCGAATGGATCATCGCCGCCGCTGATCGCAGCGGCGATTACATCCCTCGATTCTGTTACCACCCGCGTATGGAATCGGTGGGCATGTGCCGCCAGTGTCTCGTCGAGGTCGAAGGTCCGCGCGGACCGATGATGGTCGTGTCGTGCATGACTCCGGTCGCCGACGGTCAGATCGTTCGGACCGACACTCCGCAGGTGAAGCGGGCTCACGAGGGAATCCTCGAGCTGCTGCTCGCCAACCATCCGCTCGACTGTCCGGTGTGCGACAAGGGCGGCGAGTGTCCGTTGCAGGATCAGGCCTTTTCGCACGGTCCCGGAGAAAGTCGCTTCATCGAAGAGAAGCGCCACTACGAGAAGCCGATTCCGATCTCCGACATCGTGTTGCTCGACCGAGAACGATGCATCCTGTGCGATCGGTGCACTCGGTTCGCCGACGAGGTCGCAGGTGACGCCCTCATTCACTTCACGTCCCGTGGCAACAACACTCAGGTTCTGACCTTCCCCGACGAACCGTTCAGCAGCTACTTCTCCGGGAACACCGTGCAGATCTGCCCGGTGGGTGCGCTCACCGCCAAGCCGTATCGCTTCAAGGCGCGCCCCTGGGATCTCGAGAAGGTCGAGAGCACCTGCACCACGTGCTCGGTCGGATGCCGGATCACGGTCGAGTCGAGTCGCGATCAGTTGCTTCGTTACCAGGGTGTCGACAGCGAGCCGGTGAACTGGAGTTGGTTGTGCGACAAAGGTCGGTTCAACTTCGAAGCCGTCGAATCCGACGATCGTCTCGGTGAACCTCTCGTGACTTCCGATGGTGCTTTCGCCTCTGCGTCCTGGAGCGTTGCCCTGCGTCGGGCGGCCACTCTCGTGTCGGAGGCGATCGCTGAAGGGGGAGCGTCGAGCGTTGCGATTCTCGGGGGTGCGCGCGGCACCAATGAAGACGCATTCGCGTGGGCGTCGTTCGCCAAGGCACTCGGCATCGACTTGGTCGATGCCCAGATGGGAGACGGTCTTCCTTCATCGGTGTTCGGCTACCCGCAGGCCACCATCGACGAGGCTGCGCATGCGAAAACCGTGATCCTGCTCGGCCCCGACCTGAAGGAAGAACTTCCGGTCCTCCACCTTCGTTTGCGAGACGCCTCGGAAAAGAAGCGTTCGCGACTCGTCGAACTCTCTCCGAAGGAAACGGGACTCACCCGCTACGCCTGGTCGTCCACTCTGCACGAACCCGGACTTCAGGTCACCGCTGCCGAATCACTTCTCGACGATCCGAAGGTGGCCGCTCAGATCACCTCGGGATCGGTCGTGATCGTCGTGGGTCGAGGCAACCTCGCCGAGTCACCCGAATTCACGATGGAAGCACTGCGTCGCATCATGGCCCGAGTTCCCTCGGCCAAGGTTCTGCCGGTCCTTCGTCGTGGCAACGTGCGCGGCGCGATCCACGCCGGTCTGTCCACCGCCGACACCGCCGACGTCTTGCGAGCGGCGATCGACGGCCGCGTCAACTGTCTCATCACCGTGGGTGCCGACCCGATCGCCGACTTCCCGGATTCCGATCTGGTGCGGCGGGCCATGGCGGCGATCCCGCGCCGCATCAGTGTCGATACGTTCCTCACGGCCTCGAACCAGAACGCCGACGTCGTCCTTCCGGCGGCCGCCTTCGGTGAGAAGGACGGAACCACGACGAGCGCCGAGGGACGAGTCACGCAGTTGGCTCGCAAGATCACGGTGCACGGAACGGCTCGTCCCGACTGGATGATCGCCGTCGAGTTGGCCGATCTGCTCGGTGTCGAACTCCCGATGGGCTCGGTGCACGAGGTGCACGATGCCATGGTGAACTCGATCCGTGAATTCGCACCGGTGTCTCGTGAGGCTCTCCGTCGAGATCCAGACGGCGTTCTGGTGGCGAAATCCAGCGAAATCCGAGACGAATCTGCCACCAGAACACCCAATGATCGGGCTGGGTTCGCCTATCGGTTGGTGGTCAGTCGCAAGTTGTACGACAACGGACGCAACGTCGAGAAGTCACCGTCTCTTGCGCCACTCGCGCCCGGATCGTCCCTGTATCTGCATCCGCTCGACCTCGATCGACTCGGTGCCGTCGACGGAGCACAGGTGAAAGTGATCGGCGATCGCACGTCGATCGTCATGAAGGTCCAGTCCGACCCGTCGGTCCAACGCGGAACGGCCTGGGTCCCCTTCAACCAGTCCGGACCCGACATCGGCGAACTGATCGATGCCGGTCGTCCGGTCAACGACGTGAGAGTGGAGACGCTGTGACGCCGTCGGTCATCGCCCTCGATCCGATCGCCAACGGCGATCTTCTCTGGACGCCGCTGATCATCATCTTGTTGAAGGTCGTCGGAATCTTCGCCATCGGTCTGCTCGTCACCATGTTCATGGTCTGGTTCGAGCGCAAGGCCATTGCTGGCATGCAGAACCGCATCGGCCCGAACAAGGCCGGTCCGTTCGGACTTCTTCAGACTCTGGCCGACGGCATCAAGTTGTTCTTCAAAGAAGACCTTCTGCCCGATCGCGCCGATCGTTTCGTCTTCAAGTTGGCGCCGTACCTCGCCTTCGTCCCGGCGTTTCTCGTGTGGGCGGTCATCCCGCTCGGCGGCGACTGGTCCGACGGCAAGGACGGACTCGTCACCTGGTTCGGTGAGACCACGCGAGTGCAGTTGGCCGATCCGCCGGTGGGGATTCTTCTCGTCCTCGCGATGTCGTCGATCGCAGTGTACGGCATCATGCTCGCCGGTTGGGCCAGTGGCTCGAAGTACCCATTGCTCGGTTCGGTACGCGCATCGGCCCAGATGGTGTCGTACGAAGCAGCTCTCGGTCTCAGTCTCGGAACGGTGCTCTTGTTGGCCGGCACCTTGTCCACCAGTGGCATCGTCGCCAACCAGGATCGGTTCCTCGACTGGCACGTCGTGTCCACCGGAGTCGTTCCGTTCGTGATCTTCCTGATGGCAGCCACGGCCGAACTCAATCGTCCTCCGTTCGATCTCGTCGAGGCCGAACAGGAACTCGTCGGTGGCTTCAACACCGAGTACTCGAGCATTCGCTTCGGCCTCTTCTTCCTCGCCGAGTTCATGAACGCCGTCACGATGAGCGGCATCATCGTGACCCTTTTCTGGGGCGGTCCGCAGGGGCTCTTCGACATCCCGGTGATCCCGGGGGCGATCGAGGGAACCATCTGGTTCCTCGCCAAGACGTTGGTGTTCCTCTACATCTACGTGTGGTTCCGAGCAACGTTGCCTCGCTTCCGTTACGACCAGTTGATGGACCTCGGCTGGAAGATCCTCATCCCGGCCGCCCTCGGCTGGTTCCTTCTCATGGCGGCCCTCCGTCTCGGACGCGATCAGGGATGGAACGCCGTCGTCGTTGCAGTCGTCTCGGCGGTGGTTCTGGTGATCAGTGCGAGTCTCATGTCGGCCGCCATGCGGGTGAGTCGTGCCAATCGCGAGCGGGAAGGAGCGATGTTCTGATGGGATACCTCGGAGGATTCCTCGTCTCGATCAGTCAGGTCGGTCGACGCAACAAGATGACCCGCCAGTATTCGGGTGGTCGCGAGTTCAAGAAGGGCAAGCCGCACCGGGACGAGAAGGCCCCCAAGCCCGAGCGTCTGCACGGTCGCCACGTTCTCAACCGTTACGAGGACGGCATGGAGAAGTGCATCGGATGCGAACTGTGCGCCGGTGTGTGTCCGGCCAAGTGCATCTACGTCCGCGGAGCGGACAACGACCCCGAGAATCCCACCTCACCCGGTGAGCGATTCGGGTTCGTCTACGAGATCAACTATTTGCGCTGCATCCACTGCGATCTCTGTGTGGAGGCGTGTCCGACCGAGGCGATCACCGAGTCCAAACTGTTCGAGTTCTCGTTCACCAACCGTCGTGATGCCATCTACACCAAGACCGAACTGGTGGTCGGCGACGATGGGAAGCCCCAGCAGTTGCCCTGGGAGGACTGGCGCGAGGGTGAAGATCTCCTCACCTCGGGTTGGGTCCGGGCGACGGCGCCGTCGGGTGACGCGACGTTCGAAGGTGTCGCCGGATGGAGTGGTGAACTCGGTTACGGAGTGCGATCACCCGAACCGGCCCAGGGCGACCGCGATCGGGCCGAGAACTCGAGGGAGCGCCACTGATGGAGCTCGTCGTCTTCGTGCTGGCCGCGGCCATGATCCTCGTGGGCGCGGTCGGTGTCATCGTGCGGAGCAATCCCGTACACGCGGCCTTGAGTCTCGTGCTCACCTTGTTCGGTGTGGCAGTTCTCTTCGTCGCTCAGGAAGCGCATTTTCTGGCGGCCGTTCAAGTGATCGTGTACTCCGGAGCGATCGTCGTTCTCTTCCTTTTCGTGATCATGCTCCTCGGTGTCGATCGCACCGAAGACATCACGATCGAGCCGTTCCGCATCCAGCGACCACTCGCCGCGATCGTCGGACTCGGTGTGATCGGACTCGTGGTCGCATCGGTTGTGGCCTCCCGTGACGTGGTCGGTCGTGGCACCGGCCTCGAGATTCCGGCGGTCACCGAAGACGGTGACTCGAACATCCGGCAGATCGCTCGCAACCTGTTCAGTGACCACGTCTTCGCCTTCGAGTTCACCTCGGTACTCCTGACGGTCGCCGTCGTGGGAGCCGTCATGCTCACGCGCAAGGTGAAGAGTGGAAAGGGCGAATCATGAACTCGCTGGTCGCGGCGGCGACTCCAACCACCACGTGGTACCTGGTCCTAGCGGCCGTGCTGTTCGGTATCGGAGCGGTCGGTGTACTCGTGCGTCGCAATCCACTCGTGATGTTCATGTGCGTCGAACTCATGCTGAACGCCGTCAACCTGAGTTTCGTGGCCTTGGCCAAGCGACTCGGCGACATCGGGGGTCAGACCACCGTCTTTTTCGTGATGGTCGTGGCGGCGGCCGAAGTCGTGGTCGGTCTCGGGATCATCGTGTCCATCATGCGCCGTCGCCCGGGTGCGACGGCCGACGACATCACGGCGCTGAAGGGCTGACCCATGCTCGAACTCATCTGGCTCGTCCCTGCCCTTCCGCTCGCCGGTTTCCTCGTCAACCTCGTGTTCGGGCGCATTCTCGGCGAACCCAAGTCCGGAATCGTCGCCGCTCTCGCTGTTGCGGCGTCGTTCGCCGTGACGGCCGGTGCGTTCTTCGATCTGCTGTCACGATCCGAGCACGATCGGTCGCACGTCGAGGTCCTCTTCTCGTGGATGCCCATCGGCTCGTTGCAGGTCGATCTGGCCTTCTTGGCCGATCCGCTGAGCATCACCATGGCCCTCTTCGTCACCGGAATCGGCGCGTTGATCCACCTCTACGCGATCGGATACATGCACGGTGATCCGAAGTTCTCGAAGTTCTTCCTCTACCTGAACCTCTTCGTCTTCTCGATGCTGATGCTCGTCCTCGGCGAGAACCTGCTCGTGACCTTCCTCGGTTGGGAAGGTGTGGGTGCCTGCTCGTACTTCCTGATTTCGTTCTGGCACACCCGAGAGAGCGCGGCAACGGCCGGAAAGAAGGCCTTCGTCACCAACCGCGTGGGTGACTGGGGCGTCATGATGGCGATGTTCCTCGCCTTCGGCGCCGCCGGAACCCTCAGCTACTCGGGTATCAACCACGCGGCCGAAGAGGGCATCATCTCCGGAGTCACCGCGACGGCGATCGGGCTCATGCTCTTCGTCGGTGCGGCCGGCAAGAGTGCTCAGCTCCCGCTCTACATCTGGTTGCCCGACGCCATGGAAGGACCGACCCCGGTGTCGGCGCTCATCCATGCCGCCACGATGGTGACCGCCGGCGTCTTCCTCATGACGCGCGTGAATCCGGTGCTCGAAGTCGCCTACGACTGGGCGCCCACCCTCATCGCCATCGTCGGAGTGGCCACAGCACTGTTCGCGGCGACCATCGCCGTCGCCCAGACCGACATCAAGAAAGTGTTGGCCTACTCGACGGTGAGTCAGCTCGGCTTCATGTTCCTGGCCGTCGGATCCGGCGCCTACGTGGCGGCGATCTTCCACATGGTCACTCACGCCTTCTTCAAGGCTCTGCTCTTCCTCGGCTCCGGTTCGGTGATCCACGGCATGCATCACGAACAGGACATGCGGAAAATGGGCGCTCTGCGAGCCCTCATGCCGGTCACGGCCATCACCTTCATCGTGGGTTGGCTCGCCATCGCCGGAGTTCCACCGTTCGCCGGATTCTGGAGCAAGGACGAGATCCTCTTGTTCGCCCTCGCGAAGAGTCCGATTCTCTACGTCGCGGGCATGACAGCCGCGCTGCTCACTGCGTATTACATGACCCGTCAGGTGATCATGGTCTTCTTCGGCGAAGCACGCTGGAACGATCACAGCGAGGAGAACGGGGCTCACGGAGACTTCAAGCCCCACGAGAGTCCGGTCGTGATGTTGATCCCTCTCGTCGTACTCGCCGGCCTGTCGATCGTGGGCGGTGTCATGCAGTTGCCGTTCAGCAAGGATCTGCACTTCCTCGAGAAGTGGCTGCATCCGGTCGTCGAATTCGGGGAGGCCGACATCAAGGGCACGTGGGCCTACGACAACAAGTACGTCCTGCTCGGTGTCGCCATCGTCGTGGCGCTGGCCGGTATCGCTCTGTCGGTTGCCGTCTACGCCAAGAAGAAGATCGCCGCTGTCGAACCCGAGTTGCTCGCCAATGGTTGGCACTACGACTCGGCGATCAGTCGATTCATGGGCGGTCCGGGTCGCAAGGCCTTCGACGCCGTGGCCTGGGCCGATCGGACGATCGTCGACGGGGCAGTCAACGGCGTCGGTCGGGTGGTTCAGACAGCGGGCGGAACACTGCGTCGAGGTCAGACCGGTGCCGTTCGAAATTACGCAGCCTTCATCGGGGTGGCGGTGGTTGCGCTCTTGGTGTGGTTCTTCCTGCGAGGGGTGGTGCTCTGATGTCGCTTCTCGCCGCTGGAGGGGGAGAGGTCCTGTCCTTCCCGATCCTGACCGCTCTGGTGCTGGTTCCGCTGATCGGTGCCGTGGCCACGTTGCTCACGAGTGCTCGACGCCCCGAGGTCACCAAACTGATCGCGCTGTTCTCGTCGGTGGTCACCGGCGGGATGAGCCTCTGGCTGCTCGCGTCGTTCGAAACGGGTGACGCCGGATTCCAATTCGTGTCGAAGCACGAATGGATCCAGTCGTGGGGAATCGGTTGGCATCTCGGTGTCGACGGCATCTCGCTCTTCCTCGTCGTCCTCACGGGAGTTCTCTTCCCGCTGGCCATCGTCGGATGCGATCCTCATCACGACGAGAAGCCGTATCTGGCCTGGCTCCTCATGCTCGAGGCCGGTGTCATGGGTTCGTTCCTGAGTCTCGATCTCGTCCTGTTCTTCTTGTTCTTCGAGATCGTGCTCGTGCCGATGTACTTCCTCATCGGCCGGTGGGGATACGACCAGCGCGTCTATGCGGCCACCAAGTTCTTCTTGTACACGATGGTCGGATCGGCTCTCATGTTGGTGGGC
Organism: Actinomycetota bacterium; assembly: GCA_027592035.1. Classification (GTDB taxonomy): domain Bacteria; phylum Actinomycetota; class Acidimicrobiia; order Acidimicrobiales; family Ilumatobacteraceae; genus Casp-actino8. The sequence goes on along the minus strand of JAQCIK010000007.1, from coordinate 24,537 downwards.
ATCGTCACCACGGCCCTACTGGCATCCGATCAGTTGGGGAAGGTGTCGTTCGATCTGGTCGAGATCGCCGAGGGTGCGAACTTCGCGGCCAGCACCGGTCGATGGTTGTTCTTCGCCTTCGCCATCGCATTCGCCGTCAAGGTCCCGCTCTTCCCGCTGCACACGTGGCTCCCGGACGCGCACACTCAGGCACCGACGGCCGGCTCGGTGATCCTGGCCGGAGTACTGCTGAAACTCGGGACGTACGGTTTGGTTCGTTTCGGTGTGTACCTCTTTCCCGAAGCCGCCGTCTGGAGCCGTGAGATCTTCCTCACTCTGGCGGTCATCGGCATCCTGTGGGGAGCCATTGCGGCCACCATGCAGACCGACCTGAAACGATTGGTCGCCTACTCGTCGGTCGCCCACCTCGGTTTCATCGTGCTCGGAACCTTCGCCTTCACCACCGAGGCCATCTCGGGTGGTGTGATGCAGATGGTCAACCACGGCGTGTCGACCGGAGCGCTCTTCCTCCTCGTCGGCATGATCTACGAACGGCGTCACACCCGCCAGATCGCCGAACTGAAGGGTCTGCAGAAAGTCGCACCGATCTTCGCCGCCGCCTTCATGGTGGTCATGCTCTCGAGTATCGGAGTTCCGGGACTCAACGGATTCGTCGGAGAATTCCTCGTTCTCATCGGCAGCTTCTCGACCGCTCGTTGGTGGGTGGTGATCGGTGCCACCGGAGTGATTCTCGCTGCGCTCTATTTGCTCTGGGCTTACCAGCGTGTGTTCCACGGTGAACCCGACGAGGCCAACTCGACGTTCCGTGAACTCCGACTCCGCGAGGGAATGGTGCTCTTGCCCTTCATCGGTCTCATCGTGTTCTGCGGTGTGTATCCGAAGCCCATGCTCGATCGCATCGAGCCGAGCGCCAAGGCACTGCTCGTTCGGGTCGAAGAACGCTCCGGGTTCTCGGCCCCCGACGTGGTCCATGTCGATGGTTCCGATGAGCACGGCTCGGCCGAAGAACACGGTGAGGAGGGCTGATGAACACCGTCGAATATCCCTCGATCGACTGGCTGGCGATCATGCCGATGATCATCCTGCTCGGTGGGGCACTGGTTCTTCTGGTGGTGGGTGCGCTCACTCCGCGTTGGCCCCGTTCGCTGTACGCGGTCGCGACTGTCGTGCTCACGATTCCGACGCTCGTCATCGAGATGATCCTCTGGAATCGCGTGGGCCACGACGGCCCGGTCGCGGTGATCGGCGACGTTCTCGCCATCGATCGAATGGCGCTGTTGGCGTGGATCGGTATCACCGTGGCCACGGCACTCGTGGCGTTGTCATCTTCCGAATACTTGCGTCGCGAGGAGCTCGACGGTCCCGAGAGCTATGCGATGTACGTGTTGGCGGCGATCGGTGGCATGGCTCTGGCCTCGGCGAACGAATTCGTGGTTCTGTTCCTCGGTCTCGAGACGCTCTCGATCGCGCTCTACGTGTTGGCGGCCAGTCACCGGCGTCGAGTCGAGAGTCAGGAGAGCGGTCTCAAGTACTTCGTCCTCGGCGGTTTCGCTTCGGCCTTCCTGCTCTACGGAATCGCTCTGTTGTACGGAGCCACCGGCACCACCAATCTCACGACGATGGGGCGCTTCCTCGAGGCCGAAGTCTTCCTCGACGGCGACGACGCCATGTTGCTCGCCGGACTCGCGTTGCTCCTCGTCGGTCTCGGCTTCAAGGTCGCTGCTGTTCCGTTCCACTTCTGGACACCCGACGTGTACCAAGGTGCTCCCACCCCGGCGACGTCGTTCATGGCCTCGGTCGGCAAGTTCGCCGCTTTCGCGACCATGCTTCGTGTTCTCCTGGTCGCTCTTCCGAGTCGAGCCGATGACTGGCGCCCGGTCATCTGGGTGATGGCCATCGCGTCGGTGGTGATCGGCTCGATCCTCGCCGTGGTCCAGACCGACGTGAAGCGCATGCTCGCTTACTCGTCGATCGGTCACGCCGGATTCATCCTCATCGGCGTCGAAGCGGCGGGCCATTCGGGCGACACCGACGGCCTGCCTTCGTCACTTCTCTACCTCGTTCTGTACTCCGTCCTCGTGGTCGGTACCTTCACCGTGGTGTCTCTCGTGAGTCGCACCGGTGACGGTCGGACCGACCTGGCCGCCTTCCGAGGTCTCTCGAAGGAGCGACCGGCATTGGCACTCGGGATGACGGTGTTCCTGTTCGCCCAGGCCGGTATGCCGGTCACGTCGGGTTTCGTGGCCAAGTTCGGTGTGATCAAGGCGGCCGCCGACAACAGCAGTTATGCCATTGCAATCGTCGCCATGATCGCTTCGGTCGTGGCGGCCGTTCTCTATCTGCGGATCATGATCAGCATGTGGTTGTCGGATGCCGAGTCGGGTGACGACCAGCGCGAGAAGGTCGCCGTACCCTTCACCTCCGCTCTCGTCGTGACCGTGTCGGTGGCGTTCACCCTCTTCGCCGGGATCTTCCCCGGATGGTTGATCGACGCCAGTCGCGATGCCCTCGTGCTCGTGCGTTGACGTCCCGCATCGGGGCACACCCCCGTGACAGACTGAGAACGTGCTGACACCTCCGGCTTACTTGTCGCCGTCGTCGATCGGCACGTACCGCGACTGCCCCCAGAAGTTCAAGTTCTCGCGCATCGACGGACTGAAGGAACCACCCACCTGGGCCACCCATCTCGGCACCTTCGTTCACGACGTTCTCGAACATCTGTATCAACTCGAACCCGACGACCGAACCGTCGACGCCATTCGCACTCTCGCCGGCGAGCGATGGAAGGCCGGTGAGTGGGAAGCGGCCGTTGAATCGCTCGACAAGAAGCAGGGCGAGATCAAGGACTTCAAGATCCAGGCTTTCAATTGCATGCAGAACCTGTGGCGTCTCGAAGATCCTCAACACGTCGATCTCATGGGTATGGAACACGAAGTCAACGTGGCGGTCGAGGGAGTTCAGTTACGTGGTTTCATCGATCGCTTCCTGATCGACGACAGTGGCGCCGTCGTCATCGGCGACTACAAGACCGGCAAGGTTCCCAATCCGCGATTCACCACCGAAGACACGAAGTTCTTCCAGTTGCTCACGTATGCCCTCATGTTGCGTGAGTCCGATCAGGAAGAAACGTCACGGGTCGAGTTGCTGTACTTGAAGGACGGAGTGCGGCACGACGTCACCGTCACCCCGGTCAAGCTGGCCATCGCCCAAGGCACGATCGTCGAGACCAAAGAAGCGATCGACGCCGCGTGTGAACGCGGCGAATTCGAGTGCAACGTGACCAAACTCTGTGATTGGTGCTTCTTCAAGCCCCAGTGTCCGGCTCACCAGTAGCGAACAGGTTTCCCGCCGAGTCAGCGAGTGACGGCGACCAGTCGATCGAACAGACGTTGTTGTTCCGGATCGACATCGGCCGAGTCCTCGGGATGCCACTGCACACCGACGACCCAGTTCTTGTCCTCGGCTTCCACGGCCTCGATGGTTCCGTCGTCGTGACGACCGATCACTCGCAAACCGTCGGCCACTCGATCGAGGGCCTGGTGATGGTACGAGTGGCAACGCGCTGGTCGGGACGTCCCCATCGCATCAGCGATACGACTTCCGTCGTCGAGCGTCACCGGGTGGAACTCCTGGGTGTGTCCGGGTTCCTCGATGTGTTGAACCAGAGTCCCACCCAGGGCCACGTTCATGATCTGGATCCCGCGACAGATCGCGAGGATCGGTTTGTCGGCGTCGAGAAAGGCGCGTACGACTGCGAGTTCGACGTCGTCGTGACGTGAATTCACCCCGTACAACTTGGGGGCCGTTGGCTCCTGGCCGTAACGCTGCGGGTCGACGTCCCCTCCACCGTGGAGCACGAGGGCGTCGACGGCGGACACGAGTCGTGCGAGGGCATCGGGTCCGAGGTCGAGGGGCGGAACGATGACGGGTGTACCCCCGGCTCGGTGAATCGCATCGGAGTATCGACGTCCGGCTCCGAAGGCCTCGCCACGGACGCCCTCGGCCTGACTGATTTCGCGACCGACGATCGCGACGAGGGGAGTTGTCATCGCCTCATTGTGGCAGACAACGGGGAAACGCCGACCGACCGGGCAAGATGAGGACATGGTCTCGCTCTTCGATTCGGTGTCCTTCGCACACGGTCCGTCCTCCTCGAACCGCTTCATGCTGGCTCCTCTCACGAACATGCAGAGTCACGCCGACGGAACGCTGTCCGATGACGAGAAGCACTGGTTGGTGAAGAGGGCCGAGGGAGGTTTCGGCACGGTGATGACGTGCGCGGCCCACGTGCAAAAGCGCGGTCAGGGATTCGTCGGCCAGCTCGGCACCTTCTCCGATGATCACATCGCAGGTCTCACTGATCTCGCGTCGGCCATTTCGTCGTTCGGACGAGTGGCCTTGGTGCAGTTGCACCACGCCGGACATCGCTCACCGGCCGATCTGATCGGGGAGTCGCCTGTGTGCCCGTCCGACGATCCCGAAACCGGTGCTCGCGGACTGTCCACGGGCGAGACCGAGGAACTGGTCGCCGACTTCGTCGCCGCGGCGGTTCGTTGCGATCGCGCCGGATTTCACGGGGTCGAACTTCACGGTGCTCACGACTACATGATCTGTCAGTTCCTGAATCCCCAACTCAACCGACGGACCGACCACTACGGCGGGTCACTCGAGAACCGGGCGCGCTTACTGATGGAGATCGTCGGTGGGATCCGTCGTGAATGTCGATCCGACTTCAGTCTGTCGGTTCGTCTTTCGCCGGAACGTTTCGGTATGCGGACGGCCGAGATCTGCGACGTCTACCGGGCTCTTGTCGACGTCGGTGTCGACTTCATCGACATGTCGTTGTGGGACGTGTTCAAGGAACCAGCCGATACCGATTTCGCCGGTCGCCGCTTGGTCGACGTCTTTGCCGACATATCTCGGGGCGACACCCGACTCGCTGTGGCCGGCAAGTTGTACTCGGCCGCCGACGCCCAGCGCGCGATCGATGACGGAGCCGATCTCGCGGTCATCGGTCGGGGCGCGATCCTGCACCACGATTTTCCGGAGCAAGTCCGACGAGATTCACATTTCGTGATGCGTGATCTTCCGGTGAGTCCCGAGACCCTGAAGGACGAGGGTCTGTCGGATTCGTTCGTCGGCTACATGCGCAACTGGCGCGGTTTCGTCACCGAACCGACGAGCTGACGAGGCCAGTTGGTTCAGAGTCGAACGTCGTAGCCAGCGTCACGAATGGCGGCAACCACCCTTTCAGAGTGTTCGGGGCCGCGCACTTCGAGTACTGCGTTCACACCGGTCTCACGTACGTGCAGATCGACTCCGTCACGAACGTGTTCGATGTCGATCACACTCGCACCTTGTTCGGCGAAGACGGTGAGGAGTCGAGCGAGACCTCCGGGTCGATCGCTCACCCGAACGAAAACGATGAGGCGTCGACCCGCTTGTGTCTCGTGACGACGAATGAGGCCGGGGACGACACCGAGATCGACGTTGCCACCTGACAAGACGACGCACGTCGTTCGACCTTCCGCGGGCGCTGCTCGTTCGGCGAGCAGAGCCGAGACGCCCACTGCGCCCGCGCCCTCCACGTACAGTTTCGAGCGTTCCATGAGCAGGACCATCGCATCGGCGACGGCGTCCTCGTCGACCACGACGACCTCGTCGAGCCAGTGTTCGACGAGGGGAGCAGTGAACACCCCTGGTCGTTTGACCGCGATCCCGTCGGCGAGAGTCGCGACCGGCCCATCGGGAACGATGCCGTTCGCGTAGGGCGCGCACGCCTCGACTTGCACACCGATGACCTCGATCGTCGGATCGTGAAGTTTGACGGCGATGGCCACACCCGTGGCGAGACCCCCGCCGCCGAGGGGAACGATGACACGGCCGAGGTCGGGGATGTCGTCGAGGAGTTCGAGCCCGAGAGTCGCTTGGCCGGCGATCACGATCGGATCGTCGTAGGGATGACAGAACGACAGACCCTTCTCGTCGGCTCGAGCCCGAGCCGACGCAACCGCGTCGTCGAGGGAGTCCCCGCCCTCGATGACCGTGGCGCCGTAGTCGCGGCACGCTGCGATCTTGGCGATAGGGGCATTGTCGGGGACGAAGATCTCGCACGGCACCCCGAAGGCTCGGGCGGCAAAAGCGAGGGACTGCGCATGATTGCCGGCACTTCCGGCCGTCACTCCGCGTGCTGCCGAGTCGCCGAGTGAGGCGAGTTTGTTCATGGCGCCACGGATCTTGAAGCTCCCCGTCCGTTGGAGGTTCTCGGCCTTCAGCACCACGGTGCCCCCGGTGCGTTGCGACAAGGTGTACGACCCGGTCACGGGGGTGTGCTGCACCACCGATTCACCGGCGACTCGCGCCGCATCGATCTCGGCCCGGGTGATCGTCGGACGGTCGCTTTTCCCCATGCCTGGCCTACCGTACCGGTGTGCGTGCTCTCGTGATCGCCAACGTCGACGATGCCGACCCCGGGATCGTGGGAGAGAGATTCCGTCACCATGGGGTGGCGTTCACCGATTGCTTCCGCGAGCACCCCTCCGACTGGCCCGACCTCGAAGGACACGACCTGGTCCTGTTGCTCGGATCCGAGTGGAGTGTGTACTGGGGGGACGTCGCGGCCTCGGTCAGAGCCGAATGTGAACTCGTGAAAACAGCTGTTGAGCAGGGAGTTCCCCTGTTCGCGATCTGTTTCGGTGCGCAGATCACGGCTCGAGCCCTGGGAGGAATCGTGGAGAGGGCCCGTCGGCCCGAGGTGGGATGGCATCACGTCGAGTCCGACCATCCCGAGGTGATTGCTCCTGGACCATGGTTGCAATGGCACTTCGACGTTTTCACCGTGCCGTCGGGGCTCACTGAGATCGCTCGCAGTCCGTCGGGTCCCCAGGCCATGGTGGGGGAGCGACTCCTGGCCACCCAGTTCCACCCCGAAGCCACCGAGACCATGTTGTCTCGCTGGACATCGGGTGACTCGGGAGATCTACGTCGACTGGGCCTCGATCCCGCCGATGTCATGGCCGACACCCGTCGTGAAGTCGTGAACAGTCGCCCGCGGGCCGAAGCATTGGTCGACTGGTTCGTCGAGACGCGCCTCGGCTGCTGACAACGACTATCTAATAGAGGTCACACGCTGGGCAGGAGTTGGGTGGCGGTTCGGCTCAAGTAGTAGCGTCTCACTACAATGTCGGACTTTCTGAGGTCGTACCTCACCGTCTTTTGGTTCGGGCTGGCGGCCCTGCTCTTGGCCTCGTTGCTCTTGGGCATTTCGGCCCTGATCCGACCCGTCCGTCCCACTCCGGAAAAGCTGCTCACCTACGAGAGCGGTGTCGATCCGGTCGGTGACGGATGGACGCAGAGCCAGATCCGGTACTACGTGTTCGCGTTGCTCTTCGTCGTGTTCGATGTGGAGGCGGTTTTCATCTTTCCCTGGGCCACTCAGCTCGAACGGTACGGTGCCTTCGGCCTGGTGGCGATGGGCATCGTCGTAGGCGTTCTGTTGCTCGGTCTCGTTCACGCCTGGCGCAAGGGCGTCCTTCGCTGGGTGTAATCACAAAGGAGTCACATGGGTCTCGTCGACCGCGGGCGGCTCCCCAAGCCGCTGAATTCACTGCTCAACCTCGGACGCTCCTACTCGATGTGGGTGTATCAGTGGGGTCTCGCGTGCTGTGCCATCGAAATGGGCGCAGCGTTCGGTTCGCCTCGTTACGACGTGATGCGTCTCGGCGTGATTCCGTTGCCCGCCAGTCCGCGCCAGGCCGACCTCGTCGTCATCTCGGGGACCGTGACCGACAAGATGGCACCGGCGATCAAACGGCTCTACGAGCAGATGCCCGATCCGAAGTACGTGATCTCCATGGGCTCCTGCGCGAATTGCGGTGGTCCGTACTGGGACAGTTACTCGGTGACCAAGGGCGTCGATCAGATCGTGCCGGTCGACGTGTACGTACCCGGATGTCCGCCGCGGCCGGAAGCTCTTCTCGAGGGTGTCGTACTTCTGCAGCAGCGCATTCGTAACGAAGACATGGGAGCCCGCTGGCGCGGAGAAGGCTCGAAGCCGATCATCGTCGGCGAACGTCGGGGCGAGTCGGCGAAGAACGAGCGACAGAAGAAGGGTGAACCCAGTGTCGTCTGACGCTCCGGTCGCCGAGATTCCGGGTGACACCCTGCGCGAGCGCGTCGTCGACGACCTACGTGCTCGTCTCGGTGATGCACTCGTCGACAGTCTGGTGAAGCCCGGCGATGACATCTGGGTTCGGGTTCGTCCCGACTCGTGGCTTGCCACGGCCCGCGTCCTTCGCCACGACATGGGCTTCGAATACTTCTGCTTCCTGTCGGCCGTCGACTGGATGCCTTCGCCGTACGGCAAGGGCGAAGACGACCCCACCGAACCGCCGCCCGAACGTGACGACACGGTCCGCCAGGGTTACGCCGGGGGAGAGACCCGCTTCCAGATGCTCGCTCGCGTCACGCATCCGAACCTGCACGTCGGCGTCAACATCAAGTGCGATCTCGACGACGCGCATCCGGTCGTCAAGTCGTGGATCTCGGTGTACGCCGGCGCCAACTGGCACGAGCGGGAGACGCACGAGATGTTCGGTATCGGTTTCGACGGACATCCCGATCTGCGCAACATGTATCTGCCGACCGATTTCGAAGGGCATCCCCTGCGCAAGGACTTCCCGCTCCTCGCGCGCATGGTGAAGCCCTGGCCCGGAATCGTCGACGTGGAACCGCTTCCGGGCGGCGACGACGAAGAAGGTGACGGAGAATGACCTCGACCGAATCGCTGATCGACCGTCGTCAGATGGCGTACATCGCGGCCCAGGCCTCCGATGCTCGCCTCAACGTCGAACTCGAGACCGAGGGCATGACTCTCAACATCGGACCGCAGCATCCGGCCACCCACGGAACGCTGCGCATCATCGCCCGCCTCGACGGTGAGCAGGTGGTGTGGGCCGAACCTTCGTGCGGTTACATGCATCGCGGTTACGAGAAGCTGACCGAGGTGCGCACCTATCCGCAGGTGACCACTCTCGTCAATCGAATCGACTGGTTGGGTTCTTTCGCCAACGAGGTCCCGTTCATCCTCGCCGCCGAGAAGTTGATGGGTATCGAGGCTCCGCCCCGCGCCCAGTGGATCCGCACGATCCTCTTCGAGTTGTCACGAATCGCGAACGTCTCGCTCTTCCTCGGTGACCTCGGTGTGCAGATGGGCGCCATCACGCCGGTGTTCATGGCTTTCCGCGATCGTGAGTACGTCCTCAACCTGATCGAGGGAGCGACCGGCGGACGCTTCCACCCGAACTTCGACCGCATCGGTGGGCTGAAGGACGACTTGCCGGCCGGATTCATCGACGAGACACGGGCCGTGATGAAGAAGCTCCGGAATTTCTGCGACGAGATCGAGAACTTGCTCTTCGGTAACGAGATCTTCCAGTCGCGTATGCGCGGTATCGGTGTCATCCCGAAAGACGTCGCGCTGCAGTACGGCTTGTCGGGAGCGAATCTGCGCGCGAGTGGTGTCGACTGGGACCTTCGTCGCGACCAGTCACTGCCCATGGCCTGGGACAAGGTCGATTGGAAGGTCTGGACACATCCCGACGGTGACTCGTTCGCTCGTTGCTGGGTACGCCTTCAGGAGACTCGTGAGGCGACGATGATCGTCGATCAGCTTCTCGACTCCATCCCGTCGGGACCGGTCATGGCCAAGGTGCCGCGCATCATCAAGGTGCCCGAGGGTGAGGCCTACGTCTCGACCGAGAACCCGCTCGGTGAGATGGGTTATTACGTCGTGAGCAAGGGCGACCTCGGACCGTTCCGCACCAAGATCCGCTCGGCGAGCTTCAACAACATCTCGGTGGTGCCGTGGGTGCTGAAGGGTGTGTACGTCCCCGACATCATCACGATCCTCGCCTCGCTCTACTTCATCCTCGGAGACATCGACCGCTGATGAACGCCTCCGCACTGCTCGCCGTCGATCTTCCTTACTGGGCCCAGTCGCTCCTGCGCGTGCTCGGTGGAATCGTGGCCGTTCTGTTACCGGCCGGCACGATCGTCTACGTCTTCCTCTTCAAGATGATGTCGTTCATGCAGAGTCGCCTCGGTCCGATGGAAGCCGGTCCGTTCGGTTCGCTCCAGTTGGTGGCCGAAGTCGGCAAGTGGTTGCAGAAGGAAGACATCACTCCTGAGCGCGCCGATCGATTCATCTTCAAGGCCGCCCCACTCGTGGTGCTGGTCTCGACGTTCCTCCTCGTCGCCGTCGTTCCCTTCGGACCCGACGCCTGGTTCACCGATTTCGAATCGGGAGTGTTCTACATGCTCGCCGTCGGATCGGTGAGTGTTCTCGGAATCCTGATGGCTGGTTGGGCCAGCGCCAACAAGTACTCACTCCTCGGCGGACTGCGAGCAGCAGGTCAGCTCATCGCCTACGAACTTCCGATGGTTCTGGCCGTCGTCGGTGTCATCATCCAGGCCGACAGCATGAATCTGCAGCAGATCGTGTTCGCACAGAACGCCGGATCGATCTTCGGTTGGGACGGCCTCGGCAATCCGTTCTTGCTCACTCAGTTCGTGGGTTTCGTGGTGTTCATGATCGCCATTCAGGCCGAACTCACGCAGGCCCCCTTCGACATGCCGATCGCCGAATCCGAGCTGGTGTCGGGTTACATGACCGAGTACTCGGGTTTCCGGTTCCTCACGTTCTTCATCGCCGAGTTCGCCACGGCGGGCGTGTTCTCACTCATCGCTTCGGTTCTCTTCCTCGGTGGCTGGGGCGTCCCGTTCGCCTGGTTCGGATGGGAGAGCATCGACGAAGTGAGCAACTGGATGAACGTGGTCGGTCCGCTGATCATGGTCACCAAGATGATGTTGCTGGCCTTCATCATCATGTGGGTTCGATTCAGTTACCCACGCTTCCGTGAGGATCAACTCCAGAAGTTCGCCTGGAAGGTGCTCATCCCGGTGGCTCTCGTCAACCTCATGTTCACCGCGATCCTGAAGGTGGTGTTCTGATGCCCAAGGTCCCGGGTCTCATCAAGGGTCTCGGTGTCACTCTGAACACGCTCGTCCGGACGACGACGCAGGGTGCCAACACCGTGCAGTACCCGCACGAGAAAGAGGCTCCGCCGCTTCGCGCTCGCGGCGTGATCGCGTTGCGAGAAGACAACTGCACCTCGTGCATGCTGTGCGCCCGGTCGTGCCCCGACTGGTGCATCTACATCGAAGGCCACAAGGAATTGGCCCCGCCCCGTCGCGCCGGAGGAAAGCCGCGCCAGGTGAACAAGCTCGACCGATTCGACATCGATTACGCGCTCTGCATGTACTGCGGCATTTGTGTCGAGGTGTGTCCGTTCGACGCTCTGTTCTGGAGCCCTGAGTACGAGTACAGCGAACCGCACATCGCCGACCTCTTGCACGACAAGGACAAGTTGGGTGAGTGGATGGAGACCGTGCCCGAGGCTCCGGCGTTGGAGGCCGGCGCCGACAAGAAGGGCAAGAAGTGATGATTGCCGCCGATCTGCTCGTCGCTCAGAACATCGGTTTCGGTGTCATCGCGCTCCTCATGATCGTCGGAGCTCTCCGCGTCGTGACGGTCAAGAACGTCGTGCACGCCGCACTCTGGCTCGTGATCGTTCTGTCGGGCGCGGCGGCGCAGTACCTGTTGCTCTCGGCCGAGTTCGTGGCTGTGACCCAGGTTCTGGTCTACGTGGGCGCGGTGATGGTGTTGTTCCTCTTCGGAACGATGCTCACTCGGGCCAAGATCGGCGCCGAGGCCGATCTCGACAACAAGAACTGGGGAATCGCCGTCCCGGTGTCGCTCGTCCTGCTCGGCGTGACCTCGTGGGTGCTCATCGACGGCTTTGGTGACGAGAAGTTGCCGGCTCCCGACGAAGCCTCACCGGTTCCGGTACGAGTCCTGAGTGATGACATCTTCGGGCCGTATCTCGTGCCGTTCTGGGCCATCTCGTTCGTACTCCTCGTCGCCATCATCGGCGCCATCGTCCTGGCCAGGAAGGACTGAGACCCGTGTTGACCGTTCAGTTCCTACTCCTGTCGGCGATCCTCTTCTCGATCGGCGTGTACGGCGTGCTGGCGCGAAAGAACGCCGTCATGGTGCTCATGTCGATCGAACTCATCCTCAACGCCGTCAACCTGAACCTCATCGCCTTCGCGTATCGGCTGCAGTCGATCGACGGCAACACGTTCGCGTTGTACGTGATCGCCATCGCAGCGGCCGAAGTCGGTGTCGGCTTGGCGATGGTGCTCCTGATCTTCCGCAACCGGCGCTCGATCGCGCTCGACGAACTGTCCGAGATGAAGGGCTGATCGATGCTCGCTGCCGAAGCCTCCTATTCCGTCTCCCAGTCGGCTGGCTGGTTCCTCGAGAACGCCTGGCTCATCCCGATCCTCCCGGCGGTCGCCTTCGCCCTCGTCATCTTCTTCGGTAAGAAGTTGCCGATGAAGGGGAGCGAGCTCGGCGTGGCGTCGATGATCGGTTCGCTCGTTCTCGCCGTCGGTGCCGCCTATCAGTGGATCCAGCGGGTCGACGACGCGGCCGGACACAGTGGCTCGTCGCTCATGAAGGCCGGAGGTGAATCGACTCCTTTCGTCGGGCCGGTCATCCGGGAATGGACGTGGTGGCAGAGCGGCGGTGTCGAATTCGGAATCGGCCAGCACATCGACGGCCTCGCCCTCACGTTGCTCGTGGTGGTGGCGTTCATCTCCACACTCGTGCAGATCTACTCGCTCGAGTATCTGCGCGGTGATCGGCGCTACACCCATTTCTTCGCCGCCCTGACCCTCTTCTCCGCCGGCATGTTGAGCATGGTGCTGGCGCCCAACATGGTGCAGCTGATCCTGGGCTGGGAGATCATGGGTCTCTGTTCGTTCATGCTCATCGGCCACTGGTGGGAAGACCAAGCCAATGCGCGCGCCGCATTGAAGGCGTTCTTCACGGTTCGCGTCGGTGACGTCGGACTTCTCGTCGGAACCGGCGTCCTTTTCTTCTCGGCCAACGCCTGGACCCAGCAGAACCTCGGCGTGAGCGGCTTCAACATCTCGGGCCTGTCGGCCTGGGCGATGTCGGGTGATGCCAGCCAGAGTGCTCTCACGTGGGGAGCCGTCGCGCTCTTCATCGCCTGTATCGGCAAGTCGGGTCAGTTCCCGCTGCACACCTGGCTGCCCGATGCCATGGCCGGCCCCACACCCGTGAGTTCGCTCCTTCACTCGAGCACCATGGTCGTGGCCGGTGTGTTCCTCGTGGCTCGGGTGTACCCGGTGTTCTGGGAGGGCATGTCGATCCCCGACACCAACATCAACTTCATCGCCCTGATCGGCGGCATCACGATCGTGATCGCAGCTCTGCTGGCCTTCGTTCAGCACGACATCAAGAAGGTGTTGGCTTATTCCACGGTGTCTCAGCTCGGTTACATGATGCTCGGACTCGGAGCCGGAGCGTGGTTGGCGGCCGTGTTCCACATCTTCACCCACGCCTTCTTCAAGGCCTGTTTGTTCTTGGCCGCCGGATCGGTCAGTCATTCGGGTTCGCACCACTCCTTCGACATGAAAAAGGACATGGGTGGTCTGGCCAAGAAGATGCCGATCACGGCCACCACGTGGATCATCTCGACTCTCGCGTTGGCCGGTGTGTTCCCGCTGGCCGGCTTCTTCTCGAAGGACGAGATCATCGACAACGTGGGCCACAACGGTTACCAGGCCTTCATGATCGTCGGCCTCTGCGGTGCGTTCCTGACCGCGGCCTACATGGCTCGCGCCACCTACCTCACGTTCTTCGGTGAAGCACGCGGGTCGGCCGCTGGCGAACATCATGACGAGCATGCGACCGATCACGCCGATGATCACGACTCGAACGATGCTCAGGGTCACGACGATCACGGACACGATGCTCACGGTCACGACGATCATGCGTCGCACGGTCCGCACGAGAGTCCGAAGTTGATCACCGTTCCCTTGTTGATCCTCGCGTCATTGGCCCTCGTCGCCGGTTTCGCCAACGCCACTCCGTTCGGTTCGAGTTGGGAGCGTTTCAAGAAGTATGTCGAGCCGAGTCCGGCTTTCGTGGCTGCCGAGTCGACGATGGCATCCGGACCGGGCGAAGCGATCAGGGTCGTCGGCTGGCCCACGGCGGCCGAAGGTGGAGAGGGTGAGGCCAAGGCCGGCTGTTCGTACGAGAGTCCGGCGCCCGGCGAGGTGTGCTACTTCCCGGCCGTGAGCCACGCCAAGTTCAAGTGGAGCAAGGGTCTCTTGTCGCTCGCGATCGTGGCCGCCGGTCTGGTGTCGAGTTGGCTCTTCAGCATCCAGTACTACACGCGTCGCAACCGACGTCTCGTCGGCCTCACCGAACGTAGTCGCGTATTGCGTGGTGGCTACCTCTTCCTCTGGAACAAGTACTACCTCGACGTGCTCTACGAAAAGTACGTCGTGCGGGCCGTGGCGTACCCGATCGCTCGGGCCGCCAATTGGTTCAACCAGAACGTCATCGACGGAGTGGTGAACGCTTCGGGTCGCATCTCTCGCCGGGTGGCGGGTTGGGTGTACCGCAACATCGATCAGCGCGTCGTCGACGGCGCGGTGAACACCTCGGGCGCCGCGGCCCGAGGGACGGGTGAGGCTCTGCGCCCCATCCAGTCGGGCAAGGTCAATCAGTACGGAGCGCTGCTGTTCGCTGCGGCCGCCATCGGCGCTCTCGTACTCGTCATCATCAACACCTGAGGAGACACGGCATGGAAGTACTCCGTGACCAGAACTGGCTATTGACCGTCGGCACATTCCTGCCGATGGTCGGTGTGCTGGTGATGCTGTTCATTCCCAAGGCCGACGAGGAGCTGCACAAGCTGGTGGCTCTTGCGACCGCAGTGGCCACGTTGGGCGTCGGCATCTACACACTCACCCAGTTCGACTTCGATCAGGCGGGCACTCTGCAGTTCTTCGCTGATACCGAGTGGATCAAGGTCATCTCGAGCAACTACACGATCGGCCTCGACGGAATGAGCCTGCCGCTCTACATCTTGTCGATGGTCGTGACGGTTCTGGTGATGATCTACTCCTGGGACCACATTCCGTCGCCCGGAAATCCGAAGGCGTTCCTCAGCCTGATGCTCATCCTGCAGACGGGTATGGCCGGGACCTTCATCGCCCAGGATCTCATTCTCTTCTTCGTCTTCTTCGAAGTGGTGCTGTTGCCGATGTACTTCATGATCGGTGTCTGGGGTGGTGAGCAGCGGCAGTACGCGTCACTCAAGTTCTTCCTCTACACGATGTTCGGTTCGGCGCTCATGCTCGTCGCCTTCATCGCTCTCTTCTTCAAGGTGCGCGGTGCGCTACCCGAGGGTGTCGAAGCCTCGTTCTCGATCCCGATGCTCACCGAGTACGGCGGTCTACTCGGTCGCTCGGCCCAGATCTGGATCTTCGCCGGCATGTTCATCGGCTTCGCCGTCAAGGTGCCGATGTTCCCGTTCCACACCTGGTTGCCCGATGCTCACACTCAGGCTCCCACCCAGGGTTCGGTCATCCTGGCCGCCGTCTTGTTGAAGCTCGGCACGTACGGGTTCGTTCGTATCGCCATTCCGACACTTCCCGAAGCGGCCAAGGAGTGGGCGCCGTGGATCGGTCTGCTGGCCGTCATTGGAATCATCTACGGGGCCTTCGGCTGCCTGGCTCAGACCGACATGAAGCGTCTCATCGCTTTTTCCTCGGTCGCTCACATGGGTTTCGTGATGCTCGGAATCTCGACGCTCACACCGATGGGCTTCAACGCTGCGCTCTTCGGCATGGTTGCTCACGGTCTCATCACCGGAATGCTGTTCTTCGTGGCCGGCAGTGTGAAGGAGCGGTATCACACGCTCGAGATCTCCCGATTGGGCGGGATGTTGAAGCAGATGCCGAAGTTGGGTTGGATCCTCGGATTCAGCGCCATGGCATCGCTCGGTCTGCCCGGCCTGGCTGGTTTCTGGGGCGAGTTCCCGGCCATTCTCGCTGCCTATTCACCGGCCGACGGTCTGCCGGTCGAGACGTTCCGCACGTACATGATCATCGCCGCCATCGGAACCGTGTTCGCCGCTGCGTACCTGTTGTGGTTGTTCCAGCGCACGTCGTTCGGGGAACCCAAGCCCGAGTTCTCGGGTGACGGACACGGTGACGGACACGGTGACGACGACCTGCACGACGTCAACACCTACGAGTGGATCGCCTGGACGCCGTTCCTCATCGCCATCGTCGTGTTCGGTGTGTACCCACAACTCATGTTCCAGATCTTCGACCCGGCGGTCGAAGTGGCGCTGTCGGCGTTCGGAGGCTGATTCGTGCTCTCGTCGATTCTCGCCCAGACGCCTTGGCAGTCGCCGACGATCGATTATCACGCTCTCGCGCCCGAGATCGTGTTGGCCGCCGGAATCTGTCTGATCATCGTCATCGATCTCCTGGTGGGTGAGTCGAAGAAGTGGATCACGGCATCCTTCACGGGCTTCGTCCTGCTCGGTGCGCTGATGCCGGTCGTCACCTTGGCCGTGCACGATGCCGATGTCCGGTCGCTCTTCGACGGGCGATACGTGATCGACGAATTCTCGTTGACGTTGAAGGCGCTGTTCCTGATCGCTGGATACGTGGTGGTTCTTCTCTCCCAGAACCATGTGGAAGAGGGCGACTATCACCAAGGTGAGTACTTCATCCTGCTCCTGACCTCGCTCACCGGCATGGTCATGATGGCGTCGAGTCGCGACCTCGTGAGCATCTTCGTGGCTCTCGAGTTCCTGAGCATCCCGGCCTACATGCTCGCCGCATGGCGCAAGCGTGACCGCAAGAGCAACGAGGCGGGAGTGAAGTACTATCTGCTCGGTGTCTTCGCGTCCGCGGTGATGTTGTACGGCATGAGTCTCCTGTACGGCGTGACTGGTTCGACACTTCTCACTGACATCGGTCGCGGTATCACCGTCGACGGAGACTTCGGTGGCGTGCACGTTCTCGCCGTGGTGTTCGTGGTCGTCGGATTCGCCTTCAAGGTGTCGGCCGTCCCGTTCCACACCTGGGCACCGGACACGTACGAAGGTGCACCGACGCCGATCACTGCGTTCTTGTCGGTCGCGAGCAAGGCGGCCGGTTTCGTGGCGTTGGTGACCGTGATCTACGTCGGATTCCCGCAGGCCGCCGACGTGTGGCAGCCGTTCCTCTGGGTGATGGCGGCGCTCACCATGACCGTCGGAAACCTGCTCGCTCTGCGTCAGACCAACATCGTGCGCATGCTCGCCTACTCGTCGATCAGCCAAGGTGGGTTCATTCTCATGCCACTGGCCGTTGCCGGCACCGGCGATGCTGCCGAACCGGCTTTGCAGGCCGTGGTCGTGTATCTCCTCGTGTACGCGGCCATGAACCTCGGAATGTTCGCGGTGGTGATCGCCGTGTCACGAACGACTCGCAGTGGAGAGATCTCGAGTCTGGGCGGACTCTTCTCGTACGCTCCTGGTCTCGGGGTCCTCATGACCATCTTCTTGGCCTCTCTCGCCGGCATTCCGCCGCTCGGTGGATGGATCGCCAAGTTCGCCGCCTTCCGAGCCGTACTGGAGGCCGGGAACGGTTGGGCCTATGCGATCGCCGTGATCGGTGCGGTCAACTCGGTCATCGCTTTCGGTTACTACGGCAACGTGATGCGTGAGGTCTGGATGAAGCCCACACCGCACGGTGAGACCACGGCGGTCCGTACACCCGGTTCTCTGGTGGCTGCGCTCACGATCACCGGTGCGGCGACTCTGGTCCTCGGTGTTCTTCCCGGATCCGTGCTGCGCTTCGGTGATCTCGCCGATCTGGTCGGCGCCTTCGGCGGCTGACGTTCACATGACCGACGAAGCGACCATCGTTCGCTTCGACGACTACCTCGCCGAGGTGCTCTACGGAGAGTCGGGCTTCTACGCGACGGGAGGTCGGGCCGGACGACGAGGAGACTTCATCACGTCACCCGAAGTCGGCCCGTTGTTCGGTGCGGTCCTCGCCCGCTGGTGCGACGAGATCTGGCGTGAACTCGGCGAACCCGACGACTTCCGCGTGTATGACCTCGGAGCCGGGCCGGGAACATTGGCGCGCTCGATCGTGGCCGCTGCTCCGTCGTGTCTCGGTGGCGAACCGTCGAAGTACGTGGCCGTGGAGGTGTCGGCCGAACAGAGGGAGCGACACCCCGAGGAGATCACGTCTCGATCGTCACTTCCCGACGGGGAGTTGACCGGTGTGGTGATCGCCAACGAATTGCTCGACAACGTTCCGTTCCGACTCCTCGTGTTCGACGGCTCGTGGCGGGAGGCGTGGGTTCTGCACGACGGCTCGAACACCAGTGAGGTTCTCCGCGAGATCGATGGCTCGATGCCGGTTCGGCTGCCCGAACGCGCACCCCTGGGGGCCCGTGTGCCGTGGCACGAACGAGGCGCATCCATGATGCGCGACGTGAAGGAACGACTGTGCGGACGATTGCTCGTGATCGACTACATGGTGCCGATCACTGCGTCATTGGTCGAACGACCCTGGCGTGAGTGGTTGCGTACCTATCGCGATCAAGAACGCGGGTCGCACTATCTGCGTGATGTCGGTCGGCAGGACGTGACGACCGAGGTGTGCATCGACCAACTGGAGGCCGTGGTGGGTCCGGCGCAGTCCGTGCGCAGTCAGGCCCAGTTCCTTCAACTGTGGGGGATCGACGAATTGGTCGACGAGGGCAAGCGGGTGTGGGAAGCCGAGGCCGCCCGACCCGGACTTCGGGCGATGACAATGCGTAGTCGGGTGAGTGAGGCCGAGGCCCTTCTCGATCCCGCGTCCCTCGGTTCCTTCACCGTCCTCGCTTGGTGATTCTGGCGGCACGAACGTCTTGGCTATCGCGCTGATCTGCCACCAGTTCGATGGCACGACCGGGAATCAGGTCCGGTCGAGCTCGGGACGCGATGTCATGACGGCCCCCACCACGACGACGGCCATACCGAGGACGGCCCACCACGAGATGTGTTCGTTGCGAAACGACACACCGAGGAGCACGCTCACGATCGGGGTGAAGAAGTTGCCGATCATTCCTCGCACCGTTCCGGCACGTCCGAGAAGAATGCCGTACACCACGAAGGCGAGACCGGTGCCGATCGCACCGAGAACGAAGATCGCTCCCCACGCGCTCCATGTGTGATCGCTACGGAACATCGCCGGCACGCCGAGGGGCAGGGCCCACAACACGGCGCCGACGGCGACCCAGAACATGAGTCGTAACGATCCGTACTTGCGTTGCAAGGGTGCGGCGATGTTCACGGCGATGGCGTAGCAGAGGAGCGCGAGCAGAAGTAGTGCCACGCCCTTCGCGTCGGCGGTGGGTCCGTCGTCCTCGGCTCGGATGGAAGAGAGCGACACGATGGCGATTCCGGTGAAGCCCACCAGAACCGCGAGCACTCGGAATCTGGACGGGGCTCGCCGAACGAAGATCGCCGTCACGAGGACCGAAACGGCTGGCAGACCACCGTTCAGCATTCCGGTGACGGCCGACGACACCGTCCGCTCGGCGATCGGGAACAACAAGAAGGGGAGGCCCATCCAGACGAACGACAAGAGAGCGATACGCGGCCAGTCGGAGCGGTCGATTCGACGACGGGCGGCTGGGACGAGCGACAAGGCGAGCGCACCGAGAAAGGTGCGACCGAGCGGGACCACCGGTGCCTCCACATGATCGATGGCGATCGAGATCCAGAAGAACGAGCTTCCCCAGACGAGGGCGATGACGGCCGACAGCAACCACTCGATCGGGCCGAATCGGATGGCGCTCTCCGTCGGGCGAGTCGTGACGGATTCGGCCATGGCCTCCTTGTTCTAGTCGCCTAGAGTCCGTCGACAAGAGTTCATTCGCGACCTGGGGGGATCCATGTCGAACGACGGCACGACACATCACGACACGAACATCGACGACCTGCTGCTCGAGAACCGCACGTTCCCGCCGCCGGCCGACTTCCAGGACCGGAGCTTGGTCGCTGGTACTCAGTTGTACGACGAAGCCGCCCGCGACGACGAGGGTTTCTGGGCCCGCCAAGCGGCCGAGTTGCTGCACTGGGACACCGATTGGTCGACGATCTGCGAGTGGGAGCTTCCTTATTCGAAGTGGTTCGTGGGTGGTCGGCTCAACGTGTCGTACAACTGTCTCGATCGCCACGTGGAGAACGGACGGGGCGACTGGGTCGCCATTCATTGGGAAGGCGAACCCGGTGACACGCGGACCATCACTTATTCCGATCTGCTGGTGGAGGTCAAGAAGTTCGCGAACGTCTTGACCTCACTCGGAGTTCGTACGGGTGATCGCATCAACATCTATCTACCGATGATCCCCGAGGCCGCCGTCGCGATGCTGGCGTGCGCCCGAATCGGCGCGGCCCACAGTGTGGTCTTCGGTGGCTTCTCGTCGCAGGCCCTGGCCGACCGAATCAACGATGCCGAAGCCAAGGTGTTGATCACTGCCGACGGTGGCTACCGGCGTGGTGAAGTGTTCCCGCTCAAGAGTGCTGCTGACGAGGCACTCGCCAACACCCCGTCGATCGAGCACGTGGTGGTCGTGAAGCGTGGAGGTAACGACGTCGAGATGAAGTCGGGCCGCGACCACTGGTACCACGATCTCATGGCCGGAGCGTCCGACGTTTGCCCGGCCGAGCCGATGGACAGCGAACAGTTGCTGTTCCTGCTCTACACCTCGGGCACCACCGGTAAGCCCAAGGGCATCATGCACACGACTGGTGGTTATCTCACGCACGTGGCCTACACCCACAAGTACGTGTTCGATCTCCATCCCGACACCGACGTGTACTGGTGCACCGCCGACGTCGGTTGGATCACCGGTCACAGTTACATCGTGTACGGGCCGATGGCCAACGGCGCGACCCAGGTGATGTACGAAGGGGTGCCGAACTTTCCGGGGAACGATCGTTTCTGGTCGATCGTCGAGAAGTACAAGGTGACCATCTTCTACACCGCACCCACGGCGATCCGTACGTTCATGAAGTGGGGAGTCGACGAGCCGGCCAAGCACGACCTGTCGTCTCTCCGCCTGCTCGGGTCGGTGGGGGAACCCATCAATCCCGAGGCCTGGATGTGGTACCGCGACAACATCGGTGCCGGGAAGTGCCCCGTGGTCGACACCTGGTGGCAGACCGAGACCGGTGGCATCATGATCAGTCCGTTACCGGGCGCGACCACACTGAAGCCCGGCTCGGCGACGTTCCCGCTGCCGGGTGTGTCGGCCGAAGTGGTCGACGATTCGGGTGAGCGCATCGATCACGGTGGTGGATACCTCACTCTCACTCGTCCGTGGCCGGGAATGCTACGAGGGATCTGGGGTGACGGCGAGCGCTACCGCGAGACGTACTGGAGTCGTTTCAGTGATCGGTACTTCGCAGGTGACGGCGCCAAGCTCGACGCCGACGGATACTTGTGGTTGCTCGGTCGTGTCGACGACGTCATGAATGTGAGCGGACATCGCATCTCCACCACCGAGGTCGAGAGTGCCCTCGTGTCGCACCCGAGTGTCGCTGAGGCAGCCGTGGTGGGTGCCAACGATCCGACGACGGGGCAAGCGATCATCGCGTACGTGACACTGCGCGGTGGATCACAGGTCGACGAGAGTGATCTGCGCAATCACGTGGCCAAGGAGATCGGGGCGATCGCCAAACCCAAGACGATCTACTTCACACCCGATCTACCGAAGACGCGCAGCGGAAAGATCATGCGTCGTCTGTTACGCGACGTGGCCGAAGGACGCAACCTGGGTGACACCACCACGCTCGCTGACGCGAGTGTGGTCGACGAGTTGCAGCACCGGGCGGCTGAAGCACCGACGGAGGACTGACGACGTCGGTGATCAGTCGCGGAAATTCTCGAACTGCAGAGGAATACCGAGGTCGGCTCCCTTCAACATCGTGATGACGTTCTGTAGATCGTCTCGCTTCTTGCTCGAGACGCGAATCGTTTCACCTTGGGTCTGACTACTCATACCCTTCGGACCCTTTTCCTTGATCATCTTGTTGATCTCACGCGCTTTGTCGGACGAGATACCCACCTTGATCGTGACCACTTGGCGCACGGTGTTCTGGGTCGCCTCGTCGACCTTTCCCCAGTCGAGACCCTTCAGCGACACACCTCGTTTGACGAGTCGTTCCTCGAGCACGAGTCGCAGAGCCTTCAGACGGTCCTCGCTCACCGTGTGGAGAGTGATGGCGAGCTCCTTCTGTTCGATCGTGGAATTGGTGTTCTTGAAATCGAACCGGGTCGAGATCTCGCGCTGGGCCTGATCGACGGCATTGCGGACCTCTTGGCGGTCGACGTCGGAGACGATGTCGAAAGAGGGCATGGCAAAGATGGTAGGAGGTGGTCGGTCCGAACCACCGGGCGATACGCTCACGTCCTGCATACATGGGTCGATGCCCGAGCGGCCAAAGGGAGCAGACTGTAAATCTGCCGGCATTGCCTACGGAGGTTCGAATCCTTCTCGGCCCACCAGACATCGTGTTTCTGGGTGAAGAAAAGGCGCGAAATCGACGATTTCTTCACCCAGAACACCAGATGGTGACGGGGTCAGAGCATTTTTTGCAGGACGGCGACGTCGAGCCATCGATTGAACTTGCGTCCGACCTCCCGCTCCACCCCGACTTCTCGGAATCCGCAGGCGGCGTGCAGGGCCCGACTGGCCTCTCCGGAGGCCTCGATCCGGGCCATGATCGAGTGGAAACCCGAGGCCCGTGCTCGTTCGACGACGGCGGTCAGTAACAGGCGCCCCACTCCCTGTCGGGCCAGGTCACGGCGCACGTACACCGAATCCTCGACCGTCGGTCGGTAGGCCGCCCGTTCCTTGTAGGGGCTCAGACTGGCGAAACCAAGGACTTCCTCGTCGCCGACATCGGAGACCGTGAGGTAGCGGGGGTCGGTCGAGCCGGTCGCCGGTCTCACCGCCACCAGGGACGAAAAGGCGCCGGTTCGGGCGGCCAACCAGGCGACCTGATCGTCGAGCGAGCGGGTCACGAGATCCATGGTGGCGGTCGTGTTCTCGACCTCGTGGTTGTAGATCGTCCTCATGCCCTCGGCATCGGCGGCGATGGCCGGACGGACCCGAATGGCGGCAGCCGAACCAGTGGCGGCGGGCGGATTCACGGCCTCAACTTACTGGTCGTTTCCGCAGGAGGCGCTTGTAGCATGACCAGCCGGCTCGTGGCGTTGCCGCGCACCGCGCCCTCTTAGCTCAGTCGGCAGAGCATTTCCATGGTAAGGAAAAGGTCGTGGGTTCG
Source organism: Actinomycetota bacterium (assembly GCA_027592035.1). Lineage (GTDB taxonomy): Bacteria > Actinomycetota > Acidimicrobiia > Acidimicrobiales > Ilumatobacteraceae > Casp-actino8. The sequence continues at coordinate 1,246 of JAQCIK010000007.1, read as the reverse complement.
ATTCCCACAGAGGGCTCACCACCCGGAGACGGGTGCCATCGGGCAGCCCGACAGCTGCGCGTCTGGCGGCGTAGCTCAGTTGGTCAGAGCATTCGGCTCATAATCGAAAGGTCATCGGTTCGATCCCGATCGCCGCTACTACCCACAAACACACGGTCGCTCGCGAGGGCGGTCGAGACACGAAGAAAAGGAAAACCCCACCATGTCGAAGGCGAAGTTCGAGCGTACGAAGCCTCATGTGAATATTGGAACGATGGGTCATATTGACCATGGGAAGACGACGTTGACGGCGGCGATTTCGAAGACGTTGGCGGATCGTGGGATGGCGGAGTACACGCCTTTTGATCAGATTGACAAGGCGCCGGAGGAGAAGGCGCGTGGTATCACGATTTCGATTGCTCATATCGAGTACGAGACCGAGAAGCGTCATTATGCGCATGTCGATATGCCTGGTCATGCTGACTACATCAAGAACATGATCACGGGTGCGGCGCAGGTCGATGGTGCGATTCTTGTGGTGGCGGCGACGGATGGTCCGATGCCGCAGACGCGTGAGCATGTGTTGTTGGCTCGTCAGGTGGGTGTTCCGTACATCGTGGTGGCTTTGAACAAGTCGGACATGGTGGACGATGAGGAGTTGCTCGAGTTGGTGGAGCTCGAGGTGCGTGAGTTGTTGAACGAGTACGAGTTCCCGGGTGATGACGCTCCGGTGGTTCGGGTGTCGGCGTTGAAGGCGCTCGAGGGTGATTCGGCGTGGCAGGACAAGGTCATGGAGTTGATGGCTGCTGCTGATGCGTCCATTCCGGAGCCGCAGCGTGAGCTCGACAAGCCGTTCTTGATGCCGATCGAGGATGTGTTCACGATCACGGGTCGTGGCACGGTGGTGACCGGCAAGGTCGAGCAGGGTCGTGTTCACACGGGTGATGAGGTCGAGATCGTTGGTTTGCGTGATACGCAGAAGACGACGTGTACGGGTGTGGAGATGTTCCGTAAGTTGCTCGATGAGGGTCAGGCGGGTGACAACATCGGTGCTCTTCTTCGTGGAACGAAGAAGGAGGATGTGGAGCGTGGTCAGGTGTTGTGTGCTCCGGGGAGTATCACGCCGCACACGAATTTCGAGGGTCAGGTGTATGTGTTGACTAAGGAGGAGGGTGGCCGTCACAAGCCGTTCTTCAACAATTATCGGCCGCAGTTCTTCTTCCGGACCACTGACGTGACGGGGACGGTGCAGTTGCCGTCGGGTACG
>JAQCIK010000058.1:0-3894 GCA_027592035.1 Actinomycetota bacterium | reverse complement strand
AGAGATCGTCGTACACCACGAGAGCGTGCTGGCCGTTCTCCATCCAGTGCTGACCCATGGCGCAACCGGCGTAGGGCGCCAAGTACTTGAACGGTGCCGAGTCGGCGGCCGACGCCACCACCACGACCGTGTATTCCATGGCACCGGCCTGACGCAGCACTTCCACCGTCTGCGCAACCGTGGAACCCTTCAGTCCCACCGCCACGTAGATGCACTTCACACCCTGACCCTTTTGGTTGATGATCGTGTCGATCGCCACCGTGGTCTTGCCGGTCTTACGGTCGCCGATGATGAGCTCGCGCTGACCACGACCGATCGGGGTCATGGCGTCGATGGCCTTGATACCCGTCTGCAACGGCTCGTGCACGGGCTTGCGACCCATGATGCCGGGCGCCTGGATCTCCATACGACGGAGATGCGTGCCGACGAGCGGACCCTTGCCGTCGATCGGATTGCCGAGCGCGTCGACAACGCGGCCGAGCACACCGTCACCGGCGGGGATCGAGAGAATCTCACCCGTCGCCTTCACCGTCTGACCTTCTTCGATGTGGAAGGCATCGCCGAGCACCACCGCACCGATCGACTCCTCGTCGAGGTTGAGGGCCAGACCCTTGGTGCCGTCCTCGAACTCGAGCAACTCGTTCACGGCGCAATCGGGCAGACCCGACACGCGCGCAATACCGTCACCCACTTCGGTGACGCGACCGACGGTGCGAGCCTCGAGCGAAGGTGCGAAACCTTCGAGGTTCTTCTTGATCGCCGATGCGATATCGGCTGCTGAGAGTGTGAGCTCTGCCATGTGATTCTCTTTTCGTGACTTCTAGAGCCGGCTCTTGACGTTGTCGAGACGAGTACGAACGCTGCCGTCGATCACCGTGTCGCCCACGGTGGCCACCAAGCCACCGAGCACGCTCGGATCGACGACGACCTTCAGATTGAGTTCCTTACCGGTGGCGTTGGTGAGCGCCGCCTTCAAACGGGCCTGCTGATCGGCGCTCAGTGCGACAGCACTGCGCACCTCGGCCACTTCGAGCTTCTTCGCGCTCGACGCCCGCTGCACCAACTTGTCGATGATGGCGGGCAGATCACGGCCACGACCCGAGCCCACGACCATGCCGATGAGCTGAGTGGTGGTGGAGGTGGCCTTGCCGCCGAGCAGCGACTCGACGACCGCCTGGCGCTTGTCGGCCGGGATCATCTCGTCGGTGAGCGTGTTGCGAAGCTGATCGCTCGACTCGAACGAGCGAGCGAAACGGAACAGTTCGTCCTCGACCTCGTCGAGGGTTCCTTCGGCACGGGCGATCTCGAAGAGTGCTCGTGCGTAACCGTCGATACGTGCGTCGCTCATCGTGATGCACCCACCTTCTGAATGAAGTTCTCCACCAGCGACTGCTGGGTGGCGTCGTCGAGCACCGAAGCGATCACCCGATCGGTGGCCACACTCGCCACCCGACCGATCTCGGTGCGCAGTTCGTCGGAACCACGAGCCGCCGCGGCGGCGATGTCGGCATCGGCCTTGGCTTCCATGTCGGCGATCTCAGCGGTGAGACGGCTGCGGCCTTCCGACAGCAACGCGTCGGCCTGCGACTGAGCGTCGGCCATGAGTCGAGCCTTCTCGCCGGCGATGTCACCGAGAGCCTGACGAATCTTGGTGGCATCGGCTTCGGCCTGGGCCAGATCGCTCGACGAGGCGTCGAGTTCTTTTTGGATGCGCTCGGTACGAGCGGCGAGAGCCTTCTTGAACTGCGGCAAGGCGAACTTGAACAGCGCACCGAAGATCACGAGCGACGAGATGCCGCCGTAGATGATCTCGGGCAGTTCGGGCCAGATCCACGAGGGCGACTCGGCCGGGTCGACGGCGAACAAAGAGATGTAGTTCATCAGCGAACTCCTGCACTCATGGCGTCGGCAACAGCACGGGACACCGCCGCCTGATCGGGTCGCTGACCGGTGGCCGCCTCGACGGCACTCGTCACCACATCGCTGACCGCACTCTCGATCTGGCCACGAACCGCAGCCTTGGCGGCTTCGGCATCGCGCAACGCCGCTTCACGCTTGGCGTTGATGCGATCGTTGGCCGCCGAGATGGCGGACTGACGCTCGGACTCGAGAGTCGCCCGGGCCGCATCGACCACCTTGGCCGCATCGGCCTTGGCGGACGCAACAGCCGCTTCGTACTGCGCCACTTCGCTGCGAGCAGCGGAGCGGGCGGCATCGGCGTTCTCGTGACCGGCGCGGATCGACTCGTAGCGAGCGTCCATTCCCTTCTTCAGTCGAGGGAACAAGAAGAAACGCATGAGCAACGCGAACACGATGAACGCGCTCGCGCCCCAGACCAGCTCCTTCATCTCGGGCATGATCGGGCTCGGGCCCGGACCACACTTCGATTGCGGGATCTTGTCGGCGAGGCGGTCGGCTTCTGCTTCCGGTTCGAAGAGGCACTTCGACGGGGAGATGAGTTTCTCTTCGCCGGATTCTCCTCCGGCTTGGAGCAACTCCACCCGTACCTCTCCACTCGCTTGGATGACGACGGCTGTCAGCACGTCAACTCCTTGTGGATCGATGGATGACGACAAATTTCGGATCAGAGACCGATGAGGATGAACACCACGAAGCCGATGAGGGCGAGCGCTTCGGTGAAGGCGATACCCAAGAACATCGTGGTGCGGACCATGCCGGCGGCCTCGGGCTGGCGAGCCATGGCCTCGACGGACTTACCGACGAGGTAACCGATACCGATGCCAGGTCCGATAGCGGCGAGTCCGTAGGCGAAACCTGCGGAGCTGGCGGCCTCGGCGGCCTTCAGTTCGTCACCGGTGATGGCGGCGAGTGCAGCAAGTGCTTCCATTTTCTGTGTCTCCTATGTGCTGTTAGTGAGAAGGGTCGTTACGAACTGTTGTGTGTGATCGGGTGATCAATGCTCGGGGTGAGCCGCTCCACCGATGTACACGGCGGTGAGGATCGTGAAGATGTAGGCCTGCAAGAAGGCGACGAGAACTTCGAACGCCGTCAAGAACATGAGCATGAACATCGGCAGCACACCCACAGGGATGAGCGCCGGGTTGCCCTCGGCCTGGAAGAGAGCTTCCGACAACAAGGCGAAGGTCACGAGCAAGATGTGACCGGCGAGCATGTTGGCGAAGAGTCGCACCGTGAGCGAGAACGGACGCACGAGGAAGGTCGAGATGAACTCGATCGGCGTCACGAGGATGTAGAGAGCCTTCGGCACTCCGGGCGGGAAGAGCGAGTTCTTCAGGTAACCGATGCCCTGGTGCTTGAAGCCGGTGCCGATGAACACCACCCACACGAGCAGCGACAAGAAGAGCGGCAACGCCATACGAGCGGTGGCCGGCATCTGAATGATCGGAATCACACCGGGCACGTTGCACAGGTAGATGAAGGTGAAGATGCTGAGAAGGAACGGCGTCCAGCCGAGTCCGTCGCGACCCATGGTCTGCATGACGATGCCGTTCTCGATGAACTCGACCACCGACTCGGCGAAGTTGCGCACACCCTTCGGCGCCGTCTTGTGATCCTTGCGACCCGCGAGCAAGAACACGATCGTGCCGATGAGCGCGGCCGCAACCGCGATGAGGGCGATCTTGTTGAACGACGGGAACAGATCCTTCCAACGGAGGATCTCGTTGATCGGCGGGAACTCGAGTGCGATCACAGTGTTGGGTCCTTCGGGTTAAGCGTTCTTCTTCGGTTTGAGAGCTGGGAATGCGAGTGAGGCGGCCACGTAGCGCATCTCCCAGACCAAGAGTCCGAGGTGCGTCACGATGATGGTCAATCCGAGGGCCGTGAGTGAAATCCAGGAGGCGTCCCGGACGAGAATCACAGCCAAAAAGATGAGGCCGAGACGGGCGAGGTAGCCGAACAGAACGGCGCCCA
>JAQCIK010000029.1:0-23264 GCA_027592035.1 Actinomycetota bacterium | reverse complement strand
CTGCTCGAGGCGATCCGCCACACGAGTCGAGTCGAGCCTCGTGGTTGGTTGGGAACCGTGATGACAGATGTTCGGAACGGTGAATCACTCGCATCCGCGCTCGAGAGTCGACTCGATCACGAATCCTCCCGCCGTCGACCCGATGGAGATCGGGTCCTGACCCTTCGAGTTCTGTCGTTGGCGGCTCGTATCGGAGGTGAGCCGAGTCGTCACATCGAGTCGCTGTCGAACACTCTGCGATCACGACGTACAGCACGTGCCGACCGAATCTCCCAGGCCAGCACGGCCTTGGCCTCCATTCGACTTCTCACGTGGTTACCGATCGTCTGTGCGCTCTGGATGATCGGTGACGACCCCGAGGTCCGCCACCTGCTCGTGGCCACACCGATCGGATGGACCTGCATCTCACTCGGAGTGGGGTTCAATCTGATCGGGCGACGATGGACGTCCCGGCTGGTGACACGCCAATGATCGCGGTGGTGGTCGCTCTGTTCGTGGTGATGGGCACCATCAGGCGACGTCGACGACAGCGGCGTCGACTGCACATGGCAATCGACCGAGTTCTTCCGGATGCGATCGACATGATCGCGGCCACGCTTCGCGCCGGTTATTCACCGATCGACAGCCTCACTCTGGCGGCCCGTCATGTGGATCCGCTGCTGCGACCCGCCTTCGAGGCGTCGATTCGGGAGATGAACGACGGAGGTCGATTCGCCGATGCGTTGAAGGTGCTCGAATCATCACTCGGAGACCGCGTTCGTCCGCTGGCCGACGCCCTCGACGCTGGACACCGCCTCGGAGTACCGCTCGATGACATCGTCGAGCAGCTCTCGATCGACGCTCACGCCCTGCGCAGACGCCAACTCGAAAGTTCGTCGAAGGAACTCTCCGTCGAGCTGTCACTCCCTCTCGTTGCGTGCGTGCTGCCGTCGTTCCTCGTTCTCGTACTCGTGCCCACACTCATCGGCACCCTGTCTCGTCTCGATCTGTCCTTCTGAGAGGAACCATGACTCAACCACTCGAATCCCACCGCCGCGACCTCGGTCAAGCCACATCGGAGTACGCACTCGTCATTCTCGCCGCCGCTCTCATCGCACTCCTGGTGGTGGCCTGGGCGAGCGGAGGTGGCGGTGGCGGAAAAATCGGTGATCTGTTCGATCGAGTCATCGACAGTGTCACATCACAACTTCCCTGACGGTCGATCTGATCGTGGACAGGCAGCCGCCGAATTCGCACTGACCATCCCACTTCTTCTGATCGCCGTCATCGGTGCCGTGCAGGTCTTCGTCGTGCTCGTCGACCGCATTCACCTGGTTCATGTCACTCGTGACGCGGCCCGAGCCGCGTCGGTGGCCGCGGATCCGGAGCAGGCCGCTGAGGCCGTCGTCGATCGATCGCTACCTGGTCGCACGGTCTCGGTGTCGGTCGATTCGTACGACGACGTGGTGAAGGTCGAGATCGTTCTCGTCAATCCGACCGATGTCCCCATCGTGGGGCGGTTCCTTCCCGATGTCGAACTGCGCGAATCACTCTCGATGTTCGCCGAGTCCTTCGTGGATCCGTGACGTTACATTGACCACGTGGAGACGGTTTGGGTGCTCGGTGATCAACTGGGTCGCTCACTGGGTGCACTTCGGGACGCCACTCCTGACACGCACCGCATCCTGATCGTCGAGAGCGTGGCCAAACTCGCATCGAAGAACTGGCACGTGCAACGCGCCCATTTCGTGGTGTCGTCGATGAGACACTTCGCCGAAGAACTACGGGCCGAGGGTTTCGATGTCGACTACCGACGGTCGACGTCACTGCGACGCGGTTTCCACGATCACGTCGCCGAGTTCTCCCCCGCATCGATTTCGGTGACCGAACCAGCAAGTTTTCACGGTCTTCAGATGGTTCGTGAACTCGGCTGTACGGTCGTTCGTTCCGATCAATTCCTCTGTCATTACGAGGTCTTCGGCGACTGGGCGTCGAGCCGAAAGTCGTTCAAGATGGAAGATTTCTATCGCTGGCAGAGAACTCGACTCGGTTACTTGATGGAAACGACTGCTGACGGCGAGGGCCCGGTCGGTGGACGCTGGAACTTCGACGCCGAGAACCGACAGCCGCCACCCAAGGACGGGGTGAATCACTGGCCGACTCCCCCGATCGATGACATGGACGACATCGACCTCGCGGTCGTCGACGACGTTGCTTCTCACTGTCACGGAGCGACACCAACCGGACTTTGGGCCACCTCACGAGCCGGAGCCCTCCGACGACTTCACCACTTCGTCGAATCGATTCTTCCGAATTTCGGCCCGCACGAAGACGCCATGACCACCGGAAGCTGGCATCTCGCCCACTCACTCCTCTCGCCCTACCTCAACATCGGTCGTCTCTCACCGAAGGAGGTTTGCGATGCAGTGCAGGCCGCCTTCGACGACGGAAGAGTTCCGATCGAATCAGCCGAGGGTTTCATTCGCCAGGTGATCGGATGGCGCGAATACGTGTGGGGGTTGTACTGGCGTTGGATGCCCGAGTACGCGACCGGGAATGCGCTCGATGCACGCCGCCCTTTGCCTCCCGTGTTCTCCGATCCGACCAAGACACGAATGCGTTGCGTTGCATCCACACTCGGTGACGTTCACGAGCGGGCGTATGCGCATCACATCCAACGTCTCATGATCATCGGAAACCTCTCCCTCATAGCTGGTATCGATCCGCAAGAACTCACCGACTGGATGTGGGAGAACTTCGTCGACGGCGCCGAATGGGTGATGGTTCCGAACGTGATCGGTATGTCCCAGTACGCCGACGGTGGTCGTATGGCGACCAAGCCCTACGCATCCGGTGGTGCGTACATCGACAAGATGAGCGACTACTGCAAAGGATGCCACTTCGATCGAAAGAAAAGGGTGGGCGACGACGCTTGCCCGTTCACGACCCTCTACTGGGACTTCATGGCCCGGCACGAGAGCACCTTCGGTCGCAATCCACGCGTTGCCCAGCAAGTGCGAGCGGCCTTCAAGTTGAGTGACCTCGACGAGGTGCGAACGAGAGCAACCGAAGTTCTCGATGCCCTCGATCGTGGTGATCTGTGAGTCTCGCCGTCGCTCCCAGCCCCTCAGCTCGACGACGACGAGACTCGACGGTGTGTCCTCAGCGACGAATCTCGAACACGGTGGTCGTTCCAGATATCTCATGGGACACGATCAAGAGTGGTTTCCTCGTCGGCGACGCGAAGGCCGGCACGTACTGAAGTCCCTCGGGTGACACGTCATCGGTGCGAACCCACTCAACGAAGTCCGGAGACGAAGGATTCGAAGCGTCGAACACCATCACCCCACCGGAGCGTTCGAGGCCGACGAAGATGGTGGGGATTCCATACGGAGAACCAACCGCCACACCTTCTGGTTCCGGACCCTTGTCGTCGCTCCGACCGTCGTGATCACTCGCCCACGCGTCGTCAACAGAGGCATGAATGATCGCCTCGAGCCCGGAGCCGGAATCGAAGATCACGTTGCCACGAGTGTCCCAGATCGTGAAGGATCGTCCACCGTAAGCGGCGAGGGACGTAAAGCCGTTCGGACCGGAAGCGCTCGGATAGGCCGTCGTGACCTTGAGGCGACCCATTTGCGCGTCGTCTGAGATATCACTCGTGAAGAAGCCTGGATCCAGCGTCAGATCCTTCACCCGAGCCTCGTCGGTGAAGCAGAGCTCTTGCTCCTCGTCGTCGGCCACCGGCCCGGCGAAGTACTCCACCCCATCCCCTTCGTTCGCTGTCACGAGATACGAACGACCGTTTACTCTCATCGCAGCTATCCCATCGGGCATGTACATGTTCGAGACCGGCCAGATTGCGGTCTGGTACCCGTCGTCCCTGTCACTCGCGTCGAAGCCGATCCACGAGTTGTCCCACGTCTTCAGGCCCAGCCCCTTGACACCGACCAGAGTTGCCGACACCCAATCGACGATCGCGACCGAGTTGGCCTCTTGAAGAGTCACGTAGGCATACCGCCCATCAACCGTGATGAATTCGGGCTCGAGGTCCTGCGACGGAAGGGCTCCAGGCCAAATGGGAACGCGCACACCATCGGCTTGCAGAGCAGCCGTGGATTCATCGAGTGACGTGAAGTCGATGTCGATGGGTTGACTCGGTACCCCATCGACCAGTCTGATCACGCTCACCGACCCCCGAGGGTTCACGGCCTCGGTCGGGTCGGTGGTCGCTTCACCCGACGGCGTGATGCATCGGGGCTCGCCTTCATTGGCAACGAGGACTGCCGAGCCGTATCCAGCGAAGGTGACCATGTCGGGAAGCGGCCCCACCTGACGACTGTGGAGAACCTTGCCAGTTGTCGGACTGAAGAACACGACGGATCCCGGTTGGGTGGCCGGTGAACCGATGACCGTTGCGACTCCGAGGTTCTTGATGACGTCCACGCTCGTGATCGACGGTCCGAATTCGGTGAGGTCGATCGTTCGAACGAGCGACATGTTCTTCGGATCTCGCGCATCCACGACGTCGATACGGTCCTTGGCCCCGTTCGTGACGAAGATCTGCCGAGTCCAGCCGTCGTACTTGGAAATCTCTGCGCCACCCTCACCAGATCCGCTGTCGAAGGTTCCAATGGGCACGAGTTTCAACTTCGTGCCGGCCTGCGAAGGGGTACCCAGCCAGACGACCATCACGAGTGCAGCGAGCAAGGCGCCAACGACACGAAACTTCATGAGTGCTCCTTTCGGACGACACTCGCAAAGTAAGGAACTCAGATGAACACGGGGTGACCTGGACGAGACACAGAGGTCAAGTCCACATGACGGTTCATGGCATTTCCGGAACCACCGGCTCCCTGAGGTGAACCGGCTCGACTGCTTTGGCCTTGCGCCGTGAACCGATGTTGAGAACTTCCACGAACACCGAGAAGGCCATGGCTGCGTAGATGTATCCCTTCGGAATCTTCTGGCCGAAACCTTCGGCGATGAGCGTGGTACCGATCAAGAGAAGAAATGCGAGAGCGAGCATCTTGACCGACGGGTGAGCGTTCACGAACGAGTAGATGCCCTTCGACGCAACCAACATGATGACGACCGCCACGACGATGGCGATCACCATCACCCACACGTACGTGGTCATACCGACGGCCGTGATCACCGAGTCGACGGAGAAGACGAGGTCGAGGATCATCACCTGCGCGATGACGGCGGCGAACGTCGGAGCCACTTTGGTCGACGTCTCTCCTTCGTCACCCTCCAACTTGTGGTGGATCTCCTTGGTCGCCTTGTAGATCAAGAACAGACCTCCCGCCAGGAGGATGAGTTCCTTTCCACTGAATCCGACCGATCCGATCGCGAAAAGCTCAGTTTTCAGTGTGATGATCCAACCCACGCCGAGGAGAAGGAGAATACGCATGCCACCAGCAGCCAGCAGTCCGACCCGCCGGGCCCGATCCTGCTGATCCTCGGGAAGCTTCGAGGCGAGAATCGAGATGAACACGACGTTGTCGACACCGAGAACGACTTCGAGGGTGAGCAGTGCAGCGAGAGCACTCCACGCTGTGGGGTCCGAGATCCAGTCCATGTGACGACACAGTACGACGCGTGTGCCGTCCGCGGAGACGTGGGCCGATTCCAGAACTAGCCTGCATGCATGGGAGACACTGACGTCTGGCGGTGGATCTGGATCCTCGTGATCGCCGGTTTCCTCATCGGAGAGATGTTCACACCCGGAACGTTCTTCTTCTTGCCGTTCGCTGCCGGCGCATTGGCGGCAGCCATCGCCGCCTTCGCCGGCGGGTCCATCGGACTCCAATGGATTCTCTTCGTGGGAATCGCTGCTCTCACTTCAGTGGCATTCATTCCCCTGCGACGACGACTCGATCGAATCCAGCCGCCGATCGGAGTCGGATCGCAGCGGGTGCTTCACCAAGAGGGGCTGATCACCCACGACATCACGTCTGGTCCGACTGGTACCGGCACGGTGCGAATCGGTCGCGAAGACTGGAGAGCGGAATCATCCGATCACGAACCGATTCCAGCCGGAACGACGGTTCGGATCGTCGAAGTGCGGGGAACCGGAGTCGTCGTCGAACGCGTCATGTCCAACGAAGGAGGCCGAACATGATCCTTTTGATCGTTGCAGCAGCGGTGTTCCTGCTGTTCATCATCTTTCTTGCCTCAGCGGTCAAGATCGTTCGCCCTTACCAACGGGGTGTGATCGAACGGCTCGGTCGGTACTACGCCACCGTCGACCCTGGCCTCCGTCTCATCCTCCCCTTCATCGACAAGCTCCGGATCGTCGACATGCGCGAGCAGGTGATCGACGTTCCTCCGCAGGAGGTGATCACCTCCGACAACGTCGTCGTGAGTGTCGATGCCGTCGTCTATTACGAACCGACCGATCCCCAACGACTCATCTACAACGTCGCCAACTTCATGGTCGCGATCACGAAACTCGCTCAGACCAATCTGCGAAACCTGATCGGCGACATGCAGCTCGATCAAGCGCTCACGTCTCGAGACAAGATCAACACGAATCTGCGGGAAATTCTCGACGACGCAACCGACACGTGGGGTGTGCGGGTCAAGCGAGTCGAAATTCAACGCATCGATCCGCCGACCGATGTGATGAACGCCATGCACGAACAGATGAAGGCCGAGAGAACTCGTCGAGCGACGGTGACCACTGCAGAAGGTCAGCGTCAGGCCGAGATCACCCGAGCCGAGGGTGAGCAACAAGCCGCGATCCTGCGCGCCGAGGCGGTTCGCCAACAGCAAATCCTGGAGGCCGAAGGTGAGGCGGCGGCGATTCGAGCTCTCGCCGAGGCCGAGAAGTTCAAGCAGATCACCGAAGCCGAAGGTGAAGCCGAAGCGATCCGATCGGTGTACTCGGCGATCCACGACGGCGACCCGACCAACGACCTCATCGCCATCAAGTACCTGGAGGCGCTCGGCACGATTGCCAACGGTCAGGCGACGAAGATCTTCGTCCCTTCCGACATGTCGAACGTTCTTGCTTCCATCGGCGGAGTGGCGGAACTCTTCCGAGCCGACCAGACGTGATGGTGGAGACGATGGGACTCGAACCCACGACCCCCTGCTTGCAAAGCAGGTGCTCTAGCCAACTGAGCTACGTCCCCGAAGGGCGTCCCCACACTAGCCCCCTGACCTGGTCGGAACGCTCGCTGACGAGCCGAGAAACCCCCAGCCCTACTCTTTCCCCATGACTTCGACCAGCGGACTTCCGGGCGGCCGACCACCCCGCCTCCAGTTCGGCACCTTCCTCGCGCCACACCATCCCGTCGGTGAGAACCCGACGCTCCAGTTCCAGAGTGACATCGAGTTCGCCGCCCTTCTCGACCACCTCGGATTCGACGAATTCTGGTGCGGTGAACATCACTCGAGCGGCTGGGAGATGATCGCTTCACCCGAGATGTTCCTCGCCGCCGCCGGTCAGCGCACCTCGCACATTCGTCTCGGTACCGGGGTGATCTCGCTCCCGTACCACCACCCCTTCAACGTCGCCCAACGCATCGTGCAGCTCGACCACATGACCAAGGGGCGGGCGATGTTCGGTACCGGGCCCGGTGCTCTGCCGAGTGATGCCTGGACTCTCGGAATCGATCCTCTCGTGCAACGCGACCGTCAGGACGAGGCAATGGGCGTGATCATCCGCCTCCTTCGCGGAGAGGACCGTTTCAGTCACGAGAGCGATTGGTTCACCTTGCGCGACGCGCAACTTCAACTCCTGCCCGTCCAAGACGAGATGCCGATCGCCACCGCGTCGACGCTCTCACCGTCCGGAATGCAGATGGCCGGCAAGTACGGGTGCGGTGTGCTCTCGATCGCCTCGAACAGCACTGCCGGCCTCGCGGCACTTCCCACTCAGTGGAGCTTCGCCGAGGAATCGGCAACCAAGCACGGCCGAACCGTCGACCGCAGAAATTGGCGCGTCATGATGAGCTGGCACATCGCCGAAACGCGAGAGCAAGCTCGTAACGAGGCCGTCGACGGCCTGCAGAGGTGGCACAACGAATACAACGTCTGGACACTCGGTCGTCCCGGTGCCCAGCACGTCGACGACAAGTGGGAACTCCTCGAACAGATCACCGCTGGCGGAACTGCCGTCATCGGAACCCCCGACGACCTGGTCGCGGCGATTCGCAACCTTCAGCACATCACCGGAGGATTCGGGGTCGTGCTCGGATTCGCGCACGATTGGGCGAACCGCGAGAACACACGGCGCTCATGGGACATGGTGGCGCGGTACGTGATTCCCGAAGTGAATCGCGTGACCGAACGGCAGCGAGCCTCGATGAAGTTCCTGAACGACAATCAGGCAACTCTCATGGCCGGTGCCGGTGCTGCAGTGATGCAGAAGATCATGGCTGACGAACGCGCATCGGCCGAACTGGTCACGATGATGCAGAACATGCAGCAGGGTGGCGACGATCGCGGCACCACCTTCCGACCCGGTGGTGGTGTGCGTGACGACCAGCTACCGGCCTCGGCCGGCGACTGAACAGGAACGAACTCAGTCGTCCTTCAATGCCACGGCATTGGGCGTGACGTTCATCTTCGGCTCGTACTCGGCCACGTCGACCTGGCGGGCTTCGATACCCATCGTCGACCGCAGTTGGGAACGACAATCCTCACAAGGTCCGTAGAAACGACCGTCGTGCTTCGATGAACAACGCGGGCACACGGAGTACTCCTCGGGAAGGAGCGGCAGCGAGTCGGACACGTCGTCGACCTTAGTTGCGCCGTGGATCGGTCGTTCGTTCACGGTCGAGTGAGCCACGCTCTACTCTGATCTCGTGCACGTCGACGTCATGACCACTCCCCTGCCGCTCGGCAAGACCGGCGATCACGCGCGTCGAGCGCAACGGGCCGGCTTCTCCGGACTCTTGTTCACCGAGGCCGGTCGTACCGCGTACTTGAACGTCGGTGCGGCGGCAGTCGCTGCGCCCGGACTCGATCTGTCCACCGGAGTCGCCGTGGCCTTTCCACGTAGTCCGTTCGTGACCGCGGCAACGGCGTGGGAACTCCAAGAGGCGTCGGGGGGACGCTTCCGCCTCGGTCTCGGAACTCAGGTGAAGACACACGTCGTGCGACGGTACGGCGTCGATTTCGATCGGCCCGGTCCGCGACTCAGGGATTACGTCCTGGCCGTGAAGGCTTGCTTCTCGGCGTTTCGAACCGGAACTCTCGACCACCACGGTCCGTTCTACGAACTCACTTTCATCACACCTCAGTGGAGTCCGGGTCCGATCGACGCACCCGATCCGAAAGTCGACATCGCCGCGGTCAATCCGTGGATGCTGACCATGGCCGCCGAAGTCGCCGACGGTGTTCATGTCCACCCGATCGGTGAACCCGGCTATCTGCATCGTCACGTTCTGCCCCGAGTCGCCGAAGGTGCATCGAAGGCCGGGCGTGATCGGTCCGAGGTCTCGATCATCGTTCCGGTGATGACGATCGCAGGCGACAACGACGAGGAATGTCATGTCGAACGCGAACACCTGCGCGCCATGCTCAGCTTCTACGGCAGCACGCCGAACTACGCCTTCATCTGGGACGAGGCCGGTTTCGAAGGAACGACGGCTCGAATTCGCGAGAAGCAGAAGGCCGGGGACTTCGCGGGTATGGCGGCCCAGATCACCGATGATCATCTGGCGATCTTCACCACCGAAGCCACCTGGGACGGACTCGCTGACGAACTGATCAGCCGGTACGAAGGTGTCGCCGATCGACTCGTTCTCTACAACGCCGGACGAGACCACGAACGATTCGATCGCTACGGCGAGGTCGCTCGTGACATCGTCCGCCGTACGTCCTGAAGCCATCGGTAGCCTGCCGGCATGGCCGGCGAACTGATCTACGCATTTCGCATCATGCGCTTGCCGCTCCTCGATGCCGGTGGAGCGAGTATCGGACGGGTCGACGATGTGGTCGTGGTACCCGGTCGTGCCGGGTCGGCCCCACGCGTCGTCGGCTTCACCGCCACCAGTCAGCGTCGTCGCATCTTCGTGAACGCCGGCAAGGTCGGCCAGATCGCCGACGACGGCGTACGCCTCCGCTCGTGGGACATCGACCTCAATCCCTTCAAGATCAAAAAGGGTGAACGCCTGCTCGGGCGTGACGTGATCGATCGTCGCGTCAATGGTGAGACGGTCTCCGATGTCGCCCTCCGGGAGCGACTCGACTCGAAGTCCGGAGGATGGGAGGTCGCTCAAGTACGTCTCGCCAAGCGCACCGCCCTTCGTCGTCGTCCCACCCATCGCCTCGTCGAGTGGGTCGAGGTCGCCTCGCTGTTCGCTGCCGTCACCGAAATGGCCGCCGAGGCCGCTCGCCTGCACGACATGCACCCGACCGACGTGGCCGCCGTGGTTCGTTCACTACCGATCGCGCAGCGACGTCAGCTCGCCGAAGCCATGGACGACGATCGACTGGCCGACGTACTCGAGGAACTCCCCGAGTCCGAACAGGTCGGCCTGATCGAAGGACTCGACATGGATCGACTCCTCGCCGTTCTCGACGAGATGGAGAGCGACGACCTGGCCGACCTCCTGGCCGAGATGCCGGGAGAACAGCGCGCTCGCATCCTCGATGCGATGGACGACGAGGACGCCGAACAGATGCGCCGCCTCCTTTCCTACGAAGAGGGCACGGCTGGTGGGCTCATGACCCCGGAGATCATCATCCTCGGACCGACCTCCACCGTTGCCGAGGCCCTGGCCGAAATCCGCGACCCGGAATGGCTGGTTTCAATCGCATCCCAGGTCTTCGTGTGCCGTCCTCCGTACAAATCACCCACCGGCCGGTACCTCGGTGTGGTTCACTTCCAGAGACTGCTGCGCGAAGCACCCAGTATGGAGCTCGGGCAATGTCTGGAAACCGAGCCCACCATCACTCCCGACATCAGCGACCGCGAGGTCGCCGAGCGTCTCGCCTCCTACAACATGCTGTCGATCGGCGTGTGTGACGAAGCCGGACGTCTGCTCGGAGCCATCACGATCGACGACGTTCTCGACCGCACGTTGCCGACCGGATGGAGACAACGTCGCCGACACCAGGCGACGTCGGTCACCACATAAGCCACATCATGTGAATTTTCGTTTGCGACTTGAGAGGAGGTGTCATGAAGGCCAGAACACGTCTGGGAATTCCCCGTCAACGCCGTCGAATCGGAGTCCACTACGACCCCGAAGCCTTCGGACAATTCTCGGAGTCGATCGCTCGTACTCTCGGCACCGCACGTTTTCTCGTGTGGCAGTCGTTCGTCATCGTGGCGTGGATCGGCTACAACCTCGTCGTTCCGAACTCGTGGACGTTCGACCCGTGGGGTCGTGGTCTCGTGCTTCTCACACTCATCTTGTCTTTGCAGGCCTCGTACGCCGCGCCGCTCATTCTTCTGGCGCAGAATCGACAGGAATCACGCGACCGTGCGCAGTCCGACTACGACCGAAAAGTGGCCGAGCGCACCCAAGCCGACACCGAGTTCCTGGCCCGCGAGATCGCCAGCGTGCGACTCTCACTCACCGACGTGGCGACGACTCAGGACGTTCGCAATCTCGTCGACATCGAGGAATTACAGAAGAAGGTCGATCACTTGACCGAGCTGGTCGAAAAATTGTCGTCGCGTCTCGACCGCGAACACTGATCACATCGACCCATCAGATCGAGACGATGTCCGATCAGTGTGAAACCTCGGTCGGCCACGAGAGCAGTCATCCCGTCCGAGAGCAGGTTCTCGACCTGGTCGGGCAGATCGACGTCGATCACCCGCCCGCAATCGACGCACACCAGATGGTGGTGATGGCCCTTCAAATCTTCCGCCAATTCGAACGCTGCTCGCTCTCCGGTGGTGAGAACCTTCACGACGACTCCCGCTTCCTCCAGAATTCCGAGGTTTCGATACACCGAACTCTGGGGTAGTTCGTCGGTGATCGACGTGATCTCGGTCGTCACGAGGGGATGAGACGCGTTGGCCAGAACTTCGACCAACCTCCGTCGGCCCGGTGAGTATCTCTGGTCGATCGCTTCGAGACGTTCGGATGCGACGTCGTGAACACTGAGCGAATCGTGTCGGCGGTGATCACCACTCATACCGAGAATGTACAACGGTGCGACTGACTTGGTCTCTCAGTCGGAAACACCGACGTACTCGAACACCCGAATGTCGCGTTCGATGACGGCTGTCACCAGCACCACGTCATCGAGAGTCCCGTCTCCCAGTGCAATCACACCGGATCGGTTTCTTTCGCGACGTGACAGGTGATCGGCCACCGACGCAGCGACCGATGCGGCGATCACTGCCGTGCGTTCCGCGATTCCGGCCACTTCGGTCACTCGCCGACCATCGCGTGAACCACGTACTTCGACTCTCAAGCCACCCAAGCCGCCTTCGGCGTGCGGAGGAGACATCATCGGCAGCCGCGCGGTCAACCGATCGCGTCGTGTCGCGGATACGCGCGCACTGATGCGCTCCACCTCCGGAAACGCGCGTTTCAAGACGATGGGATCCGCCAATTGGGCGCGATAGCAATCCTTGCCACCCACCGGCTCGGGAAACCACAACAACTCCCGCCCACTTCCCCCCGGCCGTTCGATCCATTCGTCGTCGTGCCAGCCGATTGCGTCCGCACCGAGTGCTCGGTGATGTTGACGTGCGCACGACGGACCACCCGTTCCGTGGAAGGCGACGTGAATCTCGTCGACCGTGTCGAAGCGCAGAGCCAACTCGGCAGCGAGCAGACCGGTCATCCCCGGACTCGCAGCTGCTCCTGCGATCAGGCGAACCCCATTTTCACGTGCTCGTTCGTCGAGAGCGATCAGCGCGCGAACGTCGTCGGAGTCGTCCGACACCGACACCACATCGAGTCCACGTTCGAGAAAGGTGATTGCCAGCGAATTGTGTGGGGCCGGGGCGCACAGAATGACCGAGTGACACGACGTGTCGGAGAAGGAATCGATCGTCTCGCTGAACGTGCACTTGTCGAGCCCTCGAAGCGACGTGAAAGCCGTCGGATCGGAGTCGTGAGCGATCACGCTGCACCCCGACTCGATCAGTTGTCGCGCGACCCGGGAGCCAACGGCTCCGAGACCGATCACACCGAACGAAAGGTCCGAATCCGATCTCACGACTGCGGACGGGACAACTCGCGCCAGCCACCACGCTGCGGGGGAACACCACCCCGTCCTCGCACCCGAAGTGCCGCAGCAATGAGTCCGGCGAGCGACATGGCGGCAAAGGCTCGACGCAGCATCTTCATGACTTCGACGGTAGCAACGCCCCACGACAAGGGGACTAACGTTGAGACAAATGTTGCTCGCCGGCGCCACCGCTTCCGATGGTTCGACGATCGACATACGCCTCGACGGCGACCGGATCGTCGCTATCGGACCTTCCTCCAACCGTCACCACGAGGACGTGGTCGATCTCCGAGGCCACCTGATTCTCCCGGCCTTCGCCGAGCCCCATGCCCATCTCGACAAGGCCTTTCTCGCCGAACGAGTCGACAATCCGACTGGTGACCTCATGGGCGCCATCGGCGCCATGCAGAGTGTGTCGTCGTCCTTCACGACGGCCGACATCGTCGAGCGAGCAGAGCGGGCGGCGCGACTTCTCGTCACGAACGGTGTCTCGATCATCCGCAGCCACGCCGACACCACCTCCGAACAGGGTCTTCGATCCGTCGAGGCCCTCGTCGAGGTCAAAGCGAGGCTCCGGGGGGCGGTCGAGATCCAGATCGTCGCCCTCACCGGTTGGCCGGTGACCGGTCGGAGCGGCGTCGACAATCGTGCCCTGCTCGCCGCGGCCCTCGACGCCGGAGCCGATCTGGTGGGTGGCTGTCCGCATCTCGACGACGATCCCCCGAAAGCGAATTCGGTGTTCCTCGAGATCGCGGCGGCGGCTGGCGTCGGTCTCGACCTCCACGTCGACGAAACCCTCGACCCGACCATGCTGTCTCTCGAGGATCTCGCCCGAAAAGTCGTCTCGGAAGGATTCGAGTTTCCGGTGACCGCCAGCCACTGCGTGAGCCTCGGAGTGCAGGACGTCGACGTCCAGGATCGAGTGGCTCGATTGATCGCCGACGCCGGCATCGGTATCATCGCTCTCCCACAGACCAATCTGTTCCTTCAGGGACGCAACCATCCACGAGCCACGCCACGGGCCGTGACGGCAGTCGCCGCATTGCGACGAGCCGGGGCCGATGTCGCCGCCGGCGCCGACAACCTTCAGGACCCGTTCAATCCTCTCGGTCGCGGCGACCCTCTCGAAACGGCCGGTCTGATGATCGCCACCACTCATCTCTTGCCCGACGAGGCTCTCGACACTGTGACCGCGGTCGCACATCGCGTTCTGCAGTCCGAATGCTCTCGACTGACCGTGGGTTCTGTCGCCGACCTGGTGGCGATCCCGTCGACAACGGTCCGAGAAGCCATCGCCTTCGGACCATCGTCACGTCACGTGTGGCACCGAGGCGAACTGGTGTCGTCACCGAACACTCCGTTTACACAATGTCAACAACGAGAAGAGGTCGACATGAACGATCCTGACCTAGGTTCCGGGGGAAGATGATGGCGACGCCCACTCTCCCCGAACGCTCCTCGGACGAACCCGAAACGAACCTCGGGTCGACGGAGCGGGCCGTGTCGCCGACGCGGGCAGCCCTCGAATTCGACCACGTGTCGATGATCTTTCCCGATGGAACTCATGCGGTCGACGACGTGTCGTTCTCGGTCGATCGCGGCGAATTCGTCACGGTGGTCGGACCGTCCGGATGTGGCAAATCCACCCTCTTGCGAATCGCATCCGGACTGACCTCGCACTCCTCAGGCGACTGTCGGGTCGATCGTCAACAGCTCGGTTACGTCTTCCAGGACGCGACACTTCTCCCCTGGCGAACCGTTCGTCGCAACGTCGAATTGAACGCCGAATTGCAAGGGATGCCCAAGGTCGAGCGTCGACGACGAGCAGCCGATGCCATCGAACTGGTCGGTCTCACGGGTCACGAGTCGAAATATCCGAAACAGCTGTCCGGTGGCATGAAGATGCGCTGTTCGGTTGCACGGGCGCTCGTTCTGTCGCCATCGGTCTTCATGTTCGACGAACCGTTCGGCGCCCTCGACGAGATCACCCGCGAACGACTCAATGACGAACTCCTGCGCTTGTTCGTGCACGAGGGATTCGCCGGACTCTTCATCACACACTCGATCGCCGAGGCCGTGTTCCTCTCGACACGGGTGCTCTGCATGTCGGCACGACCCGGACGGATCATCGCTGATATCCCGATTGAATTTCCGTATCCACGTCAACACGAGTTGCGCTACGAGGCTCGCTTCGGAGAACTCTGCGGCCAAGTAGCCGAAGCACTGAAAGAGGCACACGGATGAACCTCCGGTCCTTCGGTGCACGAATCGTCCAATACGGTCCGGCGGTCGCCGTCTTCGGTGCCTTCATCGGGGTCTGGTATCTCGTGCATCACGTGATCCTCGACGATCGTCGTCGCTTCATCGTTCCCCCACCGCATCGAGTGGTCGAAGGTGCGTTCTTGAAGTCGAAAGCTCGATCCGAGTTATTGGAGGGTCTCGTCAACACGGGTCGGATCGCTCTGATCGGCTTCCTCATCGCTGCAGTGGCTGCTTTGTTCGGCGCCGTCGTCATGGCACTCAGCCGCGTCATGGAGAGAGCTCTCTTTCCCTATGCCGTGGCGCTCCAGACAATTCCGGTTCTCGCCCTGGTGCCACTTTTCTCGGTGTGGTTCGGTCCGACTCGCACAGCCCGTGTCGTGACGTGCGTCCTCGTGGCACTGTTTCCGATTCTCACCAGTTTCCTCTTCGGACTGAAGTCGGTCGATCGCGGACACGTCGACCTCTTCCGTCTCAATCAGGCGGGTATCCGAACCCGACTCTTCAAACTGCAACTTCCGGCCGCTCTGCCGTCGATCTTCACCGGTCTGCGCATCGGAGCCGGGTTGTGTGTGATCGGTGCGCTGGTCGCCGACTTCTTCTTCACGCGTGGCGACATGGGTCTCGGTCGCCTGCTCAACAATTACGCCAAACGACTGGAATACGAGAAGTTGTTCGGCGGTGTGATCTTGGCCTCGCTCCTCGGCGTGGCCATCTATGTCCTCATCGGCTGGCTGGGCAACCGCATGTTGCGGAACTGGCACGAGTCGGAGGCTCGAGCGACATGAACCACCGCTCGTGAACCAATTCCCACATTCCCTCAACCCATGCGAAGGACCCAACCCATGAAGCACACTCGATTGAAAGTCGGCGCTCTCGCCGTCTCTCTCGCCCTCGTGGCGGTTGCGTGTGGCGGAGACGATGGTGGCGACTCAGCCCCGGCTGTCACCAACGCACCCGCCGAGACCTCGGCGCCTGACGACACCGAGGCGACCGACACCACCGATGAGGCGGTCTGCCCGACCAACCTCGTGATCCAGACCGACTGGTGGCCCGAGATCGAACACGGCGGGACCTATCAGCTCATCGGAGCAGGCGGCACGTCCGATCCGTCGCTCTTCACCTACTCGGGCCCGATCGACCCCGCGTATGCGGTCGGTGGCATCGAGACCGTCGAGGTCCGAGCCGGTGGTGACGCCATCGAGTTCCAGCCCGTGGTCTCGGTCATGCAGACCGACCGTGACATCACCCTTGGTTACGTGAACACCGACGACGTGATCCAGTCGTCGGCCACCGTACGCGTGACCGGTGTGGCAGCGACACTCGAGATCAACCCGCAGTACCTGCAGTGGGATCCGGCCCAGCTCGACATCGATCCGTCCGATCCGGCTTCTCTCGGTGCATCGGGAGCACGAATCCTGCACTTCCCCGGCGCGACCTACATGGATTGGTTGATCGGTCAGGGTTACGTCGACGCCTCGCAGAGCGATCCGAACTACGGCGGTGCTCCCACCGACTGGATCGCTGAGGGCGCCAACTACATCCAGCAGGGCTTCGTGACCAACGAGCGCTACAAGTACCAGAACATCATCGAATGGAAGGACGGAGCTCCGGCTCCGATCGATTACGTGTTGATTCACGATCTCGGGTGGCAGCCCTACCCGGCGATGTACTCGGTTCTCACCGAGCGAATCGACGAGTTGTCGCCCTGTCTCGAAGTTCTCGTTCCGGTGCTGCAGCAGGCCTGGGTCGACTATCTCGATGATCCGGCCCCGACCGGTGACGTCATCGTCGGAATCACCGAGGCCTACAACAACTACTGGACGGTGACGCCCGACCTCAACGCGGCCGGATTCGAACTCTTCGACGAGATCGGAATCGGATCGAACGGTCCTGACGGCACCTACGGAAACTTCGATCTCGATCGAGTGCAGGGACTCTACGACGAGCTGTTGCCGCTCCTCGACGAACTCGGTGTCGAGTACGACGCCGACATCACCGTCGACGGTGTGGTGACGAACCGCTTCATCGATCCGTCCATCGGTCGCTGATCACCTGTCGAGTCGAACTCGACACAATCGAAGAATCGGGGTGGTGGCCGACAGGTCGCCACCCCGATCTCGCGTCAGACGTACGCGCACAGATCGAAGACGTAGCCCTCAGGGTCTCGAAGGTTGACGATGCTTCCGTAGGGCTCGTATCGAGGATCCCCGATCATCTCTGCACCCAACTCGACGATTCGTCGACACTCCGCGTCGAACTGTGCCGGTGAACACGCGAGATCGAGATGCACTCCTCCTGGCCGAGGTGTGCCCCGCTGGAGTCCGAGGCGACGAACACCAGCCGTATCCGACAGGACGATCCATCGATCTCCGTCTTCGCGCTCGCTTTCGACGAGGCCGAGAACGGCTTTCCAGAAGTCGGCGGCCGCATCGGGCTTGGCCACGTCGAGTGTCACCAGATCGAAGGTCGTCACGACGACGAATCACGATCCCGGAACTCGAAACGGTCGATCTCACGCAGTGACTTCACGACGTGGTCGACCCCTTGGTCGAAGAGTCGAGCTCCCAACTCCGCACTCGCTGCCGTGGGGTCTCCGATGTGACCGAGAGGTCCGAAGTCATCCGAGGTCCAGCCGAAGGGCACCGAGCCACCGAATCGAACGCGTTCGAATTCCTGAAGCCAATGAGGCACGTTGGCGACGGCACGACTCATGTCGACGAGATCCGGGCGAAGGTGCAACATCACCGATGTCTCATCCGTTCCGCCATGAACTCCGGCGCCTGCTTCACCGTCCGCCGATGCACCACCTTGATCGGCGGGCACGAAGGGATGCACGAGAAACGTCATGAGGCCATGGGCGAGACGCAACTCGCGGTTGGCCATCGCCGTGAGAGCACTGTTGCCGCCATGACCGTTGAGGAAGACCAGTTTGCGGGCTCCGGTTCGGGCGACGCATCGACCGATGTCGTCGAGAACGGCCAACAAGGTGGTGGCCGAGAGCCAGATCGTTCCGGACGACCACGCGTGCTCGTTCGACTTGGTGTAGGCGAGCGGTGGAAGGAGCCAGACGTCGAGATCCCGAGCCGCACCGACGGCTGCATTGGCCGTGGCTTCGGCGATCACGAGATCGGTCGACAGCGGAAGGTGAGGGCCGTGCTGCTCGACCGCACCCAGAGGTTGCACGAGGATGCTCCGCTCGCCGAGATGATCGAGCACTTCCGGGCCGGTCAGATCGGCGAGGTGTCGTTCGGGAAGCACGGCCACGACCTCAGCCTATGGCTCGGGTTTGTCGACACCTGTCGGGCCGGACGACAACGTCGAACGGAAAGCTGCTGGTGGGGCTAACAAGAATCGAACTTGTGACCTCATCCTTATCAGGGATGCGCTCTAACCGACTGAGCTATAGCCCCAGCGACGGGTCACCCTATCGGTCGGTCCGGCGACTCCTCAACCAGGCTCGGAAGCCACCCGGGGTTGGAGCCGGAACCGCCTCCATGTCGTTGGCGACATCTTCAAGCACGGTCACCCTGATCCCACCCACCACATCGGTGATGAGGTTGAAGGTGACCGCCGCCAGCACCGCCAGACCGGTCAGACCCACCACGAGGAACAACCCGAGCACCCAGGCTTGGTGGAAGATCTCACCGCCTTTGAACTCGAACGACTCCCACCCGAAGCTCTCCATGAAACGCTCGACGTTGTCGACCGTCCCTGTGGTGTTGGCAACGTTCCAGAGCAGAACCCCGGTGATGAGAAGCACCAGATACAGAACTACGTGGAAAATCCCTGCCACTCGCAACACACTCCACGGGTCGATGTAACGAACCGTGCGAGTGGTGCGCCGCACACGACGAACTCGGCGACGAACGATCGGCTCACGTTTTACTGAACCTTCGGGAGTTACCTCGGTCGTTGCGACGGTCCCCGTCGATTCCTCGTCGGGCTGCACGGCCGGCACGATGAAAAATGGATCGTCGATGTCGGCCACGTGGTCAGCGTAGAAGATTCCGTCACCAGTTGGTGGTCGCTCGTGCCGTCGCCGACGACGATCCAATACGTACCTGCACGATCACATCGCCGTCGCGGTCGTCGAGCGACGCCAGAGTTGCGTTGACGCCGCCGACGAGTGCCGGAATCACATCAGGGCGATTCGATGCAACAGCCAACGCGACGGCATCGGCCACGCTCTGGGCGCGGGCGTGGTCAATGATCACATCGGTGACCTGAACCAACCCCTGTATGGCCAGCGCCACGACGGCCGCCAGGGCGACTACCAGAACGCCGATCTGTCCCGGGTCACGCTGGCGCGCGCTCACTCCTCGTCGTCGTGGGCGATGATCAAGGCGACCGACGAGACCGTCTGGCCATCCTCGACCGACATCACTCGGACTCCCGTGGCGGTGCGACCTTGTGAGGAGATAGTGCGCACCTGGGTGCGGATGGTCGAGCCACCGGAGGTGACGGCCACGATTTCATCGTCGATACCGGCCATGAAGGCCGACACGACCATGCCCTTTTTCTCCTTGATTTGGATGCCGCGAACACCCATGCCACCGCGGCCCTGGCGATTGAACTTGTCGAGTTGGGTGCGCTTGCCGTATCCGGCTTGAGTGATCATGAGAATTGCAGCCTCGTCGCGAGCCACGTCGACGCTGACCACTTCATCACCCGCGCGCAGCTTCATGCCACGCACGCCGGCTGCGGCTCGGCCCATAGCTCGCACCTCGGTCTCCGAGAAGCGAATGGTCATCCCCGATCTCGCCACCATGAAAATGTCGTCGGATCCTGATGTTTCGATCACTCGAACCAGCTCGTCACCTTCGCGCAAGTTGAGAGCGATGAACCCGTCGCGTCGTGCCTTGTCGTACTCGTTGAACGGCGTCTTTTTCACCACACCATTACGCGTCGCGAAGAACAGGTAGCGCTCGGCGGCAAAATCACGAGTGTCGATGATCGCCTCGATGGTCTCACCAGCTTGAAGGGGTAACAGGTTCACGATCGGGACACCCTTGGCCGCACGCTCTCGCTCAGGAAGCTCGTGGGCGCGTAGTCGATACACCTTGCCTCGGTTCGAGAAGAACAAGAGATAGGCGTGCGCTGTGGTGAAGATGACGTGACGAACGATGTCGTCGGCCTTCAACTTGGCTCCAGTGACGCCTTTTCCACCTCGACCTTGGGTCTTGAAGTTGGAGGCATGAACGGCCTTCACATACTGAGCCTCGGTCATCACCACGACGAGCTCGGTGTCGTCGACCAAGTCTTCGACACTCATCTCACCGGCATCGAGAGCGATCGGACACACACGCGGTGTGGCGAACTCCTCCTTGATGGCCAGAAGTTCGTCCTTGACCACGGTTCGCAACTTCACATCGTCGGCCAGGATCGCCTGCAGATCGGCGATGCGCTGCGTGAGGTCGGCGATCTCTGATTCGAGATCGATGCGCGACAAGCGGGTGAGCTGACGAAGCTGCATGTCGAGGATGTCGATCGCCTGCACCTCGGTGAACTCGTAGGGCTTGGCCATCAACTGGTTCTTGGCGCTCGGCGCGTCTTCGCTCTCGCGGATCAACTTGATGATCTTGTCGATGACGTTCAGGGCCTTGATACGGCCTTCGAGCAGGTGAGCGCGTCGTTGGGCCTTGTCGAGGCGGAACTGCGTACGGCGGGTGAGAACTTCGATTTGATGACGCAGGTAGCCGTTGATCGCGTCGGCAAGCGTGAGCTGGCGCGGAACACCGTCGACCAACGCCACCATGTTCACACCGAAGCTGGTTTGCAACTGAGTGAGTTTGTAGAGGTTGTTGAGAACGACGTTGGCGTTGGCGTCGCGCTTCAAGGTGATCTGCAGGTTGGTCTTGCCACCCGACGAACCGTCGTTCACGTCGGCGATGCCGTCGATGTCACCGGCGTCGACGAGTTCTTGAATACGTCCTGCGATGGCCGAGCAACTCGTCTGATAAGGAAGTTGGGTGACGACGATCTGCATCGCACCGCGCTTCGACTCTTCGATCGTGGCGGTGGCGCGCATCTTCACACTGCCACGACCGGTTCGGTAAGCGTCGATGATGCCAGCGCGGCCGAGAATCGAACCACCAGTCGGGAAGTCAGGTCCCTTCACGAATTCCATGAGGTCGTCGGTCGTGGCATCGGGTGTGAAGAGAACGTGCACACAGGCATCGATCACTTCACCGAGGTTGTGTGGCGGAATGTTGGTCGCCATACCCACGGCGATGCCCTGACTTCCGTTGACCAAAAGGTTGGGGAAACGCGCTGGGAGCACCGTGGGTTCTTCGCGGCTGCCGTCGTAGGTGGCCACCATGTCGACGGTGTCTTCGTCGATGTCGGCCAACAACTGCATGGCGAGTGGATGCAGTCGACATTCGGTGTAGCGGCTGGCGGCCGGTCCGAAGTCGGGTGATCCATAGTTGCCGTGGAAGTCGATGAGCGGATGACGTAACGAGAATGGCTGAGCCATTCGTACCAACGCGTCGTAAATGGCGCTGTCACCGTGCGGGTGGTACTTGGCCATCGTGTCGCCGGAGACACGTGCCGATTTCACGAACGGACGGTCGGGACGGAACCCCTGCTCCTCCATGTCCCAGATGATGCGACGATGAACGGGCTTCAGTCCGTCGCGCACGTCGGGCAGGGCACGAGCCATGATGACCGACATGGCGTAGTCGAGGAACGAACGCTCCATTTCGTCCTGCAGCGCCACAGGCTGCACAGGAATGATCGGTTCGTCGGGGGTCGCGTCGTCGGCGGGTGGTTGTGTCTTCTTGGAAGCCATCAGATATCGAGGAACCTCACGTCTTTGGCATTGGTCTGAATGAAGTGCTTGCGACTCTCGACGTCGTCACCCATGAGGACGCCCATGATCTCGTCGGCCAACGCGGCCTCTTCGACGGTGACCTGCAAAAGAGTGCGCGACTCGGCGGCCATGGTGGTGGAACGCAGCTCCTCCCAGTCCATTTCTCCGAGGCCTTTCAGGCGCTGGAATTCCTTCTTGTGGTTCGGATGCTCGTCGAGGAATCGTGACTTCGCGATGTCGTCTTTCAGGTAGATCTTTTCCTTGCCGATCTCGGTGGAATACAACGGCGGCTGCGCGATGTACACGTAACCGGCTTCCACGAGCGGTCGCATCTGTCGGAAGAAGAACGTGAGCAACAACGTGCGGATGTGGCTGCCGTCGACGTCGGCGTCGGCCAGGATGATGATCTTGTGATAGCGCGACTTGGTGGCGTCGAATTCGTCGCCGACTCCGCCACCGATCGCCGTGACGAGCGCAGTCACCTCGGCGTTCTTCAACATCTTGTCGAGGCGTGCACGTTCGACGTTCAGGATCTTGCCGCGGATCGGGAGGATCGCTTGGGTGCGCGGATCGCGTGCGTCGAGGGCGGTACCACCGGCCGAGTCGCCCTCGACGATGAAGATCTCGCTCTCTTCGGGATTTCCGCTCGTGCAGTCCTTCAACTTGTCGGGCATGCCTGCGCCGCTCAGGGCCGTCTTACGTCGTACGGCATTGCGCGCGTTCTTGGCCGCCACACGCGCCTGCGCGGCGGCTTGAGCCTTCTTCACAACCTTGTTGGCTTCGGTCGGGTTCTCGTCGAGCCATTCGGTGAGTCGTTCATTCGTCGCCTTCTGCACGAACGAACGCATCGAAACGTTGCCCAACTTGGCCTTGGTCTGACCTTCGAACTGCGGTTCTGACAACTTGACCGACACGATGGCGGTGATTCCCTCGCGGATGTCTTCGCCGAGAAGGTTGTCGTCCTTTTCCTTCAGAAGTCCGCGTGAGCGCGCGTACTTGTTGACCACGCTCGTGAGAGCAGTCTTGAAGCCTTCGACGTGCATACCGCCTTCAG
>JAQCIK010000057.1:0-3980 GCA_027592035.1 Actinomycetota bacterium | reverse complement strand
ACTGATGTCGATGAATTACCTCGTCGAAGGCATCAAGGGCGAGATCCCGTCGAGCTGATCGGCTCATGATCGATCGGTGGGGTCGGGCGTTCCGTGGGCGCCCACCCCACCGATTCTCATGAGTCCGTGCAGGTGAACTCGTTGCAACGAACGAGACGAAGGTCGACGTCTCCGCTGGCGTAGGAGGCAATGACGGGTCGACGATCAGGACCGACCGTGATGGCCACCTCGTTGGACGGTACGTCGTCGACGAAGGTCGTGGTCGACGTCGTGCAGGCCTCGTCATCACATGAGGTCACCCACACGACGCTGTTGACGACGTCGAGATGGGCGATCAACGGAAGTCCGTCAGTTCCGATGACGATCGACGGCGACTTGCCCGATTGACGACCGGTATCGATGGTCGTGGTACTCGACTCCGAGCAGTCGTTGCTGAGACACTTCGTGACGCGAAGTGCGACTCGTGTGAAGTCGAAGTGCGCGATGACCGGCAGGCCGTCAGGGGCGAAAGCGATCGACGACTCGAGTCCGACGTCTCCTTCGCTGTCGACGGTCGTGCTGATCGTGTCGGTGCACGCGAGGTCATTGCAGTAAGTGACCCGAAGATCGTCGTTCGTCTCGTCGCGATGGCTGATCACTGGCATGCCGAACGTATCCATGGTGATCGAGGTGTACCAGCCGACCTCGGCAGAGTCATCGGCGACGACCGTGGTCGCCTCGGCACAATCGGCTGTCTTGCAGTGGGTGACCATCAGATAGCCCGACGAGTTGTCGTGGTGGCTGATGATCGGGAAGCCGTCGGATCCGATCATGATCGATGGGTCCCAGCCCACGTCACCGTCTGACGCAGCAGCCACCGTGGTTGCTGATGTGCACGACACATCGACGCATCGAGTGACTCGAAGGTCACCGTTGGTTCGATCCTGATGGGCGATGAGGGCCAGACCATCACGTCCGATGGTGATTGCGGTGTAGAGCCCGACCTCGCCTTCGGAGTCGAGAGTCGTCGTCGTCGACGATGAACAGGCGGGATCGTCGCAATGAGTGACCAGGAGATCGCCGTTCTCACGATCGTGATGACTGATCACAGGGTTGCCGTCGTCGCCGATGTCGACCGCCGGGTACCAGCCCACTTGTCCGTCAGTTGCAACTGTGTTGGCCGAAGCGGCGGTCACTTCGTCAGGGGGGAGGTTGGCTTCGTAGTACTCCCACTCCTCGATGCGCGTGCCGTCGGGCAGATTGCAGTAGCCGACCTGACCGTCGGCTTCGTCGACGATCTCGACAGTTCCACCCTGCTGGGCGCAGAACTGAGACGCCGGGTTGGCCGTTTCGGTGGCAGTCGTCGTGGGAGCGTCGGTGCTGGCTGATGATTCCGAGGTGGATGAGGAATCGACGGCGGACGGCGCATCGTCACCACCGCATGCTGCGATGGCGAGGGCGAAAGTGAGTGTCCAGGCGATGGGGGAACGGCGCATTCGGTCACCTCGATGTGGAGTGGATCGGCCGATGAGATTACTTCCGACCCCCTCGGGTCGACCATCACCGGGGCCACGCGTGTCGGCCCGGACGCGAATCGAGGGAGCCACCCCGGGGGGGCAACTCCCTCGACTCTTCCTTCCGGTCTGGCGAACGGAAAGGTCAGTTCTCCTGGGCTGTTCGAGCCTTTGCGATGCCGAGAATCATGAGGCCGTAGAGAGCCTTGGCGGTGATGTCGGCGACGGTGTACCCGACCTGACGGATGACCTCGAGAGTTTCCGAGGTGTCGTCGAAGACGGGGAACAGATAGGCGATCGGATACACGCACCAGGTCACGAGCAGGACGATGGTGGCGTTCTTGATGGCCGAGGAGACGGCTCCGGACTCGCGTGACGAGGCAGCCTTGAGTTCTCCGTTCAACACCCAGAGGATGTAGACGAACGGGATCATGGCGAGCACCCACCACACCCACTTGGTGCCACTTTCGGTGGACACTTCTCCCGGGTACCCGAGAGCGATCATGGCGACGGTTGCCGGGACCAAACGCTGCATCAACTTCTTACGAGCGTCGGGTGCGACACCCAGCACGATCAGAAGTTCGATGACCAGCAAGGGAACAGTGATCAGCCAGTCGGCGTAGCGGTATCCCTCATTCATTTCTCCGTTGGCGAAACCGGAGAAGATCCGGAAGTAGTGGTATCCGGCAATGCCGACCACGATCGCCGAGACGGCGACTCCGGATCGATAGGCCTTCGACACGCTGTTGATCTGGGTCAAGAAGTACACGAATGCACCCAGCATGACGGCAGTACCGAAGGACAAGACGTTGTACACGAGTGTGTACGAATCGCCAGTGAGCATCACTTCGTTCATGAAACCTCCTGTAGGGGAAAGAAGCTTGTTGAGAACCGTTCCACCAAATTCGCAAGAAGGCGAGATCGTGAGCGAAAAATCCCATGACCAGGTGTGATGCTGTTGAGTCTGGCTCCGAAGATGCCGACGAGCCGGGGTTACATTGGCGCCGATGCGTCATCGGGAGGACATCGAAGGGTTACGAGCCGTGGCCGTGATCGCCGTGCTGCTCTACCACTTCGGGGTGCCCGGCTTCGATGGCGGGTACGTAGGTGTCGACATCTTTTTCGTGGTGTCGGGCTTCCTCATCACGTCGTTATTGGTGACTGAACGCTAGACGACGGGCCGAGTGTCGTTCCGTCACTTCTACGCACGTCGAGTTCGACGGTTGCTGCCGATACAAACCTCGCCCGCAACACCTACCGATTTGTCCTCGGTGCATTTGATACCAGTTACCGCGGCGAGACGATCTACGTCACCATGACACTCACCGATCCGTCCGGGCGTGTCGCCAACAGAGGTTTCCAACTCCAGGGTGCGACCTCAGGTAGCGGCTGTCCGAGTGTATTCGGCTGAAACCTCTGAGCATCCATTCTTTGGGGCCCGAGACACCCTTCAGTTTTCGATACCGATGTGGAGCAGGGTGATCAGACCCTGACCAGTAGATCGACAGTGGAGCTTTCCAGGTCGACTTCTGCCAACTGATGCTCCGATCCGTCTCGAAAGGCCAAGTCGTTCGACAGGGCGAGAAGGTCGAGGTTGGCAGAACTGTCCCCGTATTGATCGCTGGCGTACACCTCGCGGCATGCGATTTCGGGAAAGGCAAGTTGGGATGTTCGTCGGGCCTGACGCCCAGACGTTGCGACGCCGAGGGAGTCGAACACTTCGAAGTGGCAGTGAGGCCAACGACCGCCGTAGCAGCCTGGGAAGACGGTGTCGAACGTGACGATTCCCGATTCGTCGGCGACTTGAACCCCCCGTAGATAGTTCTGATCCTCGATCTCGTAGATCGAGTACTTGCCGTCGGCTGTGCAATGCCAGAGATAGACGGCCGAACCAGCAAGAGGTTCACCGGAATTGGCGTCGACGATCCTCAAGGTGAGCGCAACGGGAAGACCGGCGGCCTGTCCGGAGTTGCCGGCGAAACTTCGCGTGATGTCGCGCCTCACGACATCCAGTTCGGTGAGGACGTTCGGCCCGTTCGAACCATCAGCGGGGAATGGACCAGCCGTCTCGAAGGGAATCTGCTTCCCGGTCGTTGCCGTGTAGTCGTTGGCAAACACGCTCGTGGGAGTGGCTGCATCTGTTGAGGAGGTTGAGCTTCGCGGCAGTGCGGAGCTCGAGGAACTACCAGGCGCTTCGGGTCGGGACTCGGCACTTTCGTCGGCGCAGGCGGCCACCAGGACTGCGACTCCGAGTCCTCCGAAGGCGCGAAGGGCGTGGCGGCGGTTCAGCCGCGTGTTGAGAAGCGGATCAACCATGGGAGTGAGTGTGCATCACCAAAGTAAGACCTGGGAAAGAAACTCGAAATGAAAGCCAATCGCTCCCACAACATGGATGAGAGCGTCTTATGAAGGAACTGGTTGGAGAGCGAAGGAGAAGGCGCAGGTGGGTGGATTGGCGCTGAAGCCCTGCGCACCGTGGTGATGCAG
>JAQCIK010000056.1:0-4068 GCA_027592035.1 Actinomycetota bacterium | reverse complement strand
TCGCTCCGAGCGTGGCCCCCAGCAGCATTCGCAACGGCATGTACGTCATCGGCGGTGTGCTCGTGGTCGGTGGTCTGATCGTTCAACGACTCGTTCCGGCCGCGCACCTTCGCTACGTCCCGTTCTCTCGCTTGTTGGTCGGCACATCGGCGATCATCGTTGCTCTCGTCTGGATCACACCGTTCGGACGTCATTCGTTCTCCGATGGTGAACTGACCATCGAACGGGGTGTGACGGTCGCCAGCAGCACGAAGGTTCCGTGGACGGTTCTGTTCGTGGTTCTCCTGGTGGCCTTCTTCGGTGGTCGAGCGATCGCCTCGCGGTTCGGTCATGCCATGCGACGAGCCCTCATCGGATGGTGGGTGATCGGTCCGGCGTTCGTTCTCTTCCTCGTGCTGCGCGACCCGGCCTTCGACTGGGGACGAGTGTGGTCGGTCGACGTGCCGATCGCCGCCGCCTTCGCACTCGGCGGTGGGGCCTTGCTCTATGTGTTGGCCCGTCCCGGTCGTGAAGAGAAGGCCCGAGCAGTCGGTGCGATTCTGGTCGTCTTCGCCATCTTCAACTGGGTCGCCGCCTTCGCCGGTTGGTACCCGATGCTGCAGAAGGTCCGCATCAGCTTCTTGTTGCTCGCACTGGTCACGGTGCTCGTTCCCACGTTCGCCGGCGAGCGTTCCGCCCGAATCCGCTTGGCCACGAGTTGGATCGGCTTCGTGGTGCTGGCGCACTGGCTCATCACCGCCATCAACACCGAGTCGACGCTCGTCATCAGCGCACCTCCGTTCCTCGGCGGCCTCGTTCTCACCGTCACCATCGCTTACTACGTGATGTTGGCGTCGTTCCCGCTCGGTGTGTTGCTGTCACTCGCCCGCACCTCGAAGATGCCGATCTTCCGAGTGCTCTCGACCACCTTCATCGAAGTGGTGCGAGGCGTTCCGCTCATCACGGTGCTCTTCTTCTTCTCGATCATGTTGCCGCTCTTCCTGCCTCGTGGCATGGGAATCAGCGACCTGGCCGCCGTGTTCATCGGCTACACGCTCTTCTCGGCCGCCTACATGGCCGAGAACCTGCGCGGTGGTCTGCAGAGCGTGCGACGCGGTCAGTACGAGGCATCCGATGCTCTCGGACTCACCACCGTGCAGCGCACCGTGTTCATCGTGTTGCCACAGGCGTTGCGCGTGGCCATCCCCAACTTGGTGGGTCAGGCCATCGCCACTTTCAAAGAGACGTCCCTCATCGCGATCGTCGGTGGCTTCGACATCCTCCGCATCGCGAACTCGACCATCCCCAACCAGCCCGACTTCCTCGGACAGAAGCGACCGGCACTCTTGTTCATCGCCGTCGTCTACTTCGTCTTCACGTACAGCATGTCGAAATCCGCCCAGAACCTCGAGAAGAAGTTGCAAGCGGGACAAGCCCGCTGAGCCACCGCACAGGAGCACACGTCATGAGCATCGCCGATCGAGCACTCACCGAAGAAATGGCCGCCCGCAAGGACATGATCGTCTGCGCGGGCGTCAAGAAGTGGTTCGGAGACTTCCAAGCCCTTCGCGGCGTCGACATCACTGTGAAGGATCGCGAGGTGATGGTGGTGCTCGGACCGTCGGGTTCGGGCAAGTCGACGCTCATCCGTTGTATCAACCGACTCGAAGCCCACCAGGAAGGCACCATCGTCGTCGACGGTGTCGAGCTGACCAACGACCTCCGCAACATCGAGAAGATCCGTTCCGAAGTGGGCATGGTCTTCCAGCAGTTCAATCTCTTCCCGCATCTCACCGTTCTCGACAACGTGACGCTGGCTCCCATCTGGGTGCGCAAGAAGCCCAAGGCCGAGGCCACTGCCAAGGCGATGGAGCTGCTGGAGCGGGTGGGTATTCCCTAGCAAGCGTCGAAGTTCCCCGGTCAGTTGTCGGGTGGTCAGCAGCAGCGCGTGGCCATCGCCCGTTCACTCGCGATGGAGCCGCGCGTCATGCTGTTCGACGAACCCACGTCGGCCCTCGACCCCGAGATGATCAAGGAAGTTCTCGACGTCATGAAGGAACTGGCCAACTCGGGAATGACGATGATCGTCGTGACTCACGAGATGGGCTTCGCCCGCGAAGTTGCCGACCGCCTCGTGTTCATGGAATCGGGAGAGATCGTCGAGGTCGGCACCCCGGAGCACTTCTTCTCGAATCCGAAAGAGGAACGCACCAAACTGTTCCTCTCACAGATTCTCTGACGCTCCGCCGTCGCCGACTTTGCTACGGAAGCGTCGAGGTTCCGCCGACGCGCGGCAAGGTGGTGGTCGCGCCCACCGGCTTCTTGGTGGTGGGCGGAGCTGACGACGTGGACGACGTGGTGGGCGCCATCGTCGTGGTCGGTGCAGTCGTGGTGGACGGAACCGTGCGGGTCACCGGCTTACTCGTGGTCGCCGGAATGGTCGAGTCCTCCTGGGTCTCGGTGTCATCGGCTTCTTCGACGGTGGTAGTGGGTGCGTCGGTCGACGACAGGTCGCTATCGGCGCTTTCGTCAGAACCTTCCGGCTCGCTCGTCGTGGTCGGTCGTTCTTTCAAAGTCTCGACGAATCCTTCCGGACATTCGTCGAGGATCGACGAGTCGTATTGCTTCGAGTCCCGATCACACATCGCCAAACTGCACGATCCGGACTCGTAGACCTCCTGGTCGAAGGAGGGGTCGAACGGATCGCACAGGGTTCCCGCTTCGTTCAGCATCTCGTCCGAGAGCGAAATTGGCCCGGAGTCGTCACCACACCCCACCGAGGCGAATGCCACCACGGTCATGCCCACCACGAAACGACGGGCCGCTCGGCGACGGCGGGCGGCTGCTGACTCAGGGCGCGACTGATTCATGACATTTCTCCTTGAGACGACCTGACCAAATTAGACACTCCACCAACTCCGACCCGCGTCTTTCCCCACCCCCGGGTGGTGTTCTGGGTGAAGGAATCGCCACATATGTGGCGATTCCTTCACCCAGAACACCGAAGTCAATGGCCTGGTCAGAGGGGTCTTTCGAGTTTCTCGAGAAATTTCCGCCAAAAAGTGCGAGGACCGCCACCCCCATGGCTCTTGTCCGATGTGCAGCAACGGGTTGCACACCAACCGAAAGGACAACCGCCATGAAGACCACCAAGACCCTCACCATCAAGAACACCATCCTCGCCACCTTCGCCGTGGCCGGACTGGTGGCCGGAACCGCCGCCTGCGGCGGCAAGAACACCGACTCGGCCGATGCCGAAAAGCAAGCCCTCGTCGAACTTCTCCTCGCCGCCGCCCAGAGCGGTGACGCCGGTGAGATCGCCGATGCCCTCGCCCAGGCCGATCCCGACCTCGTCGCTGAGGTGTTGCCCGAGATCACTCCCGAGGTCGCACCGGAGATCACTCCCGAGGACATTGCCGTCGCCCCCGAAGTGGAAGTGACACCAGAGGAAATGACACCGGAAATCACTCCTGAGGAAGTCGCTCCTGAAGTCGCTCCCGAAGAGGAAGTAGCTCCGGAAGTCGCCCCGGAGGACGAGAGCACCCCTGAGGAAGTCGCTCCCGAAGAGGAGGCCGCACCCGAGAGTGACGACGGAGAGTTCGATTTCGACTTCGACTTCGACATCGACGTCCCGGTCGTGACGATGCCGACGATGAACTTCACCCCCGAGATCACCGGTGCACTGGTGTTCCAGGAATACGCCACCTACCGAGTGTCGATCTTCATCGATGAGACCTCGACCATGTTGCTCGCTGACATCGAGTCGGTGACCGTCACCTTCCGCTCCAGCCTGGGGTGGCCGAAAACTTTGCCCGCTTCGCTCTCGAGCACCAGCGACGACTCCTCGATCTGGACACTCAGCGGGCTGCGGGTCAGCGAAGGTGACACGCTCACCATCACCGCCACCAACCGCATGGGCCAGAGCGACACCATGGAGGTCGTCGTCTCACCGATGATGCCCCTCTGATCACACCGACAACTTCTCCCCTGCCCAGAAGGTGGCGGTCCGGACATCCGGGCCGCCACCTTCGCGTCCGTCCACATCCCCTCGTCGTTCTGGGAGAAAAATACGCGCAAAAACGACGAATT
>JAQCIK010000055.1:0-4078 GCA_027592035.1 Actinomycetota bacterium | reverse complement strand
AATCGCCTGACGTGCGTTTCCCTGTCGCTCGCCGTCCCCAATCGGCGTTCGAGAAAGCCAGGGAAAATATGCGCATGCCCACACGTACACACGAGAACAAGTCAGAGCGACGAGATCGGTTCTGGGTCGAGGTCGTCGAGATCGACGACGACCACGGGAGGTCCCAAAGAAGACGCCATCGTTTCCTCCCGAACGTTCACGTCGGAATCACCACCGTCGAACCGGGAGCCGGACTGGACCGACGTTGGAAGGCCAAGATGCGTCGCCGTCCGAACACTTGGGTCGGCGTTCGCTACGACCTGATGGACAACACGTCGTTCGACGATCGCGCGGCCGCCCAAGAACGCAAACGCGATGTCGTCGAGTCGCTCTCGGCTGCCGGCTACACCGTCAACGGCGACCGAACGGTGTACAGCGTGTACGTGATCGAACTCGATCACTCGCACCTCTCCGACTGCAACGGCTACTTCTACGTGGGGCAGACCTCGAAGAGTCCGCTCGCTCGCGTGTTCGAACATCGGGACGGAAAGAGAATCGACGGCCGGCGTCACCACAGCCTCGAGGCCCATCGTCGTTTCGTGAGGTGGCGGCCCGACCTCGGCAAACCATGGACCCACTACTCCCGTGCGGCGGCCCTCGAGGCCGAAGCCCGGCTACGAATCTGGCTCGAAATGCGGGGAGCCCGGGTCATCGGAGGTCAGGAGATGTACGAGGAAATGGCCCGCTGCGAGAAGGAAATGCCCTGATCAGGGGCTGATTTCACCTAATTCGTTTGCAGAGTGCCCGCTCACGTGGTTTCCTTCAAGACCGTTATGTCCATCTCCGTACGCTCCTTCGACTCGATCACCGGCTCGGCCGGCGCGTCGTCGCGTCTCGGCTCGATGTGGCAGAACGGCTCCGCTGCGTCGCATGCCATGTATGCCAACGCTGGTGCGGCCGTGGCCTTCGTGAAGCCCGCCTTCACGGCGACCAAGCGCCCGCCCCAGCGGCTCGGAGAGCAACTCACGTAAGTCACACGACACGTCGAGACAGCCACCGAGGCCGCTGGGATCAGAAACCCGGCGGCCTTTTTCGTTGTCCCGACACGAGGAACCAGTCCACACCCAGGAGACCCACCATGACCATCATCACCACCGACATCCAGGCCACCGTCGACGACGCCACGTTCGCGTCCGTCTCGCCGGTCGCCAAGCCCGTCGCTCGCTGCGGTGACGGCCACGGAACTCTCACCGCTCTCTTCTTCAGCGACGACATCGTCGACATCGCCCGGGCCAAGGCGATCTGTGCACGATGTTCGCTACGTGGACCCTGCCTCACGGGCGCACTCGAACGACTCGAGCCGTGGGGCGTCTGGGGAGGTGAACTCGTCGAGAACGGACGCATCGTCGCCGACAAGCGACCACGCGGTCGACCGGCGGTTCTTCCCCGCCCCACACTCGTGATCGACGAGGATCGAACGATTCGACCGATCACCGACTTGGCCGACAAGGGTGAGTTCGAGGTCGCCATTCGCGTGGCCTGATCTCACACACTGACCGTCGATCACTGGCGGACCGTTCACCACGGTTGCGGATGACGCTCGACGAATCCGCAACTGCTCGGGATCCCGGTCGTGATCGCCGTCTCGAATCCCCCGCGAGACGGCGGTCACGACTGTGGCTCCCTTCCATCCGCCGATGACGACTGCGACGCAGTCGTTAGCCTGGACACGTGACGAGAGCACTTCGATCGATCGCCGTCGGCATGATGATGGCGATCACGCTCGTTGCCTGCGGATCGACATCCGATGGGGTCGAGTCGGTACTTCTCGACGAACCCGGCGAATACCAAGAGCCCGGTATCGCAGTGAATCAGCCGGTTCGTGGCCAGCCCTTCGAGACGGCTGTCGTGAGAGGGTCGGACGGATCGGAATTCGACGTCGCCGATCTCCTCGGGCGTCCCATGGTGGTCAACTTCTGGTTCTCGGCCTGCCCACCCTGTAAGCGGGAGATGCCTGCCATCGAGGAGGCTCATCTCCGATTCGGCCAAACGGTGAGCTTCGTCGGCGTCAATCCGGTCGACTCCGAGAAGCGGATGAACGACTTCGCATCCGAGATCGGTGTCACCTACACACTCCTCAGCGATCCCGACAGTGAACTCTTGGTGGCCAACGGCATCGCCGCCTTCCCCACCACATTGTTCATCGACGCCAACGGAGTCGTGACCGACCAGATCTCGGGTGAGGTCACCCTCGACATGCTCACCGAAGCGATCGGGGATCTCGTCTCATGACGACTGCACTCTGGGCGGCCACGAGCGATCGGCTGTGGCTCAGTTTCGGCAGCGGACTACTGGCCGCGGTCAATCCGTGCGGTTTCGTCCTGCTTCCCACCTACCTGATGTACTACCTCGGCCTGTCCGGACGTCCGGGAGAGGCGCGCTCGACCGAAGGTGCGGTGTCGCGTGCTCTCGTCGTCAGCCTGTCACTGTCGGCCGGCTTCATGTCGGTGTTCCTGGTGGTCGGTTCGATCAGTCGTCTCTTCACCGACTGGATCAACCAGAACGCCAAGTACGTGTCGCTCGTGATCGGTCTGGCTCTGGTCGGACTCGGTGTCGCCATGTTGTTCGGCTATCGACTGCCACTCACCACACCGAAGCTCGACGTCGGTGGGCGGGCCAAGGATCGAACCGTCCTGTCGATGTTTCTCTTCGGAATCGCCTACGCGGTCGCCTCGATCGGCTGCACGATCGGCCCCTTTTCGGCCACCGTTCTCGGCACGATCGACACGTCCGGATTCGGCGCCGGCCTGATCGCCATCGTGTTGTACGGCGGAGCGATGTCTCTTCTCGTCACGGCCCTCACGGTGTCGCTGGCCGTTGCCCAAGGTGGGCTCCTCAGGGTTCTCCGCAAGGGCATGACCTATGTCGAAGTGGGTTCGGCGGTCGTCATGATCCTGTCGGGGCTCTACCTCGCCTGGTACTGGTTCAACGACATCCGTGAGAGGTACGACGACGAACTCACGGGCAACGTCATCGGCTGGCAGGAATCTCTCGCCAACTGGATCGACGGTAACCGAACCGAACTCGCGGTCGTGTTCGGAATCGTGATGGTCGTCTCCGTGTCGACGACGGTTCTTCATCGACGCCGACACAGTCAGTGACATGTCTCGCTTCCGTGATCTTCTGGCTCATCCCGATGTGGAGGAAGTGTGCGTCCTCCGCAATCACGACGCCCCGCGCGATCGACGAATCGGCTTCATGGCGTACCACGGCGGCGGGCTCGAGGCGATGACCGACGTGATCGCGCGCGAGGCCGCCGATCGATCAGGTGTCAGCTACTACGGAGTTCATCAGCCACCCGGTATGGAAGATCACATTCCGTCGATCGACGTGTCACCCGAACATTCCTCGGCTCTCGCGTCTTTCATCGATCACGTTCACTCGGTGATCACCATTCATGGATACGGGCGCCGCAAACTCTTCACCTCACTTCTGGTGGGTGGACGACATCGCGAGTTCGCCGAGCACATCGGCGATCACCTGCGTCGTCATCTTCCGGCCTACTCGATCGTCACCGACATCGAATCGATCCCGAACGAACTGCGCGGTATGCACTCGCGCAACCCCGTGAACCTTCCCCCGGGTGCTGGCGTTCAGATCGAGCTGCCCCCTCGAGTGCGAGGTTCGAGCCCGCTCTGGTGGGACTGGGAAGGCCCCGACCTCACACCGCACACTCGTTCACTGATCGACGCCCTCACCGCCGCCGCCCAATCTTGGTGATTCTGGTGGCACGAAACGGCCTTTTCCGTGACGTTTTTGCCACCAGAACGACCAAGGGTCAGGGGGCGAGGCGGGTGATCGACCAGGTTGTCGTCGGGGTTTCGTCCGCTCGCGCATAACGAAACCGGTCGTGCAACCGACTCGGTCGACCCTGCCAGAACTCGAACGTCGACGGGACGAGTCGCCATCCTCCCCAATGTTCGGGACGAGGAACGTCGTCGGGGAAACGAACCTCCATGTCCTGGACTCGGCGCTCCAACTCGGCGCGATCGGCCAGAGGGCGACTCTGTTCCGATGCCCACGCACCGATCCGACTGTC
>JAQCIK010000028.1:0-24181 GCA_027592035.1 Actinomycetota bacterium | reverse complement strand
GATCGAAAGTCGAGACGTGCGGACAGTGCGGAGGTCGTGGTCAGATCGACGACAACCAAGGTTTCTTCTCGTTCTCCTCGCCGTGTCCGAGCTGTGGTGGTCGAGGCAACGTGGTGAAGGATCCGTGCGGTGTGTGTCGCGGTTCGGGTGTCGAGAAGCGGGCCCGCGAGGTCAAGGTTCGCGTGCCGGCCGGCGTGGCGAACGGTCAGCGAATTCGGCTACCCGGGAAAGGTGCGCCGGGTCGAAACGGCGGACCATCGGGAGACCTCTTCATCGTGTGCCAGGTCGGGTCGCATCCGATCTTCGGACGCGATGCCGACAACCTCACGGTGAAAGTCCCCATCACTTTTGCGGAGGCGGTTCTCGGAGCCGATGTCGACGTTCCTCTTCTCACGGGGGGAACGGTCACGGTACGGGTGAAGCCGGGAACACAGAGTGGTGCCAGGTATCGGGTGAAGGGTCGAGGGATCGAGACTGCCCGCCGGACCGGAGACCTCATCGTGACGGTCGACGTGATGGTGCCCTCCGATCCGTCGCCTGAAGAGAGGCAAATCATCGAGACGTTGTCGGCGGCCTCATCGACCGATGTGCGGCAGCACTTGTATCGGAACGGACGGTGATCGAAGGTGTCCGACCACGACCGAGCCGTTTACGTTATTTCGATTGCCGCCGAACTGGCCGGCATGCATCCGCAGACACTCCGGATCTACGAGCGACGAGGACTTCTTCAACCGGCGCGCACCCGCGGCGGAGATCGTCGCTACAGCGATGCCGATATCGCACGTCTTCGTCGTATCGCCGAACTCACGGCGGAGGGTATGAACGTCGAGGGAATTCGACGGGTGATGGCCCTCGAGGCCGAAGTCAGACGGTTGCGTGACGAGGTCGATCGACTGCGATTGTTGGCGGCCCAAGCCATCTCGGCCGCCGAACCGCGTTCGACATCCGGTGGCCTCGTACCTCTTCGACAGTCGGTGACCGTGTTCGGTCAGGTTCCTCCGGTCCTGAA
Source organism: Actinomycetota bacterium (assembly GCA_027592035.1). Taxonomy (GTDB): domain Bacteria; phylum Actinomycetota; class Acidimicrobiia; order Acidimicrobiales; family Ilumatobacteraceae; genus Casp-actino8. The sequence continues at coordinate 23,172 of JAQCIK010000028.1, read as the reverse complement.
GAAACGAGGTGACTCGTGAGCACCGACGTTCGTCGAAGTTCACCCGACTATCAGCCCTACATGGCGGGTTCGTTCCGGTGGCGACTCGCTCTCCGACCTCTCGAACTCCACGACTGGATCCAGATCGGTGACGACTACGACCACGAGATCGATGCCAAGACTCGTGTTCTTCGTGATCATCCGACGACGGTCCTCGCTGCGATCGACGGGATCGAGCCCGAGAGCAACGAGGTCCTGTCGACTCTCGTCGATCATCTGGTCGAACACTTCCCCACTTGGTTCGAGCGCAACGAATGCACCGTGACCAATCGTCATCGCAATGAATCCTTCGCCATCACCCCCGATTCTGAGGGCCGTTGGTCCGAACACCCGTTGTCGATCGCCGGTCGGCTCGTTCAGGAAGATCTGGCACTACTCGTCGAGCGCGATGGACGTCTGGTGTTCGGTGGTGGTTCGGTGTGTTTCCCGAATCGATGGAATCTCACGTCGAAGCTCGGAGCGAGCATGGCCGAGGTCCATGCGCCGGTGGCTCGTCTGAACGAACAACTCGGAGGATCCATCGACGATTTCTTCGAGCGACTGTCTCCCAACAAGCCGTACTGGCGTCTCGGATGGGGAGTTCTCGACACCGATGATCCGTATCAGGCCGTCGACGGAACCGCCGAACCCTCGCCGGAAATCCCTCGCGTCGGCGATCCGACCACGGGTGATCGTCTCTTCTTGCGCGTCGAGCGCGAGACGCTGCGCAAGTTTCCGACGACCGGTGCCGTCCTCTTCACGATCCGTACCTACATCCGACCGCTCTCTCATCTCGTCGACCGTCCCGACGACGCATCTCGCTTGGCCGAGGCCTTGGCGGCGTTGCCGGCCGACGTGGCCGACTACAAGCGGGTCGTCGAACTTTCGGAGTCGGCTCGTCATTGGCTGACGAGTGTCTCGTCGTCACACGTTCTCGGGGGATCGAATGGTGCACCGGAATCGGTGCACCGGAAGGAAGTCCCGTCATGAGCATCAATCCCAACAAATGGACCCACAAGACCCAGGAAGCGGTCTCGACGGCGATCGATCAGGCCAAGGCCTTGTCGAATCCCGAACTCACTCCTGACCATGTCATGGCCGCGCTGGCGCGACAGGACGACACGGTCGTTCCGGCCGTTCTGGCCAAACTCGGTATCGCTCCACTCATGGTGCGCAACAAGGCCGATGAAGCCGTTGCGAAGCTCCCGAAGGCGTACGGCGGTGACGAACCGCGGATGAATCGCGAATTGAACAACGTATTCGCGAACGCCGACAAGTATCGCAAGGACTTCAAGGACGAGTTCTTGTCGGTCGAGCATCTTCTCCTCGCCATGAACTCACGCCTCGATGTTCCGAGTGAGGAGTTACTGCAGGCACTTCGCGACGTTCGCGGCAGTCACCGAGTGACCAGTCAGAGTCCGGAGGATCAGTTCCAGGCACTCGAGAAGTACGGACAAGACCTCACCAAGCGAGCCCGCGACGGCAAGATCGATCCGGTCATCGGTCGTGACGACGAGATCCGTCGAGTCATCCAGGTCCTCAGTCGCCGGACGAAGAACAACCCAGTGCTCATCGGTGAACCAGGAGTCGGTAAGACGGCGATCGTCGAAGGTCTGGCCCGTCGTATCGCCGACGGCGACGTTCCCGAGGGATTGAAGAACAAGCGGCTGATCTCCCTCGATATCGCCAGTCTGCTCGCCGGTGCGAAGTATCGCGGTGAGTTCGAGGAGCGTCTGAAGGCCGTCCTGAAGGAGATCACCGACTCGGCGGGTGAAGTCATCACCTTCGTCGACGAACTGCACACGATCGTGGGTGCCGGTGGAGCCGAAGGGGCCATGGACGCCGGCAACATGATCAAACCCATGCTCGCGCGAGGTGAGCTGCGCATGATCGGCGCCACGACCCTCGACGAGTATCGCAAGTACGTCGAGAAGGATCCGGCCCTCGAACGTCGCTTCCAGCAGGTGTACGTGGGTGAGCCGACCGTGGAGGACACGATCGCGATCCTGCGCGGATTGAAGGAGCGCTACGAGGTTCACCACGGTGTTCGCATTCAGGACTCGGCGCTCGTGAGTGCTGCCGTGCTCTCGAATCGCTACCTGACCAATCGCTTCCTCCCCGACAAGGCGATCGACCTCGTCGACGAATCGGCGTCGAAACTGCGTATTGAGATCGACTCGCTTCCCACCGAGATCGACGTCGTTGAAAGGCGCATCCTGCAACTCGAGATCGAGAAGGTCGCACTCGAGAAGGAGACCGATGCCGCGTCGAAGGAGCGGCTGGTGGCTCTCGAGGACGAACTGTCCGGGTTGCGCTCCGAGACCGGTCAGATGCGCGACCACTGGGAGAAGGAGAAGGAGGCGATCGCGGCCATCCGGAACCTGAAGGAAGAGCTCGAGCAGATGCGTTCGACCGTCGAGCGCGAGACCGACCTCAACAAGGTCGCCGAGATTCAGTACGGACGGATTCCCGACCTCGAACGTCGCATCACCGAAGTCACCGCCCATCTGGACGAACTGCAGGCGGGTAACCGCATGCTGAAAGAAGAGGTCGACGCCGAAGACATCGCCGAGGTCGTGAGCAAGTGGACGGGCGTCCCCGTCACTCGACTCATGGAAGGAGAAATGGCGAAACTCGTTCACCTCGAAGACCTTCTGCATCAACGGGTCGTCGGTCAGCACGATGCCGTCGTGGCGGTTTCGAACGCCATACGTCGCAGTCGTGCCGGGCTGTCCGACCCGAACCGTCCGATCGGATCGTTCCTCTTCCTCGGTCCGACCGGAGTCGGCAAGACCGAGTTGGCACGTGCCGTCGCCGAATTCCTCTTCGACGACGAACGAGCGATGGTTCGAATCGACATGGGTGAGTACATGGAGAAGCATTCGGTGTCGCGACTCGTCGGTGCACCTCCTGGGTACGTGGGGTACGACGAAGGTGGTCAGCTCACCGAGGCGGTACGTCGCCGTCCGTACAGCGTCGTCCTGCTCGACGAGATCGAGAAGGCCCATCCCGACGTGTTCAACGTTCTGTTGCAGGTGCTGGACGACGGTCGCTTGACCGACGGTCAGGGTCGCACGGTCGATTTCACCAACTCGGTGATCGTGATGACGTCGAATCTGCGGGGTGAGCCGATCGAGTTCTTCAAGCCCGAGTTCGTGAATCGCATCGACGAGATCATCCGCTTCGTCCAGCTCACCGAGGAGGATCTCGCTCGCATCGTCGAGATCCAGGTGGCCAAGTTGAAGGAGCGGCTGGCGGCTCGACGGATCACCCTCGAGGTGACGCCCGAAGCTCTCCGTCAGTTGTCGGCCGAGGGGTACGACCCGGCTTTCGGTGCCCGACCCCTGAAGCGAGTCATCCAACGGGTCATCGGTGACAATGCGTCGATCCTCATTCTCGAAGGAAAAGTGAGTGAGGACGGAACGATCAAGGTCGACGTCCAGGACGGGAACGTGGTTCTGCTCTCCTGAGTCGGAGACGATGCCGGTAGCATCACCTCACGTTCCCCTCGGTTAGGAGCGTCACATGCCGGTCACCGTCGTCGTCGGAGCCCAATGGGGTGACGAGGGCAAAGCCAAGGTCATCGACCTCCTCGCCCGAGATCATTCGGTGGTCGCCCGTTACCAGGGTGGACACAACGCCGGTCACACCGTCGTGGTGGGTCACGAGAAGTACGCGCTCCAACTCATCCCCTCCGGTGTTCTGTACCCGGCGGTCACTCCCGTCATCGGTAACGGTGTCGTGGTCGATCCGGTCACGTTGTTCGACGAGATCGACCGGCTCGAAGCCCGTGGCGTGTCTTGTGCCCGCCTCAAGGTGTCGAGCCAAGCGCACCTGATCTTTCCGTGGCATCAGGCGCTCGACGCGCTGGCGGAAGATCAGCGCGGAGACGGGCGAATCGGCACCACGTTGAAGGGGATCGGACCCGCTTACGCCGACAAGGCGAATCGGAACGGGATCCGAGTGGGTGAAGTTCTCGAGCCGGCGACTTTCGCCGACTCGGTGCGGCGTCAGGCGATCGCCCACAACCACACGTTGTCGGCCGCCGGAGCGCCCACGATCGACGTCGACGAGGTGGTCGATCGCTTCACGGTTCTCGGTCGGCGTCTCGCGCCGTACGTGGCCAACACCATCGATTTCCTGCACGACGCAGTCGCGGCCGGGGAGCACGTTCTTCTCGAAGGCGCCCAGGCGACCTTCCTCGATCTCGATCATGGAACGTACCCGTACGTCACCTCGTCGAATCCGACGGCCGGTGGTGCGAGTGCCGGATCGGGTCTCGGCCCCCGCCTCCTCGACCGCATCGTCGGTATCACCAAGGCCTACACGACACGTGTGGGGGCGGGTCCGTTCCCCACCGAAGTCGATGGTGAACTCGGCGATCGATTGGTCGACATCGGTCAGGAGTTCGGAACCGTCACCGGTCGACGCCGACGTCCGGGCTGGATCGACTGCGTGATGCTTCGACATGCGGTTCGTGTGAACTCGCTCACGGAACTCGCGCTCACGAAGCTCGACGTCCTCGACACCTTCGACGAGGTGAAGATCTGCACCGGATATCGCGTCGACGAAGAGACGTATCACGGTTATCCCGACCGCATCGATCTGCTCGACCGTGTCGAGCCGGTCTACGAGACGATCGAAGGTTGGATGACCAGCATCACCGAGTGTCGACGGGCCGGTGATCTGCCGCCGGCTGCTCGACGTTTCATCGAGATCGTCGAACGCGAAGTCGGAGTGCCGGTTCGCATCATCGGAGTCGGCGCCGAACGTGATGCGGTGGTCGAATGGGACTCGGGTCTGGTGGCTCCGTGATCCCGCGTTATTCCCTCCCCGAGATGGAGAGTGTCTTCGTCGACGAGACACGATTCGGCCGTTGGCTCGAGATCGAGTTGCTCGCCACCGAAGCCCAGGCCAGTCTCGGAGTCGTACCGGCTGCTGACGCCGTGACCTGTCGTTCGGCCAAGCCAACGGTCGATGCGGCGTTCATCGCGCGCGTGCTCGATCGTGAACGTGTCACCGACCATGACGTCGCCGCGTTCGTCGACGTGGTCCAGGAATCGATCGGCGCTCCGGCCGGTTCATGGATTCACTACGGGCTCACGTCGAGTGACGTGGTCGACACGGCCTGGTGCTGGGCCCTGCGCGATGCGGCCGATCTCCTGATCGATGCGGCCCGGCAGCTCCGACACGTTCTGGTCGCCATGGCCAGACATCATCGAGACACCGTGATGATCGGCCGTACTCATGGAGTGCACGCCGAGCCGACGACTTTCGGGGCCAAGGTCGCGCTGTGGGCCTTGCAGGTGGGCCGAGATATCGAACGACTCGAGTCGGCTCGCCGGGCCGTGGCCGTCTGCAAGCTGTCAGGAGCCGTCGGTACGTATTCCAACATCGACCCGGCGGTCGAACGATTGGTCGGAGAAGCACTCGGGCTCGTCCCGGTTCCGGCGACTCAGGTGATCGCGCGCGATCGACACGCCGAATACGTGTGGGCGTGTGCATCGGTGGGTGCCACCTGCGAGATGATCGCCACCGAACTTCGTCACCTGCAGCGCACCGAAGTTCGCGAAGTCGAGGAAGGGTTCAAGGCGGGTCAGAAGGGCTCGTCCGCCATGCCTCACAAGCGCAACCCGATCTCGGCCGAGACCATCTCGGGCTTGTCGCGAGTCCTGCGTGGCAATCTGCAGGCCGCGCTTCAGGACGTCGCCTTGTGGCACGAGCGCGACATCTCGCACAGTTCGGTCGAGCGTGTGATCCTTCCCGACTCGTCGTTGTTGGCGCACTACGTTCTCCATCGTTTGCGCCGTCTCTTGGAAGGTCTGCAGATCTTTCCCGAGCGCATGCGTGCCAATCTGCAGTCGACCCACGGACTGGTGTTCAGCCAACCCGTTCTGCTCGCGCTCGTTCAAGCCGGACTCTCGCGCGACGAGGCGTATCGTGTCGTGCAGGACGCGGCTGCCGCGTCGTGGACCCACGGTGTCGACTTCCGTTCGACCCTCGAATCCGACGTGCGCGCGTCGTCGGTACCGTCGAGTGCGCTCGACGAGGCTTTCGATCTCCGTCGATCTCTCACTCATATCCACCGTATCTTCGAGCAGTTGGAGGACTGACGGTCGTGTCGTCCATCGAACTTCCGTCGCTCGATCCGGCTCGTGACGCGCTGCGCCGTCACGTTCTCGAACACTCACTGAAGGTCGGTGACTACACGTTGAAGTCGGGAGCCAAGAGTTCGTGGTTCCTCGACACCAAACAGACGGCCTGTCGACCCGATGGAATCGTCTTGGTGGCCGACGTGGCCCTGTCGTTGATCCCGGCCGATGCGACAGCCATCGGTGGTCTGACGATGGGTGCCGATCCGGTCGCATTCGGTGTGGCTGCGGTGGGCGCGACACGGGGTCGGTCACTACGAAGCTTCAGTGTCCGCAAGGAGGCCAAGGACCATGGTGTGACGGGTCGACTCGCCGGTGCGTTGCAGCCGGGAGATCGGGTCGTCGTCACCGAGGACACCGTCACGCGTGGCACGAGCCTGATGGAAGCGGTCGACGTCGTGGAAGCTTTCGGAGCTTCCGTGGTGATGATCACCGTGATCGTCGATCGGGGTGGTACGTGTGCGGCGATGGCGGACGAACGCGGGATTCCCTATGCGCCGATGCTCACCGCACCCGATCTCGGCTTCCCCTTCGGCTCCTGATCACCCTCCACAGGTTCTGACACGGTTTCCGGGGAAATTCGATGTCGTGAATCGACGACGGATGTCTCTCGGAAGCCGGCCCAGAACTCGCCACCATGTGCCCATGAGGTCAGCGATTCATGAACTTTGTGCCAGTGACGGCGATGCGCGGCCGATCCTTTCCGGATACGACGGTTCGACCAATGCCGAGATAGCGGTGTTCTGGGCGGCCGAACTCGCTGCGGCGTCCGGACGTCCACTTCGGTTGCTCACGAGCTACTCGCTTCCCGCCATGGTGGGTATCGGAATGAGTGCCGGTTACGCATTGCCGGCCCTCAACTCTCAAGAGGTGCACGAGATCGACCTACGCCACAAGACGATGATGAGTGAACTTTCGCTGCGGGTGAAGAGCGAGTTCCCTGATCTGGTGACCGAGACCTTCATCGATCAAGGTTCACCAGCCTCGGCCTTGTTACGCGCGGCCGGTGATTCGGCGGCGATCGTGCTCGGTACTCGCGGTGTCGGTGCCGCCCAAGGACTCATCATGGGATCGGTGAGTTATGCCGTGGCGCATCGAGCGAAGTGTCCGGTCGTTCTCGTCCCCGAGACCAGCAATCGTGCCATCGAGGGAAAGGTCGTGGTGGGCATCGATGGGTCGTCACGTTCGTCTCAGGCCGCGGCGTGGGCCCTGTCACTCGCGAAGTGTCTCCATCGGCCCCTCGAGGTGGTCACGGCCTGGCACTACCCGTACCAGGCGATGATCCCGGAAGCCGGAATGATGATGGGCCCGGGAGTCGAGGACCTCCGACTCGCGTTGTTGCGCGACGCCAAGCAGTTGGTCGAACGTGAGAAACAGCGACTCGAGGGTCCCCATGGAACGCACATCGACGTGAACGCCGTCGAAGGTTCGGCCGCCGACGTACTGACCGAAGAAGCCGGACCTCAGGACATCGTCGTCGTGGCGTCGAAGAGTCACAGCCTTCTCGCATCGGTTCTTCTCGGGTCGACGTCGACGGCCGTGGCTCATCGCAGTCGCGGGCCGGTCGTCATCGTGCACGCGAACTGAACTGGGTCGCGCGTCGCGCCCGTAACCTGACGCCGTGACCATCGCTCAGCTCTTCGATCTCGAACCTCATGGTCCCGACACGTACGTGGGTGCCGGTCGCCAGTATCCGTGGGGAGGCCTCTACGGTGGGCACATCGTCGCTCAGGCATTGCGGGCTGCTGCCTCGTCGGTCGATGGGGCGATGGAACCACACTCGATGCGCGCGTATTTCATACGTCGTGGCGATCCGTCCGAGCCGGTGCGTTACGAAGTCGATCGCATTCGTGACGGCAAGAGTTTCTGCACGCGACGCGTGGTGGCGCGACAGACGGTCGGCGCGATTCTCAACCTCGAAGCGTCGTTCCAGGCTCCGGAAGCGAGTGCTGACGTTCAGACGATCCGTTTTCCCACCGGAGTTCCTTCACCCGACAGCGTGGAGAACTCGTCGTGGTCGGAGGTCTTCGATCGTCGCGCCATCGAAACGTCGCTCATGCCCGATGACGGGCGTGAGGGTGCAGGACGCAGCATGGGGTGGTTTCGGATCACCGAAGCTCTCGGCGATCCGTTCGATCCGGCCCATCAACTCGTGCACCGATGCGCGTTCACGTACCTGAGCGACGATCTTCCGTCGGAATCAGTGGATCGAACTCATCCGGTGCGCGCGAACGACCCCGATCCACACGGCAACTACTACGGCGCCAGCCTCGACCACACGGTGTGGTTCCATCGTCCGATGCGCGCCGACGAATGGCATCTGCACGACTTCACCTGTCACTCGCTCAGCAACAGTCGGGGATTGTCGATCGGCCACGTGTTCAGCGTGGACGGAATCCATGTGGCGACAGTGGCCCAGGAGTTCTTGTTGCGCGAGGCCCGACAGCGGCGATCGGCCTCGTGACGACACAACGGCTGGTGGTCGAGACCGGCGTCGATCCGGTGACCCCACGCTTTTCAGGCGTGTGCTCTGCCAACTGAGCTACTCGACCGAGTGCATTCGGCGAGCCGAATGACTGGCGGTCCCGACGGGACTCGAACCCGCGACCTCCGGCTTGACAGGCCGGCGTGAACTCCAACTTCACCACGAGACCAGAACTGAGACTTCAGAACTGTTTGGCACCCCCAACGGGATTCGAACCCGTGCCGCCACCTTGAAAGGGTGGTGTCCTAGGCCACTAGACGATGGGGGCCAGGTGCTTGTCCTGCTGAGAGCTTCGCCACTCTACCGGCGGGTGCGCCGGGCAACACCGGCCAGGTCGAGACGACTAGGCCCCGGTCATGAGGGCATCGACCACCCCGTCGAGGAGCCACGACAAGAAGTGGTAGAGCGCCGCCTCGGGAACATCGGGTTCGTCCTCGTCGTCAGAGATGCCGAGCAGAGTGCCGAGCACCAGTCGGACCGAGTTGAGACTGGTGGCCAGGGCTTCGAGTCCGGCTGCGTCGAGCGGCACCCGACCGTTCGTCTCGGCCGCTAGCGCCGTCTCGACCGAGTCGATGGCGGCAACCCGGCTGGCCACGAGTTCGTCCTGCATCAGGCGCCGATACTCGGATTCGCTGTCGTCGTCATCGGTGTACGCCGGTGGGAAGAGTCGGGCCAGTTTGGGGTCGTCGGCGGCGCCACTGGTCACCAGTTGACGGACCTCACCGACCAGTCGACGCACGAGGTGGATTTCGTCGGCATCGAGGTCGAGCACGAAACCTTCACTCGTACGCCGGACCGCCCGCCGGCGACGACCGATCACGAACCGCTCCCACCGTCGCCACGACCACCGTCTTTTTGCATCGTGGCCCACAGACCGTGTTCGTGCAGTCGAAAGACGTCCATTTCGGCCTTCTCGCGAGATCCCGAACTGACGACAGCTTTGCCCTTGTAGTGCACGTCGAGCATCAGTTCGGTGGCCTTTTGCATGCTGTAGCCGAAGAGTTTCTGCAACACGAAGGTCACGTAGCTCATGAGATTGATCGGGTCGTTCCAGACCAGCACCACCCAGGGCGAGTCGGGTGCGACGTCGGTCGACTCGTCGACGGCGGGTCGCTCGATCGTGGCTGGAGCAGTGGCGACGGGAGTCACGCACTCGAACTTCACATTGCCATTGTCGTGGTTGGTGGGGTGTTTCGCACCCCCGTACGATCGAACCGATGTCCGGAGCCTCCCGCCCCCTCGTGCCGTCGCGGCTCACCCCGGGTGGCGTGTCGGCCCACGGGCCGCGGCGGGCCCCTCGTTCGGTGATCGGTGGCTACGTGGCCCTGACCAAACCACGGATCATCGAACTCCTCCTCATCACCACTGTTCCGACGATGGTTCTGGCCGAGAAGGGGTGGCCTTCGTGGGGCCTGGTCCTCGTGACATTGGTCGGGGGGACGCTGGCCGCCGGAGGAGCGAACGCCATCAACATGGTGGTCGACCGCGACATCGACCGGCTGATGGAACGCACCAAGACCCGTCCCCTCGTGACCGGTCTGATCTCTCCTCGGGGGGCCATGATTTTTGCGTTGTCCCTGGAAGTAGCGGCTTTTGCCGTTCTCTGGGCCGGGGCCAACCTCCTGTCGGCCGTCCTCGCTCTGTCGGCAACTCTCTTCTACGTGTTCGTGTACACCCTCTGGCTGAAGCGCACGAGTCGCCAGAACATCGTGATCGGTGGTGCCGCAGGGGCGGTACCCGTCCTGGTGGGCTGGGCCGCCGTTCAGAACGGCCTGTCCTGGGAGCCATTTCTCCTGTTCATCGCCATTTTCCTGTGGACTCCTCCCCATTTCTGGGCCTTGGCCATCCGACATGCCGACGACTATCGGGCGGCGTCGGTACCGATGTTGCCGAGTGTGGCGAGTCTCGACGAGACGGTTCGCCACATGGTGGGGTACACGATCGTTCTGGCGGCCGTCACGATCGCCCTCGGTCCGGTGGCCAGCCTGGGCGTGATCTACCTGGTCACAGCCATCGTGGTGAACCTGCTCTTCGTGGTCGGGGCCATCCGTCTCGGGCGACGCCCGACGCCGTCACAATCGATGAGGTTGTTCGCCTTCTCGATCACCTACGTGACGGTTCTGTTCGTGGCGATGGCCGTCGACGTCTTCGTCGAACACGGGGTCTGAGGTCGTTCGACGAACGTCGATTTGCACGAGATGTGACACCCGTTCGTGTGCCTTTGTGAATGGTCGGGATTTAGGCCTGAGCAGGGAGAAGTGGGTAATGTCGGAGGCGGATTTCGTCCGAACCAACCAGACCCCTCGGGGGGCCACGGCTGCCCCGTCGCGTGTGAAGCGAGCCCAGTGGAATGACCTCTATCCAATCGCAGTCGGTGCCCGAGTCGGCCTCCACTCCCGCAGTGGCGTCCTGGCTCACCTCGGCTGATCACAAACTCGTCGGCCGACTCTTCATCGGGTCGGGCTTCGTCGGTTTTCTCGGCGGCCTCGTCCTCGCCGTCTTGGTCGCTTTCGAGCGCATCGACGCCGAGGGCTATCAGTTGCTCGACGACGGAGCGGTGTCGCAAGTTCTCGCAGCGGCGCGTCTGCTTCTCACGTACGGCGGTGTCGTGCCGGTCGTCATCGGTCTGGTGGTCGCCGTCGTGCCACTGCAACTCGGTGCGCGTTCACTCGCTTTCTCGCGCACGGCTGCGGCCGGATTCTGGATGTGGTTGACCGGTCTCGCGCTGGCGATCGCGTCGATCATCGGAAACGGTGGGCCCGGTGGTGGTGAAGCCGAGATGGTCGATCTGTATCTGGCGAGCACCGTGGTCATGTATCTCGGCCTCGGCATGGTCGCGCTGTCGGTCGCCGTCACGGCTCTGACGTCTCGTGCGCCGGGTATGGGTTTGTTGCGAGCACCGATGTTCTCGTGGGCCTCGCTCGTCGGTGCCGTCACTTTGCTGATGGCCGTTCCGGCGGTGATCGGAACCACGATCTTCCTCTACGTCGACCATCGCTACGCACGCGCCGGTTTCGGCGGCAACTACGGCATCGGCGACTGGGTCGGCTGGGCGTTGTCGCAGCCCTTCACCTACGTGCTCGCGATCCCGGTTCTCGGTTTCGTTCTCGACATGGTTCCGGTCATGGGACGCACTCGTCTCGCTCCGCGGGCGGCCGGCAACGCTGCCATCGGCGTGGTCGGTGTCGCCGTGCTCACCGCCGTGGTGCATTCGACCGTGACTCTCCCCTGGGAGGGTGACGGATTCTTCAGTGGTCTCGGCGACAAGATCGCCGATCTTCTTCCGTTCGCATTGTTGAATCTCGTGCCGTTGCTCGGACTGCTCGGCGTTCTCGCCACGGCCCTCCTCACGCTGAAGACGGCCAAGCCTCGAGTGGCCGCACCGTTGGTGTTCGGTGTGCTCGGGTTGCTCATGATCCTTCTCGGTGCGGCGTCCCACGTTCTCTACGCGATCGAGGACGCGGGTCTCGGCGGCACGATCTACGAGGCCGGTTCGTACGTCGCAGTCACGTTCGGCACGGCGATGTTGGCGTTCGGCGCCGTGTGTTACTGGGGTCCGAAGTTGTGGGGACGCACGATCTCCGACAAGGCGGCGATTCCGCTCGCGCTTCTCGCCTTCTTGGGCACGGTCCTCGGTTCGATTCCGTACTTGATCGCCGGATTCGCCGATCAGCCGGCCGGAGCCCTCGACGGGTTCGCATACGGCGGACCGCAGGAATTCTGGAATCTGCTCGTCACCGCCGGCTTCGCACTCATGTTGTTGAGCACCCTCGCTTTCGTCGGTCTGGCCGCTCGCAGCTTCGCCAAGGGTGACGCAGCCGGTGACGATCCGTGGGACGGCACGACCCTCGAATGGGCCACGTCGTCTCCGCCGCCGGCCGACAACTTCGCCGACGTGTTCGTCGTCGGCTCCGATCATCCACTCGCAGACATGAAGAACAACTCAGGGAAGGTTGGCTGATGCACGCGCTGCCCCCCGCTCCGCAACCGGCACCTCGTCGCCAGCTCTTCGTCGGCACGGGCCTCGCCTCGGCCGCCGGTGTGATGCTCATCGGCGGGATGCTCGCCGTGTGGTCACAGTTCCGAGCCGATGCACCCACTCGCTTCTCCGAGCGACGCGGTGCCATCAAGGACTGGATGCCGGCCGACATCGTGGTTCCCGAAGTCGCAGCCAACATGATGCTGATCGCGTTCTGCGTCGTGTGTGTGATGGCTCAATGGGCCGTCTATTCGGCCAAGCGTGACGATCGTCAGCACGCCGGTATGGCGCTCGGTATGACGATGCTCATGGGCCTGGCCGCGCTCAATGCTCAGATCTTCATCTGGACACAGATGGGTGTGGGTGCTCGAGACGGCGCCTTCCACTCCATGTTCTACGCGCTCACCGGAACCATGGCCTTCCTCGTGATCGCCGGCCTCGTGTACACGGCGGTGGCAGCGTTCCGTTACCTCGGTCGGGGTAACTCCGACGTGTCGATCGTGTCGGCCAACGCGCTTTATTGGTACTTCATCACCGCCGCCTTCACGGCGGTCTGGTTCGTCGTCTACGTGCAGAAGTGAGGAAGCCGACGTGATCACCACCAGCTCCAAACTCTTCTACGGCCTCGGTGCGGGTTCGCTCGTCGGAGCCGTTCTCTGGATGATCTCGGGCAACAGTGCGCTCGGAGCCGTTGCTCTGTTCTTCTTGGCCACGGCCCTGTTGTTCGCCGGATCCATTGCGTCTTTCGTGCGGGACGGCCACGTGCTGTCGACCGACACGGCGGCTCATGCCACCGCCGCGGCCACCAACCGCTCGCCCCGAGCAAGTTTGTGGCCGCTTGGAACTGCGGTCTCCGTCGGTGTGCTCGTGGTCGGTCTGATCTCGTCACCCGGAATCTTCAAGGTCGGAGTCGCACTCACCCTCGCGATGCTCGGCGAGTGGATGATCCAGAACTGGTCCGAGCGCGGTTCGGCCGATGCGGCCTACAACACCAAGATCCGTGACTACATGGTGCACCCACTCGAGTTGCCGGTGGCCGGTGCCCTTCTTCTCGCCGTCATCGTGTTGTCGTTCTCACGTCTCATGCTCGCCCTCGACAAGTCGGCCGGAACTCTCGTGTTCGCCTTCGTGTCAGCGATCGTTCTGGCGGTCGGAGCCGTGATCGCCGTACGTCGCAATGTGAGTCGCCGCATCGTCGGGGCCATGTCGGCCGTCGTTCTCGTCGCGTTGGCTGGTGCCGGAGTCGCGACTGCTCTCGACGGAGAGCGCGAACAGTTGGTCGAGTATTCGGCCGAGGATCCGTATCGAGATCGTGGTTGCACCGCCGAGAAGGCCTATTCCGACAAGAAGGCCTCGCGCTCGGTGGCGGCCAAGAGCAACATCTTGGCCACCGTGACTTTGCGTGACGGTCAGTTGATCGCCGAAGTGGCCGGTTATTCCGAGCCTCAGAGCGAGCTCTACATCCAGCGCGCCAACCCGTCCACGATCCTGTTCGTGAACGAGAGCGACGAAGCCCGACGCATGGTGTTGTCGTACGGCAAGGTCGTCGAAGATCTGGGTGACGGAGTCGAGCGCGAGACCCTTCTTCAGTCGTGCACGAGCAAAGTCGAGAAGGGCGGACAGCAGTCGGTCACCGTCCGGATCCCGCAGCCATCCTTCGCCAGTGACGAACCGTTCTCGATCACCGTGCCGGGTGTCTCGTCGGCGCGACTGAGCGTCGTGGTGCCGTGATGGATAGATCTGGAGTCAGTGAATCAGTGGAACGACCTGGAGATGTGATGAACACCAAGTCTCGTCGGCGTTGGTTGGGTGGTGCTTCGGCGGCCCTCGGGTTGCTCGTCTTGGCCGGATGCGCGAAGGACGCTCCTCAGGACACCTGGCAGCCGGCTGGCGCCAATGCCGAAAAGATCGACAACCTGCAGCAGCCCGTGTTCCTGGTGGCTGGCATCGTCGGTGTGATCGTGTTCCTCGCCGTCGGTTGGGCGGTGTTCCGCTATCGCGACCGCGGCCAGGGAATCCCTGAGCAGACACACGGCAAGCCGGCCCTCGAGATCACCCTCACGGTGATTCCGGTGCTGATCCTCATCGGTGTTGCCATCCCGACGGCCAGCACCATCTTCGACCTCGCCAAGACCGACGACACCGAAATGATCGTCAACGTCACCGGCCAGCAGTGGTGGTGGGAGTACGACTATCCGGCCAACGGTGACAACGCCGATCGTTACGGCATCGCGGCCCCGATCGTGACGTCGGGCCAATTGGTGATTCCCGAGAACACCAAGGTGCTGTTGCGAGTCACGAGTCGTGACGTGATCCACTCGTACTGGATTCCGAAGTTGAACGGCAAGAAGGACAGCGTCCCTGGGCGCGTGCACCCGCTCCGCCTCGAGGCTTCGCAACCGGGCATCTACGCCGGTCAGTGCACCGAGTTCTGCGGCCTCTCCCATGCCTACATGCGTATGGAGACGGTCGTGCTCAGTCGCCCCGACTTCGATGCCTGGGTCGCCAACCAGTTGTCGTCGTACACGCCGCCGGCCGAAGGAACTCTTGCCGCCGAAGGAGAGTCGGTCTTCATTGCGCAGTGCGCCCGTTGTCATCAGGTCAACGGACTGACCAACTCCGACGGTTCCCTCATCGTGTCGGCACCCGAGCAGTACGTCGTGTCGGGTGCGGCTCCGAACCTCACCTACCTCATGACTCGCAACACCTTCGCCGGTGCCTCGTGGGATCTCCTCACGCCGGCTTGTCGTGAAGACGTCTGGAACGCCGACCCGTCCGAGTTCGGTCCCAAGTACCTCGCCGGAGTGTCCGAGCCCTGTCTCAACCAGAAGGATCTGCGCGAGTGGTTGCGCAACGCTCCGGAGAAAAAGCCCATGTACGCCGATCCGACCAAGTTGCAGGAAACCGACGGCAAGTACCGCGGTATGCCGGCACTCGGTCTCACCGAAGATCAGATCGACGCCCTCGTCGCCTACCTACTCGAATTGAAGTAACAGGAGAACACTGAGATGGCCATCATCGAACGTCCCTCCACCGAAGTTGCGGTTCCCGGCACACCCACCGTGGTGAAGCCCAGCGAAGCTCTCGGTGTCTTCAAGCGTCCGGCCGCCACGTCGTCGTGGAAGGACTGGCTCGTCACCGTCGATCACAAGAAGCTCGGCATCATGTACGGAGTCGCAGCCTTCTTCTTCTTCATCGTCGGCGGTCTCGAGGCCGTGCTGATCCGTCTGCAGCTCATGGGACCCGAGGGCAAGGTTCTGAGCGCCGATCAGTACAACCAGATGTTCACGATGCACGCCACCACCATGGTGTTCCTCTTCGTGATGCCCATGGCGGCGGCTTTCGCCAACTACTTCGTGCCCTTGCAGATCGGCGCACGAGACGTGGCGTTCCCGCGAATCAACGCCTTCGGGTTCTGGTGCTTCCTCTTCGGTGGCATCTTCCTCAACACGTCGTGGTTCCTCGGCGGGGCCGCCGACGGTGGCTGGTTCATGTACGCCCCCAACTCGAGTACCCTTTTCTCGCCGACCCACGGCATCGATTTCTGGGTGCTCGGTCTGCAGATCACTGGTATCGCATCGTTGACCGGCTCGATCAACCTGATCGTCACCATCCTCAACATGCGGGCACCCGGCATGAAGCTCATGCGCATGCCGATCTTCACGTGGATGGTGCTCGTCGTGCAGTTCTTGTTGCTGTTCGCCATCCCGGTCATCACCGTGGCGCTCTTCCTCTTGTCCTTCCAGCGATCCTTCGATGCGACCTTCTTCGACGTGGCCGCCGGAGCCGACCCGTTGCTGTGGCAGCACTTGTTCTGGATCTTCGGTCACCCCGAGGTGTACATCCTCATCCTGCCGTCGTTCGGCATCGTGTCCGAGATCATTCCGGTCTTCTCGAAGAAGCCGCTGTTCGGGTACCCGATCGTGGCTCTGTCGGGTGCGGCCATCGGATTCGTCGGTTGGGGTGTGTGGGCGCACCACATGTTCGCGTCGGGTCTCGGTCCGGTGTCGGTGGCCGTGTTCTCCTTGGCGACCATGGCCATCGCCGTACCCACCGGTGTCAAGATCGTGAACTGGGTCATGACCATGTGGGGAGGCAAGCTCACCTTCGCCACGCCGATGCTCTTCGCCATCGGCTTGGTGGTGCAGTTCACCATCGGTGGTCTCTCGGGCGTGACGCACTCGGTCGCGCCGAGTGACACTCAGCAGACCGACACCTACTACATCGTCGCTCACTTCCACTACGTGTTGTTCGGCGGAGCGATCTTCGGCTTGTTCGCCGGCTTCTACTACTGGTGGCCGAAGATGTTCCGCAAGCAGCTCAACGAGACGCTCGGCAAATGGAACTTCTGGCTCATGGTCGTCGGTATGAACATGACCTTCGGTCCGATGCACATCCTCGGCCTCCAGGGTCAGCCCCGTCGTATGCAGGTCTGGACGGAAGCTCGAGCTGGCGAAGGGTTCTTCAACCTCGGTTTCTGGAACATGATCGCTTCGCTCGGCTCGCTGATCCTGTCGCTCGGCATTCTCTTCTTCATCATCAACGTGGTCTATACGCACAAGTCGAAGAAGGTCGCCATCGCCCCGCTCGATCCGTGGGATGCCCGCTCGCTCGAATGGATGACGGCCAACCCGCCGGTCGAACACAACTTCGACTCGATCCCGACCATCGATCACCTCGACGAGTTCTTCCATCGCAAGTACGAGCAGGATCCGAACACGCACGAGATCAAGCAGGTCGCATCGGCCGAAGAAGTTCTGGCCGTCATGAACGCCCACCCGGACGAGCACATCCACATGCCGTCGCGGTCGTACTGGCCGATCCTTGTCGCCCTGGCCCTGCCGATCATCTGCTACGGACTCATCTACAACCGCATGCTGATGGCCGTCGGTGCGGCGTTCTTGCTGCTCACCATGTTCGGCTGGGCCATGGAGCCGGCCACGGCGCCCGATGACGATTTCGATCCCCCCGCGTCCGGCGAGGACGGGGGCCACACGAAGGAGTTGGCACCCCTTGGCTGACACCGCTGTCGCTCACGGCGCCGACCACGGCGCGCACCACACGTCCACGGGCTTGTCGAACAACAAGCTCGGGATGTGGATCTTCCTCGGTTCCGAGTGTTTGTTGTTCGGGGGTCTCATCTCGACCTACATGCTCTACAAGGGCCGAGTCGGAGAGGGTCCCCAGCCCGATCAGATCTACGACATTCCATTCACCTCGGTGAGCTCGTTCGTGTTGCTCATGAGTTCGCTCACCATGGTGCTCGCCGTGTCGGCTGCTCATCGCAACGACGATCGCAACACCAATCTGTGGCTCACGGTGACGGCAATTCTCGGCGCCACCTTCGTGGGTGGTCAGGTCTACGAGTTCACGGCGTTCTACCGCGAAGGTCTGGGCTTCACCACCAGCTTGTTCGGCTCGAGCTTCTACACGTTGACCGGTTTCCACGGTGTGCACGTGACGGTCGGCATCATCATGTTGATGGCTCTGGTGGGAATGGTGCGGCGAAACCGCATCCCGGGGAGCAAGGCCGAGACCGTCGAGATGATCGGGCTTTACTGGCACTTCGTCGACATCGTCTGGATCGTCATCTTCACTCTCGTCTACCTGATTCCGGCCTGATCGGCTCCCACGAAGGATTGATCATGAGCACAGCCACTGAAACAGTCACTCACGAGTCCACCGAACACGGTGAGAGTCACGGCGCGTCCGACAAGCAGTACATCGTCATCGCGTTGATCCTCGCCGTTCTCACGGCGATCGAAGTGTCGACGTACTACGTCGACTTCGGGCCGCTGTTCCTGCCCACTCTGTTCGTGCTGATGATCGTGAAATTCGTGATCGTGGTGTCGTACTTCATGCATCTGAAGTTCGACAACAAGTTGTTCAGCTATCTGTTCTACTCGGGGTTGATCCTGGCCGTGTCGGTCTACGTGGGGGCGTTGGCGACTTTCAAGTTCTTCTTGTCGTAGAGGCGATCGTCGTGGCGATGTTGGCCGTCGACCCGTGGCGCTTCCAGCAGCACATCGAGGTGTGGCTACTGGTCGCCTTCCTCACGGCTGGTTACGTCTACATGGTTCGGGTTCTCGGTCCGCGTGCGGTCGAACCGGGCGGAGTCGTCGTCACCAATCGCCAGAAGTACGCGTTCGTGGCCGGAATCCTGATCATGTGGCTGTCGAGTGACTGGCCGATCCACGACATCGCCGAGGAGTACCTCTACTCGGTGCACATGTTCCAGCACATGGCGCTCACCTACTTCATGCCACCGCTGGTCGTTCTGGCCACGCCCGAGTGGTTCGTCAGGATCCTGATCGGCGACAAGGGTTTGTATCGATTCGTGAAGTTCATGGCCCACCCGGTGCGGGCCGCCTTCGTCTTCAACGTGGCGGTCATGGTGAGTCACGTTCCGGGTGTGGTGAACGCCTCGGTGTCGAACGGTCCACTGCACTACGCCGTGCACATCTTCCTCGTCACGACGGCGATCATCATGTGGTTGCCGGTGTGCGGCCCGATGCCCGAACTGCACATCTCGCCGATGGGCAAGATGATCTACCTGTTCATGAACAGTGTGGTGGCCACGGTTCCAGCGGGCTGGCTCACCTTCGCCGAAGGTGTCGTGTACAAGCACTACAACATTCCGTGGAGAGTGTGGGGAATCTCGGTGACCGACGATCAGCAGATCGCCGGCGCGATCATGAAGTTGGGTGGAGCGGTCTTCCTCTGGACGATCATCGGTGTGCTGTTCGTCCAGAAGTTCGCGAAGACCTTCCGGGCCGAGAACGACTCGGCTTACGTTCGACAGCCACTCACGACCGCCGACGTCGAGAAGGCGTTCTCGGAGACTCCTCCGGCGCGCGAACCCGAACCGCGTTGATCATCGACTGATCGCTCGCTGGTCATTCACTCATCATTCCCAGCGGAAAGTGAGGGCCGCGATCACTGGCGCGGCCAGGGCCCACGCCCCGAGCACGATCCACGAGGTGGACGCCTGGGTGGACGTGCTCACCAGAGCATCACGCATGACATCGGCCAGTGCACCCGACGGAAGATACGGGCTGGCGTCGGCCAGGAATCCCGGCAATTCGTCGAAGGGAAGGACCATGCCGCCGAGCAACAGGAGCACGATGTAGAGCCCGTTCTGGGCGGCCAGGTTGATCTCGGCGCGCAGACGTCCGGCGATGAAGAGGCCGAGTCCGCCGAAGGCGAAGGTGCCGAGGGCGACGGCGGCCAGGGCGAGGGGCCATGACGCATCATCGGTGTTCCAGTCGAGAGCGATGGCCACCGGAACGAGAACGGCCAACTGGACGATCTCGACCACGAGAACGGTGAGAATCTTGGCCAGAAGCCATCGCGGTCGGCCGAGGGGTGTGGCTCCGAGTCGCTTCAGAACTTGGTAGCTACGTTCGAAGCCGGTGGCGATGCCGAGGCTCACCATGGACGTACTCATGACGGCGAGGGCGATGACTCCGGGAGTGAGGAAGTCCATGTGATCGTCGAGTGAAGTCGGCAACACATCGGCGATACCGAAGAACACCAGGACGAGAACCGGGATGATGATCGTGAGCAACAATTGCTCGCCGTTGCGCGACAGGATGCGCAGTTCGGCCCCGAGTTGGGCGCGCAGCGGACCACTCATGTGGGGTCTCCGGTCAACTTCTTGAACACGTCCTCGAGACTGGCGACACCGGCCCGAAGTTCGATGACGTCGATCCCGTGTTCGCTCAACCACACGGCAAGAGCGGCCACCAGTCCCTGAGGGGCATCCTCGATCGTGTAGTGGCCCGGCTCGACCTCGACGAGCCAGTCCCCGATGTTGGTGGGCATCTCGTCGATCACGAGGGGCCGAACCGTTCGCAATCGGACGGCCTGTCGGGCTCGTCGTACGTCGTCGAGCGTGCCCTCGACGAGCACCTTTCCTTTGTCGAAGATCACCACTCGATCAGCGATCCGCTCGGCCTCGTCGAGCTCGTGGGTGGCGAGGACCACTCCACAACCGCGTTCGGTGAGCGAGGCGATGATGGCGCGAATGGTGTCGCGACCATTGACGTCGACCCCGCTCGTGGGTTCGTCGAGGAACACGACATCGGGTCGACCGACGAGTGCCATGGCGAGAGACAGACGCTGTTTCTCGCCTCCGGAAAGTCGTCGCCACGACGTTCGAGCCCGGTCGGTGAGACCCACCAAGTCGAGAAGTTCGTGAGGAGCGCCATCGTCGGTCACTCGATGGATACCGCAGTATTGCCGCAGGACATCGAGGGGACGAGCCGATGGATACACGCCACCCTCTTGCAGCATGAGTCCGACCCGACGAGCAAGATTGCGGCGTTGACGACGTGAGCCGCTCGGATCGATACCCAGAACTCGGACGTCACCCGAGGTGCGACGTCGAAGTCCTTCACAGACCTCGATGGTGCTCGTCTTGCCGGCTCCGTTCGGGCCGAGGACCGCGGTGACCTGGCCGGCTCGGGCCGAGAACGACACACCGTCGACGGCCGTCAGAGCGCGGTCACCCCGTCCGTAGCGAATCGTCAGATCGTGGACTTCGACCACGTTGTCGATCGAACCCGAGACGATGCGGGAACCGAGGGAAGACGTCGATGCGGTTCCCGAGTTCACTCGGTCGAGGCTAGTGCCGACCGCCGGAACGTGTGCCGACTGTCCGCCGACCGTCTGTCGACGGTGAATCGACACCTATTCGCTCCGATGGTGGGCGGTAACCTCTGACTCTTGTGATCGACGTTCGGCTCCTGCGCACCGATCCCGACGGCGTTCGGGCCTCACTCGCCCGACGGCAGACACCCGAATTGCTCGAGCAACTCGACGTGGCGATCGCCCTCGACGTTCAGGCCCGACAGATTTCCACCCGGCGTGACGACATTCGCGCCAAGGTCAACGAACTCTCGAAGACGGTCGGACAGGCGAAGCGTTCAGGTGACGAGGCCGCTGCCGAGTCCGCACAGGCGGAAAGTCGAGACCTCGGAGCCGAAGAGCACGCCTTGGCCGCCCAGGCCGACGACGTGCAGTCCGAACTTCGTGAGGTTCTCCTTCGTATCCCGAACCTGCCCCACGCCGACGCGCCCGACGGAGAGGGGGACCACGAGAATCCGTTGGTGAAGGGTCCGGTGCAGATGCCCGATTCCTTCGCCGATCACCAACGCGTCCCACATTGGGAGACCGCAGCCGAACTCGGCATTCTCGACAGCGAACGGGCCACCAAGATCGCGGCGTCGATGTTCACGATGCAACGTGGTGCCGGTGCTGCGCTCGCTCGGGCGCTCTGCCAGTTGGCCCTCGATCGCAATGCCGATGCGTTCGAAGAGGTTCGCCCACCCACCATGGTGAGCACGTCCACTCTCACGGCGACCGGACACCTCCCGAAGTTCGCCGACGACGCCTACGCGATCGAACGCGACGACCTCTGGATGATCCCGACCGCTGAGGTTCCACTCACCTCGATGTACGCCGGTGAAGTGGTCGACGAGGCCGACTTGCCGGTTCGGCTCATGGCCCACACGTCGTGTTACCGGCGCGAGGCGGGCTCAGCGGGCCGTGACACGCGTGGCATGTTGCGCTCTCACGAGTTCGACAAGGTCGAGATCCTCGCCTTGGCCACACCCGAGCAATCACCGGCTCTTCTCTCCGAACTCGTCGAACGAGCCGAAGGAACCATCGCGTCGCTCGGGTTGCCCTATCGCATCATCGAGATCTGCACCGGCGACATGGGTCAGAGTCACCACCGCAGTTTCGACATCGAGGTGTACTCACCCGGCTGCGATGCCTGGCTCGAGGTGTCGTCGGTCAGTTGGTTCGCCGACTACCAAGCTCGACGGGCCGACATTCGTTTCCGTCGCTCCGGACAGAAGGGCACCGAGATCGCCCACACTCTCAACGGATCGGCGCTGGCCGTTCCTCGTGTGTGGGCAGCCATCGTCGAGAATTTCCGGCAGGCCGATGGCAGCGTCGTGATTCCCGAAGTCCTTCGCCCGTACATGCGTGGCCTCGAGCGCATCACGGCCTGATCGCATGTCGCAGAGCGTGAACGGCCGTCACGACGATCACGTTCGCGACCGTCGCGTGCAATACGAGACGGCGGGTCTCGACGTGGGGGATCTTGATCCGTCGCCGATCGCGATGTGGCATCGCTGGTACGCCGATGCCGTGGAGGCCGGAGTGGCCGAGCCGAACGCGATGGTTCTCGGAACGATCGGCGTCGACGGTGTTCCCGATTCCCGTGTGGTGTTGGCTCGGGGTGTCGACGACTCGGGAATTTCGTTCTATGGCAACTATGAGAGCGCCAAGGGTGAGGAATTGTCAGGACATCCATCGGCTTCGTTGGTGTTCCCGTGGCTCGATCTGCACCGCCAGGTGCGAGTGCGCGGACGTGTGGAGATGATGAGTTCGGCCGAGAGCGACACCTACTTCGCATCGCGCCCGCGTGACAGTCGGATCGGTGCGTGGGCATCGGAACAGAGTCGCCCTCTGGCCGATCGCGCCGAGTTGGAGCGCCGAGTCCAGGACATGGAGGTTCGTTTCCCTGA
>JAQCIK010000027.1:0-25089 GCA_027592035.1 Actinomycetota bacterium | reverse complement strand
CAATCGATCTCGATCCCGACATGGTCGACAAGGCGCGTCCGAAATCGTCGTCGATCACCTGGATGGTCGAGGACCTCGCCACTCTCGCCATGACCGAGAAATTCGACATCGTGGTGATGATCGGGAACATCCTCAACTTCTGTGAGCCCGGGGTCCAGACGGCGATCGTGCAGAACCTGATCCGTCACCTCACCGAAGGTGGATTGCTCGTGTGCGGCTGGTCCCAGGAGAAGTTGCCCGATTCGTACCTGGCCGATCGATTCGTCGCTGATGCAACGTCAGCAGGCGCGGCGCACGTCTGTACCTGGTGCAATTGGGACGGCGAACCGTTCGATGACGGCGACTATGCGGTCGTCGTGGTCAGGGTCAGCGACTCTGTTCGGTGAGGCGACGAGCGATCACCTTCAGGCACAGCGTTTCGTCGGCACCTTCGAAGATCGACAACACACGGGCATCCACGAAAAGACGACTCACGCTGTACTCCTCGGCGTAGCCGTAGCCACCGTGGATCTGCATGGCCTCGCGGGTGACCCACTCGGCGGCCTTGCACACGTACGCCTTCACCATCGACGCCTCGGTGGTGCCCTCACCCTTGGCCATCAACTTGGCCACCTGATAGCCGAACTGACGACCGGCCTGAATGAGAACCGCCATTCGACCGAGCTTCACCTTGGTGAGCTGGTACTCGCTGATGTTGTTTCCGAACACGTTGCGGTTGTGAGCGTGGTCGTAGGCGGCTTCGTAGGCGGCCTGCATGACGCCGACGGCGCGTGCCGCGGTCTGCAGACGGCCGTTCTCGAAGCCTTCCATCTGGTAGTAGAAGCCACGTCCGAGACCGCTCTCTTCGCCGATCAGGTTCTTGGCCGACACCCACCAGTTGTCGAAGGCGATCTCGTACGAGTGCATGCCGCGGTAACCGATGGTGTCGATCGGGCGGCCTTCCATCTTGCCGGTCGAACCGTTCGGCTGAACCTGCTGCGAGAACTCGAACCCGTGCGCATCACCGAGCGGCTTCGGAACGATGAACACGCTCAGCCCCTTGTGAGTGAGTGAGCGATCGGGGTTGGTGCGGGCGAGCAACATGAGAACGTTGGCGCGCGCCGCGAACGTGCACCACGTCTTCACACCGTTGATCACGTAACCGGCTTCCCCGTCGGGCCCTTCGGCTGGAACTGCGGTCACCTTGATGCCGGCGACGTCGCTTCCGTAGTCGGGCTCGGTCACGGCGACCGCGGCCATCACTTCGGCCGAAGCGAGTTTGGGCAACCACTCCTGCTTCTGCTCTTCGGTGCCACCCTTCACGAGGGCGCGCGTGAGGATCTCGGGACGAGTGATGAGCGAACCGCCGATGCCGAGCGAGCCACGACTCAACTCTTCGGTCGCGACCACCATGGCGAGGTATTCGCCTTCACCACCTTCGGAGAATCCGCCGTATTCGGCCGGCACCGACAAGCCGAACGCGCCCATGTCGGCGAGTCCGCTGATGATGTCTTCGGGAACGTCTTCGTTGTAGCGGTGCACGTGCTCGGCGCGTGGCGCGATCACCTTCTCGGCGAAGGACCGGAAGGTGTCCTGCACCATCTCGAAGTCGTCGTCGAGATGACGGGGTCCGGCCACGTCGGCGAGCGAGGCCACGAACTCGGGATCTCGATAGGTGCTGATGAAAGGACGAGCGGCGTCGAGGGCGCCCGGTTCGAGGCCCCAACTCTCTTCGCGACCGATGAGCTTCGACATGAGATCGTGAGCCATGTCGGCCGTGTACGCGCACGTGATGAGACCCTCGTGCGTTCCCTTGGCCCCGTAATCGAGAAGTGAGCGGGCGGTCTCGACTGCGGAAGCGGCGTGAGCCAGGTCGTAGGCGAGCACCTGATGGACGTCGGCACCACCGGATTCCGAGAGTCGTCGAAGTCCGGTTCCGACGGCTCGCGAGGCGAGGTCGATGACGTCGGCGGCGGTCTGGATGTCGGGGGTCATGGAGGCGCTCATCGCCCAGGAACGCTAGTGGGACGACTCGAATCGGCCGAAGTGGTGCCCCGAATCGCCCGAGGTCTCCAGCGGTCAGACGTCACCATGCGTCGTCGGCGCCCTGTGAGACACTGGTGACGTGCGTCGTCTGGTGTGCGTGTACTGCGGATCTAGTTCGGGGGGTCGACCCGAGTTCGCCTCGGAAGCCCGAGAACTCGGCCGGGCCATCGTCGAGGCCGATCTCGGACTCGTCTACGGCGGGGGTCGGGTCGGGCTCATGGGTGTGGTGGCCGATGCGGTTCTGGACGCCGGGGGATTCGTCCACGGTGTGATCCCCGAACCACTGGTGCGCGCCGAGACCGCCCATACCGGACTCGACGTCCTCGACGTCGTGAATTCGATGCACGAGCGCAAGGCGCGAATGGCCGAGTTGGCGTGCGGATTCGTCGTGATGCCGGGCGGATTCGGCACCTTCGACGAGGCCTTCGAGATCCTCACCTGGAATCAACTCGGTCTCGTGAAGAAGCCGCTCGTCTTCCTCGACGGCACCGGGTTCTACGGACCGCTCTTGTCCGCTCTCGATCACGTCGTCGAGGCGGGATTCGTGAGCCACGCCTTTCGCCAGATGGCATCCGTTGCCACTACACCCGCCGACGCCGTCGCCTTGGCCAGTGGGCCGGCTCCCGACGTGCCGGGGAAGTTGGACGATCTGGACGTCACGTCGAAGCGTTCGTCATTGTGATGGTGACGACGTGAAGTTTTCTTCGCAGCCCGCGGATGTCGCCTGGCCGACTCTCGAATGGCCGATCGCCAACGACGCCGCTCCGGCGCCGGTCGTCGAGGCGAGTGATGCACTCTTCGCCGGAGGTGTCGAGCCACCGACTGGTGAAGGAGTCTCTCTCGGGCTCGTGGTGGTGTATCGAGGACGAATCGTGCACGAGCGCTACGGCACACAACCCGACACTCCGTTCGGACCAGGGGCTCCCGTCGACCGTGAGACCACGCTGATCTCGTGGAGCATGGCCAAGAGCATCACTCACGCGGCGGTGGGGTGTGCGGTCGACGACGGACGTCTCGATCCAGCCGAGGTGGCTGCAGTTGCCGACTGGGCGAATGACGATCGACGCACCATCACTCTCGACGATCTTCTACGCATGCGCGACGGTCTCGACTTCGTGGAGGAGTACGTCACGGGTGACGATGCTCCGGTTCCTCACGTGATCGACATGTTGTTCGGAGCCGGTGCCGACGACGTCGCCGGCTACACGATCGCTCGTCCGCTGAAGCACCGTCCGGGTGAGTTCTGGAACTATTCGTCGGGAACCACCAACGTCGTGTCGAGATTGCTCGGTGATCACGTGGGTCACGGTGATGCCATGAACGCCTTCCTACAGGATCGGGTGTTCGCTCCGATCGGAATGACCTCCGCCGTTCCGAAGTTCGACAACGCCGGAACGTTCATCGGTTCGTCGTTCGTGTATGCCACGACGCGCGACTTCGCACGATTCGGCTATCTCTATCTGCGCGGTGGCGAGTGGGAGGGACGGCGAATCGTGTCGAGCGCATGGGTCGAGGCGGTGGCCGAACAGCACGCAACCGATCCCGACACCGGCCACGGGTACGGACGTCACTGGTGGATCTGGAAATCACAGCCAGGTGTGCTGGCGGCACTCGGCTACGAGGGCCAACGCACGATCGTCGACACGGCACGAGACGTGGTGATCGTTCATCTTGGCAAGTGGACTCGTGAGACGCAGCCGTTGCTCGATGAGCGTCTTGATGCGATCCGATGCTCGTTTCCGCCGGTCGCCGGCTGACGTTAGCGAATACACCCCTCCCGAACTGATAGGAAAGAGGCATGTCGGAGGGAGCGCCGGAGTCTGGTTCGGCTCGCCCCGACGACCGCGTCGACGGTCACGCGGTCGTGCTGCGTCGCACGCCGAACGAACGTCGAGCGTTCCGTCGGCGGGCGATCATTCGAACCTTGAAGGTGGGGACGACACTCCTCGTTGTCTACTTCATCATTCTCAACATCCCCGGCCTTCGGAACGCGATCGATCAATTGAGTGAAGTGCAACCCATCCTGCTTCTGGTCGGACTGGCCCTTTCGATTCTCGCCCTCTTCTGTTACTCGGTGATGACCCGTGAAGCTTTGGGTACGGCCGGTGATCACCTGTCGATCTGGCGTTTGTTCCGCATCCAGTTGTCGACCCGCGCGTTGTCCAGCCTTATTCCGGGCGGAACCGCAGCCGGATCGGCACTCGGTTATCGACTCATGACCCTGTCGAACGTGGCCGGCCCCGACGCCGGCTTCGCTCTCGCCACGTCGGGACTTGCGTCGGCGGTGGTGTTGAACCTCATTTTGTGGAGTGGACTCATCGTGTCGATTCCGTTCCGTGGCGTGAACCCGGTGTACGGATCGGCGGCGGTGGCCGGAATCATCCTCATGATCATCGCCGCCGGGATCGTGTTCGGTTTGATCGGCGGCCAGCAACAGTCCGAGAAGATCGTTCGACGAATCGCTCGTCGACTCCACATGAACGAGGACCGAGCCGGTGAGGCGGTGCACCACATCAGCGGACGTATGCAGGAACTCTGGGAGGACCGGTCCCTGTTGCGCAAGTTGTCGATGTGGGCGGCCCTCAACTGGTTGCTCGACGCCGCTGCGCTGTGGGTGTTCCTGCGTGCGTTCGGTGGTTCGTTGTCTATCGATGGCCTCATCGTGGCGTTCGGCTTGGCCAATGTTCTTGCCGCCATCCCCATCACACCGGGTGGACTCGGCATCGTGGAAGGCATCTATGTTCCGGTGCTGGTGGGTTTCGGATTGCCGCGCGCCACGGTCGTGGTGGGTGTGGTGTCGTATCGCATCGCGCAGTATTGGTTGCCGATCGTGATCGGTGGCCTCGCCTATCTCTCGCTGCGGGTGGGTCCGTGGGCGATTTCGAAGGACAACCTGGAGCCACTGCGCGATGTGGTGGCGTCGGCAAGTGGTCGCGAAAGCATTCTCGACTTCTCCGAGCGGTATCCGGCTCGTGAACGCACACGCGAGTTGCCCAAACCCGAGGGGTCCAACACGGCTGATCCCACTCGTCCGTTGTCGGATAGGGAACCCCCGCACGAGCCGATGTAGTTTCTTCGCTCATGACCGTTCATGAGCGACCCTTCGGACGATGCCTGGAAGATTTCGTGGTGGGCGACGTGTATCGCCATTGGCCCGGGAAGACGATCACCGAATACGACGATCATCTCTTCTGCATGATCACCATGAACCATCATCCGCTGCACACCAACGATTGGTTTGCAGCGCAGAGTGTTCAGGGTCGAAACGTGGTGGTCGGAAATCTGGTGTATTCGCTGGTCCTCGGCATGAGTGTTCCCGACGTGAGTGGGGCCGCCATCGCCAATCTCGAGGTCGAGACTTTGCAGCACAAGTTCCCCACGTTTCACGGTGACACGATCCACGCCGAAACACGAGTGCTCGACGTTCAGGAGAGCAAGTCGAAGAACGATCGTGGAGTGGTCACCGTCGAGACGAAGGGTTTCAATCAGGACGGTAAAGAGGTGTGCTACTTCCGCCGTCGAGTGATGGTGTGGAAGCGCGAGTTCGCACCGTCGCGGCAGCGCCCCTACGACGCCGACGCCGCATGGAGCAACGACTGAACGACGACGACCTCGGCGTCTTCCAGGACGCTCTGTTGGGGTGGGCCACGGTTCGCCTACGCGAACTGCCGTGGAGAGCCACCCGAGATCCCTGGGGCATCCTCGTCAGTGAGGTGATGCTGCAACAGACCGGTGTGGCGCGCGTGATGCCCAAGTGGCACGCATTCATGGAGTCGTTTCCGTCGCCGGCCGATTGTGCGCACGCTGCGCTCGGTGACGTGTTGCGTGTCTGGCAGGGACTCGGCTACCCGCGTCGGGCGCGCAATCTGCAGGCGGCGGCGCGCGAGATCACGGTGCGACACGGGGGAGAGGTGC
The DNA here is from genome assembly GCA_027592035.1 of Actinomycetota bacterium. Taxonomy (GTDB): domain Bacteria; phylum Actinomycetota; class Acidimicrobiia; order Acidimicrobiales; family Ilumatobacteraceae; genus Casp-actino8. The sequence goes on along the minus strand of JAQCIK010000027.1, from coordinate 19,149 downwards.
CACAGTCGCTCGACGACTTGTTGGCACTGCCGGGAGTCGGCCCCTACACCGCTCGGGCGGTGTTGGCCTTCGCTTTCGAGGACGATGCGGCCGTGGTCGACACCAATGTGGCTCGGGTTCTCGCTCGATTGGCCGGTGAGAAGCTCACGGCGAAACGAGCACAGTCGGAGGCCGACCGCTTGTTGGCGGCCGGAACGGCGTGGTTGTGGAATCAGGGACTCATGGAGTTGGGTGCCATGGTCTGCCGTCCGACTCCTTCGTGCGACGAGTGTCCGTGGGAGTCGTGGTGCGCGTGGCGGGGTGTTGGTGACGATCCGAGTGTGGGGTCGGCCGGCGTGAGCGTTCCTCAGGGACGGTTCGAAGGATCGGATCGTCAGGCTCGTGGGCGATTGATCAAGGCGCTCGGAGACGGAGTCGTGTGCGTCGACGACGTTCCGCGTGTGATGGATCGATCACCCGAAGTGGCCGACCGTTTGGTGGCCGCCCTCGTGGCCGAAGGCCTCGTCCACCTCGACCCCAATTCTCAGAACCTCACCCTCCCAGGGTGATCTGGGCGAAAAATTCACCGGATACGCGCGCTTTTTTCACCCAGAACCGCAGAGGAAACGATCAGACGCGGTGGACGAAGATGGTGTCGGTGTCGGAGCGCGGGGAGATGCGCGACATCGCCACGATGATCAGGTCACCTCTGGTGAGATGTCCGGCGGCCACGGCCGCAGCAATGGCGTAGTCGATCGACTCATCGGTGGAGTCGGGTCGCTCTGCCAGTACAGGCTTCACACCGAACCGCGCCATGAGTCGAGTCACCACTCGCGGATCCTCGGTGGCGGCGATGATCGGCACGTTCGGTCGACAGGCCGACAACAACTCAGCGTTGTGGCCGGTGTAGGTGATGGCGAGGATCGCTCGGGCCTTCAGACGTGACGCGAGCGATGCCGCGGAGGCAGCCACCGCAGCAGCGTTCGGATTGTGATCGGCGAAGGGCGAGACGAAACCGTCGAGGCTGTCGGCTTCCTCGAGGATCTGGGCCATGGCTCGCACGGCCCCCACCGGATCGTGACCGATCGCCGTTTCGGCCGAGAGCATCACGCAGTCGAAACCGTCGCGTACCGCATTGGCCACGTCGGACACCTCGGCACGAGTCGGGCGAGTCGACGAGGTCATCGACTCCAACATCTCGGTGGCGCATATCGACATCGCGCCCGATCGAAGTGATGCATCGGCGATGGCTCGCTGAGCGACCGGTAGACGGGCGAAGGGGATCTCGACACCCAGATCGCCGCGGGCCGCCATCACACCATCGGCCACTCCGCAGATCTCTCCGAGGACTCTCAGAGCTTGGGGACGTTCGATCTTGGCGAGGATCCGAATGTCATCGGGAACCATGCGCCGCGCCTCGAGGACGTCCTCGGCTCGTTGGACGAACGACAGTGCGATCCAGTCGGCACCACTCTCGACCGCGGCGGCGATGTCGGCCTGATCCTTTTCCGAGAACATGCGCATGTTCACGTTGGTGTCGGGAAGATTGACTCCCCGCTTGCCTTCGGCGACACCGGGTACCACCACTTCGGCCCGCACCATGTGCGGTCGAACCTCCACGGCCCGAAGCACGATGCGTCCGTCGTTCACCAGAATTCGTTCACCGGGTTCGACGCCCACCGCAGCGGGATCGAAACCCACCATCGGTCCGTGTCCGTGACCACGTTCGTGAAGCGTGACCTCGGCTCCACGTGCATCGACTCCGTCGATGAGTCGCAGTTTCGGACCCTGAACGTCGACGAGAATCCCGACCGTGGCCGACTGGGACCGTGCCGATCGCACGGCGTCGGCGACCTCGTCGGTGGTGAGGTGAGAGCAGTTGATGCGCACGATGGCCACACCCGCCGCAACGAGTTCGGCCACCCGATGTTGGCTGGACGGACCCAGAGTGGCAACGATCTTCGTTCGACGCATCGGTTCCATCATGCCCGGCCCGCCATGGCCGGTGAGTGCACTCAGGACGAACGGCGGGTGACAGCCGCAACGATCTCGTCGAGAGCCGCGTCGGCGTAGTCCCGCATCTCGTCATCGGTGCGGTCCTGGATGGGGTGTGGTGTGAACACTCGAGCCACGTCGGGGAACCCGAGCGACTTCGACTGAACATCGGCGGCCGACACGAATTCGGCCGAGGCCACGAAGACGGCCGGAATTCCACGCCGTTCGATATCGACGATGTCGTGCACACTGCACGACGTGCAACTGCCTCAATCAGCGAGTGCTTCGATCACCACTTGACAGTTCATGGCGATTTCGTGGCGCAGGTCGACCGGCGCCGGTTTGGTGAAGGTGGGCTTCTTGTAGCGCAGAACGCTGGCACCCATCTCGGCCAATCGTTCTTCCAGTCGATCGAGGAACACGTCACCACGCGCTTTGGAGATGTCGAGCAAACCGACCGTGAGTCCTGACAGCGATTCGGGGCGACCGACGCGTTCCATGGTCATGGCGCGCTTTTCGTTCGTCGGATCGAGCAGAGTCGTCATCGCGTCACCTCCCTCGTGACCGGGGTGCTTCCCATGTCACCGTTGGCCCATCCGCCAATGATGGCAGAGAACAGGCCGGCCCCACCGCCTGCGTGGACCAACAAGATCCCACCGGGTCGGAATTTGGGCAGGGTGACGCCCTCCAGATGGGCCGGCACCCCCTCGGCGATGCCGTTGGCGCCCCTCACCAGTTCGGATCCGGGGATCTGCAGTCGAGCGTGCAGTTCGTCGAGCACTCGGTCGCGATCCCAGCCGGCTTCGGCGAACACTCGAGCATGTTCAGGGCCCATGACCAAGATGGCGTCGAAGGCGATGACCGACTTCGGGTTGTGCAGGGTGCGCAGACACGAGGCGAACGTGTTGCAGAGACTCTCGGGATCGCGCGCCAATTGATCGACGACGCATCGGGGACCTTCACCGGGGAACACCGTCACGGCATCGACTCCCGAGGCCACTCCTCGTGATTCGGCGAGGGTGGTCCAGGGTGACCCCACCTCGTCCTCGGCGAAGCAGAACGAAATCTTGCCGGGATTGCCGTGAGTCGCTCGATCGACCTCACCCGGTCGACCACCACCCACGTTGCGTATCACCAACTGCACCGCTCGGCCGATCGTGAGATTGGCGCGGTTGCCCTGTCCGAACACGTTCATTCCCGAGTTCATGCCGATGGCGCGTGTTCCCGGTCCGTTGCACACGATCACCGGACCGACCGGCATCGTGGTGGCGAGCACACCGTGAATGTTGAAGGTGTCGTTGCACACCGCTTCCACAGCCGTGAGCACCCACGGGAAGTACTCGGGTCGACAGCCCGCCATGACGGCGTTGATCGCGACCTTCTCCACGGTCACGTCCACCAGATCGGGTGGCACGACCGCCACGACGTCGGTGGGCGCGCGCGTGGTGCCGGCCAACATGCGCATCACGCGCTCTTCGGTGGGAGGGACGACGGGGAGTCCGTCGGTCCAACCGCGATCGAACATGGCTTCGAACTCGTCTTCGGCCGACGCCACGTCGACGCGTCGGGCCGACAGTGTGGATGCACCGAATCTCACGCGCAGAGAGTCGACGAGATCGGGATCGACACTCATCGAACCGCAGCCTGGACGCATGGCGGGTAGATCCGGTCCGAGGCCCGTCACACCCGTGACCGACTCCCACTCGGTTCTCAACCAACCCACTGTGCGGGCTCGCTCGACTCCATCGACCACTCGAATCACTGTCGGCACCGTCTCGATGTCGTGATGCCACGAGACAGAGAGGTCGCCATCATGCAGCGCACCTATTTCGGCGCCGAACGTCGGATCGTCCTGTGTGTAAACGGTGAGTTCGACACCCGATGCACGAAGTTTCGACAGAACGGGCAGAACCATGCGGCACGTCTCGCACTCACGCTTCACCACCACGACGAGTCCATCGGGCAAGGCAGGTCGATTCATCACACGCTCTGCAAGAAGTCGAGGATCTTGGTGTTCACCAGATCGGGGTTCTCGAGATGCAAGAAATGGCCGACACCGGCGACGATTTCGCCGCGCGCCGTTGCCGGAAATTCGGTGAGAGCGAATTCGGCGACTTCGGCACCCATGCAACCGTCGTTGCGACCGTGCAGATACAGGAGCGGTTGTGACGGCACGGCCGAACCGGCGTTCTGCATGTCTTGCAGCGCCGGATCCTTGTAGCCGTCGCCAAGGGTGGCTCGGTAGTAGCCGAGCGCAGCTTGCAGATTGGCCGGATCGCGCAGACTCGGCTTCAAGAGTTCGAGATCTTCACGTGCGTCGTAGCCGGGGGACCAGTCCTCCCAGATCATGTCGATGTAGGCGAGATCGTTGGCCGGTACCACCATGTCGGCAAATGGATGTTGGAAGAAGAACATGTACCAACTGCGTTTGATCTGCGCCAGGTTGCTGAGAAACGCGACGCCGACGGCATTTCCTGGTGGTACGGCCATCGTGACCACCTTGCTCCAGAGCGACGGCGCGTGATTGACGGCGATGTGCGTGATGACTGCGCCCCAGTCGTGCCCGATGATCACAGTGTCATTGCCACCGCCAAGAGCGGCGTGCAACTCGATCACGTCCTGCGCCGAGGCAGCGGTCTGAAAGCGTCCGTCACTCGGAACCTCGGTTGGTGCATACCCCCGCAGGAACGGAGCGACGGCTCGACAGCCGGCATCGGCGAGGCGAGGGAGGAGGTGACGCCAGGTGTGGGCCGAGTCGGGGAATCCGTGCAGGCAGATGGCGAGCGGTCCCGCATTGTCGAGTCCGGCAGCCAAGTACGACATCGTGATTCCGTTCACGTGGGTGCTGTGCTGGGAGATCGCCGAAGAAGGGCTGTTGCTCATGGACGAACCGTAGTGGTCGGGGCGAGTCGGTCCGCACCTCGCCTGCGACGAACGTCACCCGATCAGCCTGTTTCGGCCACCTGGGTAGGTGATTTAGCGTTGTCCACATCGGGGGATCAGGCGACTTTGCAGTCACGTTCTACGGCGTTCGGGGTTCGACTCCGTGCCATGGAGATGACACGAGACGGTACGGCGGTAACACGTCGTGCGTGGGTCTCGTCGCACCCGGCGAAGATCAATTGGTTTTCGATCTCGGAACCGGACTTCGGTACCTCGGTCGAGGTTGCGATCAGAGCGGAGCGTTCCGCGGGACGTGTTTGCTCACGCACATGCACTGGGATCACATTCAGGGTTTGCCGTTCTTCGTCCCTACTCTGCGACCAGGCGCGCATTTCGATGTGTACGCACCTCGTCAAGAAGATGGACGCACGGTGGCCGACGTGTTCGCGTCGCTTATCAAGCCGCCCACCTTCCCAGTAGCACTCGACGAACTTCCGGGCACCTTTGCGTTTCACGACATCGCTGATGACGAGTTCTCGGTCGGCGGCTTCGAGGTGATGAGTCGTCTTGTGCCGCACATCGGCAACACTCTCGGATTCCGGGTGACCCATAGTGGTAAGTCGGTTGTGTACTTGTCCGATCATCAGATGCCGCTCGACGGATCGATGGGACTGACCGATGGAGCGCGCGAATTGTGCGACGGCGCCGACGTGCTCATCCACGACGCGCAGTACACGCCCGCTGAATTCACCAAGAAGAACGACTGGGGTCACTGCACGATCGAGTACGCGCTGTGGGTGGCGGCCGAGTGCAAGGTGAAGACTCTCGTCCTCTTCCACCACGACCCGGGTCGCGACGACGACCAACTCGACACGATCCTCGAGCGGGTCACCTGCGAGGGCGCCAAAGTTGGCGTAACCGTCGTCGCGGCCCACGAGGGCCTCACCCTTGCCGTCTAGGGTGACGCCGTGACCGATTCGTCGATCGACTCCCGCCACTTCCGCGACGTACTCGGTCATTTTCCCACCGGCGTCACGGTCGTCACCGGTCTCGACGCGAGTGGTCGCCCGCACGGCATCACCATCGGCTCCTTCGTGTCGGTGTCGCTCGATCCGCCGCTCGTCGGATTCCTCCCGGGGAAGAAGTCGCGCAGTTGGCCAGCCATCGCCGAGAGCGGATCGTTCTGTGTGAACATCCTCGGTGCGGGCCAGGACGAACTGTGTTGGCGCTTTGCCAAGGAGCCCGCTGACGGCGAGAGCAAGTTCGAGGGCGTCGACTGGACGCCGGCCGGCAGCGGTTCACCCATCCTTCCCGGTGTGATCGGCTGGATCGACTGCACGGTCGAAGCATCGGTGGAAGCCGGGGATCACCTGTTCGTGGAAGGGCGCGTGCAAGCGATGGAGCATGCGGCCGACGTCGGTAACGCCATGATCTTTTTCCGCGGCAAGGTCGCCAAGATCGACATGCCCCCGGCCTGAGCCGTGGACACTCTTCGCCTCGTCACGTCGATCGCTCTCGGGCTCGTCATGTGTGCGGCCGGAGCGAGCAAGATTCGCATGGGAAAGGCCTGGATTGCGCAAGGTCGCGAACTCGGTGCGCCTCCTGCCGTACTGCCGATTGTTCCGTGGATCGAGATCGTGATCGGCGCGCTATTGATCGCCCAGTTGGCCACGGCCGCCGTCGCCATCTTCGCTCTGGTCGTTCTGCAACTCTTCACGTTGCTGCTCATCGTGAACCTGGGTCGTGGCCATCGTCCGCCATGCGCGTGTTTCGGAGCGTGGAGTGCGAAACCACTCGGTTGGGGGCACGTGGCCCGCAACGTGGTGTTCATGGTGTTTGCGGTGCTCGCCTACATCGGCGCGATCGCCTGATCAGCCGAGCGTCGCCTGCAAGAACGCGCAGACTCGCGCTTCATCTCGCCAACGTTCGTATCGGCCGCTTTGTCCGCCGTGGCCCGCACCCATCTCGGTGCGCATCACGAGCGGAGCATCATTCGTGCGAACGGAGCGAATCGCCGCTACCCATTTGGCCGGCTCGTGATACGCCACGCGCGGGTCGTTGAGTCCGGCGGTGACGAACATCGCCGGATAGTCGCGCGCCGTCACGTTGTCGTACGGCGAGTACGACGCGATGTAGGACGCAAAGGGTTCGCGGCGCGGGTCGCCCCATTCCTCCCATTCGGTGACGGTGAGAGGTAGTGATGGATCGCTCATGGTGTTGACCACGTCGACGAAAGGCACTTCGGCTACCGCAGCCGCCCAACGATCGGGCCGCAGAGAGATGCACGCACCCACCAGCAGACCGCCGGCGCTGCCACCGCGCACAGCCAGACGAGCGCCATCGGCCAGGCCACGCGCCACCAAATCATCAGCCACCGCATTGGTGTCGTCGAAAGTGTTGCGCTTGTTCAGCAACTTGCCGTCGTTGTACCAGCGTCGTCCCATCTCGCCGCCACCTCGGGGGTGGGCCAGTACCCATGTCCAGCCGCGATCGACGAGCGACAGGCGCGCCACGCTGAACCACGGCGGCATCGAGGCTTCGTAACTTCCGTAGGCGTACACGACGGCCGGGCCCACTGGGGCGCCGCCAGCTGACGCCAAGCGCACCACGTCGTAGGGAACTTTGGTTCCGTCGGCCGATGTTGCCCAGTGACGCTCGCTGACGTACCGAGAGAGGTCGACGTTCGGCGTGGGTGCTCGCTTCAACATGTTGCGTTCGCCGGTGTGCACGTTGTGCTCCCAGACAGTGGCCGGAGAAATCATGCTCTCGGTGCCGAACCGCAGCCAGTCGGTGTCCCATTCAGGATTGGCATCCAGATCGACGTCGTGAGGAGTGTCGCCGAGGTCGAGAATATCGACGCGACCGTCGCGGTGAACGATCCGCAGCCGAGGTTGTGCGTCGACCCACTCGTGTACGGCGAGATGAGAGGCGAAGGTGTCGACACGTGTGATGCGATTACCGGGTGTGTGGGCGATGAATTCGGCCCAGTCCGCCGGCGACGCAATCGGCGCCGTCATCACGCGGAAGTCGACGGCATCGAGGTTGGTGAGGACGACGAATCGATCGCCCCAGTGGTCGAGGTGGTATTCGAGATCGGGTGTACGCGGCCGAACCACGACGGGCTCGGATAGCGGCGACGCGGACGGAATCAACCAGGTCTCGCTCGATGTCTTCGAATCGGAGTCGATGACGATCCATTCACCGCTGCGGGTGAGATCGATCCCCACATAGAAGCGCTCGTCGGATTCGTGGAACACCTGCACGTCGTCGGATTGCGCCGTTCCGATCTGGTGGCGCCATACGGTCGACGGGCGCTCTTGTTCGTCGTAGGTGACGTAGAAGAGGAATCGTGAGTCGGCACTCCACGCTGTGCCGGCCCACGACGTGTCGAGGATCTCGTCGGCAATGTCGTGACCGGTCGCTAGGTCGCGTACGTGCATTGTGAAGTGCTCCGAGCCATCCACGTCGAGCGACCAGGCGAGAAGTTGCGACGACGGGCTCACGTCGAACGCGCCGACCGAGAAGTACTCGTGTCCTTCGGCTTCGGCATTTTCGTCGAGCAGCACCGTCGACGTGGCGGTGTCACGTGACGCACCACGGCAATGGATGGCGTACTGAGCGCCCTCTTCGGTGCGGCTCACGTACCACCAGCCGTCCTTGAACGTGGGCACGCTCTGGTCGGTCTCTTGAATGCGCGACTTGATCTCGCCGAAGATCGTTTCGACCAGTTCGTCGTGGGGGGCGAACCACGAGTCGGCGTAGGCGTTTTCGGCCGTCAGGTAGGCGGTGGTGTCGGGATCGTCCTTCACCCGAAGCCAGTGGTACGGGTCGTGCACCGGACCGGTCGGACGCTCGTGGACGAATGGCTTGCGAGGAGCGACCGGGGGAGCGCCGAGGGGCGTGGGAACCGTCATCAGGGCCAGGGTATGTGTCGTACACGACGATCCCCGCCTCGTCGGGTCGACCCGGCCGACCATTAGCGTCTCGTCCATGCGGGTGTGGATCGATCAGGACTTGTGCACTGGCGACGGTCTGTGCGTCGACCATTGCCCTGATGTGTTCGTGCAACTCGATGACGGCATCGCCTACGTGGCCGAACAGGGTCAGGTGCTCAACGATCCCGGTGGGTCGGGCAGCTTGGCGTGGGTGGCCGTGAAGCACTACCAAGCGGTGGTCGATGCAGCCGAGGCCTGCCCGGGCGAGTGCATCTTCATTGAGGCGGTCACGTCAGCTGGACAGGCGATTGCCGCTCAGCCGGTCGCCGGCCAACTCAAAGCCTCGGCGTAAGCCGAATCCGTCACGTTTCCCCTGATCCGGGTGGGCAAATCGCCTGTGAATTAGTACTATGGCCATAGTGCAAATTCCCCGGGCAACCGCCCGGCCCTCCACCCCCGACGGAGACCCGAGATGACCTCGTTCGACCTGGATCTCAGCAAGTACTCGCTCGGCTGGAGCGACGACGTCGAATACGCCTTCACGCCGGAAAAGGGCTTGAGCGACCGAGTTGTCGACCAGATCTCATGGTGGAAGGGCGAGCCGCGCTGGATGACCCAGATGCGCCTGCGCAGTTTGCGTCTGTTCGACAAGAAGCCGATGGCCAAGTGGTTTGCCGACAACATGCCCGACATCGACTTCCAGGACATCTACTACTACTTGCGTCCGGCCACCGATCAAGTCGACGAGTGGGACGACCTGCCCGAGCAGATGAAGGCCACCTACGAAAAGCTCGGCATCCCCGAAGCAGAGCGCAAGTACCTCGCCGGCGTCACGGCGCAGTACGAATCCGAAGTCGTCTTCCACCGCAATCGTGAAGATCTGGAAGCGCAGGGAATTCTGTTCTGCGACATGGACACCGCCCTTCGCGAATACCCAGAACTCGTGAAGAAGTACTTTGGCACGGTCATTCCGCCCGGAGACAACAAGTTCTCGGCTCTCAACACCGCCGTGTGGTCGGGTGGATCGTTCATCTACGTGCCACCGGGCGTCGAATGCGATATGCCACTGCAGGCGTACTTCCGCATCAACTCCGAAAACGCCGGCCAGTTCGAGCGCACGCTCATCATCGCCGACGAAGGCTCGAAGGTTCACTACATCGAAGGTTGTTCAGCGCCCGTGTACACGAGCGACTCGCTGCACTCGGCTGTGGTCGAGATCGTCGTGAAGCCGAGTGCCCGTGTCACCTACACCACCATTCAGAACTGGTCGCCCAACGTGTACAACCTCGTGACCAAGCGGGCCCGCGTCGAAGCCGAAGGCCATATGGAGTGGATCGACGGCAACATCGGCTCGAAGCTCACCATGAAGTACCCGAGCGTGTACTTGGTGGGCCCGAAGGCCACAGGTGAAGTGCTATCGGTCGCTTATGCCGGTGCCGGTCAGCATCAGGACGCCGGCGCCAAGATGGTGCACGCGGCACCCGAGACCACGTCGAAGATCGTGTCGAAGTCGATCAGTAAAGACGGCGGAATCACCACCTATCGCGGACTCGTGCGAGTCGACGAGGGTGCGCACGGTTGCAAGAGCCACGTTCAGTGCGACGCGCTCATCCTCGACGAGACGAGTGAGAGCCGAACCCTTCCGTACATGGAGGTGGGGGAGAAGGACGCCGAGATCGGCCACGAGGCAACGGTGTCGAAGATCGCCGACGAGCAACTTTTCTACTTGCAGAGCCGAGGCCTTTCGCAAGAGCAGGCGATGAGCATGGTCGTGAACGGTTTCATCGAGCCTGTCACCCGTACGCTTCCGATGGAGTACGCCGTCGAGTGGAGCCGCCTCATCGAACTGCAGATGGAAGGCTCGGTCGGCTGACCCGAGTTTCTGGTGCGTGATCTTCACCCATTCGGTGAATTTTCCTCACCAGATCACCACGCTAAGGTCGCGTGAGTCATGCCGATGCGTCAAGAGTGCAAGAACTTCGAGAGTCGCACGTACCCGAACGGCGACACCGTGCGGAAGTGCAATCTCGATCTCGCGCCCGACGCGCCCTGGCGTTGCCCGGATGACTGCTCGGGATACGACCGCCGTCCCGATGTTGGTTGGAGTTACGGCTCACTTGTCACGCCGCGCACACCCGACGAGCCGCCCGGTCTCGACGACGGTTCGGCGGCCGCAATCCTCGATCAGGCCGAAGACATCATCAATGCCGTTGGCGCACAGATGATGGCCGACGTGGAAGCCGAGCGCGAGTGGAGTTCCACGCCGCGTTGGAAGCGGGCCTTTCGTCGCAAGCCGAAAAAGTGACGGCTCGGGCCGGGGAATTTCCACTATCTCGGTAGTAATATTTCACCTGTGCCCGTGTTGACCCCCGACATGGTGCGCAGCTCGGGAAACACCTGGTCGCAGGTGCGAACCCCAGCCCTCGAACGGGCGGCTGCGGCACCGTTCCCCACCACCGATGCCGAGCATTGGCGTTACAGCCGCATCGACGAACTGTCGCTGTCCGACTTTGCTCCGGTGCCCACACCCACGTCGATCACGGGCGGTGGAACGCCCGCTGTCGTCACGCACGTGCCGGCCGATGCGGCCTCGGTCGATCCGTCACTCGCTGATCTGTTCGCCGTACCCAGTGACGATCTCGAGATCTTCGCCGCCCTCAACTACGCGCACATGGACGTGGTCGTGGTGCAGGTACCGCGCAACGCCGTGGTCACCGAACCGATCGTCGTCACGCACGAGTTGTCGGGCACCGGCAACGCGTTCTTCCCCCGCCTCGTGATCGATGCCGCCGAGAACAGCGAAGTCACCGTTGTCGAACGATTCGTGTCACCTGACGGTGAGACGATGCTCGTGGTACCGGCACTCGACGTTCGCACCGCCCAAAGCGCACGAGTTCGCTACTTGGGTATCAACCAACTGGGCGACGCCACGTGGCAGATCGGCGAGCAGATGTCGTCGGGTCATCGCGACTCCGACACCTTGCTCGCCACCGTTGCTCTCGGTGGCGACTACGCCCGGGTATCCACCCGCGCCGACCTTCTCGAACAAGGCGGCAACACGCGTCAGGTCGCTTTGTACTTCGCCGGTGGAACCCAGATGCACGACTTCCGCACCTTGCAGCGCCATGCCGCACCACGCACCACGAGCGATCTTCTCTTCAAAGGTGCCGTACAGGACGAAGCCAAGAGCGTCTACACCGGACTCATCAAGATCGAGCACAACGCCAAGGGTTCGCAGGCCTACCAGACCAATCGCAACCTCACCCTCTCGCAGGGTGCGTGGGCCGAGAGTGTGCCCAACCTCGACATCGAGACCAACGATGTGAAGTGCAGCCATGCGTCCACGGTCGGACCGATCGACGAAGATCAACTCTTCTACCTCGAGAGCCGTGGTGTGCGCCCCGATGTGGCCCAGCGGCTGGTCGTACTCGGGTTCTTCGACGAAGTGATCGCTCAATTGCCCGTCGGTGATCTTGCTCAGTTGCTACGGGCCGACGTGGCACAGAAGCTTTCGATCGGAGGTGCATCGTGACCGTGGTGTGCAAGTTCGACGACATCGAATCCGGAACTGCGAAGCAGTTCGACATGAACGGCACACCGGTGGCCGTCGTGCGCATCGACGACGAGGTGTTCGCCATCGGCGACATCTGCAGTCATGCCAATGTGTCGCTGTCGGACGGCGAAGTGTGGTGCGACACCAAGCAACTCGAGTGCCCGCGGCATTCCAGTTCTTTCAGCCTCCTCACGGGGGTTCCCGAAACCTTGCCGGCCACCCAGCCGGTCCCGGTGTACGTGGCACGTGTGATCGATGGAAACGTCGACGTGGAGGTTGGGTCGTGAGCACTCTCGAGATCCGTGACCTCACCGCAACAGTGGCCGGTAAGCAGATCCTGAACGGGGTCAACCTCACCATCTCGTCGGGAGAAGTGCACGCAGTGATGGGTCCGAACGGCGCCGGCAAGAGCACGTTGTCGGCTGTGGTGATGGGTAAGCCCGGCTACATCGTCACCGGCGGGCAGGTGTTGCTCGACGGTGTCGACATGCTGGCATTGCCCACGTGGGAGCGGGCGGCAGCCGGATTGCACCTCATCATGCAGTACCCCACCGAAGTGCCGGGCGTGAGTCTCGGCGCCGCATTGGCCGAAGCTCTGAAGGGCCGTGGTCGTGAGGGCGATGTCGCCGGTCTGGCCGCGTCGTTGAAGCGCGAAGCCGACCGCATCCACTTCGACGAGAAGTTCCTGGATCGACCGCTCAACGTCGACCTGTCGGGTGGAGAAAAGAAGCGCAACGAAACGATGCAGATGGCGATTCTGAAGCCGAAGATCGCGATCCTTGACGAGCTCGACTCGGGTCTCGACATCGACGCCTTACGCGACTGCGCCCGCCGAGTGATGGACGCAACGCGTGAAGACGGCCTGGGCGCGCTGGCGATCACGCACTACAGCCGTTTGCTCGACGAGCTCACTCCGAGCAAGGTGCACATTCTCGTGAAGGGGCGCATCGTCAAGACGGGCGGCCCCGAGTTGGCCGATGTGCTCGAACGCGACGGCTACGCCGCCTTCACTCCCGCCGATTCAGACGACGAGAGTGACGCGGTGTCGGGCGACTACCTCGCCGGCCTCTAGACCGACTTCGTGGTTCTGGGTGAAAAAACCGCGCATATTGGGCGAATTTTTCACCCAGAACACCAAGATTCAGAGGGTGCGGAGGCGACGGATGCGCTCGGCGGTGTCGGGGTGCGTCGAGAACAACCGCGACAGGTTGACGCCCGAACCACGACGCTGGTTCTTGAACTCGGCCAACGGATTGTGGATGTAGGCCTGCGCCTGGGCCGGCGACACCTGCATGGGTGTTCGCGTCGCCAAGATCTCGATCCGCTCCAACGCCCGGGCGAGTGACTCGCCCGAGCCGAGCAGTTGGGCGGCACTGCGATCGGCTTCGAATTCACGACTACGGCTGATGGCCATCTGGATGAGCGACGCCGAAATGGGCGCGAGCATCGAGATCATGAGGATGGCGATCGGATTCGGTCGATCGTCGTCACGCCCACCGCCGCCGAACAGAGCGGCGAAGTACGCCATCTGGGCGATGGCCGAGATGGCGGTGGCGATGGCAGCGGCCACCGAACCAATGAGGATGTCGCGGTTGCGTACGTGCATGAGTTCGTGGGCCATCACCCCTTCGATCTCGTCAGCGGGCATGGCTCGCAACAAGCCCTGCGTCGCGCACACCACGGCGTTGCGGGGGCCGCGACCGGTGGCGAAGGCATTCGGCTGCTCGGACGGCGAGATCGCCACGCGCGGCATGGGCATGTTGGCCCGCTGGGCGAGTGAGGCCACCATTCGGTAGAACTCAGGCGCGTCGGCCTCGGTCACGATCTGCGCCTTGGCGGACTTCAGAGCCAGCTTGTCGCTGAACCAGTAGCTGCCGCCCACCATCACGAGGGCGATCACGAGTCCGAACATGACGGCGCTCGACGATCCGCCTCCGAGCAGTGAGGCGATTCCGACGATCAATCCGCCGAGTCCGGCCAGCAACACCGCTGTCTTCATCGAATTCTTGAACATGGGTGATTCTCCTAACTGTTGCGTGATGTGCGACGAACGAACGCCTTGCGCAACTCTTCGAACCACAGTACCGATGATGCGACGGCGATGGAGACGAGCCACTGTGTGATCGATATCGACGTGGTGTCGAAGAGACGCTGCATGAAACCCACATGGGTGACGCCGACTTGCAGAACGATCACAGCGACGAGTGCGATCCACAGCTGTGGGTTGGTGAGCGTGTGGCGGCGGAACACCGAATTGCGGTCGGACCGGGCGTTCAAGATGTTGAAGAACTGGAACAGCACGAACGTGTTGAACGCCATGGTGCCAGCCACGGTCGCTACACCGGCCTCGGCCTCCGGACCGGGCGCCCAGATCAGAACGCCCAAAGTGCCGAGCGCCATGATCACCGACGAGTAGACGATCGCTCCCCATCGCTGCGGAGTCAGGATCTTCTCGCTTACCGGACGCGGTGCCCGTCGCATGATGTCGGAGTCGCCTTTGTCGAGTCCGAGGGCCATGGCTGGTGGGCCATCCATGATGATGTTGACCCACAGGATTGCGATCGCCGCGAACGGCTTGCCATGGGCGATGTCGAAGATCGACGCGGCGAGGAAGAGCATGGCGAAGCCGAGTGTGGTGCTCAGCTGAAAGCGCACGAACTTGACGATGTTGTCGTAGATCGTTCGTCCCCGCTTCACAGCCCCGACGATCGTGGCGAAGTTGTCATCGGTGAGCACCATCGTCGCGGCCTCTTTGGTCACCTCGGTGCCGGTGATTCCCATCGCCACACCCATGTCCGCCTTTTTCAGCGCCGGTGCATCGTTCACACCGTCTCCGGTCATGGCGACGATTCGCCCCTTGCGTTGCAGGGCGGCGACGAGACGGATCTTGTGTTCGGGCGCCACGCGGGCGAACACCGAGATCTCGTCGATCCGGGAGGCAAGCTCATCGTCGGTCATCTGGTCGAGGTCGTTGCCGGTCACCGCCACCACGTCACCCTGCCCGTCGCCGAGCCCGAGTTCACGTCCGATGGCCCGCGCTGTGACGGCGTGATCGCCGGTGATCATCTTCACGGTGATGCCAGCCGTGCGCGCTTCGGCGATGGCCACCTGTGCTTCAGGGCGGGGTGGATCGACGATTCCGATGAGTGCCATCAGCACGAGATCTGACATCAGGATCGACGGGTCGGCGCCGGTATCGGTGAACTCGTTCCAGGCATCGAGGACGATGTCACGTTGGGCGACGGCGAGAACGCGGAGACCTTCGTTGGCCATCCGGTCGTTGTGGGCGAGAAGTTCGGTTCGCAACTGCGAACTGGGCACCGACTCGCCATCGGAGCCAATGGCATGAGTGGCACGCTCGAGGACCACGTCGGGTGCTCCTTTCACGAACATACGCACGACCCGTTCGCCGGAACTGCCGATGACTTCGTGGAACGTGGCCATCACCTTGGTGGACGAATCGAACGGCACCTCGGCTACGCGCGGGTAGCGAACTCGAAGGTCAGCCACGTCGAGACCACCCTTGGTGGCCAGCACCGCGAGGGCGCCTTCGGTCGGATCGCCAACCAATTGCCAGTCGCCGTTCTCGTGGCGGATGACGGCGTCGTTGCAGAGCGCCATTCCCATGAGGGCGTTGTCCATGGTGAAGGGCACGTCACCGGGGATCTTCTCGATCGAGCCTTCGGGGGAGTAGCCCTCGCCGGTCACGGCGTGATCGCGGTTCTGCACCACGAGTCGACGGGCTGTCATCTCGTTCAAGGTGAGAGTTCCGGTCTTGTCGGAGCAGATGATGCTCGTGCAGCCGAGTGTTTCGACGCTCGCCAGACGCTTCACGATGGCGTTCTTCTTGGCCATCTTCGACACGCCAACCGCCAGTGTCACTGCAGTGACGGCCGGCAAGCCCTCGGGAATGGTGGCAACCGCAAGAGCGACAGCCAGGTTGAGGAGTTCTGACACCGAGTTACCGCGTAGGAGGCCGATCGCGAACACGGCGGCCACGATCAGTCCCGACAACTTGGCGAGGCTGTGGGCCAGGCCTTCGAGCTGCTTCTGCAGAGGAGTCTTCTCGGTCTCGGTTTCACGGAGCAGTCCGGCAATACGCCCGATCTCGGTGTTCATGCCGGTGGACGTCACCACGAATTCGCCACGACCGCGGGTGACGGTGGTGTTCATATAGGCGATGCACGAGCGGTCGCCGAGTGGCGCATCGGCCCGGTCGACGAGAAGAGTCGACTTCTCCGACGGGTGACTCTCACCGGTGAGGGCGGCCTCTTCGATTTCGAGGTTGGCGGCCAGCACCAACCGTCCGTCGGCCGGGATGCGGTCACCAGCCTCCACGAGCACGATGTCGCCGGGAACGAGATCGTCGGTCGCAACTTCCATCACGTCACCATCGCGGCGAACTCGGCTCGATGCCGTCAGCATCTTCTTCAATGCCTCGAGGGATGCTTCGGCGCGGTTCTCTTGTACGAAACCGATGAGTGCGTTGAGGAACACCACGAGGAGAACGACCACCGGCGTCTTCAACTCGCCCGACACCGCAAAGCTGACGACAGCGGCAACCAACAAGATCATGATGAGCAGATCCCGGAATTGGTCGAGGAACCGTAGGAAGGCCGGACGTCGCTTTGATTCGGCCAGGCGGTTGGGTCCGTAGGTGGTCAGGCGCTCGGCTACCTCGCCCGAGGACAGGCCGGTCATCACGTCAGTCGAGAGCGAGGCCACGACGTCGTCGACCGACGCCGTGTGCGGGAGGGCGATGGAGCGGTTCTCGACAGAGATGGTCACAAGTTGTCCTTCGAAAGCGAATGGCGTTTCGAAGGTCTCTCCCTCTCTACCGGGCCGGGCCTATGGGCCGTACTGACGACTCCGGTTCGCTGTTGCCAGCGGGGATACTCCCCTTCGCCAAGCACGATACCGATCATGAGGGAATCGTTCCAGGCGGCTGACAAGATGGCCGGGTGCCTTCGTCACACTGGGAAGAACGGGACGGTTGTCTGCGTCGAGAACTCCGGTTCACCGACTTCGCCGCCGCTTTCGATTTCATGACCCAGGTGGCGGCCGTCGCCGAGGAACAGGACCATCATCCCGACTGGTCGAATAGTTGGAATCGAGTCGTGATCGAGTTGCGGAGCCACGACGCCGGGGCAGTCACCGAGAGGGACCATCGACTGGCCGAGGCAATCGACCGGATCGCCGACGAGTTCGTATGACCAAGTTCCCCGGATGGCGGGTGGTCGCCGCCTGTTTCATCGCTCTCACCACCACGGCTGGTCTCGGCTTCTACGGCCTTGCCGTCTATCTCAACACCTTCAGCCGCGAGAAGGGTTGGGAGGTGTCGTCAGTGTCGCTCGCCACCACGATCTTCTTCCTCGCAAGTGGAGCGAGTGGGTTGTTGGTGGCTCGCCTGATCGCGCGTTTCGACGCGCGCTGGGTCATCGCTGGTGGCGGGGTGATCGGCGCCACGGCGCTCTGGCTCTTCGGAGCGGTCGACGAGAAGTGGCAGCTCTATCTGGTGTACGTGTTGTTCGCCGTTGGTTTCTCGGCCGCTGGTCTGATTCCGGCTTCCACCATCGTGACGCGTTGGTTCCAGACACGACGGGCATACGCACTGTCGATCGCGTCGACGGGCCTGTCGGTGGGCGGGATCGCCATCACGCCGTGGACCAAGATTCTTCTCGATCGTCAGGGAGTGGAAGCGGCCGCGCCGTGGCTCGCCCTCATCTGGGTGCTCGGAATCGTTCCCGTGACGGTGTGGCTATTGAAGCCCGATCCGGCCAAAGAAGGCTGGCAACCCGATGGTGAGCGAATCGCACCGGCTACCGCGCCACTCGTGGTCGATGGCGAGCAGTACTCATCGGCGGTGAAGAGTCGGTTCTTCGCGTTCGTGACATTGGCGTACGTGCTGACGCTTGGTTCGCAGGTCGGTGCGATCCAGCAATTGGTGAAGTTGGTGGAAGAGCGCACCGACAAAGGCGCAGCCACCTTGGCCACCACACTTCTGGCGGCCACCTCGGTTCTCGCTCGATTGGTGGTGGGGCGCATCGTCGATCGGGTGGGAACGCGCCGGATGGCGATCGTGCTGTTCGTCGGACAGTGTTGCTCGCTGGTATGGCTCGCTCTTGCGGATGGGAAAGTGGTTCTGCTCGCCGGGATCGTGACCCTCGGCCTCACCATCGGCAACATCTTGATGATGCAACCGCTGTTGGTGGCCGAGCGTTTCGGGGTGCGTGACTATCCCCGATTGTTTTCGCGCACACAGTTCTATACGACCCTCGGCACGGCTGGTGGTCCGTTCCTCCTCGGATGGTTACGTGACAATGCCGGGGGTTACCGCACGAGCTATCTGATCGCGGCGGCGTGCACAGCGGTGGGAGTCGTTGTGTTGCGAGCGGCCGGCCCTACTACCGTGACCACATCATGAGTGCTGATGTGCATCCCAACGTGACGCGGGTCGTCGAGGCGGCGCGAGCCCTCGGCCTCACGATCGAGCCACGGCGTTTTCCTGACGGGACCAAGACGGCGGCCGATGCAGCCGCGGCGATCGGTGTCGACATCGGCCAGATCGTCAAGAGTCTGATCTTCGCTGTGGATGGCGAGGTGGTTCTCGCTTACGTGAGTGGCGCTAATCAGCTCGACGAGAAGAAGTTGGCTGCCGCTGCCGGAGGATCGAAGTGCGCGCGGGTCGACGCCGATGTGGTTCGTGAAGCCACTGGTTTTCCGATCGGTGGCGTGCCTCCCTTTGGTCACAGCACACAACTGCGTGTGTTTGTTGATCCGGACTTGTTGCAATACGACGAGGTG